>NZ_LZEU01000001.1:0-600000 GCF_014490745.1 Pseudomonas alcaligenes | reverse complement strand
GTCGGCAAAAGGCCAGGGTGGCCCATCGAAAGGCGCACATTCTACCCAGTTTCGCGGGGCCAGGGCCTGCTCCCGCGCCAAAACGGGCTCCGTCGCGGCCGCGAGCGAAGCGGGAGCAGACCCCAGGGCACGGGCGGCGCTTTGCCCGCCTGGGGGCCGTGGTTATACTGCGCGGCAATTTCCGTCGATAAGAGCCGCGCCCTGTGAACCGGCCCGTCCAGGTCAAACCCGACAACTTCTTCCTCCTGCTGTTCCACGCCCTGCGCCAGCGGCGCGTGCCCCTGGCCCTGCGCATCGCCAGCCATAGCCTGTTGCTGGTCGCCCTGGCGCTGGTGATCTATGCGTGGGTAATGGGCATGCAGTTCAAGCAGGCCATGCAGCAGCAGGCTGATGCCCTGGGCCAGAGCCTGACCGTGCAGACGGCCGCCTCGGCCACCGAGCTGCTGGTGTCCAACGACATCCTCAGCCTCAATGTACTGCTCAGCAACCTGGTGAAGAACCCGCTGGTGGCCCATGCGGCCATCTACAGCGTGGACAACCGCATCCTCGCCGAGGCCGGCTCGCGCCCCAGCCAGAGCCTGCTGGGCGAGACCGACGGCCTCTACTCGACGCCCATCACCTTCCAGGAAGTGATAGCCGGGCAGCTGCGCCTGAGCCTGGACATGCAGCAGTTCCAGCAGCCGATGACCATCAGCCTGCAGAGCATGGGCCTGCTCAGCCTGATCCTGCTGGCCCTGGCCATGTCCCTCAGCCTGCGCCTCGGCCGACACATTTCCACACCGCTGATGGAGCTGCGCCTGTGGCTGCGCGACCCGGACGATCCGGCGCCGGGCGCCGGGCGCCAGGACGAGATCGGCGATCTGGCCCGTCAGCTGCAGGCCCGCCTGGTGCCGGAAAAACCACAACCCGTGGTCAGCGCGACGGCGGCCGACGAGTACGACTACGCCGCAGAAGCGGATGCAGACGAGGATGGCCCGTACCTCGACGAGCCGCGCGAGCCGAGCTTCAGCGTGCCCGACCTGGATGCCGACTACGACGACTACGACATAGCCCCCTCGGCCAGCCCGCAGCCGCAGCCGCTCGAAGCCAGCTTCGCGGAGGACGACGACGGCTTCGCCGACCTGCGCGAACAGTATGCCGAGGCCCCAGCGCCCTTCGTCCCCGCACCGCCCAGCCTGCCGGCCGAACAGAATGCCGTGCTGGCCATCCAGCTCGGTGCCCAGGAACAACTGCGCCACCTGCCGCGCTCGCGCCTGCTGGATCTGCTGCAGCGCTACCGCGACTGCCTGGAGCAGGCCGCCACCCTGTACCAGGGCAAGCTGTACACCCTCAACGACGGCAGCAGCCTGATGCTGTTCAGCAGCGCGCAGAGCGGCGAGGACTACCTGACCCACGCCCTGTGCTGCGGCGAACTGATGCGCGCCCTCGGCCATGCCCTGCAGATCGAGGTGGCCGATAGCGGCCTGACCCTGCAACTGCAGCTGGGCCTGACCCACAGCGCCGAGCCCATCGCCCCGAGCCAGGCCGAGGTGCTGCTCAGCGAGGCGGCCCAGGACGCCCTGGCCCTGTCCCAGCACAGCCGCAACCTGCTGCTGGTGCAGCGCGCCATCGGCGACGACGCCCAGGTGCGCCAGTGCGCACGCATCCGCCCGATCGCCAGCCCGGAAGGCGCCAGCTGCGTCGAGCGCCTGCTGGAGCCCTACCCCTCCCTGCTGGAGCGCCAGCTGGCGCGCATGCACGAGCACTCGTGACCACCCTGATCAGCCACCCGCTGCCGGTTCTCGCCCTGGGACTGGCACTCGGGCCGCGGCTGCTACCGCCGCGCCTGCTGCTGGTCAGCCTGCTGTTCACCTGCCTGCCGGATGCCGACGTACTGGCCTTCAAGCTCGGCATCGCCTACGCCGATGCCTTCGGCCACCGCGGTTTCAGTCATTCGTTGCTGTTCGCCGGACTTTGCGGCGTACTCGGCGCCTTGAGCTGCCGCCTGCTCGGCTGCGGGCCGCTGCGGGCCGGAATCTGGATCGCCCTGGCGACTGCCTCGCACAGCCTGCTGGATGCCGCTACCAACGGCGGCCTCGGCGTGGCCTGGCTGTGGCCGTGGAGCGAGCAGCGCTTCTTCCTGCCCTGGCGGCCGATTGCCGTGTCGCCCTTCGTCAACGGTTTCTTCAGTCAGCGCGGCCTGCTGGTGCTGGCCTCGGAAGCGCGCTGGGTCTGGCTGCCCTGTCTGGTGCTGGCCGCCGGCGGCCTGACCTGGCGCGCGCTACTGGCGCGTCAGCAGCGGCGCCAGCCCGTCCAGTAGACGCGCCAGCGCGCCCTGGTTGGCGCGCAGCACGCCCAGCCCTGCCTCGGCCCGCTGCCGGGCCTGCGCCGCATCGGTGAACAGCATCTGCAGCGCAGCCTGCAACTGCCCGGCATCCGCCACTTCCAGCAGGTCGCCGGCCCCACGCAGCAGGGCGGCGATCTCGAGGAAGTTGAACAGGTGCGGGCCGCTCAGCAGCGGTTTGCCCAGTGCCGCCGGCTCCAGCAGGTTGTGCCCGCCGTTGGGCACCAGGCTGCCGCCGACGAAGGCCAGGTCGGCCAGGGCATAGAGAAACAGCAGCTCGCCCAGGGTATCGCCCACCAGCACCTGGGTAGCGGCCGCTACCGCTTCACCGGTGGAGCGACGCACACAGGCAAAGCCCTCGCGCGCGCACAGCTCGGCCACCCCGGCGAAGCGCTCCGGATGGCGCGGCACCAGGATCAGTAGCGCGTCCGCTCGCTCGGCCAGGAGCTGACGGTGGGAGGCGAGCACGATCTCGTCCTCGCCGACATGGGTGCTGGCGGCAATCCACAACGGCCGCTGCGCCGCCCCCCACTCGCTGCGCAGCTGGCTGGCACGGGCCTGCAGTTGCGCATCCACGCTGAGGTCGAACTTGATCGAGCCGGTCACCGTGACGCAGCCAGGGCGCGCGCCGAGCTGGCGAAAGCGCTCGGCCTCGGCCTCGGTCTGCACGGCGATCAGGCTCAGCTCGGCCAGCATCGGCGCGGTCAGTTTGGCGAACCGGGCATAGCCCCGTGCCGAGCGCTCGGACAAGCGCGCATTGGCCAGCACCACCGGCACCCCGCGCTTGGCGCACTGGTGGATATGGTTGGGCCACAGCTCGGTTTCCATGATCAGTGCCAGGCGCGGCTGCACCCGATGCAGGAAACGCGCACAGGCCCAGGGCAGGTCATAGGGCAGGTAACAATGCTGGATCTGGTCGCCGAACAGGGCCTGGATCCGCTCCGAGCCGGTCGGCGTCATGCTGGTGACGGTGATCGGCAGCTCCGGGTAGCGCGCCAGCAGTTCGCGGATCAGCGGCGCCGCAGCGATGCTCTCGCCCAGCGACACCGCATGCACCCAGATACCGCCCGGACGCAGCGCCGGCAGGCCGACGGCGAAGCGCTCGCCGATGCGGCGCCCGTAGGCCGGCGCACGCCAGGCGCGCCACAGCAGGCGCAGGAAGATGAACGGCAGGGCCAGGTGCAGGATCAGGGTATAGAGGGTTCTGTTCATGGGCGCGCAGCTTAGCAGAGCGCCTCCGGCCAATCAGCCGATTGCCTGCAGGTGCTCGGCAAAGGCCGCAGCCAGCCAGCGCGCCGCCGGCCCCAGCGCCTCGTCGCGACGGCACACCAGCTCCACCACCAAAGGCGGCGGCGTCCAGTCGCAGTTCAGCTCGACCAGCTGGCTGTGGTAGGTCGGGTACTGCACCACGTGGCGCGGCAGCCAGGCCCAGCCGAGGTTGCGCATGAGCAGCTCGGCCATGGCGTAGAAGCTGTCGGTGCGCCAGACCGCCGGACTGATCTGCTCGCCACCGGGGTACTGGCTGTCCTGGGGCGCCATCAGCAGCTGGCGATGCCGGGCCAGCTCGCGGCGGTCGACCGCCCCGGCGCTCGCCAACGCATGCCCGGCGCCGCACACGGTGACCATCTCGATGGTACCCAGGCGCTGGCGCTCCAGGGCTGCCGGCATCTGCTCGTGGTGGAACAGCAGGCCGAGATCGGCGCGCCGCTCCAGCAGCTTGCGCGCCACGTCGCCCTGGGCGCCGCTGGCCAGCTGCACTTCCAGCAGGGGAAAGGCCTGGGCCAGGGCCTCGAGGCTGTCCAGCACCGGCTGGTAGGGCATGGCCTCGTCCTGGGCCAGGCGCAGGCGCACTTCCTCGCCGCGCACCAGGCCCAGGGCGCGGCCGTCGAGGCGCTCGCACTGGCGCAGCACCTCGCGCGCCTCCTCCAGCAGCGACACCCCGGCCGCGGTCAGGCGCGGCTGGCGCCCGCTGCTGCGCTCGAACAGCAGTACGCCGAGGTCGGTCTCGAGCAGGGCGATGGCGTTGCTCACCGCCGACTGCGCGCGCTGCAGCCGGCGCGCCACGGCGGAAAAGGACTGGCCCTCGGCGACGCTGACGAACAGGCGGATCTGCTCCAGGCTCCACTGCATAACCAATCTCCATTACAGATAGGTAATCACTTTATCCCATCAGCCAAGGCACTAGAATGCTGGTCAGCTCAACAGGAGGTTCGTCATGTCCGGCTATGTCTACCTTGCCATCGCCATCGGCGCCGAAGTGATCGCCACCACCTCGATGAAGGCGCTCCAGGGTTTCAGCAAACCGCTGCCGCTGCTGCTGGTGGTGGTGGGCTACGCGATTTCGTTCTGGATGCTCAGCCTGGTGGTGAAGAGCATTCCGGTCGGCGTGGCCTACGCCGTGTGGGCCGGCCTGGGCATCGTGCTGGTGAGCATTGCCGCGACCTTCCTCTACCAGCAGCGCCTGGATCTGCCGGCCATGCTCGGCATGGCCCTGATCGTCGCCGGCGTGGTGGTGATCCAGCTGTTCTCGAAAACCGTCGGCCACTGATCGAGCGAGCCGCCGCGGCCGCTCGCGGTATACTGCGCGCCTGTTTTCCAGCGAGCGCCGCGCATGTCCCAAGCTCTGAGCACCGATATCCTCATCGTTGGCGGCGGTGTCGCCGGCCTCTGGCTGAATGCCCGCCTGCGCCGACTGGGCTACGCCAGCGTGCTGGTGGAGAACGGCAGCCTCGGCGGCGGGCAAAGCCTGAAGTCCCAGGGGATCATCCACGGCGGCGCCAAGTACGCCCTGCACGGTGCGCTGACCGGTGCCTCCGAGGCCATCGCCGACATGCCGCGGCGCTGGCGTGAGGCGGTAGCCGGCAACGGCGAGCTGGATCTGTCCGGCGTGCGCCTGCTCTCCGAGGCCCACTACCTGTGGTCGCCGGGCAGCCTGGCCGGCAACCTGACCAGCTTCTTCGCCAGCAAGGCGGTGCGCGGCCGGGTCGACCAGGTCAAGGGCGAACAGCTGCCGCCGGCCCTGCAGCATCCCAAATTCAAGGGCAAGGTCTACCGCCTGGCCGAACTGGTGCTCGACGTGCCCAGCCTGATCGCCCGCCTGGCCGAGCTGGCCGGCGACAGCCTGCTGGCCGGCCAGGAGCTCGCCCCCCTGCACGAGGGCGAGGAGCTGGTCGGCCTGCGCGTCGACGGCCGCGAGATTCGCGCCCGGCGCATCGTGCTCAGCGCCGGGCGCGGCAATGCCGAGCTGCTCGCCACCCTCGGCCTGGAACAGCCCCGCCAGCAACTGCGCCCGCTGCACATGGTGCTGGTCAAGGGCAAAGGCCTGAAGCCGCTGTATGCCCACTGTCTGGGCGGCGGGCCGAAGCCGCGCATCACCGTCACCAGCCATCCGGCGGCAAACGGCCAGTGGGTCTGGTACCTCGGCGGCGATATTGCCGAAGCCGACGGCGTGGCCCGCAGCGAGGCGGCGCAAATCGCCAGCGCGCAGAAGGAGGTGCAGCAGTTGCTGCCGTGGATCGACCTGTCCGACGCGCGCTGGGCCACCCTGCGGGTCGACCGCGCCGAGCCGGCACAATCCGGTCTGGTACGCCCGGACAACGCCTTCCTGGCCGAACAGGGCCGCCTGCTGGTGGGCTGGCCGACCAAGCTGGCGCTGGCGCCGGACTTCGCCGAACGGGTCATCGCCACCCTGGAGCGCGACGGCATAGCCCCGGGCTCGCACGCCCCGCTGCCGGCGCTGCCGCGTCCGCCGCAGGCGCAACCGGTGTGGGAGGAGCTGCTGCCATGAGCCTGCACGACCTGCACCGGCCGCTGGGCGACAGCGGCCTGATCGTCTCACCGCTGGGCCTGGGCACGGTCAAACTGGGCCGCGATCAGGGCGTGAAGTATCCCAACGGTTTCACCATTCCCGACGACGCCAGTGCCCGCGCCCTGCTCGACCAGGCCCGCGGCCTGGGTATCAACCTGATCGACACGGCGCCGGCCTACGGCGTCAGCGAGGAGCGCCTCGGCCCGCTGCTGCGCGGCCAGCGCCAGGACTGGGTGATCGTCAGCAAGGTCGGCGAAGAGTTCATCGGCGGCCAGTCACACTACGACTTCACGCCGGCCCACGCCCGCCTGTCGCTGGAGCGCAGCCTGCGGCGCCTGGAAAGCGAGTGCATCGATCTGCTGCTGGTGCACTCCAACGGCGACGACTTGGCCATCCTCAACGACAGCGGCCTCTACGAAACCCTCGCCGCCTTCAAGGCCGAGGGCAAGATCCGCGCCTTCGGCCTGTCCGGCAAGACCGTCGCCGGCGGCCTGCTGGCCCTGGAGCGCGGTGACTGTGCGATGGTCACCTACAACCTGGCCGAGCGCAGCGAACTGCCGGTAATCGAGCACGCCGCCGCCCATACCAAGGGCATCCTGGTGAAGAAGGCGCTGGCCAGCGGCCACGCATGCCTGGCCGAGGGCCAGGATCCCCTGCGCGCCAGCTTCGAGCTGGTGTTCGCCCAGCCCGGGGTCACCAGCGCCATAGTCGGCACCATCAACCCACAGCATCTGGCGAGCAACGTGGCCACCGCCGCAGCGGTGATCAAGGGCTACACTGCAGGGCTCCGATAAATCGCTGGCCGCCCCAGGCCAGAAAGCCCGAAGGCAGGAACCCGCATGCCGAGACTGCTCGCGCGCAAAGACCCCAGCACCTTCAAGACCCTGCCGCTGCACGTGGAAGCCAGCGCCGACGGCCTGCACTACCAGGCCCTGGGCCTGCCGCTGAACTTCGCCCAGATGCTTGAACGGCGCCAGCCGCTGCAGGTCGCCGGGCCCCAGCACTTCGTCGCCGAACTGGCCAACCTCGGCGTCTCGGTGCGCCTGACCCTGGCCTGGCAGGGCCGCGACTACCTGCTGCTGGTGCGCCAGCGCCGCCCGGATCGCGGCGACGTGGTGCTCAAGTTGATTTCCGGCTACGTACCGGCCCATGAGCTGAACCTGCCGCTGCTCACCGCGTTGCAGGAAGTCGCCGAGGAGTGCCTGATCGAGACAGCCGACGGCTGGCTGGGCGGGCGCTTCGGCGACACCTGGCTGCCAACGCCCTACCAGCCGCTGCGCTACCGCGAGAGCAGCCACTTCCGCCTCAGCCCGCTGTCCGGCGCCGCGCGCCCGGTGCAGTGCGGCAACCTGACCCTGATCGAGCGGCCGCACGCCTACGTGCACCTGCCCACCGCCTCGCTGCAGCTGGTCTACGACCTGCGCCTGGAACTGCCCAGGGATTGCCGCCAGCCCAGCCTGTTTCATGTCGACGAATGCCTGGAGGACGGCCAGCTGCTCGCCCGCCTGGAGCGCCGCCGGCCGGACATCTACCTGCTGGCGCTGCGCCAGGGACGCCCCAGCGGTGAGCTGTTCAGCCTGCGCCAGGGCACCCTAGTACCGGCCAGCACCCGCGGCCTGTGGCTATCGGAAAGCTTTGCCGAGCAGGACGGCTGGCTGGTGCGCGCCGAACGCATCCGCTGGAAGGACTGGCTGGCCCGGCAGCAGCCGACCCAGGCAGGCAGGCGCAAGACCGGCTGAGGGGATGGCCGGGCGTGCCAACGCCCGGCCGGAGGGACTTACTTGTTGCGGATCTTCTCGACGATGGCGGTGGTCGAGCTGTTTTCCACCAGACCCAGCACCCGCACTTCGCCACCGTAGGCGCGGACGATCTCGGCGCCGACCACCTGGTCGATGCCATAGTCGCCGCCCTTGACCAGCACATCCGGCTTGAGCGCGCGCAGCAGGTTCTCCGGGGTGTCCTCGCTGAAACTCACCACCCAGTCCACCGCACCGAGGCCGGCCAGCACGGCCATGCGCCGATCCACCGAGTTGATCGGCCGCCCCGGGCCCTTGAGGCGCGACACCGAACCGTCGTCGTTGACCGCCAGCACCAGGCGGTCGCCCTGGGCGCGGGCCTGCTCCAGGTAGGTCACGTGGCCGGCATGCAGGATATCGAAGCAGCCGTTGGTGAAGACGATCTTCTCGCCGTGGGCGCGGGCGTCCTCGATGGCCACCTGCAGCTGTTCCAGGCCCAGCACACCGCGCTCGGAGCCCTGCTCGCGCTGCACCGCACGGCGCAGTTCGGGAGCGCTGATGGCGGCGGTACCCAGCTTGCCGACCACGATGCCGGCGGCCAGGTTGGCCAGGGCCACGGCCTGCGGCAGCTCCTCGCCGGCGGCGATGGAGGCGGCCAGGGTGGAGATCACCGTGTCGCCGGCACCGGTCACGTCGAACACTTCACGGGCGCGGGCCGGCAGATGCAGCGGCGCGTGCTCCGGACGCAGCAGGGTCATGCCGTGCTCGCCGCGGGTCACCAGCAGCGCGCCCAGCTCCAGCTCGGCCATCAGCTTGGCACCCTTGGCCACCAGCTCGGCCTCGTCGGCGCAGTGGCCGACGATGGTCTCGAATTCGTTGAGGTTGGGGGTGATCAGGCTGGCGCCGCGGTAGATGGAGAAATCCTTGCCCTTGGGGTCGGCCAGCACCGGAATGCCCTTGGCCCGCGCCAGCTGCACCAGCGCCTGGTGATTCTTCAGCGCGCCCTTGCCGTAGTCCGACAGCACCAGCACCTTGACCCCGTCCAGCAGGCGCTCGACGTCCACGGCCAGGGCCGCGGCGTCGGTATTGAAGGGCTCTTCGAAGTCCATGCGCAGCAGCTGCTGGTGGCGGCTCATGACCCGCAGCTTGACGATGGTCGGCTGCGTCGCGATGCGCTGGAAGCTGGCCCGCACGCCGGCAGCGCCAAGGCTGTCGGTGAGGCTGTCGGCGGCCTCGTCTTCACCGGTGACGCCCACCAGCACGGCCGGCGCACCCAGGGCGGCGATGTTCAGCGCGACGTTGGCGGCACCGCCCGGACGATCTTCGATCTGCTCGACCTTGACCACCGGCACCGGCGCCTCGGGAGAAATCCGCGAGGTGCCGCCATGCCAGTAACGGTCGAGCATGACATCGCCCACCACCAGAACGGGGGCTTGATCGTAACGCGGCATGGACAGCTTCATGGGTGCTCCAGGGCAACAAAATCGGGGCGGATCATAACATGTAGGGCAACGCTGGCCGGGTTCTGAACCTGTTTACGATCTTCTGGATTAGAGCCAGACAAGGCGAAAGAGGCCGAAAAAGCGCAGTTTACGCAGTGTAAATGAGCATTTTGAGGCGCCGTGCCCCGGGCCACTTTCAACGCCGTATGGCCGACAGCCAGGAGATCGTAAGCAGGTTCTCACTCGCCTAATGGGCGCACCCAGAACAGCTCGTGACGGCGTACCGCCTTGCGGAAGAACTCGTCCTCGCCGGTGGCCGGCCAGCGGCGCCCGGCCAGCAGGCGCTGGATCAGGCGGCGCAGGCGCTTCTTGGGTGGCAGCGGGCCCTGCAGGTCGTGCTGCATGGCCAGGGCCATGGCCTTGTCCAGCTGCACTGCGGCGGGCAGCAGCGGACTCCACAGGCCATCGGCCGGCAGCGCGGTCATGGCCGGCGGCAGGGCGATGCCATGGCCGGCCGGGCCCATCGGCCAGCGGTCGTTGTCGTGCAGGTGGTTGGCATAGAGCAGCAGGGTCTGCGGCTGCCAGGCGCTGATCTGGATTGCCGCCAGCAGGGCGCGGGTGGCGGCGACATGGTCACTGTGCGGATCCAGCTCGGGATGCGGGGTGACCAGCACCTCGGGGCGGAAATGCTCGAGCAGCGCAGCCAGGTCGGCCACCAGATTGTTCCAGCTCGGCACGCCATCGGCATCGCCCGGCAGCGTCAGCGGGTTATGGCGGCGCACGCTGCGCACGTCGGCCTCGGCGGACTCGCGCGAGCCAAAGGCCTGTGCGGGCTGCTCGGCCATCGCGGGTAGTTGCAGGCAGTAGTAGCCGAGCTGTACGCAGCGGCTCTGCGGCACCCCCCCCCACAACGGCACGGCCAGGCTGTCCCAGGCGCGCAGGCGGCCCTTCAGGCGCGCCGCCTCGGGCAGCGCCAGGCCCAGGCGCTGGTAATCCTCGGCCTCGATCTCGCCCTGGGTCAGGGTGACGATGCTGGCCTCGGCGGCGCGGCTGTATAGGCCGAAGGCGGCCAGTTCGGCGTCGTCGGCGTGCGGGGCGATGACCATCACGCGACGCTCGGTGTAATCGGGGTTGCTCAGGGCGAACAGGCGGCCCTCGCCGCCCAGCCGGCAGAACTGCCCGCGCAGGCGCAGGGTGCCGCTGCGCAGGGCATCGGCCTGTCCGGACAGGTTGAAGTAGCGCAGGCCGTCGACGCGGCGCTCCATGTCCTGGCGGTCGTCACCCAGCCAGATGCGCGGATCGAGAAAGCGGCCGAGCCAGGTGGCCCGCACTTCCAGCTCCAGAATCAGGGTTTGCGCCGCGCCCGGCTCGCCGTCCAGATGCAGCTGGCCGTCGCTGATGCGCGCCAGCAGGCAGGGCGTGCCGGTCGGGAACTCGTAGTGGTAGTCGTCGTCCGGCGCGTAGAACAGGTGGTCGGCGAACCAGGCCTCGTGGCCGATCCAGCCCAGCACCAACAGCAGCGGCACCCACCACCAGGCGACGAACACGCCGAGCAGCACCAGCACCAGCAGGGTCACCAGCAGGGCGATGCGTTTGTGCCGGCGATGGCGTTTGAGCAGTTGCTGTTTGCGTGCACTCATGGCGTTACACCTGGTAGACGGCGACGCGGTTGCACCAGCGATCCTTGTACTCGCGATCGGCGCGACCGAAGGAATAGCGTAGCGGCTTGCCGATGGCACGGGCCTCGGCCCAGGCATTTTGCGTGTTGACGAAGCTGAGCACGCTGCCGGGGCTGAACTCGCGGTTCTGCGGATCGACCCCGCCGTTGATGTACTCCAGGCTGACCCAGGCCGGTGCCTCGACCCGGTAGAGCACCTGGATGGCCACCGGCGCGTCCTGCAGGTACACCACCGAGCCGGTCATGAACTCGCGCAGCAAGGTGAACACGTCGGCCAGGCGCGCCTTGCCGGTGGCCTCGAAGCCCCAGCGACGCTGGAACAGGTCGGCATAGATACGCGCCTGCTCGCTGGCATCCAGTTCCAGCATCGGCCGGATCAAGCCGCCCGCCTCTTCCAGCAGGCGCTGTTCGCGGCGCTGGTTGTAACGGAACTTCTTGCTGTATTCCTCGGGCTCGCGCGCCAGCGCCAGGCCCTCCGGCTGTTCGCGCAGGGTGCAGAGCTGCTCGGCATTCAGCAGTGACACGTAGCGTGCGCGGTGGCGCAACGGCACCTGCGCACCGGCGGCGACGGGCAGGATGATCTCGGCATTGCCCAGGTCGAACAGGCCGCGCTGGCCCTGCTGCTTGAGCACATCCTTGGCCAGCGCCAGGTGCCGGCCCCAGGTGGGGATGGCCGCCAGCAGCTCGCCGTCGACCTGCCAGCCGAGGTAGCGCACCGGAATGCCGGCCAGCCCGGCCAGGCGCTCGACCACCTGCGGATGGGTGGCCACGCTGCCGCCGAAACGCTGCCAGGCCTCGGCGTAGGCAGTTGCATCGATGGGGCTCCAGCCGCGCTCGCGCCAGGCGCGCAGGTGACTCAGCATCAGGCGTCCTGCTCCTGCGCGACGTCGGCGCCGCCCTCTTCGAACTGCTTGGCGTGCAGACGCGCGTAGTAGCCGTTCTGCGCCAGCAGCTCGGCATGGCTGCCACGCTCGACGATCTGCCCCTGATCCATCACCAGGATCAGGTCGGCCTTCTCGATGGTACTCAGGCGGTGGGCGATGACCAGGGTGGTACGGCCCTTCATCACTTCGTCCAGGGCACCCTGGATATGCCGCTCGGATTCGGTGTCCAGCGCCGAGGTGGCCTCGTCGAGAATCAGCAGCGGTGCGTTCTTCAGCAGCGCGCGGGCAATCGCCAGGCGCTGGCGCTGGCCGCCGGAGAGCAGCACGCCGTTCTCGCCGACCAAGGTGTCGTAGCCCTGCGGCATCTTCTCGATGAACTCGGCGGCATAGGCCGCCTCGGCCGCCTGGCGTACTTCGGCCAGCGGCGCACCGGCCAGGTCGCCGTAAGCGATGTTGTTGCTCACGCTGTCGTTGAACAAGGTGACGTGCTGGGTGACCAGGGCGATGTGCTGGCGCAGGTTGCGCAGGCGGTACTGCTCGACATCCAGGTCGTCGAGAAGGATCTGTCCCTGCTCATGGTGGTAGAAGCGCGGGATCAGGCTGGCCAGGGTCGACTTGCCGCTGCCGGAGCGGCCGACCAGCGCCACCATCTGCCCCGGCTCGGCGATGAAGGAGATGTCATTCAGCACCGGTTTCTCGGCGCCCGGGTACTGGAAGGTCAGCCCGCGCACTTCGAGGCGACCGCTGACACGGCTGCGCTCCTCGCTGCCGGTATCGATCTCGGGCTCGCTGTCGAGCTGCTCGAAGATGCTGTCGGCGCCAGCCAGGCCCTTCTGGATATTCGAGCTGACTTCGGACAGCTGACGGATCGGCTTGGGCAGCAGGCCGGCCATGGTGATATAGGCCACCAGGTCGCCCGCCGAAGCGTCGCCGCGCATGAACAGCACGAGGAACATCAGCACGGCCATGGCGCAGTAGATCACCAGCTGCAGGGTGGGGGTGTAGATCGCCCCGGTCTTGACCATGCTCAGCTGCTTGCGGCGGTTGTCGTCGGTCACCGCCAGGAAACGCCCGCGCTCGTACTCTTCGCCGCCGAAGCTGCGCACCACGCGAAAGCCCTGGATGGTTTCCGAGGCGACATGGGTGACATCGCCCATGGCCGCCTGGATCTTCTTGCTCTGCTTGCGGAATTTCTTGCTGGCGCTACCGACCATCACGGCGATCAGCGGCAGGATGGCGACCATCACCAGGGTCAGCTTCCAGTTCATCCACAGCAGCGAGGCGAACAGGAAGATCACCGTCATGCCTTCGCGCACCACCACCTTGATCGCGTCGGTGGCCGCACCGGTGACCATGGTCACGTTGTAGGTGATACGCGAGATCAGGTGCCCGGAGTTGTTGTTGTCGAAGTAGCGGTTGGGCAGGGTCAGCAGGTTGTTGAACAGCTCGACGCGCAGGTCGTGCACCAGGCCCAGGGATACCCGCGCCAGGTAGTAGTTGCCGAGGAAGGAGCCAATGCCCTGCCAGATGGCGATCAGCACGATCAGCAGCGGTACCACCTGCACCAGGTTGAGGTCGGTGAGCAGCGCGATATTGCCCAGGTGGGGCACGCCAGCGAAGAAGCTGGCATCCGGATGCTCCAGGCCATCGACGAAATACTTCAGCATGTAGCCGAACAGCGGCTGGGTCGAGGCGAAGATCAGGAAGCCCACGATGCTGATGCTGAACATTCCCCAGTAGGGAACCACGTATTTCAGCAACCGCAGGTAAACCCTCAGGCTGGATTGCTGGGTAGAATTGGCCATTCGGCGAGCCTCGTACGACTGGCTAGAGAGAAAAGATGCGGATTGTAACAGCGAACGAATTACAAGATTGGTTGAGCCAGGGCGAACTGCTGGAAAAAGACAGCCACGGCCCCAAGGTGGTTCGCCTGCCCGACGGCAAACTGCTGAAGATCTTCCGCAGCCGGCGCAACCCGCTGCTGGTGCGCCTGAGCCCGGATGCGCGGCGCTTTGCCGAACGCGCCGAACGCCTGCAGCGTCTCGGCATCCAGACCCCACAGCTGGACGAGCTGTTCTGGATCGACCGCAAGAAAGCCGTTAGCGCCTGCCTCTACCAGCCCCTGGAGGGCCTGCCGCTGGACAAGCTGTTCCGCGACGCGCGGGACGAGTTCGATCGCCTGCTGCCGCAGCTGGGCGCCTATATCCACCTGCTGCACCAGCGCGGCATCTACTTCCGCTCGCTGCACCTGGGCAACATCCTGCGCACCCCGGACGGCGGCTTTGGCCTGATCGACTTCCTCGATATCCGCTTCAAACGCCGCCCGCTGGGCCGCCACCTGGTGCAGCGCAACTTCGCCCACCTCAAGGGCTACCTGAAGCGGCGCAAGGTGGCGAACTTCCCCTGGGACGAGCTGATGGCCGCCTACGAGGCGGCCCGCTAACGCCTCAACGCCGCTCGGCGGCCTCGGCCTGGCGCACCGCCAGCACCATGCCCAGGGCAATCGTCAGCCAGGTGATCAGCCAGTCGGCATTCGGCTTGAGCCACAGACCGATGCCGTCGCTCAGCAAAGCGATACTGGCAAAGCCCCACAGGGCCAGCAGCGCGCGCCCCAACGCGACATCGCGATTGAGCCAGGCACGGCGCAGGGTCGCGCCCCAGAGCAGCAGGAACAGCAACAGGCCGGGCAGCCCCAGGCGCACACCGGTGTCGATGAACAGGTTGTGCGGGTGCTTGAACGACTTCTGCAGGGCCGGCACGGCAATCTCGTAGGCCTCGAAGCCCAGGCCCAGCAGCCAGTGCTCGCGAATCAGCTGCAGGCCCCCGAGCCACAGGGTCGGCCGGTACGACAGGCCGCGCTGCAGCAGGAACTGCGGCTCCAGCAGCGCCCCGCCCAGCACCCCGAGCAGCACCAGGCCGAGCAGCAGCCCGCCGCGTCGCGACGGCCGCGCGAGTAGCATCAGGAACAACGAGGCGAACAGCGCCAGCCACACTCCGCGGGTCTGGTTGAGGCCGATGAACAGGCTCTCGGCCAGCACCGCCAGTACCAGCAGGAACAGGAGCCAGCGCCGCACCACGCCCGCGCCGAGAAACAAGCCCAGAATGGCCAGGGCACCCACCGCATGGGCCCCCATGATCGCCGTGTCCCACAGGCCGGTGGCGATCAGGCGCTGGCCCGGTGCCGGTGCTTCCCCGGTATAGAAAACCAGGATGGACAGCAGCGCCCCCAGACCGCCAGCCATGACGCAGAGCCGCAGCGAGGACTCCAGCGACCAGCGGGCATCGCGCGCCGCCAGCAGTATGCCGAGCAGGCTCAGGGCCACGTAAAACGGCAGCTTGGCCTTGCTCTGCGGGTCATGTCCGCCCTGCACGGCGATCACCAGCAGCGTCCACGCCGCCAGGGCGACAAACAGCAGCATCTCCGGCTGCAGCAGGCGCCGGCGGAAGTCGCGCAGAAACAGCGCCAGCAAGGCCGGCGCCCAGAGGAACACATGGATCAGCTGGTGGTAGTGCTTGTTGCTCGGCATCAGCCAGGGGGCACAGAGCAGAATCAGCAGGCCGAACACCGCCCAGCGCGCCAGCAGGCTCTCACGCAGTACAGGAAACTTCATCAGCTCAGGCCTCGCGCCGCAGCATGCGCGCCGCTACCCGCTGCAACTGGGTCGGCTCGGCATTCTGCCAGCCGCCCTGGATGCAGTAGTCGGCCGCCATGTAGCGCAGGAAGTTGTCACGGATCAGCGGCTCCAGCGGCCACTGCGGGAAGGCCCGGGCAAGCTCCAGCAATTCCTCGGCATTGTCGGCATGCATGACCAGGCCGGGAATGTTGAAGAACGCCTGGCCCAGGGTCAGCAGCGGCTTGCCCAGCAGCAGGCTTTCCAGGCCGACGGTGGAATTGAGGGTGATGACGAACTGGCTGGCCTGGATCAGCTCCTGGGTTGCATTGCCATTGGCAAACAGCAGGCGCTCGTGGCTGCGGGCATGCAGCTCGGGATAGGACTCGCGGCTGGATGGATGTTCCTTGAACACCACGGTCAGGCCGGTTTCCGCCGCCAGGCGCTCGCCCAGGGCGAACAGCTGGCGCATGTCGCCAACCCAAGGCGAGAACAGACGCACCTGGGTATCGCGATCATCCTGGAACGGGATGAAGACGAAGCGCTCGGGCAGCACGATCGGCGCCACGCCGGTGTTGCGCGGTTTGCGTGGCACCAGGGTGAGCTGGGCTTCGGTAGCACCCGCGGGCGCCTGGTAGCTGCGATAGAACTCGGCCTGGCGCGGCACCGAGTTGCGGTAGTTGACCCCGCGCGGATCCAGCGTGGTGGTATTGGGCAGCAGGCCGTTCTCGAAGAAGAAGGTGCGGCAACCCGCCGGCAGCAGAGCGACCAGCAGCTGGCAATAGCGGTGGCAGCCGTTCCACATGGCCACGGCCGCCGGCTGCTCGCGCTCGAGCATGGCGTGCAGGCGCAGCGCCATCCAGGCCAGTTCGAGCCGCAGCAGCAGGCGATACAGAGTGCCCTCGGACTTGCGTTTGACCCGCCGTTCCTGACACTTCTCCTCGATCAGCGCCGCCCAGTCGATGCGCTTGGCAATGCGCGACAGCTGCCAGGGCCGTGGCCAGGGCAGGCGGCTCGGTACCACCACCTTGCCGTCGAGTTCGGTCTCGTCGAGCAGGCGCTGGAAGTAGAGGCTCTGGTGCTTGGCCAGCGAGAAGAACAGGAAGTTAGTCATGGTCATGGCTGCAATTCGGGAGAGAGACAGGCGGCCAGGCCGCCCCTACAAAAAAGGAAGTGCCCATCATGGCGCCGCCGGCAGCTGGCTCTGCTGCAGCTCGGCCGGCAACGGCGTGGCCTGCAGCAGGGCAACCAGCGCCTGCTGGCTCATCTGCAGGCCGGCGGAACCATGGGCCAGATGATAATGGGCAAAGGCCCTGGCTCGCTCGACCTGGGCCGGATAATCGGCTTCCAGCTGCGCCACATGGGCCTGCAGGGCGGCGGGACTGGTCAGCGGCGCACCGAAGAAGGCCTCCTGGGCGAAGATGTCGCGGTCATCGCTCAGGTTGCAGTAGATCACCGGGCGCGCGGCCAGGCCGGCCTCGATCACTGCATTGGACATGATGTTGACCACCAGCGACGCCCGCCCCAGGGCCTCGGCCAGACCACAGTCCGCTGGCAGCACCTGCAGGTTGTCGAGCACGCCGGCGGCCTCCTGCCAGAACGGCGCCTGGCTGCGCGGGTGGGCCTTGACCAGCACCTGGTAGTCGGGGTTCTGCGCCGCCCAGTCGCGCAGCAGCGCATAGGTACGCTGGTAGCCCGGCTCCTTCTCCTTGTCCGGGCCGACACCGAGGATCAGCAGCACGCGCCGCGCCGCCTCCGCGGGCGGCAGATCGAAGGCCGTGTCGATCATGTGCGAGCCGGTCAACAGCGCCGTCGAGCTGCCGAAACGCAGCGCGCGCGCCTGCAGGGCCTCCAGCGAGCTCTGGCCGAACAGCAGGTAATAGTCGTAGTCGTTCATGCCCAGCCGGCGCGAGCCCTCCACCGTAGTGGCGTGAGCCAGATGCGCCAGCAGGCTGCCGCGGGCATTCAGCGCCAGGCGCAGGAACGGGGCGTACAGGCTGCCATTGCGATCATTGAGCAGCACGCGCGGCTGATGCTGTGCCACCAGCCATTCGGCATAGGCTGCGATGCCGAAGTAGCGGATCGGCAGCCCATGGGGCGGGCGCTTGAGCAGGCGCTGGCGCAGGATCGTCCCGGGCTCCTGCAGCGCCGTCTCCACCAGATTGTGGCCACGACCGCGCAGGCCCTCGATCAGCAGCTTCTTGCGCTGGAACTTGATGACCTTGGGTGCCGACTGCAGCAGCAGGAAATCGCAGGGCTCGGCCGCGATGGACTCAGCCAGGCGAGCCTTGGCGCGCACACCGAACCACCAGTCAGCGAGCGCCTCGCGGGCAAAGCGCAAGGCGCTGCCCAGCAGGCCATGGCGCTCGCGCAGCAGCTGCCAGCGGTAGCGATCCAGGGCGCGGGCCTTGGCAGCCCAGGGGTTGGCGACGGCATCCTGCAGCATGGCGACCCTCAGCGCAGCACGGCGCGCATGGGCAGCGACCAGAACTGCGCACGCACCGCCTGGTCGGAAAAGACCTGCTGCAGGCGCTCCTGCATGCGCTGGCGCAGCACCTGCAGATCGCCGATCTGTGCCTGGCGTTTCAAGGCCTCGGCCAGTTCGCTCACCGCACCGAGCGGGAACAGCTCACCGACGCCCTGCACCACCTCGCGCCCGCCGCCGCAGTCGGTGCCGAGCACCGGCACCCCGGCGGCCATGGCCTCCAGCAGCACCATGCCGAAGGGCTCGTGGTCGGAGCTGAGGGCGAACAGGTCGAAGGCCTTGAAGTAACGGCGGCCGCCAGCCACCTGGCCGAGGAAACGTACTGACTCGCTCACCCCCAGCTCGGCGGCCAGCGCCTTCAGCGAAGCTTCCAGCTTGCCGCTGCCCATGATCGCCAGCAGGCTGTCGGCCGGCAGCTGCGGCAGGGCCTGGGCGAAGCCGCGGATCAGGGTGGCCTGATCCTTGTCCGGATGCAGGCGCCCGACGTTGCCCACTACCCAGGCTTGCTGCGGCAAACCGAGATGCACGCGGGCCGCCTCGCGGGAGACCTGCTCGGCCTGCACGGCGGCGATATCGATGCGGTTGTACAGGGTTTCGATGCGCTCGCCCGGCCAGCTCGGCAAGCAGGCACGCATGTCGTCGCGCACCGCATCGGAAACCCCGAGCAACGCCAGGCGCTTGCTGAAGAAGTTGGCGAACAGCCGGCGCGACAGGCGCCGATAGTCACCGAAGGCATGGTGCACGCCGATCACCGGCAGGTCGCTGCCGAGCAGGGCGATGTACACCGGCTTGAAGCGATGGGCAATGCACAGCTGGAAGTCGCGCGAAGCGGCGATACGGCGCAAGTCGGCGATGGCCTTGAGCTTGAGCCCGCGCACGTCGCGACTGGAATAGTCGAGGAAGATCACCTGATCGGAAGCCGAGCCCTGCTCCACCTCCGCACTCGGTGCACCGGTCAGGTAGACGGTGCAAACCTTGTAGGGCGTACCGGCAAACAGCGCGGCGTACTGCCGCGCGCAATCGAGGAAGGGGCCGTCATAGCCGTGGCAGAACTGCAGAACCCACGACTGCCCAGCCCCCGAGACCTCAGATGTTGTCATACCAGTCCTTGCCGTCCTTGACTACGAGGATGTCTTCCATGATCAGGTACTGCAGGTCGGAGCCGTAGAACATGTTCAGCGCGTCGGTCGGCGAGCAGATCATCGGCTCGCCGCGGCGGTTGAGCGAGGTGTTCAGCGACACGCCGTTGCCGGTGAGTTTTTCCAGCTCCAGCATCAGGTCGTACCAGCGCGGGTTGAAGCGGCGCTCCAGCACCTGGGCGCGCGAGGTGCCGTCTTCGTGCACCACTTCGCCGACGCGAGTCTTCCACTCCTCGTTGACCTCGAAGGTAAAGGTCATGAACGGGCTCGGATGGTCGACCTTGAGCATCTGCGGCGCCACGGTGTCGAGCATCGACGGGCAGAAGGGTCTCCAGCGCTCGCGGAACTTGATCTGCTCGTTGATCCGATCGGCCACGCCCGGCACGCTCGGGCAGCCGATGATCGAGCGGCCGCCGAGGGCGCGCGGGCCGAACTCCATGCGGCCCTGGAACCAGGCCACAGGGTTGGCGTCGACCATGATCTTGGCGATGCGCTGCGCGGTGTTGTCGATGCGTTTGAACACCGGCTTGCTCGGGTGGCGGGCGCAGGCGGCGATCACGTCTTCGTTGGAGTACGAAGGGCCGAGGTAGACGTGCTCCATCTTCTCCACCGGCACGCCGCGCTGGTGCGAGACGTAGGCGGCGGCGCCGACCGAGGTGCCGGCGTCGCCGGAAGCGGGCTGCACGAACAGCTCCTTCACGTCGTCGCGGGCGATGATCTTCTGGTTCAGCTTGACGTTCAACGCACAACCGCCGGCGAAGGCAATCTTGCCGGTTTCCTTGAGGATGTCGCCGAGGTAGTACTCCATCATCTCCAGCGCCAGCTTCTCGAACAGCGCCTGCATGCTGGCGGCGTAGTGGATGTACGGGTCGTCGGCGATGTCGCCCTGGCGCTTCGGCCCCAGCCACTCGATCAGCTTGGGCGAGAAGTAGTAGCCCTTGCCGTTTTCCTTGTAGCGACGGAAACCGATGACGTTGGCATAGTCGGTGTTGATGATCAGCTCACCGTTCTCGAACTTGGCCAGGCGCGAGAAATCGTACTTGGCCGCGTCGCCGTAGGGCGCCATGCCCATGACCTTGAACTCGCCGTCGAGCATCTCGAAGCCGAGGAACTCGGTGATCGCGCCGTACAGGCCGCCGAGCGAATCCGGATCGTAGAATTCCTTGATCTTGTGGATCTTGCCGTTCTCGCCGTAGCCGAAGAAGGTGGTGGCGTACTCACCCTTGCCATCGATGCCGAGGATCGCGGTCTTTTCCTTGAAGCCCGAGCAGTGGTAGGCGCTGGAGGCGTGGGCCAGGTGGTGCTCGACCGGCTCGATCTTGACCTTCTTCAGGTCGAAGCCCAGCTGCTCCAGGCACCACTGAATCTTCTTGTGGTAGCGCTTGTAGCGGCGGTTGCCCATCAGGATCGCGTCGAGCGAGCGATCCGGGGCGTACCAGTAGCGCTTGGCATAGTGCCAGCGGGCCTTGCCGAACAGGCTGATCGGGGCGAACGGAATGGCCACCACGTCGACGTCGGACGGCTTGATCCCGGCCTGTTCCAGGCAGAACTTGGCCGACTCGTAGGGCATGCGGTTCTTCGCATGCTTGTCGCGCACGAAGCGCTCTTCTTCCACCGCTGCAATCAGCTTGCCGTCGATGTACAGGGCGGCGGACGGGTCATGGCTGAGGGCGCCGGACAGGCCGAGAATGGTCAGTGCCACTGGTTTTGCCTCTTTTTCTAGTCTGCTGAGCCGACGGCGGGCGTCAGCGGTAAACGTTGGTCGAGCAGCTGGTACAACGCCGAGTCGGCGGGCCAGTTGCGCAGGAAGCGGGCGCGGTCGCGGGCATAGGCCCTGGCGAAGCTGCGCGCGCTGCGATGCTGCTGCATGGCGTCGAGGTCGATCAGCGACCAGCACGCCAGGCGCTCGTCCCAGAACAGGTTGTGCCCCTTGAAATCGCCGTGGCTGATGCGTTCGCGCAGCAGGGCGGCGAACAGGCGATCCAGTGCCAGCAGGTCGCTTTCCGGGGGCGATCCGTCATGGAACGCCTGGAAACGGGCGATTATATCCTGCCCGCCGCAGTATTCGGTAATCAGGTAGGCGCGCCCGCGCAGCCAGCACCAGCGCCGCTCCAGCACGGCCAGCGGCTGCGGGGTGGCGATGCCCAGCAGCTGCAGGCGATTGCCCTCGACCCAGCTGTGCCAGGCCCGGCTCGGGCGCCAGAAGCGCTTCAGCCAGTGCAGCAGGTTCTTCACGTTGTAGCGCTTGACCACCAGCGCCCGCCCGCCCAGCTCGACCCGCGCCACGGTCGCCGCACCGCCGGTCTTGTAGACGTGGCCGGCCTCGGTGAGCAGGTCGAGGTTGTTCAGCAGCGGCTGCAACCCGGCCTCCTCGCTGCGACGCACCACGCGCAGGCCGAAGGCATTGATCCGCGCGGCGAACAGGCTGCAGTCGCGGGCAATCTTCTTCAGGTAGTCGCGCAGGCGCCAGCGGCGCACCTTGGCCACTTCCCTGAGCAGCGCCTCCAGCGGCAGGGCGTGCTCGCCGTTGGCCAGCAGGTAGTGCACCAGCAGCTCTTCGGTGAAGGGCGCAAGCTCCGCCGGCAGCTGGGCAAAGAACACCCCGAGGTTTTCCAGCACCTTGCCCCGCGACAGTGGCTGGCCGGGGGTTTCCGCCTGCACGCCACCACCGTCGATAACGAACAGCTGGCCGGCCTGCCGCAGCAGGTTGTCCAGGTGCAGGTCGGCCTGCCATAGGCCCCTGGCGTGCATCTGCGCGATGGCCGCCAGGGCTTCGCCGAGCACCGCCTGTTGCGCGTCGCTGAGCAGCGCCTCGCACTCCACCGCGCGCCAGGCATCCCACAAGCTGTCGGCGCCGTCGAGGTAATCGAACAGCAGCCAGCCGCCCTCGCCCTCCACCAGCCCTTCGGCCAGCAGCAGCGGCGTAGTCAGGCCCTGCTCGGCAAGCAGGTGGGCACCCTCGCGCTCACGGCGAAAGTGCCGCGCGGCGCGCTCGCCGACCAGCAACTTGGCCAGCACCGTACGCCCGCGCCACTGCGCCACGCCGACATAGCGCTGCCCCGGCAGCACCCGCAGCAGGCGCTCGACCTGCAGCGTCGCCGGGCCGGCGGCATCGGCCAGCTCGACCTGCAGCGGCAGGCTCGGCGTACGTCCGCTGGCGGCCAGGGCGGCGAGCTTCACCGCCGCGCTTCCTTGTTGCGCCGGCGGGCGCCGAGGCGCTGCCACCAGCTATCGAGGTCGCCGCGGCCATCCAGGTAGGCGGACAGCAGGCGGCGCACGTCGTCCTCGCTCCACTGGCTGGCGCGGCGCAGCAGCGGCTCCAGATCCTTGATCCGGTCGCGCGCGCCGAACAGCAGCGGGCGGGTCTTCTCCAGGTCGATCAGCTGCGCCTCGACGCCGCTCCCCGTCTCGCGCAGGAAGATGTGCTTGGGATAGAAACAGCCGTGCATCTGTCCGGACTGGTGCAGGCGCCGGGCCAGCAGGCCGCAGGCATCCAGCAGCGCGCGTCGCTGCCCCTCGGACAGCTCGCTCCAGCCCTGCAGCCAGTGGTCGAGATCGCGCCAGCCGTCCAGCGCGCGGGTCAGCAGGATCGCCCGGCGCTCGCCGGGCAGCCGCCGCTCGGCGAAGAAGGCCGCCTGCAGGGCCGGAATCTCCAGGCTGCGATAGCGCTGGATATTGCGGAACTCGCGGGCGAAGGTCGGCTCGCCGCAGGGATGGGCCAGGCTGCGGGTCAGGTGGTTGCTCTGGCGCTTGAGGTAGTAGGCGGCATCGCCGAGATCCAGGCGATAGACGCTGCTCCAGCCACCGCGCTCGGTGTTCGGCTCGTCCACCGCTTCCAGCTGCAGCGCCCACAGCGCGTCGTAGCTGGCCAGCCCGTGGCGTTCGAGGATGGCGCGGTCGGCGCTGGCGATAAAGTCGTTCATTCCCGTCCCTCGAAGAACTTCAGCACCTGACGGATGCGGCGCTTGTCGCCGCCGCTCAGGCGAGTACGGCCGCGGTACTGCAGGTAGAAGCGCAGGCGCTGACTGCGTGTCAGCTGGTACTTGGCCACTTTGTCCAGGCAGGCCAAGTCCTTGACCATGCGGTAGTGCAGCCAGGGGCCCCACCAGAAGGTACCGGTCGGGCAGTCGATGAAGAACAGCTCGGCGCGGTCGTTGACCAGCAGGTTGCGCCACTTCAGGTCGTTGTGAGTGAAGGCGTGCCGGTGCATGAGCCGCGTGGCTTCGGCCAGCTGGCGGCTGATTCGCGCCACCCAGCCAGAGTCGCGCAGGCGCGCGTCCTGTTCCTTGGCCAGCAGGGCCAGATCCTGGGTACGCTCCAGTTCGCGAGTGATCAGCGCGCCGCGCACGAAAGCGCCGGCCTTGCGTTCCAGGCCGTAGGCGACGATCGGCGCGGTAGGAATGCCCCACTTGGTGAAATGCTTGAGGTTCTGCCATTCGGCCTTGACCCGTGGCCGGCCGAGGTAGCGGCGCAGGCCCTTGCCCGCGCCCCAGTAGCGTTTGACGTAGTAGCGCACACCGTCGCGCTCGATCAGGATCACTTCCGACAGCGGATCCTTGGTCAGGCGCTGGCCCTGCAGGTCGAATACCCGCTGCAGATCACCGAAGTCGTCTGCCAGCTGGGCATAGGCCGGATCGAGGTGCCAACCGGCCATCAGAGTGCATCTCCGTAACGTTGCTTGCGCGCGTAGAGCTTGTCCGCCTTGCGCTCCAGCCAGGCCAGCAGGCGCGCTTCATCGCGCAGGATGGCGCGCAGCGGCTGGCGGAAGTAGCCCTTGAGAAAGCGCAGGATGTCGCGGCGGGTCAGGCCGATATCCAGCGCCGAGAAATACAGCGCGGCCAGATCCTTGTTGCGCCAGCGCAGCGGCGTGGCACTGCGCACCTGGGCGCGGTGCAGGTCGATCAGCGACAGGCGCAGGTTGTCTGCCGTCACCGGCTGGTCGGTGTGCAGCAGGAAGTGGCAGATGTAGCAGTCGCGGTGGTTGACCCCGGCGCGGTGCATGGTGCCGGTCATCTGCGCCACTTCGGCGATCAGCGCGCGCTTGAGGCGCGGCTCGGGCGGCTGCTGCAGCCAGTTCAGGCTGAGCTGCTCGAGGTCGGTGGTCGGCGCCAGTTCCTCGGTGACGATGAACGAATGCTGCGCCGCCGGGTTGCTACCGCGCTCGCCATAGGCCACGGCGGTCATGGTCGGCACGCCGGCCGCAGTCAGGCGCTGGATCGCCTGCCACTCCTGGGCCGCGCCGAGTACCGGCAGCTTGGCGGTGAGCAGGTTCTTGACGATCTCGCCCCAGCCGATGCCGCGGTGGATCTTGACGAAGTAGCCGCGCCCGGCGACTTCGGTACGCAGCGTGCGCCGCCCCTCCAGCTCGCGGTAGACCTGGCCCTGCAGCGCCTCAACGGCGGCGAAGGCATCCTGCCCGGCCCACAGACTCTGGAACGGCTCGGCGAGAATCAGCTTCATGCGCGCTCCGCCAGAATCACATCGGCCGCGCGCTGCGGCATGGAGTACAGGTCGGCCGTATCGGCGAAGGCCAGGCCGTTAGCGCCCCACTTCGCGCGCGCCGCGTCGTCGCTGAGCATCTCGGTCAGCATACGATTGAGGTCGTCCTGCGCGAACGGCTCGGGCAGTACACGCCCGGCATCGGCCTCGGCGATGTAGTGGGCGTAGCCGCACACGGCACTGACCAGCACCGACAGGCCGGCCACCAAAGCCTCGAGCAACACGGTGCCGGTGTTCTCGTTGTAGGCCGGGTGGATCAACAGGTCGGCGCCGAGCAAAAAGCGCGGAATGTCGCTGCGCCCTTTGAGAATCTGCACCTGCTCGGACACGCCCAGAGCCTTGGCCTGCAGCTGGAACGAGCGCGGATCGTCCTGGCCGATGGCGATCAGCTGGGTGCGTTTCTTCAATTCGCGCGGCAGGGCGGCCAGCGCCTTGAGGCTGCGATCCAGGCCCTTGGTCTTGAAGCCGGAGCCGATCTGCACCAGCAGCAGGTCGCTGTCGGCCAGCTGGAACTCGCGGCGGAACTCGGCGCGGATCTCGGCGGCATTGGCCGGCGCGCGGCGATCCTGGGCGATGCCCGGCGGCAGCAGATGGAAGCGCTCGGCCGGCGTGGCGTAGTGCTTGATAAACAGCGGCTGCTGCACTTCGGAGATCATCAGGATCTCGGTGTGCGACTCGGGAGCGAACACCGCCCGCTCGTAGTCGGCGAAATGCTTGTAGCGCCCCCAGCGCTTGTAGATCGGCGCGCGCAGGGTCTGCGCCTTGTCTTCGTAGCAGCCGTCGGCAGCGTAGTAGACGTCGAGGCCGGGCATCTTGTTGAAGCCGACCAGCCGCTCCACCGGGTCGCGGGCGAGATCGGCGGCCAGCCAGGCGCTGAACTTCTCGTTGCGGTGGTGGTTGAACAGCGCCTTGATCGGCGCCACCCGCACGTCGAAACCGGCAGGCACATCGCCCTCCCAGATCGGCGTGTAGACGCGGATGGCATGGCCGCGCGCCTGGCATTCCAGGGCGATGCGCATGAAGTCGCGCTGCAGGCCGCCAAACGGGAAGTACTTGTACAGGACGAAGGCCAGCTGCATCACACCGCCTCCTGCTGCGCCAGCAGCATGGCGTTCAGCGCATCGCCCACCTGCCGTGCATCGAGGCCATCGAAACAGGGTTTATTACGGTCGCCCTTGCCGGCCTGCGGGCCGCTGGCGCACAGGTGCACCTGGCCACGGCCATAGGCGCCGACCTTGCCCGGCAGGGTCGGGCCGTACAGGGATAGGGTCGGCACGTCGAGCGCCGCGGCCAGATGGCCGAGGCCGGTGTCCACGGCCACGCAGGCGGTGGCACCGGCGATCACCTTGGCCACCCCGGCCAGGTTCAGCTTGGGCAGCACGGCGGCGTTGTCGAGACCGGCGACTATGCGCTCGGCACGGGCCTTCTCCGCCTCGTTGCCCCAGGGCAGACGGATCGCCCAGCCCTGCCCGGCCATGCGCTCGGCCAGGGCACGCCAGTCGGCTTCCGGCCAATGCTTGCTGGCCCAGGTGGTGCCGTGCAGGAACAGCAAATAGGGCTGCGCGGCGGCATCGGCCATGGCTGCGCGATCCAGGCCGTAATCACCGAAGCCGTCTGCCAGGCTGTAGCCCAGGGCCTGGGCGAACAGCTGGCGGGTGCGCTCCAGCGCATGCTGGTTCTTCGGCACCGAGTACAGACGATCGTAGAAGCGGCAGGCGATCGGCTCGCGCGCCGAGTCGCGATCCAGGCCGGCCACCAGGGCCTGGCAGTAACGGGTCAGCCAGGCGCTTTTCAGCAGGCCCTGGGCGTCGATCACCAGGTCGTAGTCGGTCTCGCCCAGGCGCTGCTTGAAGCGTTTCCACTCGCCGCTCTTCCAGGTCTGCAGCAGGTGCTTGCGCCAGCGACGAATCGCCACCGGAATCACCTGAGCCACGGCCGGGTGCCAGGCCGGAATCTCGGCGAAGCCCTCCTCCACCACCCAGTCGAACTGGATGCCAGGGATGGCCCGCGCCGCATCGGTAAGGGCCGGCAGGGTGTGGATCACGTCGCCCAGCGAAGAAGTCTTGATCAGCAGAACCCGCACTATTCGACCTCGATCGGATCGGCGACCAGGCGATCCAGCGCCTCGATCACCGGGCGCGGCTTGAGCTCGCGCAGGCAGTTGTAGTGGCCGAAGCGACAGGTGCGCTCGAAGCAGGGGCTGCAGTCCAGGCCCAGGCGGACGATCTCCACCTGGTCGGCCAGCGGCGGGGTGAACTGCGGCGACGTCGAGCCGTAGACGCCCACCAGCGGGCGGTTCAGCGCGGCGGCCACGTGCATCAGGCCGGAGTCGTTGGAGACCACGGCGCCGGCGGCGGACATCAGGTCGATGGCCTCGGCCAGGCTGGTCTGCCCGGCCAGGTTGACCACTTCCTCGCGCAGGCCGGGAATCAGGCGATTGCGAATCTCCTCGCCACCCGCATGGTCGTTCTTCGAGCCGAACAGCCACACCTGCCAGCCGGCGCGGATCTTCAGCTCGGCGACCTTGGCATAGTGCTCGGCCGGCCAGCGCTTGGCCTCGCCGAACTCGGCGCCTGGGCACAGCGCCAGCACCGGGCGATCCAGGCTGAGATTGAACTTGGCCAGGGCGGCGGCGCGGCTGGCTTCGTCGATCTGCAGGCGCGGCTGCGGGTAGGGCTTGGGCAACTCCGCGCCCTTGTCGTACGCCAGCGCCATAAAGCGCTCGATCATCAGCGGGTAGCGCTCTTTGTCCAGCGTGCGGATGTCATTGAGCAGGCCGTAGCGCATCTCGCCCTTCCAGCCGGTACGCAGCGGGATATCGGCGAAGAACGGCACCAGGGCGGATTTCAGCGAATTGGGCAGCAGGATGGCCTGATCGTACTGGCCGGCCAGCGACTTGCCGATGCGCCGGCGGCTGGCGACATCCAGCACGCCATGGCCGAGCGGGAAGCTCAGCGCCGCGCGCACCTCGGGCATGCGCTCGAGAATCGGCCGGCTCCACTCGGGCGCCAGCACGTCGATCTCGCAGTCCGGGTGACGCTGCTTGAGGCAGACGAACAGGGTCTGCGCCATCACCATGTCACCGACCCAGCTGGGCCCAACGATCAGTATCTTCATGCGTGTTCCAGAAATGCACAGGGAGGCGCAGCGCCTCCCTGTCATGACCTAATGGAGCTTATTTGACCAGGGTGCGCCACTCGGGGTGGGCATCGGTCTGGCCGGTGACTAGGTCGAAGTAGGCCTTCTGCAGCTTCTCGGTAACCGGGCCGCGGCTGCCGATGCCGATCTGACGGCCGTCCACTTCGCGGATCGGCGTGACTTCGGCGGCGGTGCCAGTGAAGAAGGCCTCGTCGGCGATGTACACCTCGTCGCGGGTGATGCGCTTCTCGACCACCTGAATGCCCAGCTCGGCGGCCAGGGTCAGGATGGTGTCGCGGGTGATGCCGTTCAGGCAGGAGGTCACTTCCGGGGTGTACACCACGCCGTTCTTGACCAGGAAGATGTTCTCGCCGGAACCCTCGGCCACGTAGCCTTCCGGATCCAGCAGCATGGCCTCGTCGGCACCGCCGGAGATGGCTTCCTGCAGGGCCAGCATCGAGTTGATGTAGTTGCCGTTGGCCTTGGCGCGGGTCATCGAGATGTTGACGTGGTGACGGGTGAAGGAGCTGGTGCGCACCTTGATGCCCTTCTGCAGCGCCTCTTCGCCCATGTAGGCGCCCCAGTGCCAGGCCCCGACGATCACCTGGGTCTTCAGGCCGGTGGCGCGCAGGCCCATGGCTTCCGATCCGTAGAACACCATCGGACGGATGTAGGCGGTTTCCAGGTTGTTCTCGCGCACGGCGGCGCGGGTGGCTTCGTTGATCTCGTCCTTGGTGAACGGGATCTTCATGCCCATGATGTGGGCCGAGTCGAACAGGCGGTCGGTGTGGGCCTGCAGGCGGAAGATGGCGGTGCCCTGTGGGGTGTTGTAGGCACGCACGCCCTCGAACACGCCCATGCCGTAGTGCAGGGTGTGGGTCAGCACATGGGTAGTGGCGCTGCGCCATTCCACCAGCTTGCCGTCATACCAGATCACGCCATCACGGTCGGCCATCGACATCGTTGCCTGCTCCTCACTGTTCGTCTCGGTCATCAATTCGTTGCGGCGACTGCCGCGCACTGCTCAGTTCAAGCCCAGCTCGCGCCACAGGCGCATCACGCTGCGGCGCTCGGCGGCAAACTGTTCGCCACCGACCTTGCCCGGCTGTTTCTGCAGCGCCTGCCGATGGGCAGCGGCGCGGTAGGCCTTGTAGGCCTCCTGCAGCAACTCGACGTCGGCGGCGGGCATCAGCCCGACATCGCGCAGACCGTCGAGGATGCGGATATTGTCGGTGTAGCGGTGCAGTTCGGGGTGCTGCCGCGACCACGCCAGGGCCGCGTATTGCACCATAAATTCAATATCGACGATACCTCCGGCGTCCTGCTTCAGATCGAAGGAAGTCGCCGGATCGAAGGCATTGGCCGCCGTGCCGGCAGCGGTGGCCGGGCTGCCAAGGTTGTCGCGCATCTTCGCGCGCATCTCGCTGACCTCGGCGCGCAGCTTGTCCAGATCACGCTCACGACCGAGCACGGCGGCGCGCACCTGCTCGAAGGCAGCACCGACCCGCGGGCAGCCGACCAGCACGCGGGCGCGCACCAGGGCCTGGTGTTCCCAGGTCCAGGCCTCGCTCTCCTGGTAACGCTCAAAGGCGCCGAGAGAGCTGACCAGCAGGCCGGCGGCACCGGACGGGCGCAGGCGCATATCCACCTCGTAGAGCTGCCCGGAAGTGGTCTGGGTGGTCAGCAGGTGGATGATGCGCTGGCCCAGGCGGGCGAAGAACTGGGTGCCGTCGATCGGCTTGGCGCCATCGGTCTCGGCCTGGGAGTCGCCGTCGTGGATAAACACCAGGTCGAGATCGGAACCATGGCCCAGCTCCAGGCCGCCGACCTTGCCGTAGCCGACGATGATGAAGTCCGGAGCGCACAGGCCGCCGTCGGCACGGCGCGGCGTGCCATGCTTGGCCACGGTCTGGCGCCAGGCCAGGGCCAGCACCTGGTCGAGAATCGCCTCGGCCAGCCAGGTCAGGTAATCGGAGACCTTCATCAGCGGCAGAGTGCCGGCGATCTCCGAAGCAGCCACGCGCAGGCCATGGGCCAGCTTGAAGTGACGCAGGGCCTCCATCTGCTGTTCCAGGTCGTCCTCGGGAATCCTGGTGAGTCGCTCGCGCAACTCGGCGGCCAGTTCCGGCGCCTGCGGCGGGCTGAACAAGCGGCCTTCGTTGAGCAGCTCGTCAAGCAGCAGCGGGAAGCGGCTGATCTGCTCGGCGATCCACGGGCTGGCCGCGCACAGGGTGAGCAGGCGCTTGAGCGCCAGCGGGTTCTCGGTGAGCAGCACCAGGTAGGCAGAGCGCCGCGCCACCGCTTCCACCAGCGGCAGCACGCGCTCCAGCACCAAGTCCGGGTTGGCCTGTTCCACGGTCTGCGTCAGCAGGCGCGGGATAAAGGCATCCAGGCGCTCGCGGCCGAGGCGCTGCATGGTGCGCACCTGCGAGCCACCGCGCAGGTCGATCAGCCGCTTGAGCGCGGCCGCCGGCTCGGCAAAGCCGGCCTCGGCCAGCTGGCGCCCGGCCATTTCCTCGTCCAGCGCCTCTTCCCACAGCGGCAGCCATTCGCTGCCGACGCACAGCTCGACCTCGGCGCCCTCTTCCTCGTCCGGGTCGGCGATCACCTGGCGGAAGTGCCATTCGATGCGCCCGCGCCAAGCCATCAGCTGCTCGTGGAACGCCTCCCAGTTGTCGAAGCCCATGATCAGCGCGACCCGCGCGCGATCCTGCTCGCTGTCCGGAAGCATCTGCGTCTGCCGGTCACCGATGGCCTGCAGGGCGTGCTCGACATAGCGCAGGAATTCGTAGCCCTCCTTCATCTCGGCGATGACCGGCGGCGGCAGGTAGCCCTGACCTTCGAGGGTGGCCAGCACCTTGAGCAGCGGCCGCTGCTGCAGGCTGAGGTCGCGACCGCCGTGGATCAGCTGGAAGGCCTGGGCGATGAACTCCACCTCGCGGATGCCGCCGGAGCCCAGCTTGATGTTGCCGGCCATGCCCTTGCGCCGCACTTCCTGCTGGATCAGCAGCTTCATCGCGCGCAGCGCCTCGATGGCGGAAAAGTCCAGGTAACGCCGGTAGACGAACGGCCGCAGCATCTCCAGCAGCTGCTTGCCGGCGGCCTGGTCGCCGCCGACCACGCGCGCCTTGATCATGGCGTAGCGTTCCCAGTCGCGGCCCTGATCCTGGTAGTACTGCTCCAGGGCATTGAAGCTGAGCACCAGGGCACCGGCCGAGCCATAGGGGCGCAGGCGCATGTCGACGCGGAACACGAAGCCTTCGGCAGTGATCGGGTCCAGCGCCTTGATCAGCCGCTGGCCGAGGCGGATGAAGAACTCCTGGTTGTCCAGCGAACGCTTGACCCCCTCGGTCTCGCCCCCTTCGGGGTAGCCGAAGATCAGGTCGATGTCGGACGACAGGTTCAGCTCGTGGGCACCGAGCTTGCCCATGCCGAGAATCACCATGTGCTGCGCCGTGCCGCTGCGGCGGCCGATGGGCGTGCCGAACTGCTCGCAGTGGCGCGGGTAGAGCCAGTGGTAGGCCAGGTCGATGCAGGCATCGGCCAGGTCGGAAAGATCGCGACAGGTTTCCGCCAGGTCGGCCTGGCGGCTGATGTCGCGCCAGATGATGCGCACCTGCTGGCGGTTGCGGAAGCGGCGCAGGCGCCGACCCAGCTCGTCCTCGTCCGGGCACTCGGCCAGCAGCGCCAGCAGGCTGTCGCGCAGCTCGCCGGCCGCGAAGCTGCGCTCCAGTTCGCCGCTGCCGGCCAGGCTCGGCAGCAGCTCGGCATCGCGCTGCGCCTGCTCGAAGACGAAGTCACTGGCGGCGCACACCCGGCGCAGGGTTTCGCGGCGGGCGGCCGGCCAGTCGGCGGGCAACGGCAGGGCATCGCTGCGGTCGGCAAGGGGAAGCAAAACGGTCGGCAGGGCGGCCAGTGGCGGCAGGCTCATGGTCTATCCTTGGGGGCGGAAAGGCGCCGCATGCCACTGGCAGGAGACGCGTTCCAGCGTTCAGGCAATGTAGTTTTACTACTAAAGATTGTGTCCCAGGCGCTGCGCCAGTCGTCTTTTTGTAGTAAAACTACAGACAGCCGGTCGAACCCCGGCCAATAACGACTTCATGCTGCCCGCCCAAAAAGCGTGCACGAGCCCAGGCTTTCGATTCTGGAAGCCTTTCCGCCCTGGAGCAAGCCATGCAAGACCTCGATCCCGTCGAAACCCAGGAGTGGCTGGACGCCCTGGAATCCGTTCTCGACCAGGAGGGCGAAAAGCGCGCCCACTATCTATTGACCCGCATGGGTGAACTGGCCACCCGCAGCGGCACCCAGCTGCCCTATGCGATCACCACGCCCTACCGCAACACCATTCCGGTCGGCCATGAGGCACGCATGCCCGGCGACCTGTTCATGGAGCGGCGCATCCGCTCGCTGGTGCGCTGGAACGCGCTGGCCATGGTGATGCGCACCAACCTGAAAGACCCGGATCTGGGCGGCCACATCTCCAGCTTCGCCTCCTCGGCAACCCTGTACGACATCGGCTTCAACTACTTCTTCCAGGCGCCGACCGAGGAACACGGCGGCGACCTGATCTTCTTCCAGGGCCACGCCTCCCCCGGCGTCTACGCCCGCGCCTTCATGGAAGGGCGCATCAGCGAAGAGCAGATGAACAACTTCCGCCAGGAAGTGGACGGCAACGGCCTGTCCTCCTACCCGCACCCCTGGCTGATGCCGGACTTCTGGCAGTTCCCCACCGTGTCGATGGGCCTCGGCCCGATCCAGGCGATCTACCAGGCGCGCTTCATGAAGTACCTGGAAAGCCGCGGCTTCATCCCCGCCGGCAAGCAGAAGGTCTGGTGCTTCATGGGTGACGGCGAATGCGACGAGCCGGAATCCCTCGGCGCGATCTCCCTGGCCGGCCGCGAAAAGCTGGACAACCTGATCTTCGTGATCAACTGCAACCTGCAACGCCTGGACGGCCCGGTGCGCGGCAACGGCAAGATCATCCAGGAACTCGAAGGCGTGTTCCGCGGCGCCGAGTGGAACGTCAACAAGGTGGTCTGGGGCCGCTTCTGGGATCCGCTGCTGGCCAAGGACGTCGACGGCATCCTGCAACGGCGCATGGACGAGGTGATCGACGGCGACTACCAGAACTACAAGGCCAAGGACGGCGCGTTCGTCCGCGAGCACTTCTTCAACAGCCCCGAGCTGAAGGAGATGGTCAAGGATCTGTCCGACCAGGAAATCTGGAACCTCAACCGCGGCGGCCACGACCCCTACAAGATGTATGCAGCCTACCACCAGGCGGTCAACCACCAGGGCCAGCCGACCGTGGTGCTGGCCAAGACCATCAAGGGCTACGGTACCGGCGCGGGCGAAGCGAAGAACACCGCGCACAACACCAAGAAGGTCGATGTCGACAGCCTGAAGAAATTCCGCGACCGCTTCGACATCCCGGTCAAGGACGACGAGCTGGAGAACCTGCCCTTCGTCAAACCCGAGCCGGGCAGCGCCGAAGCGCGCTACCTGCAGGAACGCCGCGACAAGCTCGGCGGCTTCGTGCCGCAGCGCCGCGCGCAGAGCTTCAGCATCCCCACCCCGCCGCTGGAAACCCTCAAGGCCATCCTCGACGGCACCGGTGACCGCGACATCTCCACCACCATGGCCTTCGTGCGCATCCTCTCGCAGCTGGTCAAGGACAAGGAGCTGGGCCAGCGCATCGTGCCCATCGTGCCGGACGAGGCGCGCACCTTCGGTATGGAAGGCATGTTCCGCCAGCTCGGCATCTACTCCTCGGTCGGCCAGCTGTACGAGCCGGTCGACAAGGATCAGGTGATGTTCTACCGCGAGGACAAGAAGGGCCAGATCCTCGAGGAAGGCATCAACGAGGCCGGCGCCATGTCCAGCTGGATCGCCGCCGGCACCTCGTACTCCACGCACAACCAGCCGATGCTGCCGTTCTACATCTTCTATTCGATGTTCGGCTTCCAGCGCATCGGCGACCTGGCCTGGGCCGCCGGCGACAGCCGTGCCCGCGGCTTCCTGATCGGCGGCACCGCCGGGCGCACCACACTGAACGGCGAAGGCCTGCAGCATGAGGACGGCCACAGCCACATCCTCGCCGCGACCATTCCCAACTGCCGCACCTTCGACCCGACCTACGCCTACGAGCTGGCGGTGATCATCCGCGACGGCATCCACAAGATGACCGAGCAGCAGCAGGACGTCTTCTACTACATCACCGTGATGAACGAAGCCTACGCCCAGCCCGCCATGCCGGCCGGGGTCGAGGAAGGCATCATCAAGGGCATGTACCTGCTCGAGGAAGACAAGAAGGAAGCCGCCCATCACGTGCAGCTGCTCGGTTCGGGCACCATCCTGCGCGAAGTGCGCGAGGCGGCGAAGATCCTGCGCGACGAGTTCAACATCGGCGCCGATGTGTGGAGCGTGCCGAGCTTCAACGAGCTGCGCCGCGACGGCCTGGCCGTGGAACGCCGCAACCGCCTGCATCCGGGGCAGAAGCCGCAGCAGAGCTACGTCGAGCAGTGCCTGTCCGGGCGCAAGGGCCCGGTAATCGCCAGCACCGACTACATGAAGCTGTACGCCGAGCAGATCCGCCAGTGGGTACCGAGCAAGGAATACAAGGTGCTGGGCACCGACGGCTTCGGCCGCAGCGACTCGCGGCAGAAACTGCGCCACTTCTTCGAGGTGGATCGCTACTGGGTGGCGCTGACCGCCCTGGAAGCCCTGGCCGAGCGCGGCGAGATCGACGCCAAGGTGGTGGCCGAGGCCATCGTCAAATTCGGGCTCAACCCCGACAAAGCCAACCCGCTGGATTGCTGAGGAGCTGAGCGATGAGTGAATTGATTCGCGTGCCCGACATCGGCAGCGGCGAAGGTGAAGTGATCGAGCTGCTGGTCAAGGTCGGCGATCGCATCGAAGCCGAGCAGAGCCTGCTGACCCTGGAGTCGGACAAGGCCAGCATGGAAATCCCCGCGCCCAAGGCCGGGGTGATCAAGAGCCTGAAGGTCAAGCTGGGCGACACCCTGAAGACCGGCGACGAGCTGCTGGAGCTGGAGGTCGAGGGCGCCGCCGCCCCGGCACCGGCTGCCGCAGCAGCGGTGGAAACACCGAAAGCTGCCGAGCCGGCCCCCGCACCTGCTGCCGCTCCCGCAGCGGCTCCGGCCGCCGCCAGCGTGCAGGACGTGCACGTGCCGGACATCGGCACCAGCAGCAAGGTCAAGGTCATCGAAGTACTGGTCAAGGCCGGTGACTCGATCTCCGCCGATCAGTCGCTGATCACCCTGGAGTCGGACAAGGCCAGCATGGAAATCCCCTCGCCGGCTGCCGGCGTGGTGGAGGAAGTGCTGGTCAAGCTGGACGCCGAAGTCGGCACCGGCGACCTGATTCTCAAGCTCAAGGTCGCAGGCGCTGCCCCCGCTGCGGCGCCTGCGCCGGCCGCTGCATCGGCCCCTGCCGCTGCCGCCGTACACAGCACACCACCGGGCGCCGCACCGGCGGTGGCCGCCGAGGTTGGCGCCATCGCCACCCTGTCCGCGGCAGCAGCCGCCGTGACCGCGCCGGTGCGCGACGGCAGCAAGGTGCACGCCGGCCCCGCCGTGCGCATGACCGCCCGCGAGTTTGGTGTTGATCTCGCCGCCGTACCCGGCAGCGGGCCGAAGGGCCGCATCCTCAAGGAAGACGTGCAGAACTACGTCAAGGCCATGCTGCAGAAGGCCAAGAACGCTCCGGCGGCCGGCGCCGCCGGTGGCATGGGCATCCCGCCGATCCCGGAAGTGGACTTCAGCAAGTTCGGCCCGGTGGAAGAAGTGGCGATGACCCGCCTGATGCAGGTCGGCGCCGCCAACCTGCACCGCAGCTGGCTCAACGTGCCGCATGTGACCCAGTTCGACAGCGCCGACATCACCGAGCTGGAAGCCTTCCGCGTAGCGCAGAAGGCCGTGGCGGAGAAGGCCGGGGTCAAGCTCACCGTGCTGCCGCTGCTGCTCAAGGCCTGCGCCCACCTGCTCAAGGAGCTGCCGGACTTCAACAGTTCGCTGGCGCCGAGCGGCAAGGCGCTGATCCGCAAGAAGTACGTGCACATCGGCTTCGCCGTGGACACCCCGGATGGCCTGCTGGTGCCGGTGATCCGCGACGTCGACCAGAAGAGCCTGCTGCAGCTGGCCGGCGAAGCCGCCGAACTGGCGGAGAAGGCGCGCACCAAGAAACTCTCGGCGGACGCCATGCAGGGTGCCTGCTTCACCATCTCCAGCCTCGGCCACATTGGCGGCACCGGCTTCACGCCGATCGTCAACGCGCCGGAAGTGGCGATCCTCGGGGTGAGCAAGGCGACCATGCAACCGGTGTGGGACGGTAAGGCCTTCCAGCCGCGGCTGATGCTGCCGCTGTCGCTGTCCTACGACCACCGGGTGATCAACGGTGCCGCTGCCGCACGCTTCACCAAGCGCCTGGGCGACGTGCTGGAAGATATCCGCACCCTGCTGCTGTAACCGACCATGCTGTGCTTTGGAGGCTCGACGCCTCTCCCCTCAGCCCCGCCTCTGGCGGGGCTTTTTTTCGCCACTGGTCTATCGTATCGACCCAGTAAAGGCAAAGTGCCATCCCGATACCAAGCAGACACAACCCGGAGCCCGACGCCTGCTAGGGTGTCGCCAGCCCCGCGCTAAGCCGGCAGGAGAAACGGCAATGGAAATCCGAATTGTGGCGATAGCCGGCAGTCCGCCGACCTGGCGGGTCTACCTCAACCAGTATTTCATCGTCTGCCACAGCGAAGCCGAAGCCCATGAAACCGCCCAGCGCGCCGCAGCCAGCCAGCCCGGCCGCCTGCGTCAGCAACCGCCGCCAGCGCGGCCGGACGAGCCGGCCACGGCACAACCGCGCGACGAACTCAGCTCTTCTGCAGATTACGAATCAGAAAACTGATGGCCTTGGCCAGATCCGCCGCGCCCTGATGGTCGCGCAGCACGGTGATCCACGGGCTGCCGTCGGCCGGGTTCTGCAGGGTGCAGACGATGCCGCTGGGCGGGCAGTCGTAACGGATGTAGGGATCCAGACCGAACACCGACAGCTTGTGATTGCGCACCGCCAGCGTATTGCCCTGCTGCGCCCGCGACTCCTCGCGCACCAGCAGCTCGCCCGGGGCGACCACGCTGAGCTGGTAGCGCAGATCGCTGCGCTGAGCCTGGCCGACCTGGTAGGCGGCGGTCAGGGCGTAGGTGTCGAGCAGCGCGTTGCTGTGCGCCAGCAGTGCCTTGCGCTCGTCCTTGGTCAGATACAGGCGCTTGAGCTCGGCCAGATAACGGGCCTGCTCCTCTCCGCTGAGTTGGGCCTCTGCCGCCACGGCCGGCACCGGCGCGGCACCTCCCAGAGCAGCCACCAGCAACAACCCACTCAGTCTTCTTGTCAGTCCCAGCCGCATGATGCACCCTTGCCGAACTTTGATTGATGTTATGGGCGGTTACCCGCCCGCCCCAGCAGCATACTGGAAGCCCACCGCTCGATGAAAAGCCATCCCGATGCCGCCAGCCGTACGGCGGCCGAGGTTGTGACGCAGTTGCCAGTGCCCTCGCGGCTCGGGATGCTGCGCTTCGAGCGTTTGAGCGAACCCAGCTGGGCCCTGCTCTACCTCGACCCCGCCTGCGAGCGCCAGCTCGGCGTGGCCGCCAGCGACCTCTGCGCCCTGATCGACTCGCCCTTCGCCAGCCTGATGGAACCGGAGGCGCGCTACAAGCTGCACGACGAAGTGCTCGCCCAGCTCGCCCTCGCCCCCCACTACAGCGTGCGTTACCGCCTGCACTCGCCGCGCGGCACGCTGCTGTTGCTGGAAGTCGGCGAACCCTACCAGCTGCACGGGCGCGACCTGCTGCGCGGCTACCTGATGGTGGTCGCCGACCTCGAGAACGACCCGGCCAGCCAGCGCCAGCAGGAGCTGGAAGCACAGAACAACAAGCTGCAGACCTCCCTGGAGCTGTACCAGCGCGCCCAGGAAGAGCACCTGCAGCACCTGATCCGCTCGCGCGCCCAGCAGAGCCTGATCGTGCGCCTGGCGCGCCACCGCTACAGCGCCAGCGACCCGCTCAAGGAAGCCGCCGAGCTGATCACCCAGGCCGCCTGCGAAACCTACGACGTGGCCCGCGCCAGCATCTGGCGGCTGGACGACGAGCGCCTGCTGCCGGTGGCCCTGTACCGCCGCGACATCGACCGCCACGAGCTGCCGGCACCGATCGACGCCTGCCAGTTCCCGCGTTACCTGGAAGCCCTGCATGGCGGCCGGGCGATCGACGCCCACGACGCGCACAAGGATCCGCGCACCCGCGAGCTGACCAAGGGCTACCTCAAGCCGCAGGGCATCAGCGCCCTGCTCGACGCCAGCATCCGCGTCGGCGGCGAAGTGGTCGCCGTGCTCTGCCTGGAGCATGTCGGCGCCCAACGCGTGTGGCAGACCGACGAGATCGCCTTCGCCGGCGAGCTGGCCGACCAGTACGCCCAGGTCATCAGCAACCAGCAACGGCGTGATGCCACCAGCGCCCTGCACCTGTTCCAGCGTGCCGTCGAGCAGAGCGCCAACGCCTTCCTGCTGATCGACCGCGACGGCCGGGTGGAATACGTCAACCCGAGCTTCACCTCGATCACCCAATACAGCGCCGAGGAAGTCTGCGGCCGCCGCCTCGGCCAGCTGCCGGCGATGGAAAACCTCAGCGACCTGCTGTTCGACGCCAAGTCCGGGCTCAACGAGCGCAACAGCTGGCAGGGCGAATTCCGCAGCCGGCGCAAGAACTTCGAGCCCTACTGGGGCCAGCTGTCGATCTCCAAGGTGCACAACGATCATGGCGAGCTGACCCACTACATCGGCATCTACGAAGACATCACCCAGAGCAAGCTGGCCCAGCAGCGCATCGAGCGCCTGGCCTACAACGACAACCTCACCGGCCTGGGCAACCGCCCGTACTTCATCCGCAGCCTCGAAGAGCGCTTCGCCCGCAGCAACGGCAAAGGCTTCAGCCTGCTGCTGGTGGACATCGACAACTTCAAGCGGATCAACGACAGCCTCGGCCACCAGACCGGCGACAAGCTGCTGATGAGCCTGGCCCGACGCCTGCGCAACAGCCTCAGCCGCAATACCTGCCTGGCCCGCTTCGCCAGCAACGAATTCGCCGTGCTGCTCGACGGCGCCAGCGAAAGCCGCGGCCTGGAACAGGCCCAGCAGTTGCTGCAGACCCTGGACAAGCCGCTGTTCGTCGACAACCAGCTGATCAGCGTCACCGGCTCGGTCGGCCTGGCCTGCGCCCCGGAGCACGGCGCCGACCCGCACACCCTGATGAAGCACGCCGGCCTGGCCCTGCACAAGGCCAAGGCCAACGGCAAGAACCAGGTGCAGGTATTCACCGAAGCGCTCAACGCCGAGGCCCACTACAAGCTGTTCGTCGAGAACAACCTGCGCCGCGCCCTGACCCAGAACGAGCTGGAGGTCTACTACCAGCCCAAGCTGTGCCTGAAGACCGGCCAGCTCACCGGCCTCGAAGCCCTGTTGCGCTGGCACCACCCGGACAAGGGCATGATCAGCCCGGATCAGTTCATCAGCGTGGCCGAAGAAACCGGCCTGATCATTCCCATCGGCAAGTGGGTGGTGCGTCAGGCCTGCCGCGCCAGCCAGGAGCTGGCGGCGCTGGGCATGGGCGAAGTGCAGGTGGCGATCAACCTGTCGGCCAAGCAGTTCACCGACCCGGATCTGGTCGGCTCGATCGCCAGCATCCTCGACGAGGAACAGATCGCCCCGCACCTGCTGGAGCTGGAACTCACCGAAAGCCTGCTGCTCGAGGGCAGCGACGACACTCGCCAGCAGGTGGCACGGCTCAAGGCCCTGGGCCTGACCCTGGCGATGGACGACTTCGGTACCGGCTACTCGTCGCTGAGCTACCTGAAGAAGTTCCCGATCGACGTGATCAAGATCGACCGCAGCTTCATCAAGGACATCCCCGAGAACCAGGACGACATGGAGATCACCTCGGCGGTGATCGCCATGGCCCACAACCTCAAGCTCAAGGTGGTCGCCGAAGGCATCGAGACCGCCGCCCAGCTGCTGTTCCTGCGCAAGCAGCGCTGCGATGTAGGCCAGGGCTACCTGTTCGACCGGCCAATTCCCGGCAGCCAGCTGATCGAAGGCCTGCGCCGCTACCCCTGCCGCACACCCGGCAACTGAGTTACCCCTATCCCGACCGGCGGCAAGCTGGCGCTGTAATCCCCGAGACCAATCCTGGTCTACCTGTCAGCTTCACTCACCGCACCAGCGGAGTAAGCTAGGCCCACGCTCACTATTCCCGAGGAACGGATCATGGTTCTGCGCTCGCAAATTCTCGCCCACAAACTCGAACTGCCCAGCGCCGAACAGGCCCTGCCCGGGCGCAGCGAAGCCATGCCGGTGCCCGCCAGCCATTACGTCAATGGCAATCCACTCAAGCCACCCTTCCCCGCCGGCCTGCAGCAGGCGGTATTCGCCATGGGCTGTTTCTGGGGCGTCGAGCGGCGCTTCTGGCAGCAGCCAGGGGTATGGACAACCGCGGTAGGCTACGCCGGCGGCCATACGCCCAACCCGACCTACGAGGAAGTCTGCTCCGGCCTGACCGGGCATACCGAAGTGGTGCTGGTGGTGTTCGACCCGCAGCAGACCAACTACGAGGCCCTGCTCAAGGTGTTCTGGGAAGCGCACAACCCGACCCTGGGCATGCGCCAGGGCAATGACATCGGCACCCAGTACCGCTCGGCCATCTACTGCAGCGACGACGCCCAGCTGCAGGCCGCCGAAGTCAGCCAGGCGCTGTTCCAGGGCCAGCTGGACAAGGCCGGCTTCGGCCCCATCACCACCGAACTGGGCATGGCGCCGCCCTTCTACTACGCCGAGGCCTACCACCAGCAGTACCTGGCCAAGAACCCCGGCGGCTACTGCGGCCTGGGCGGCACCGGGGTGTGCCTGCCGGGGTAAGTGCTACGCCCCTCACCTGCGCCGGAGCGATGCCCTCTGGCTGCCCCCTGTGCAGGAGACACTCTGGCGAGAGAGTACCAAGTTGTTTTAACGTGACACGACTCAGCGACTATCACTGCAGATGGACTTGCACCTTATATGAAACGCTCTCCGCCCCAAAATATTACGCTTCGAGCCACTCCTGCCTACCGCCGATATTAAATATTTGATACACACCAACTTCGGCAGCCAACTCACGACTGGCACAATAGCTTCACCGGCGCTAGCACGCTGCACTTAATATATAAATGACAGAGAAATTACTTGACTGTGGCTGCAACCGCCCCAACGACTCGCAGAAAGCAGACAAAACCAAACGACAGAACAACCTGCAGACTCTCATTAATCACGGATGACACACATGAAGTCAAGAATAAATATAAACTTCCTCAACTCCACACTCACCCTAAGCTTATTAGCATATAGCAACTTCGGCTGGGGAGAGCCTTATTACTGGTACTCCGTCGTAGACATAAATAGTAAATTTATTTCTGCGCAAGTAGCTTGCGAGGCCGCAGTAACGCACTTCCCAGGAAGACACCTAATAAGCACAGAGTATCGCGCAGACACATCCTTTTACTGCCATATATTCCGCCCAAGTGATGGTTACTTATTTCACATAACCGCAACACGAAAGGGTGACACGTGCCAAACAACAACAAACTACAACCGCTTTACGGGCCAATGCGGCAATGACGAGCAAAAAGGCCCACCACAATCCTGCAACGTAGAAAAACTCCCGACTACCAATATTTCGTTTGTTGGCAACCCCATAAATTTTTCTATTGGCAACAAATTCCAGTCAGAGTCCGACTACCAAGCTAGCAGCAGCTCATCACTAGGTTTCACACGCAGCTATAACAGCCTCGATGGCATTTGGCGCCACAGCTTCTCGTCCTACCTCCGTTTTGCCGGTACTCAGTACGTATCGGTAGTCATGCACAACGGCCGCGAGTCTTTTTTTACTGTTAGCGGCACGACAGTCACCCCAACTTCCTCCGATCTTGGCGTACTTAGCAAGAGCGGCACCGGTTGGCTGTACACCTCAACGGCTAACGAGCGCTTCACCTTCGACTCTGCTGGCAAGCTGATCCAATGGAGCGATGCCCATGGAGCAGTGCAGCAATTCACCTACTCGGGCAACCAAGTCACGGTTACCGACAATCTCGGTAATAACCTGTCCTTCACCGAAGACAACAGTCACCAGCCGCTGAGCCTAAGTGCTCCTGGTGTACAGATCACCTATGGCTATAACACCAATAAGCGCCTGACCTCGATAACCCGCACCGCTGGCGGGCAAACCACTCAGCGCCAGTTCCATTACGAAGACAGCCGCAATAACTCCTGGCTCACCGGCATCACCGACGAGCGCGGTGTGCGCTATGCAACCTGGACATATGACGATCAGGGGCGTGCCACTTCCAGCGAGCACGCGAATGGCGCCGAGCATGTAGGTGTGACCTACAACAGCGACGGCACAGTGTCGGTAACCAACGAGCTGGGTAAGGTGGCGAAGTACAGCTTCCAGTACATCAAGGGCGTGCGTCGTATCACCGCGATCCAGGGCGAGCCTTCACCGAACTGCCCCAACAGCAACTCCAGCTTCACCTACGACACCAATGGCTTGCTCAAGACCAAGACCGACAACAAGGGCCACCTGACCACCTACACCTATAACGCTCGTGGCCTAGAAATCTCGCGCACCGAGGCCTCCGGCACACCACAGGCCCGCATCATCACCACCGAATGGCACCCGACGCTGTTCTTGCCACAGACGGTAACCGAGACAGGCAAGGTGACCCGTTACCAGTACGACACCCAGGGACGGCAGCTCAGCCATCTCATACAAGACCGCTGACATGGCTTCGAAAAGCACAGCGAAAATCGTGCATTGCCCCCTGGTCAACCAAGGAAGGTTTTATGGAAAGAGCGCTTAACTTACTTGTATTGCTAACAGCAATAGTCGCCACCACAAAATCAGTTGCAAGCGAATACTACTGGACGGTCAGCAGCACGCTTTCTTACTCAAAAGCCATACAGGGAAATTCATACCAAAATTTTATCGACGGCTGCCGAGAAGCCGGCGAAGCCGCACTAAGAGACTACCCTAAACTAGTATCATTTAGCAAAACAGGAATAGTAGGTTCAACTGGCACGGACTATGGCTGCTGGTTCCAATCCACCGGAAATGACAGACTCTACAAAAGTTACGCAGGCCTACAGCGCAAGGGAACCTCATGCCTCATACTAAGCGAATATAACCCGACCACTGGCGGATGCGACAACAATGAACAGAAAGGCCCTCCTACACACTCATGCAGCATAGGCAGTTATCCGGCTAGCAATATTTCTTTTATTGGAAATCCTATTAACTTTGCCATCGGCAATAAATTTCAGACAGATAGCGATTACAAACTTTCCAATAACCTCTCGTTGAATTTCTCTCGTAGCTACAACAGCCTCGATGGCCTGTGGCGCCACAGCTTCTCAACCTATCTGCGCTTCGCTGGAACTCAATATGTGTCCGTGGTCATGCACCACGGCCGCGAGTCTTTTTTCACTGTTAGCGGCACGACCGTCACCCCAACTTCCTCCGACCTTGGCGTACTCAGCAAGAGCGGTACCGGCTGGCTGTACACCTCAACGGCTAACGAGCGCTTCACCTTCGACTCTGCCGGCAAGCTGATCCAGTGGAGCGATGCCCACGGTGCCGTGCAGCAGCTCACCTACTCCGGCAGCCAGGTCACGGTTACCGACAACCTCGGCAACAGCCTGTCCTTCACCGAAGACAGCAATCACCAGCCACTGAGCCTGACGGCTCCGGGTGTACAGATCACCTATGACTACAACACCAACAAACGCCTGACCTCAGTAACTCGCGTTGCTGGCGGGCAAACCACCCAGCGCCAGTTCCATTACAAAGACAGCCGCAACAACTCCTGGCTCACCGGCATCACCGACGAGCGTGGTGTGCGCTATGCGACCTGGACATATGACGATCAGGGGCGTGCTACCTCAAGCGAACACGCGGATGGCGCCGAGCATGTGGGCGTTGCCTACAACAGTGACGGCACGGTGTCGGTAACCAACGAGTTGGGCAAGGTGGCGAAGTACAGCTTCCAGTACATCAAGGGCGTGCGCCGCATCACCGCGATCCAGGGCGAGCCTTCGCCGAACTGCCCCAACAGCAACTCCAGCTTCACCTACGACACCAATGGCCTGCTGAAGGCCAAGACCGACAACAAGGGCTATCTCACCACGTACAGCTACAACAGCCGTGGCCTGGAGATCTCCCGCACCGAGGCTTCCGGCACGCCACAGGCCCGCACCATCACCACTGAATGGCACCCGACTCTGTTTCTACCGTTGACCGTGACCGAACCGGAAATAACTACCACCTTCCAATATGACAACAAAGGACAACAGCTGAGAAGCTCTATAAAAAATAGAATGTAGAGTGGTTTCAAGGCTACAAACCAATTCCAAGCGACTTAAAACCCTATGACCTCCATCATAAATGCACCGACACTCACATTGTTATCTGACAAGAAAATCGCAATTTTTCTATTTCTGGCGGTGACCGTAACATCCCCTACTTCCTCAGCTGAAGAGTATTACTGGACTTGGTCTTCACCATCCGACCCCGCCCCAGCAAAATTTCTTACACCGGAAAGTGCATGCACAGCTTATGCAGATTTTAGAAAACCAACTAATGGCCTTGTGACGCAAGCCCAAATAACAAAAATTAGACCCCCCCAAATTGCAGACTGCAAGTACACGACAAAACGAGCCAGCGGAAGCATATACGAAAGCTTGACTTATAGCTTAGGAAGAAGAGGGAATGAGTGCTTAAACGACTTGCAAAACAACCCCACAGCTGGAATTTGCAGTAAAGATGAACAAAAAGGAACACCACAAACTTGCCCTAGCACAGCTGCCGGAAACCCTATAAATTTTGCTATTGGCAATAAGTTCCAGACTGATACCGACTATTCAGGCAGCGATAACTCATCACTGAGCTTCACTCGCAGCTACAACAGCCTCGATGGCATTTGGCGCCACAGCTTCTCGACCTACCTCCGTTTTGCCGGTACTCAGTACGTATCGGTAGTCATGCACAACGGCCGCGAATCTTTCTTCACTGTTAGCGGCACGACAGTCACTCCCACGTCCGCCGACTTGGGTGTACTCAGCAAGAGCGGCACCGGCTGGCTGTACACCTCAACGGCTAACGAGCGCTTCACCTTCGATTCCGCCGGTAAGCTGAGCCAGTGGAGCGATGCCCACGGTGCCGTGCAGCAACTCACCTACTCCGGCAGCCAGGTCACGGTTACCGACAATATCGGCAACAGCCTGTCCTTCACCGAAGACAGCAGTCACCAGCCGCTGAGCCTAAGTGCTCCGGGTGTACAGATCACCTATGGCTACAACACCAATAAGCGCCTCACCTCAGTGACTCGCACAGCTGGCGGCCAAACCACCCAGCGCCAGTTTCACTACGAAGACAGCCGCAACAACTCCTGGCTCACCGACATCACCGACGAGCGCGGCGTGCGTTATGCGACCTGGACGTATGACGATCAGGGGCGTGCCACCTCCAGCGAGCATGCGGATGGCGCCGAGCATGTGGGGGTTGCCTACAACAGTGACGGCACGGTGTCGGTAACCAACGAGCTGGGCAAGGTGGCGAAGTACAGCTTCCAGTACATCAAAGGCGTGCGCCGCATCACCTCGATCCAGGGCGAGCCTTCGCCGAACTGCCCCAACAGCAACTCCAGCTTCACCTACGACAGCAACGGCCTGCTCAAGACCAAGACCGATAACAAGGGCTACCTAACTACCTACACCTATAACAGCCGAGGCTTGGAGATATCCCGCACCGAAGCCTCCGGCACGCCCCAGGCTCGCACTATCACCACCGAATGGCACCCTACGCTGTTCTTGCCACAGACGGTAACCGAGCCCAACCGTATCATCCGTTACCAATACGATAACCAAGGACGGCAACTCAGCCGAACTGTAGAAGAACGATAATCATGGAGCCCTCGTAGCAAGATGCTAAAAATAAAACTCGCGCCCCACTTCACACCACTAGTCAATAAAATATTTTCAAACACACCAAAATTAAATTGGAAAATTTATGCATCTCTCAGCCTTCTATTAGCGACCTCACCGGCACGTGCTGGCTCACCAATCACTTGGAAGGAAGACATTACAACTAAACCCTATGCCGACCCCTGGATTGGCTGCAATGAAATACTAGACAAAAGAGAAACCGACTCCATAAAAGGTAACACGTCAGTAAAATATATAAACAGAACAGGGAAATATGGCTACTCCACAAACAAAAATAAATACGGACAGATTGCTGGTTATTTTTACAGCTGCGGGGCATCATCAATTAGATCATGGGTTCCCAGTGACTACACCAATCCGGTCGTTTTTGACTCTTTGAATGTTCTCTGGCGCTCTGGCGACACCTGTACAAATGATGTTAACCCGAATCTGGTAACAGGGGCTTGTAGTCCTGATGAACAGAAAGGCCCACCACAACAGTCATGCAGTGCTGGAGCGCCACCAACAGAGAACATATCTATTGCGGGCAACCCGATTAACTTCGCTATCGGCAACAAATTCCAAACTGAAGCCGATTATTCAGCCAGCGGAAATTCAGTGCTGAATTTTGCACGCAGCTACAACAGCCTCGATGGCCTGTGGCGTCACAACTTTTCGACTTACCTGCGTTTTGCCGGCACTCAGTATGTGTCGGTGGTAATGGCCCACGGCCGCGAGTCGTTTTTCACCGTCAGCGGCACGACGGTCACCCCAACCTCTGCCGATCTTGGCGTGCTGAGCAAAACCGGTACGACAGGCTGGCAATACATTTCGACGGCCAATGAGCGTTTCACTTTCAATACCGCCGGCAAGCTCACCCAATGGAGCGATGCCCACGGCGCAGTGCAGCAGTTCACCTACTCTGGCAGCCAGGTCACGGTCACCGACAACCTTGGCAACAGCCTGTCTTTTACCGAAGATGCCGATCATCAGCCGCTGACCCTAACCGCGCCCGGCGTGCAGATCACCTACACCTACAACGCCAGCAAACGCCTGACCTCGTTAACTCGTGTCGCTGGCGGGCAAACTACCCAGCGCCAGTTCCACTATGAAGTCGCGGGCAAACCTGACCTGCTCACCGGCATCACTGATGAGCGCGGCGTGCGCTATGCGACCTGGGCGTATGACGATCAGGGACGCGCCACTTCCAGTGAGCACGCGGATGGCGCCGAACATGTCAGTGTGACCTACAACAGCGACGGCACGGTGTCGGTGACCAACGAACTGGGCAAGGTGGCGAAGTACAGCTTCCAGTACATCAAGGGTGTGCGCCGCATCACCTCGATCCAGGGCGAGCCTTCGCCGAACTGCCCCAACAGCAACTCCAGCTTCACCTACGACAGCAACGGCTTGCTCAAGACCAAGACCGACAACAAGGGTTACTTGACCACCTACACCTACAACAGCCGCGGCCTGGAGATATCCCGTACCGAGGCCTCCGGCACGCCCCAGGCTCGCACCATCACCACCGAATGGCACCCGACGCTGTTCTTGCCACAGACGGTAACCGAGCCAGGCAAGGTGACCCATTACCAGTACGACACCCAGGGACGGCAACTGAGCCGCACTGTTAACTCACTTTAATGACAGAAGGAACTGACCGATGAAGACCTTGCACCGAGCAAGCCTGCTTGCTCTGGCCTTGGCCTCTGCCCTGGGGCTGCCCGCAGCCCAGGCCGCCGAACGCAGCTGGAGTTACACCTACAACAGCCTGGGCCTGGTGGAAACCGCCGACGGCCCGCGCACCGACGTCGCCGATGTCACCACCTACGCCTACGATGCCCAGGGCCACCTGACCCAGGTCACCAATGCCCTGGGGCACATCACCCAGCTGTCCAACTTCGATGTGTTCGGCAACCCGCAAACGGTGATCGACCCCAACGGCGTAGTCACCAGCCTGACCTATGCCCCGCAGGGTTGGCTGACGTCGGTAAGCACTGCTGGCAGCACCACCAGTTTCGAACACGATGCCATCGGCCAGATCACCAAGGTCACCCGTGGCGATGGCAGCTGGCTGGAGTACACCTGGAACGGCGCTCGTCGCCTGACCCGGATCACCAACAACCTGGGTGAAGCGGTCGAGTACGACTACGACACCATGGGCAACCGCACCGCCCAGCGCTTGAAGGATGCCTCCAGCAACCTCACCCAGCAGCAGAGCTGGGTGTATGACGAGCTGGGCCGCCTGCTGCGCAGTGTCGGCGCCGCCGGCCAGGCCAGCCAGTATGGCTACGACCTCAACAACAATCCCACGCGCAGCACCACGCCCAAGCAGGACAGCACCGTCAGCAGCTACGACGCGCTGAACCGTCTGGTGTCGAGCACCGATCCGCTCAATGGCGTTACAGCGCTCGGCTATGACGCCCAGGACAACCTGACCCAGGTGCAAGACCCGCGCGGCGTTACCACCCAGTACCACTACGATGGCCTGGGCAACCTGACCCAACTGCTCAGCCCGGACAGCGGCACCACCACCTACACCCACGACGCGGCCGGCAACGTGCTGAGCAAGACCGACGCCCGTGGCGTGGTCACCACCTACAGCTACGATGCCCTGAACCGCCTGACCGGTCGCCAGTACCCGGCCACTCCGGCGCTCAACGTGCAGTACCACTACGACATGACCGCCGAAGGCAACAAGGGCATCGGCCGTCTGACCGCCGTGCAGGATGCCAGCGGCGTACTGGGCTATCGCTACGATGAGCGCGGCAACCTGGTCGAGCAGATCCGCTCGGTAGTGGTGGTGAACAATGACACCTACGACAGCCTGGAGTACGGCTACGACAACAGTAACCAGCTGAGCAGCATCGCCTACCCCGCCGGTTTCACCGTGCAATACCAGCGCAACGCTGCCGGCCAGGTCGGCGAAGTCGACATCGTCATGGGCTCCCAGCCCCCTGCGGCCCTGGCCTACAACATCAGCTACCTGCCCTTCGGCCCGCTCAAGACCCTGACCTGGGCCAACGGCATCAGCCTGGCGCGCAGCTATGACCAGGACTACCGCCTGAGCCAGCAGAACGTCGGCGTGTGGCAGGCCAGCTATGGCTATGATGCCAACAGCAATATCCAGAGCCTGCAGAGCAACCTGTTCGGCGACCTGGCCTACAGCTACGACAAGCTCGACCGACTGACTGCCGAAGAGCACGCCACCCAGCGTCAGGAATACAGCTACGACGCCGTCGGCAACCGCACCAGCAAGACCGTCACGCCCATCGTCGATGGCCAGGCGCAGACCAGTACCGTCACCACCCAGAGCTATGCCAGCACCAGCAACCGCCTGACCCAGGTCGATAACCAGCCAGTGACCAGCGATGCCGCAGGCAACCTGACCCAGGATCGCGCCAACCGCGCCCTGGAGTACGACGCCCAGGGCCGGCTAAGCAAAGTTACGCTGGGCAGCACACTGGTTGCCGAGTACCGCTACAACGCCCTCGGCCAACGCACCCACAAGATCACCGAGACCGCGACCACCACCTTCCTCTACGGCCCGGATGGTCAGCTGCTCGGCGAGAACCGTTACAGCAGCCAGGGCCTCAAGCTCAGCAGCCAGTACTACCTGTGGCTCGACAGCATGCCGCTCGGCGGCATCACCCTGAACTTCGACGCGGCCGGCGCCATCAGCTCCAGCACCGTCTTCTACCTGCACAGCGACCACCTCAACACCCCGCGCCTGGCTACCAACCAGGCCGGCCAGGAAGTCTGGCGCTGGAAGTCCGATGCATTCGGCTACGGCGTTGCAACCAATGCCGTCGGCAGCGGTTTGAACTCCATCAACCTGCGTTTCCCAGGGCAGTACTACGACAGTGAAAGTGGCCTGCACTACAACTACTTCCGCGATTACGACCCGCAGACCGGGCGCTATGTGGAGAGTGATCCGATTGGGCTCAATGGCGGGCTGAACACCTATGCCTACGTCATGGGCAATCCGCTTGGCTACAGCGATAGAAGTGGCTTGGCAGGAGAGACTGCGCTGGCGGCGTGGGGTACTTGGGTCGCTACAGACACCGCAATACCTGAGCCTTCAGATTTCGCCTGGCCCAAATGGGCTGTCTATGGGGTTGGAGGGGCTGCCCTTGGTGGCCTGGTATGGGCAACCTCAGACGACGATGCCGAAGAGTGTCCAGACAAAGAGAAAGTCTGCGAAGAAAGGCTAGAAATAGACCTAGCAACCTGCGCTGCCCTTGGCAAAAGGGATGGGGCCTCTGCATACAAAATATGTGAAGGACAAGCAATGGCTAGATATGCTCGCTGCTTGCGAGGCAGCGATGTGAACCCGCCACTTCCACCATGGGGAACAAAATGAGCAAGAAAGCAGTTCTTGTGAGGCTAATAGAAGAAGACCCTGGAACATTGAGAGTCTGCCTCGACGACCTTAATCAGCAGGGTGGGAAAACTTGGAGCCAAGACGCTCTATATACATTCAAAGACTATGATAAAGCTCAATTTGAAAGCCTGGTGTTTGATGAGAAAGAACTTGCTGATTTTGGCTACAGCATAATAGCCAGGCTCTACGCTTTTCATACTCACAGCAAAAAATAAAACTACTCCTGCTGCGGCCTATTAATAGGCCGCAGTGCTCCACTGTGCACCAATCAGTTTCTCCAGCAGGCCGTTCACACTTTATCGGTTCAAGGTATCAGGTTGTACCGGCACGGTGTTCAAGTTGATGCAGTCCCTACATATGTGGGGGCCGGTAGATTTATTACGGTCTGCTGGCCGAAGCTGACACCTTGAGCCGAAAAAACCTGAACACTCTACTGCTAGCGCAGCACCTTACTGCTTTTAACCCACTTATGAGCAAGACAGCCATGTAGCCCCGTATATCTCATAGGTGGAGGCTCAAGATGATAATGATTAAGAAACACCAAAAACCATCTCAACCAAGTAGTTTGAAACCTTCTCTTTTGAATGAGAGTTAAAAATATCAAATAGATGCTGGTTCTTGAATATCTTCATAAGGCACCCCCGGGCAATATCGTCGCAATGCAAAGAAATATCCCTCAGGTTTGAGATTGAGCTGTCCAGCATATCGCCATGAACCGTCTTTGACCTGACCGCATAAGCCTTCTTAGTCATCCTGTACATTTCCAGACGCTTATTAGGGCAGTCATGCAAGAAAAAGGATATTCTTTGTGATAGCTGATGAGAAAGCTCCGCAGTGTCAGTGCTAAAAAGCGCCTCAAAGAAACTACAATAATTGGCAATTTTGAACCCAAGATCCCTATTATTCCTAGCATTCTGCAAATGATACAAGGCAACATTCAATCGCCCCGTTGACTTCCTTATAGATGTTTGCCTTGGAATATTGCTTTCCTTAAAGCTGTCTATCTGCACGACCCGAGATTTTATCACCCCAACAAATTCGTCCGCAGTTATGCGTGTATTGATATCCTCTCCAGTAGCAGATGAGTTGAATACAGGAAGGCAGTTGCTAGATGTCGAAGGCATATTCTTAGCCAAAGCGAACGCTTGCTGACAGTTGATACTATTATCTTTCCACAACCACAGCTCACCTAGGAGGCTCTGGACCTCTCGAAGAAAATCGACCAGCATGTCAGACACATGATGCGGGCCAGGCACATCTCTCTCGACATAAACTACGGGGCGCCCAGATAGTAAGTGGTTATGCTCTAGCTCTCCCATGCAGCTAGCATGATAAGCCTCAATAAGCGCAGACACTCTCTCCGTGTCATTGGTTAGGCTGAGGCTGTTGTCAAATCCAACCTTGCATTCAATTTTCTGAGGAATGCTCAAGTAATCCAGCGCAGTAATGAATGTGAACTTCATAAATGTCTCTTGCTCGTGGCTTCTAGAAAATAAGTCGTTATGTGTTGGCATGCACGGGTTATATGAGTTTCAATATTTGCACCCGAATTTAATCCCTTAGCACTAGGTTGATTGTTTTATGGTGTCTAGTCGCCGGAATGGCTCCCTAGCAAGCGCTTAGGACAGCCGCATCACGAAGCTTTAAACCTTAAGAAACAAGGATTTTTCCAGTCTGCTCCCTTGCCATTAATGGTGCTACCATATAGCCATCATCACCTCGAAAAGGAATTCTGATGAAGCCCTTGAGCTTTCACAGCGAGCAGCCCTCATCTAGAGACTTGTTCCCCGGTTCTAGCCATGAACGCGTTGCTGAAGCCATTTTCAGACATATTCTCCGCGACACTCAAACCCGGATCATTGGTCTGGACGGTGAATTCGGCTCGGGCAAGAGCTCTATTCTCAAAATGCTCGAGACTCGAATCAGTAACCTGAATAATCACTACAAGTTATGGACGTTCGACTGCGAGCAGAACTATCAAGGATCTATAAAAAGTAACTTCATCGAACTGTTTACAGACGAAGTAATCTCAAATTTGCGCGAGAAAAAGCAAGATGTAAAAATCTCGGGCGTAGAGAAAACGCGCGATATTGCACTTGGTCGCCACCTCACCTACTCAAAGGAGACTAGTAGCAAAGTAAGCCCTTGGGCTATTGCGCTTCTAACTTCACTTTTTGTTGCTTCTACATTCCTAAAGGAACTTCTTTCCATTGCACGCCAAGCAACCACCACTGAATGGTGGTGGTACTTGGGTTTCGGCTTGGGCGTCGCCTCTCCAGCAATAATTTTCTTTCTCGCTTGGATTTTTAATAGAAAAAAGAAATTGGGCCGAAAGAAGTGGAGCTTGCTAAGCCTCTTCAAAGGAACATCGGACGATTATATTAGCGAAACAGTTGAGGTTAGCAAAGACGTCAGCCCCTTGGATTTGAAGAAGGCGCTTCTTGCTCACCTAGATACTGTTTCCGACACAGCTTATGTGGTTGTTTTGGATAACCTAGATAGATTGCCAAAGGACTCGTTGCGAACAGTTTGGAGCGATCTAGAGATATTTACATCCCCGCCGGCCAATAAAAACTTTCATGTCATTGTTCCTTTCTGTTCCTCCAAGGTCGCCAAATACCTTGATGCTAGCGATAGTGCAAGCTACGACTCAAAAGACTTCATAGCCAAGAAGTTTCCTGTTGTCTTCCGGGCGCCACCTATAATTACCTCCGGATGGAGGGATGCATTTAAGAGCCTCTGGAAGGAAAGTTTCGGTGATGACTTTTCAAGTGAAGCCGACCACTGCGGTACGCTATTGCAGCGGCATAGCCCTATGGAAAATAGGCTAGTAACTCCCAGGCTTCAGAAGCGGTTCTTAAATGATATTGCAACCACGGCACTTGTTACAGAAGGCAGCCCCAATCCTCTTTGTATCGCAGCCTATATTCTATTGTGCAAATATAACTCGATACCAATTGAGGCGGTGCTTAACCAGTCACTTTCTGACGATAAAGACAGCACTCAAGATCAACTTCATCTAGACAAAACCAGGAGCTTCCTGACTAGTAAATTTGGTAGCGAGATGGAGTCCGGCTGGCCGATACAGTTCCTTCAAATCCACTTCCAAACATCATCAGATATTGCTGTAGCTGAGTTGCTGGATGCTCCTCTCACAACAGCGATAGAGAATATAGATACTGAGAAACTCGGTCGTATAAGCACAATGTTTGGGTTTCTCGATGGGTTCAGGAGGGTGATCGAGAAAGGCATATCTAGGACTCTACTGATGAGAGCAATCAGTGAGTCGCGCCAAAAGCTCCAACCCCCTCTTTTTTCTCAAATTATTTCAGAGCTAAACTCTAAGCTAATAAATGACTCAGAACTGCTTGGCGTGCCCTTCAGCAGTGAATATATAGAAGCCATCAAGACTCTTACTAGTGTGGGCCTAGACAAATCACTATTTGCTCCAAATATTACGTCTCTACGCAGCTCGTTCACTAAGTCCCTTGGAGTGCCATATGTAAAGCTGAACGATGAGGAGTTAGTTCTAGAGGAGTATGACGCTTACCTTCACGTCCTTGATGAGGAGCCACCAAGTGCATCCCTAGATAGTGCGGAAGTTCTTTACCACCTGGTTCTGCCGGCCAATTGGCTGCAGAAAATTGAGCCGGATAAGCTTAAATTAACCTCGACCGGTATTGAATCTGCCATTCGACAAATCTGCGCCAATGATCATGTGGACTTCGGTTTAACTCCTCTTAATGAGGATGAATGGGAGCCGGCATTAAACCATGCGTTTAAAAGCAGTCTGCTGACTGCAACAAAAAGAACTTATGGACTGAACGACGAAGAGTTCAGCTCCGTGAACAACATCATCTCAAGCACTCCTGCTGAACCCCGGTTATGGGTAGCGCTGGCACTTACTCAAAACCTGAGCGGCGACTATAAATCCTTCTTCTCCTCATATACCCAAGCGAAGGATAGCCATATTAGAATGGCAATGGCTATCGTATGCTTGCGTCTAAAGGACTACAGCACCTTAGGGTCAATTCAAGGTGTTGAAGACTTCCATATGTCCGATTTCTTCGTTGCTCTCGTCAAGGCTGCTATCAGTTTTGAGCAGCTATGTTTGGCTCTCAGGAACGAAGACTGTGCCCACATCATTGCACCACTTCTTGCAAAAATCATTGCAGAAGACTCCGTCTACTTCATGCCTACCACTTATCTATATAGTGATTTTTCACGTATCTGTCGCAAAGTCGAGGCATACGATTTAACAGAGAGTGACGTTTGCGATTGGATAGATAAGCGATGGTCTGAATTTAAATTGGCACCTGAGCTTGAGTCCACAGATAGCAATCTTGTGGCGCATATGCTATCGAGGCAGTCTGGAACAGTGTCCAAGCTCAAGCAAACTTTCCTAAGTTATTTTTCAGCTGATACAGCCAAGGAGTACTGGGTTAAGTTTTTTGACCAAAAATCAGTCAATGCCTTGCAGGTGCTACGGTATATGGCTGAGAAGAACATGCTAATCAAAAGCAAAAGCGAAGCTAGAGGTGCGATACTCGATAAACTGCAATCTATAGCTGGGCTTGAACCATATGTGCGACCCGATGAAGAGCTTAGTGGAAAAATCACAGCAGTTCTCAACTGCCTGGATCGTGATGCACAGCTAGTCATGGGAACGAACATTCGCACTCTTGTCTTAGACAGCGGAACAAGCCTAGCGGCAGCTACCTATGCAATAGAGGTTGTGGGGCATCTAATTCCAGATGCGCAACCCGCAGATGTTGCGGAGGCTGGTCGCTTGCTGCAAATACTTGAATTTATTAATGACCACCCAGATAGCTCCATTGCTGCGGCTACATTCTTCGACGCTCGGGCGGAAGAATTGACCCGCTTTAATTACAGCAAAGGAATGAAAGAGGTTCTAGGGTCAATTACCGCAAAAATGAAAGATCGGCTTCCCAATTTATATGGAATTCTTTCTGAAAAGCGAGGATTCAAAGGATTGATTAGAAAGCTTCTAAAGGGCTGAAACCACTACTCTGGCTACTTGATAGCCTCTCGGCAGTGAGTGTCCAAGGGGCATCTCTGCTCCTTTAGTGCGTCACTGTCTATTCAGAGTTGGTTATGACTCTGGGCTATTTGGCAGAAAGCGGAGGGGGCCAAGCCTACGGCGCCCCTGGCTAGGGCCCCTTTTACGCATCGCCTCTCTGAGGCGCTCAGCGGCTTCCTCCAAGACTGCGGGGTCTGCCGATCGGATAGCATTCATCAGCTCCTCGCGCCGGCGAGCCTTGCCCTCAACGATCTCTTCAAAACTGCTATCTGACTGGCGATATCTGCTCATTTGGGCTGCGTCGTGGGCTATGTCGTAGCTAGAGAGTATCACGCAGCGGCCGGGCAGGGACTCTGTCCAGCTCGCAGCGGGTTTCTTTTGGAGCTGCAGTTAGCACCTAGCCTTGGATAGCAAGGCCCACTACATTTAATGTGACTTAGCTCTAGAGTTGCCACCTATCTCCAAGTTTCTGGCGCCGCCGAGAATGCTGCTATATGGATCATCTCGGCGAGGCTCCATTGATGAGATCTGCTCAATAACACCGAGTGTATAGTCAAGATTTTCCAGGCCATTTTCGAGCATAAACTCGAATCCCAAACCATTAGCATCCTTGTGAAAATCATCAAAAAATACCTGGCAAGTCTGTTGAAATATCCGCACAACAACTGCTTGAAATTCATCCAGATGACTTATTTCTATAAAGAAATTGAGGAGCAATTTCCTCAGGCGCTGAGATATGGCGTAGTTTCCTTGCATTTCCTGCGCCCTAATTAACACCAGCAGCGCGGCCAACTCGTCGAGCCCTCGCCTATCTATCGCACGCAGAAAGTTGGAGCCATCGCTTACCCGAAGATTTCTTATTGAGAACCTCTTGAATATGACTTCCTGAATCGTTTCATCGTACTTAATAATGTACTTATTAAGGTCAGGGCTCAGCATTTGAGCAAGCGTAACCAAAACACTCCCTGTTGCGATCGGCCCTGAAATTAACTCCCATACAGGGTGAGTTAAAATTCTGGCAGTCCCCGGCAATGCACGATTTACATCGGCGACAAAGTCTGGATTTTTTATGTGGGAACCACTCCAGTATCTAAACAGATCGCTGCGATATTTTGAGAAACACCCCACCTCCGGGAGTTGCATTAACCCATCAAGAGCCGCAGGAATTTGAGCTACTCGTTTTGCTTCGAGGCGCCAAAGAAGTACGCCAACATAGTATTTGCTACGTATTGATCTCACAGCCTCTGGCAATATCGGAAAATATTCCATAGAGAGCGACGCGATAGGAATTTAACACTGCGTGGAGTGAACCAGGGTTATAACTGGCAAAGCCCTCTATCCATGCAGAAAGGTAGTCCCAGTATTTTCGAATTCTGAGACTTTCTCCGATAAGGCGACGAAATGCAGCTATCTAGGGCGTGGAATAGACTTCACGAGGTCACGCTTTAATACGCACGACTTGGAACCGCCACGATGGACGAAGCAGAAAAAGCCCTGCTGGTTGATGAGCTTGCCAAAAGCCTTGAGAGCGATTTGCTGGGCCGCTACGGCCCTGTAATGAGCGGGGATGAGCTGCTGCGTGCTTTGGGCTACACGTCGAAAGAGGCTTTCCGGCAGTCGCGGATGCGAAACACCGTCGCAGTACCTCTGTTTAACCTGGAGCACCGGCGTGGAAAGCACGCGTTGGTGAAGGACGTTGCGCGCTATCTGGCCGAGCAGCGCTTCAGTGCCGCGCTGGGCGTTTCACCCAATCGTGAGCAAGGAGGTGATCCCTGATGAGCTAACTACCGTGCGCGTAACCAACGCAGTGAGGCGCGGATAAGAAAAAGCCCCCGGGACGGCTATCCCAGAGGCCTTTTGTGGCAGTCGATATGAAGCCCGACTGTCTTCAGTCTTATCCCCGAAGCCCAACCTGTCAAGACGAGAGCCAGTGCGCAGGCGCTGGCTTCGGGGCCTCGCTGTATCCCTTTTTCGATTGCGTCTAACGATGCCGACCCAGCGCGCCCTACAGATGGCTGGAGCCGGCTCGCGGAGGGTACAGCCATGCAAGTTCAAACCTACCGTAAGGCGTTGCATCTCCACTGCTGCTCGACCATGAGTCAGCGACAAATTGCCAGGCTGGCGAGCATTTCCATCAATACCGTCAAAAGGATCGTGTCTGTCGCGCAAGCCAACGAATGGGACTGGGCAGCCGTCCAGGACATGGACGATCGCCAACTGAAAACCTGCCTTCGCGGAGTTCGGCAGCAGGAAAATGGCAAGGTCATGCCGGACTGGGTGGCCATCCATAAACTGATGCAGGCCAAACACCAGACCTTGATCCAGCTCTGGGAGGAATACCGCGATCAACTCAAGTCAGCGGCCTACTCCTACTCACAGTTCACCTGCTACTACCGCGAGTTCCTGAGCAAGATCGACATCACCATGCGGCAGATCCATTACGCAGGCGACTGCATCTTTGTGGATTTCGCTGGCCAGACTATTCCGTGGTTTGACGCCGTGCGCGGCAAGCAACGCGAGGCCCAGCTCTTCGTCGCCGTACTGGGCTGTTCCAACTACCTTTTTGCCTGGGCCTGTGCCAGCCAAAAGTCACCGGACTGGATTGAGGCGCACAACCGGATGTTCCAGTTCTTCGGTGGTGTACCGATGACGGTGATCCCGGACAATCTCAAGTCCGCGGTGATCACTCCAGGCAGCGAGCCCGTAATCAACAAGACCTACCAGGAATTGTCAGAGCACTACGGTTTCGTGGTGGTACCAGCTCGGGTACGAAGACCTCAGGACAAATCCAAAGCAGAGCTCGGCGTGAAGCTAGCCACGCTGTGGGTGACCATGCCTCTTCGTCGACGGCAGTTTTTCAGCCTGGAAGAGATCAACGCTGCTTTGGCTGAGCTGCTGGAGAAATTGAATCGGCGTTCCTTCAAACGCCTGCCCGGCAATCGCTTCGAGCGATTCCAGGAGCTGGATAAGCCTGCTCTGAAAACACTGCCACCAACCCCCTATGAGTACGGCGAGTGGATGGCCGCTCAGAAGGTTGGCCCGGACTACCACGTCTATGTGCTGAACCACGCCTACTCGGTCCCCTGGCGCTTGGTAGGAGAACGGGTAGAGGCCCGCATTAGCTCTTCGACTATTGCCCTGTTCCACCTGAATAAGCGAGTAGCTATTCACCCTCGCGACGACACACCGGGGGAAGCGTCAACTAACCCCAATCACCGCCCAGAAGCTCACCAAGCCTATGCCTCACGGACCGCGCACCACTACCTCGAATGGGCTTGTGGTCTTGGTACGGCTACCGCGGAGGTCGTGCAGGCGCAGTTTCAGGGTAAGGCTGACTTTTCCGTCGCCGGCAGCAAGGCCTGCCAGCAGTTACAGCACCTGGCCAAGAACTACGGCAATGCCAGGGTCGAGGCGGCTTGCGCGAGGGCCTTGGCCATCCAATCGCCAACGATCAAGAGCCTGCGATCCATCCTGCAGCACCGGCTGGATGAGTTGCACCGGCCCGTGCATCCCGCTGCCGTCCTGATCCCGCCCCACGCCAATGTACGCGGCTCCGACTACTACGCCGAGGAGAACCGCCATGAATGAGCAGCAGACAATCGAGCAGCTTCAAGCGCTGAAGTTATTTGGTATGGCCAGCGCCCTAACTGCACAGCTGGAAAGTCCCAGCACACAGAGCCTGCCATTCAGTGATCGCGTTGCTCTGCTGGTCGAGGCGGAGTTCCATGATCGTGACAATCGTCGGCAGCGACGCCTTATGGCGCAGGCGAAGTTAAAGATGCGCAACGCCTGCCTGGAGGATATCGACTACAGGCCACGGCGCGGTCTGGATAAGGCACAGCTGCTGTCGCTCGGGCAGTGCCAATGGATCGAGCGCCATCAGCATTTGCTCATTACCGGGCCTACCGGCGTCGGTAAAACCTGGTTGGCTTGCGCCTTCGGCATGCAGGCCATCCGACGCGGCTGGTCCGTCGCCTATCACCGGGTCAGCCGCCTGCTGGAAGAAACCGAAATTGCCAGGGCTGACGGTTCTCTTGTCAGCTTTCGCAATAGGCTCGCGAAATGCCATCTACTTATCCTCGACGATTGGGGCATGTCGCCGCTCTCTGATATCGGCCGGCAGGATCTGTTGGAGTTCGTCGATGACCGAACTGGGGCCGGGGCGATCCTGATTGCCTCCCAGCTGCCAGCAACCAAGTGGTACGAGTACATCAACGAGCCGACGCTGGCAGATGCCATCTTGGATCGCATCGTGCACCGGGCACACAAGATCGAGATGCGCGGCGACTCCATGCGTAAAAAACATGGCCTCGAAGATGGGGAGGACTAGCTATGTACGAACCCCATCAGATTCAGCACCAGGATGTGCTGATCCATTACCCCATCCTTCGCTGCGCCTATAACGACGGCATGGCCGACAGACTGGTGGTCAACCAGGTGCTCGACTACTACTCGGAAACCCTGCGCAATCACTCGAAGGCTCTAGCCTTTTTACAACGCCGAGGTATCTATCGGCTCGATCTCTTGGCTCACTTTCGTCTGGGCTTTGCAGACCGGTCCCTGGGTCATCATTTGCGCAAGATGAGCCGCCTGCAGGAGGAGATGATCAGAGGTGCCTTGCAGCGTGTCGGGCTGCTAAGGACGTCGGGACACGAGCTGTTTCGTGGAGCAGTGCTGTTTCCAATGCTCGATCAGCAAGGGCAGATCCTCGGTGGCTATGGGCGGCGGATCACGCCCAAGCTGACGGCACACTCGGCCTATCACGTGCACTGGCATTTGGAGCATCGCGGCTTCTTCAACCAGGCGGCGCTGTTCGAGTTTCCCGAGTTGATTCTCTGCAAAAGCCCAATCGAGGCATTGACCTGGTGGTACCACGGCCATAGAAACGTGGCGGCCATCCAGGGGTTCGCCGGCTTTGACGATGAGCACCTGCACCTCCTGCAGAACAGTTTGATCAAGCTGATCTACATCGCCTTTGGCACTTCTCGCCCCGAGCTGGATGAGGCTCGCCGGATCGCCCATCTGCTTGCTGAGAACAGTATCGAGGTGCGCGTGGTTTTGTTTCCTCTCGGCTTGGACGGCAACGGCTTTGCTTCGTCGGTGGATGACCCAGCAGCGGAGCTGTCGCGCTTGCTGAAGGACGCCTTGGCGCTGCCGGAGAGCAAGGGAGGTGGCCATGAACACTGATTATCCGAGCAGCCTGTCAGGGTGTGTGTCCTTCTACATCGAGGACTGCCTGGCGCGCGGACAAAGTGATGCGACGGCCACCACCAAGACAGCGCTGCTGCAGCAGTTCGTGCTCTGGTGCCAGCCGCAGGGTATTTGCGATGTTTCGCAGGTCGATCTGGATTTGCTGGAGCGCTATCGCAAGTACCTTTATCGCTACCGCAAGCGTCGCGATCACGAGCCATTGGAACTCTCGACCCAGCGCATGCGGTTGATGGCGGTGACCGGCCTTCTCAAGCGCCTACATGCCTACGACATCTTACAGTCGGAGCCCTACGCTAGGTTCCCGTTGCCCAGGGTACCGAGGCAGATACCCAAGCAGATCCCTGACGAGGAAGAGATCGAGCCCATCCTGCATCAGACGACGATCAACGGCCGGATGGGGCTAAGGGATCGGGCCATCCTGGAGGTCTATTACGCCACCGGTATACGCCGAGCCGAGTTGGCCGGGCTGGATATTCGGGACGTGGATTTCAAACATCAGATCGTCACCGTTCGCAAAGGGAAAGGTAGTCAGGATCGACGGGTTCCCATTGCACAGCGGGCACTCGATTCGATTGAGCGGTATCTCAGCGAACTCCGCAGCAAGCTGGCAACAATGGCCAGCGGTGAAGCGCTCTTTCTTGGAGGAACAGGCAAGCGCATCCAGAAGAGCAAACTGACCGAGCTTGTTGGCCGGTGCATTCGCCGCTCCGGCATCGGTAAGAGCGGCTCCTGCCACGCCCTTCGCCACGCCACCGCGACACACATGCTGCGCAATGGAGCGGACATTCGGTATGTGCAGGAAATGCTCGGGCACCTGTGCATCGAGAGCACCCAGATCTACACCCATGTGACCATCACGGATCTGCAAGGCGTTTACAGCAAAACGCATCCGGCGGCCCGAGGCTCCGACCGCTGAGGACAGACATCCCATGGGACAGTTCCATTAACCAAGTTGCCAAATATAACCTAATAGGTTAGCGTAAACGATATGGAAAAAAGAACTCCGCACTGCAAGCTGACGACCGTCAAAGCCTTGGTCGAAGCTGGGAAAGTGCGCTCCACCATGTCCGCCCTGACTGGAGGGGCGGCGTTGGGGTTCGACTTTGAGGGCATCGTCGGCGTTGTCATGGCGCTGGCCCCGGCAGATTTCTACAAGAGCATGACCACGCACGCCGATCACACGGTCTGGCAAGACGTGTATCGGACGGACACGGAAGCCGGAGAGGTCTACCTGAAACTCACGGTCATTGATGATGTGCTCATCGTGTCCTTCAAGGAGCTATGAACATGAAATGTCCATCCTGCGCAGCGGCGGAACTGGTGCACGACACCCGTGACCTGCCGTACACCTACAAGAACGAGTCGACCACTATTCCGGCAGTAACCGGCGACTTCTGCCCGGCCTGCGGCGAGACGGTTCTGGATGCAGGTGAGTCGGCCCGCGTCAGTGCAGCGATGCTGGGGTTTAACAAGCAGGTGAATGCTTCGATCGTCGACCCGAACTTCATCGCCAACGTCCGCAAGAAGCTCGCCCTCGACCAACGTGAGGCAGCTGAAATTTTCGGCGGCGGCGTCAATGCGTTCTCGCGTTACGAGAACGGCAAGACCAAGCCTCCGCTGGCCCTGGTGAAACTGCTCAAGGTGCTTGATCGCCACCCCGAACTGCTGAACGAAGTCAGGACTGCATAACCTCGCCCAAGCGGGTAATCGGGAAAATTCCTTTACAACTACTTCCGCGATTACGACCCGCAGCTCGGGCGCTACGTCGAGAGCGATCCGATTGGGCTAAGGGGCGGGCTGAATACCTATGGCTATGTCACAGGAAATCCTCTGAGATTTATTGATCCATTTGGACTGGAACTCGCCGAATCTTGGGGGGCAACTGGAGCCGTGGCTGGTGGAGCTGTTGCAGTTGGAGGCTCTTTGGTTGTTGATGCGGCAACAGGCGGGCTGAATATTCTTGCTACACCTGCAGAAGTAGCTGCTGGCGTGGCAATCGGCGGCGCTCTAGGCACAGCTCTTGGGCATGCAGCTGACAAAGCTATTGAGTGGTGCTCTGAAGACGACGAAGAGCCCTGTGAGGACGAAGTCAAACACTGCGAGCAAATCTGTGAGGACTCAATGTCTGACCCCAACCGACAACATGTATGGGGGGGTAGCTGGAACACCTGCATGATGGGTTGTGTTTCCCAACGCTGCGGAGGCAACAGAGTAAATTGAATCAATTAACCGATATCAAAAAGCTAGACGCCCTCATCAAAAATAAAAATTACGATGAGGCCCTCATTCTTTGCAACATCCTGCTAGAAGAGAAGAACTCCGCTGAGCATCGAGATCTTTTACGCAAGAGATCCCATATACACAGTTTACTAGGTGACTATCAGCAAGCCATTGGTGATCGCCTTGAGCTTATCGACGAGGCCCAAGAGGAGGCGGACATCTTCTTTGCCTCTTTATATTTAATTAGAGCTGGAAAATTCAAGGATGCATATCGAACAGTGAACATGGGCATTGCAGAGCTGCCTGAAACGCATACGCCATACACTGACGAGCTTGTATTTCTCAGGGCATATACCCTCGTGAAGCTGGAGCTATATCAAGAGGCAATTGAGGCGTGCAGCCACATAAAGGACGGCATGAAGATGTGGATATCAAACTTCAACACGCCCACTTCAAAAGATGAACTTATAAAGGCCGCAGAGAGCAAGTCAAGCGCGATCTGACTTCACAGCCCCTCCAACTCTCGCTTCACTCTAGTCATCTCTTATCCCCCAACTGCCTAACCCAGGCAGTTGGGGGATATTTCCGCGCAAGCTTAAATCACTTTCGCGGGCGAATCATTTTCGCCAGCAGGGTGTTCAAGCCTTTCCGGCGCCGTGTATCAGGTTAGGCCGGCACGGTGTTCAAGTTGGAGCAGCGCCTGCAGACTGCCCCAACCTACAACTAACTCATAACGCCTGAGGCTGCTCCGCGGCCTCGGCCTTCTCCTCAGGCTTCCAGCTCTTCAGCAGCTTGCCAATCTGGTAACCGCGCCAGCCAAGCATCCGCGTGGCGGTCAGCACGCCGGCCATCAATGCGCCGCCGACTCCGGCGGTGACGGTGTCGGCGCCGGTCAGGTAGAGGCCCTTGATCGGTGTCTGGCTGTGGATCCAGTGCTGGTCGAAGCGTTGCACCGTGTGGTCGATGCCGTAGATCTCGCCTTCCTCGTTCCACTGGTACCACTCGGTGGACAGCGGCGTGCCCAGCTCGCAGAAGTCCAGGGCGCCGCGCAGTTGCGGTTGGTGCTGGTAGAGGGTTTCCAGCAGCTGTTCGGTGAGCTGGGCCTTGAACGCCTCGTACTCGGCGCCGCGCTTGCCCCAGGTGGTGCCCTTCCACTGGGCGAACCACTGCGGCTGGGTCGGCGCGACGATTTCCACCGTGGCCTTGTGCGGGTAATGGGCATCCCAGGCCGGATCCTTGGCCGAGGGGAAGCTGATGTAGATCAGCGGCATGGCCGGGTTCTGCCCGGCCATGAAGCTGCTGACATTGTGGTCGTGATCATGGCCCGGGTAGACCCAGTAGTTGGTCTTGGGCAAGCCCAGCTCGGCGGCGCTGCCCTTGAAGCCGGCGTACAGGCACAGGGTGGCGGCCGACAGCTTGACCTTCTGCAGCGGCGCCAGCAGGCCATGCTCGTTGGCCACCGCCGGATCGAGCAGGCGGGTATAGGTCGGTACCAGGCCGGCGCAGCTGACGATCTGCGGTGCGCGGATTTCCAGGCCATCCTTCTGCATGCGCACGCCGACCGCGCGGCCATTCTCCACCAGAATCTTGTCGACCCCGGCATAGGTGAACACCTGGCCGCCAGCCGCCTCGATCAGCGGGATGATGTTTTCGGAAATCTTGATGGCACCGCCCACCGGGTAGTTGCCGCCAGTGATGTAGTGCTTGGCGACCATGGCGTGCATGACGAAGGCCGCTTCGGACGGCGGCAGACCGTAGTCGCCCCACTGGGCGGTGAGCACGCCGATCAGCTCCTGATTCTGGGTCAGGCCTTCCAGCACTTCGCGGGTGGTCTTGAAGAAATAGGTCGGCAGCCACAGGCGGCGCAGCTTGGCGTAGAGCATGCCGAGCGAGCGCGGCAGGGCCTGGCCGGCGAAGAAGCGTGGCACCCGCGCGCTGACTTCGCTGAGCAGCTCGACGTAGCGGTCGATCGCCGCCTCCTCGCCGGGGAAGTGCGGCTTGATCTCGGCCTTGAACTCCTCGCGCCCGGCCACATAGTCGTAGGTCTTGTCGCCAATGACGATGCGGTCGTAGTGGGCGTCCATCGGCGCCCATGCAATCTTGCCGTCGCTGATCACATCGAAGATGCGGCGGATCGCCGACCAGGGTTTGTGCACCTCGCCGATGTAGTGCACGCCCACGTCCCACTCGTAGCCTTCGCGTTCGTAGCTGTGGGTGTAGCCGCCGGCGGTGTAGTGCTGCTCCAGCACGCACACGCGCTTGCCCAGCTTGCTCAGCAGGGCGGCGGTGGTCAGGCCGCCGATGCCGGAGCCGATGATGATGGCGTCGTAGTCGTCGCGAAGCAGGCGCGAGCGCAAGCGGGTACCAGTGCGTTTCATGGGGGTCTCCTGCGTTGTTCTTGTTATGCAAGTTTTTGCATAGTAGATAGCAGCTGCAGACCATGCAACTTTTTGCATAATCCGTATACTGCGGCGCATCGCCCCTCGGCCTGTGAACCCCGCCCATGTCGCTCAAACACGCCATCCTAATCCTTCTGGAAAGCCAGCCCGGCAGCGGCTACGACCTGCTCAAGCGGTTCAAGGATGGTCTCGGCTATTTCTGGAACGCCAAGCACCAGCAGGTCTACCAGGAGCTGAAGAAGCTCAACGCCGCCGGCTGGCTGGAGTATGAGGAACAGGCCCAGGACACCCGCCCGGACAAGAAGATCCACCGCCTCACCCCGGCCGGCCATGCCGAGCTGCAGCGCTGGCTGGCCGAGCCGGTGCAGCCGAACCGGATCAACGATGCCCTGCTGGTGAAACTCTACGCCGGCGCGCACACCTCGCCGGACAACCTGCGCGAGGAGATGGCTCGCCACGTGGCCGTACACCGCAAGACCCTGGACAGCCTGCTCAGTATCGAGCGCGACTACCACGCCCTGCCCGCCGAGCAACGCACGGCCCTGCGCCTGCCCTACCTGACCCTGCGCCGCGGCATTCTTGGCGAGCAGTCGTGGCTGGCCTGGGCCGCCGAGGTCGAACAGGAACTGGCGCGCGGCTGATGGCTGCCAGGCCCGGCGCAAAACGCTAGACTGCCAGCAAATAGCCAGCAGTCCTCGATACCAGCATGCCTGCCGCCCCCGCCGTCTACATCGTCCCCGAGCAACTGTGCATCGGCCTGTATATCCAGCTCGACCTGGGCTGGTGGGAGCATGATTTCACCTTCAGCAGCTTCAAGATCAAGGACGAAACCCAGCTCCAGGCCCTGCGCAAGCTCGGCCTGCAACGCCTGCGCTATGACCCGGCGCGCAGCGACTGCGCACCGCTGGAGCTGGCTGCCGACGAGGCCCCGGCGCCTGTCGAAGTGGCCAAGCCCGATCCCGCGGAAGTCGCCCGTCAGGCCCGCGCCGCCAAGCTCGGCGCCCTGCGCAAACGCCTGGCCGAGGTCGACCGCACCTTCGTGCAGGCCAGCCAGCGGGTCAAAACCCTCAATCAGACCCTGCGCAACCAGCCGGAAGACGCCCTCAAGCTGGCCGGCGAGGTGGTGCGCGAGCTGGTGGCAGCGCTACTCGGCGAGGACGGCGCGGCCCTGCACAGCATCAACGGCAAGGCCGCCGACGACGCCTACGTACACCCGCTGAACGTCACCGTGCTGGCAGTGATGCTCGGTCGCCAGCTCGGCTATGACAGCGAGGCCTGCCACAGCCTGGGCCTCGGCGCGCTGCTGCACGACATCGGCAAGCTGGAAGTGCCGAGCAAGGTACTGCTCAAGGCCGAGCCGCTAAGCCGCCCCGAGCAGCAGCTGTTCCAGCTGCACACCGAGTTCGGCCTGCGCCGCGGCCAGCAGCTGATGCTCGACGACGAAGTGCTGCGGATCATCCACGAGCACCACGAACACTGCGACGGCAGCGGCTACCCGCGCGGCCTGCACGAAGCGGCCATCGGCCGCCTGAGCCGGGTGGTGAGCATCGCCAACCACTTCGACAACCTGTGCAACCCGCTCAACCCGCGCGAGGCACTGAGCCCCCACGAAGCCCTGGCGCTGATGTTCAAACAGCACCGCGAGCGCTTCGACGAGGTGGCGCTGAAGGCCTTTATCCGCAGCATGGGCGTCTACCCGCCAGGCAGCCTGGTGCAGCTGGAGGACGAGCGCTATGCCCTGGTGCTGGGCATGCACCCGAGCCTGCCGCTGAAGCCGACATTGATCCTCTACGAACCGAAGATCCCGAAAAGCGAGGCGCTGATCGTCAACCTCGAACAGGAGCCGCAGCTGGCCATCGCCCGCAGCCTGCGCCGCTCGCAGCTGCCGGCCGAAGCCCTGGACTACCTCAACCCGCGCGAACAGCTGAGCTATTACGTCGACCCGCGTCAACGCGGAAAATAAGCCGTCACCGTAGGGCGGGTGCAACCCGCGTGACCGCAACTCGCGGGTTACACCCGCCCTACGCAAAGCGACCTAAACTCTGCGAACCGTGCCCGTTCGCCCCTAAGCAGTAGACCCGGCCAGCCATGCACAACCCGCGCTTTTCCGACCTCCACGAGATTCCGCCGAAAGCCTTCAGCGCTGCCGCCCTGGCCCTGCAGATCGCCCCCTGGCTGCTGGCCGGCGCCGCCGCCTGGCTGGGCATGCCGTTGTGGATCTGCCTGTTCGCCGGCGCCAGCCTGAGCCTCGGCGTGCTGCCGGCGCTGGCCACTGCCACCCACTGGCGGGCGCTGATGCAGCCACGCGCCGTGGTAGCCGAGCCGGCACCCTGGATCGCGGCACTGGCCGCCGAACTCGCCACCCACAATGAGCAGCACCTGGCCCTGCTCGCCCGCCTGCGCCAGCAGCTGGACGCGCAGGCCAGCGCCCAGGGCCAGCAGTGGCAGGCCCTGCACGAGCAGATTGCAGAGTACGGCCACAGCGCCCAGCAGCTCCTGCCTCCCGCCGCCGCCAGCACGACGGACAGCAGCCAGGCCCTTGCCGGCCTGGCCGCCGACCTGCAGCAGACCCGCGACCAGGCCGGCGAACTGGCCGGGCAGATGCTGGCCATCACCCAGCAGGGCGAAACCATCCTGCGCGCCACCGACGACATGGACGCCATCGCCAAGCAGACCAATCTGCTGGCCCTGAATGCCGCCATCGAAGCGGCGCGGGCCGGTGACAGCGGGCGTGGCTTCGCCGTGGTCGCCGACGAGGTGCGCGCCCTGTCCAGCCGCTCCACCGACTTCTCCCAGGCCATCCGCAGCACGGTCGCCGGCATGCTCGAGGCCCTGCAGCGCACGGCGGCGCAGGCCGGGCAGCTGGCCCGACTCGATCAACAGGGTATGGATGAGGCCAGCCGGCAGATCGGCGCCCAGCTGGAAACTCTCGCCGAGCAACAGGCCGCCGCCCAGACGAGTGCCGGGCAGCTGTGCGGGCTACTGCAGGAGCTGGCCCGACAGGCCGCCCAGTTCAGCCCGCCGGCGAACCAGACGGACGCCGTACTGGGGCAGCTGGACGAACAGCAACGGCACCTGGCCGAACTGGCCGGGCGGCTGCAGCAGCAGGCCAGCAGCGATCGAGCCGAGCCGGCCGGCAGCTGAGGCCTGCGCCTTACTCGGCGATCAGCCAGTCCAGACGGAAGCTGCCCTGGCTCTGCGCCAGCTTGTCGGCCAGCCACGGCAGCAGCTGCTTGAGCTCGTCTTCCAGGCCCCATGGCGGGTTGGCGATGACCAGGCCGGAGCCGGCCAGGCGGTTGGCGTCGTCGGCGGCATGCACGAACAGCTCGACGCGCAGCAGCTTGGGTGCACTGGATTTGCCCAGATCCTGGTAGAAGCGCTTGAGCTGGCGCTCGTCCTTGATCGGGTACCAGATGGCCACCACGGTCTGACGCATGCGGCCGATGGCCTCGTCCAGCGCGGTGACGCAGCGCTGCAGCTCGTCGGCCTTCTCGAACGGCGGGTCGATCAGCAGCAGGGCGCGCTTCTCCGCCACCGGCAGCAGGGCGCGCGGCACGTGCCAGCCCTCGCCCAGGTGCACGGCCACGCGGCGGTCGCCCTTCATGTTGTCTTTCAGCAGCTGGCCGTCTTGCGGGTGCTTCTCGTTGAGCAGCACGCGATCCTGCATGCGCGTCAGCTGGCGCGCCAGCTCCGGCGAGCCGGGGTAGTAGCGCAGCTCATCGTCCGGGTTGAGGGCGTGCAGCACGCCGAAGTAGTCGGCAGTCGCCTCCGGCAGATCGGCGGCATCCCACAGGCGGGCGATGCCTTCCAGCCATTCACCGGTGCGGCTGGCCTCGTCTCCCTTGAGGTCGTAGAGGCCGACCCCGGCATGGCTATCGATGCAGACGAACGGCGCTTCCTTGCGCGACAGCAGGGCGATGATGCGGCTCAGGGTGATGTGCTTGAGCACGTCGGCATGGTTGCCGGCATGGAAGGCGTGACGGTAGTTCATGGTGATGATTCCTCGCGAGGCGCGAATTGTAGCCCGAACCAGGCGGCCAGCCGTAGGTCGGGCACAGGCGACGGCGCGGCAGAAACGTGCAGGTTTGGCGGCTTTATCACGCTTATGGATGTTGCTAGGCAGCCTTTATTCACCGAACTAGACTCCGGCCATCTCAAAGGAGGCATGTCCATGTCCGAGTCCCTGCTCAGCTCCCGCAACCTGGCCTTCGAGCTCTACGAAGTGCTGGACGCCGAAGCCCTGACCCAGCGCGAGCGCTTCGCCGACCATAATCGCGAGACCTTCGACGCCGCCATCGCCACCGCCCGTGGCATCGCCGAGGAGCTGTTCGCCCCGCACAACCGCAAGAACGACGAGCACGAACCGCAGTACGTGGACGGCGCCGCCGTGCTGATCCCGGAAGTCGAACCGGCCCTGCGCGCCTTCCACGAAGCCGGCTTCCTCAACGCTACCCGCGACTTCGAGGCCGGCGGCATGCAGCTGCCGCACCTGCTGTCGCAGGCCTGCTTCGCCCACTTCCAGTCGGCCAACTGCGCCACCAGCTCCTACTCGATGCTGACCATGGGCGTGGCCAACCTGATCGAGTCCTTCGGCAGTGCCGAACAGCAGCAGCGCTTCCTGCAGCCGATCATCGACGGTCGCTTCTTCGGCACCATGGGCCTGACCGAGCCGCATGCCGGCTCCTCGCTGTCGGACATCCGCACCAAGGCCGAGCCGCATGCCGATGGCAGCTACCGGATCAAGGGCAACAAGATCTTCATCTCCGGCGGTGACCAGCCGATCTCGGAGAACATCGTGCACATGGTGCTGGCCAAGCTGCCGGACGCGCCACCCGGGGTGAAGGGCATCAGCCTGTTCATCGTTCCCAAGTTCCTGGTCAATGACGACGGCTCGCTGGGCAAGCGCAACGACGTGACCCTGGCCGGCCTGTTCCACAAGATGGGCTGGCGCGGCACCACCTCCACCGCACTGAACTTCGGCGATAACGGCGACTGCGTCGGTTATCTGGTAGGCAAGCCACATCATGGCCTGAGCTACATGTTCCAGATGATGAACGAGGCGCGCATCGGCGTCGGCATGGGCGCCATCATGCTCGGCTACGCCGGCTACCTGTACTCGCTGGACTATGCGCGCAACCGCCCGCAGGGCCGCCACGCCGACGGCAAGGATCCGACCAGCCCGCAGATCTCCATCGTCGAGCACGCTGACGTGCGGCGCATGCTGCTGACCCAGAAGGCCTATGTCGAAGGCGCCTTCGACCTCGGCCTGTACGCCGCGCGGCTGTTCGACGATACCCACAGCCTGCCGAGCGAGGACGAGCGCAAGAAGGCCCTGGAGCTGCTCGACCTGCTCACCCCGATCGTCAAATCCTGGCCGTCGGAGTTCTGCCTCAAGGCCAACGAACTGGCCATCCAGGTACTCGGCGGCCACGGCTACACCCGCGAATACCCGGTGGAGCAGTACTACCGCGACAACCGCCTCAACCCGATCCACGAAGGCACCCACGGCATCCAGTCGCTCGACCTGCTCGGGCGCAAGGTGTCGATGAACGGCGGCGCCGCACTCAAGCAGCTGATGGCCCTGATCCAGGGCACCTGCCAGCGCGCCAGCCAGCACGAGTCGCTGAACGCCCTGCGCCAGCCGCTGGAACAGCTGGTCAACCGCCTCGGCACCGTGACCCTGGCCCTGCTCGGCGACCTGATGGCCGGCAAGGTCAACCAGGGCCTGGCCAACTCGGCGCTGTACCTCAAGGTATTCGGCCACGCGGTGATCGGCTGGCGCTGGCTGGAGCAGGCAATCCGCGCCGCCGAAGGCCTGGCCCGTGGCAATGCCGCCGATGCCGACTTCTACCAGGGCAAGCTGCAGGCCGCGCGCTACTTCCTGACCTGGGAAGTGCCGAGCTGCCACCACGACCTGGCCATCCTCGAAGCCCGTGACGACACCTGCCTGGGCATGCAGGACGCCTGGTTCTGATTCGACGCTTCAGCTTTTTCCGCCCCGCGCACATGCGGGGCTTTTTTTGCCCGGAGGAAACCCATCTGACCGCTGGCGCAACTCTGGCCACGCAGCTAAGCCGCTGATTTGCGAGAAGAACAGCGCCCATTCAGAGGCCGTTTCCTTTTGACAGGATGGCGAAGCGGCAGGTTATTATCCGGCATGATCTCTGCTTAGGATCTGTTGACGCAGCAGTGCGGCCAGCGCCGCCCGTGAACAGAACCTAGAGCGTCACCCCTCGCCTTCCGCCCGGAGTACGCCCTTGGACGCCAGCACCATCAATAGCCTGTTCCTGATCGGCGCATTGCTGGTGGGCGCGAGCATCCTGGTGAGCTCGGTGTCCTCGCGCCTGGGCATCCCGATCCTGGTGATCATCCTCGCCGTGGGCATGGTCGCCGGTATCGACGGCCCCGGCGGCATCGGCTTCAGCAACTACCCGCTGGCCTACCTGGTGGGCAACCTGGCGCTGGCCATCATCCTCCTCGACGGCGGTTTGCGCACACGGGTATCGAGCTTCCGCGTGGCCCTGTGGCCGGCGCTATCGCTGGCCACCCTGGGCGTGCTGATCACCACCGGGCTGACCGGCATGGCCGCCGCCTGGCTGTTCAACCTGAACATCCTGCAGGGCCTGCTGATCGGCGCCATCGTCGGCTCCACCGACGCCGCCGCGGTGTTCTCCCTGCTCGGCGGCAAGGGCCTCAACGAACGGGTCACGGCGACCCTGGAAATCGAATCGGGCAGCAACGACCCGATGGCCGTGTTCCTCACCGTGACCCTGATCGACATGCTCGCCAAGGGCCAGAGCGACATCAGCATCGCCTTCCTCGGCCACCTGCTCAGCGAATTCGGTATCGGCGCCCTGCTCGGCCTCGGCGGCGGCTGGGTGCTGCTGCAGCTGATCAACCGGGTCAGCCTGCCCAATGGTCTGTATCCCCTGCTGGTGGTCAGCGGCGGCCTGCTGGTGTTCGCCCTGACCAACGCCCTGCACGGCAGCGGAATCCTCGCCGTGTACCTGTGCGGCCTGGTGCTGGGCAACCGGCCGATCCGCTCGCGCCACAGCATCCTGCACATGCTCGACGGCATGGCCTGGCTGGCGCAGATCGGCATGTTCCTGGTGCTCGGCCTGCTGGTGACCCCGCACGACTTGCTGCCCATCGCCCTGCCGGCCCTCGGCCTGGCGCTGTGGATGATCCTGTTCGCCCGGCCGCTGTCGGTGATGCTCGGCCTGATGCCGTTCCGCGCCTTCCACGACCGCGAGAAGGCCTTCATCGCCTGGGTCGGCCTGCGCGGCGCGGTGCCGATCATTCTCGCCGTGTTCCCGATGATGGCCGGCCTGGAACATGCCCAGCTGTACTTCAACCTGGCCTTCTTCATCGTCCTGGTCTCCCTGCTGCTGCAGGGCGCCAGCCTGCCCTGGGCAGCCAAGCTGCTGCGCGTCACCGTACCGCCGGAGCCGGCGCCGATCTCACGCGCCGGCCTGGAAGTGCACCCGACCAGCGAGTGGGAGCTGTTCATCTACCGCCTGGGTGCGGAGAAATGGTGCATCGGCGCGCCGCTGCGCGAGCTGAAGATGCCCGAGGGTACCCGCGTCGCCGCGCTGTTCCGCGGCACCGAACTGCTGCACCCGTCCGGCAGTACCCGCCTGGAAGCCGCCGACATTCTCTGCGTGATCGGCCACGAGCACGACCTGCCGAGCCTCGGCAAGCTGTTCAGCCAGGCTCCGCAGCGCGGCCTCGACCTGCGCTTCTTCGGCGACTTCGTGCTCGAAGGCGACGCCCAGCTCAGCGCCGTGGCCGCGCTCTACGGTCTCAAGCTGGAAGGCGCCGAGGGCCAGCTGCACCTGGGCCGCTTCATCGCTCATCAAATCGGCGGCCAGCCGATCGTCGGCGACCAGGTGGAATGGAACGGCCTGACCTGGACGGTGGCAGTGATGGACGGGAACAAGATCCGCAAGGTCGGCGTCAAATTCCCCGAAGGGCAGGCCAAGCCGGGCCTGTTCCTCTAGTCCACGGCACTACTGTCACATCCGCCGATCCAACCTCGCTTTGCGAAGCCAGGGACACGTCACCCCATGGGGCGTGCCTCTGGCATATCATTAGCCGCACTATTTCCACGAGCCGCCGAACGCGACCATGTCTTTCCTGCGCCCACTCCTGACTGCCGCCCTCCTTGGCCTGAGCCTTTCCATCGCGCCGCTGCAGGCCGCCGAAGCCCCGGATGCCAAGAGCGTCCAGACCAGCCTCGACGGCCTGGCCGACCGCAAGCTACCGGAAGCCGAGCAAAACGCCCTGAAGCTGAAGCTCGAGCAGACCCTCGACTTCCTCGCCCAGCGCGACGACAGCCAGCAGCGCCTGGTCGAGCTCAAGCGCCAGCTGCGTGACGCGCCACGCCTGATCAGCGAAGCCCAGCGCGACCTCGAACGGCTCAACGCCAGCCAGCCGGCGAACACCGCCGAGCGCTACGCCAAGTCCAGCGAGGAACAGCTGGAAACCCTGCTCAGCGAGCACAACGGTCAGCTCAGCACCTGGCAGCAGCAACTGGCCGACGCCAACAGCCTGATCATCACCTCGCAGACCCGCCCCGAGCGCGCCCAGGCCGAGATCAGCAGCAACCAGACCCGTGTCATGCAGATCAACGCGCTGCTCAAGGCCGGCAAGGATTCCGGCAAGCCGCTCAGCGCCGAGCAGCGCGACCTGCTGAATGCCGAACTGGCCGCCCTGCAGGCGCAAAGCGAGCTGCGCCGCCAGGAGCTGGCCGCCAACAGCCTGCTGCAGGATCTCGGCAACAGCCGCCATGATCTGCTCAGCGAGCGCATCCGCCGCATGGAGCAGGAAAACCTGCAACTGCAGAACCTGATCAACGAGAAGCGCCGCGCACAGTCCGAGCAGACCGTCGCCGAACTCTCCCGCGAGGCGGAGAAGGCCGACCCGGACAGCCTGCTGGCCAAGGAGAACCAGGCCAACCTGACCCTCTCCGACTACCTGCTGCGCACCACCGAGCGGCTCAACTCGCTGACCCGCAAGAACCTCGAGACCAAGCAGCAGCTCGACAGCGTCAACCAGAGCAGCCAGGCGCTCAGCGAGCAGATCGAGGTGCTGCAGGGCAGCATGCTGCTGGCCAAGATTCTCTACCAGCAGAAGCAGGCCCTGCCGAAGATCAGCCTGGACTCCAACCTGGCCGACGCCATCGCCGATATCCGCCTGTACCAGTTCGAGATCAACCAGCAGCGCGACCAGCTGAAGAACCCCGAGCAATACATCGAGCAGATCCTCGCCAAGCTGCCGCCCGAGCAGATCAGCGACACCCTGCGCAAGGATCTGGCCAGCCTGGTCGATACCCGCAAGGAACTGCTCGAGCGCCTCAACCGCGAAATGAGCGCCGCGCTCAACGAGTCGATCACCCTGCAGCTCAATCAGAAGCAGCTGCAGGGCACGGCCTCCGCCCTGCGCGCCACCCTCGAAGAACAGATGTTCTGGATTCCCAGCAACAAGCCGCTGGATCTCGGCTGGCTGCGCCAGACCCCGACCTTCCTCAAGGCCCAGCTGGATGCCGTGCCCTGGGGCTCGGCCGTGCATGAGCTGGGCGCAGGCCTGGTCGACCGCCCCTGGCTGTTCATCCCCCTGGCTCTGCTGATCGGCGCCCTGTTGTGGCGGCGCAGCTGGCTGTACACCAAGCTCGGCGCCCTGCACCAGGACATCGGCCACTATAAGCTCGACAGTCAGCTGCACACCCCGCTGGCGCTGTTGATCAACGTGCTGCTGGCCCTGCCGGTGACCCTGTTCCTGACCCTGTGCGGCGTGGCCCTGCTGATCGACGCCCGTGGCCAGAACGCCACCCTGGGCAGTGCCCTGCTGGAAATGGCGCAGACCTGGCTGGTGTTCTACACCCTCTACCGCATCCTCTCGCCTGCCGGCGTGGGTGAGCTGCACTTCCGCTGGGCGCGCCCACAAGTGGCCTTTCTCAGCACCCAGATACGCCGCCTCGGCCTGGTGGTGATGGCCCTGGTGGCCGTGGTCACCGTCGCCGAGCACCAGCCGGCCGCCCTGGCCGAGGACGTGATCGGCGTGTTCGTGGTACTGGCCTGCTTCGGCCTGATGACCTGGCTGCTGAGCAAGCTGCTGCTGTCCGGCCCGTTGCGCGAGCATGCCTCGCCGTTCCGCATGCTGATCGGCCTGGCCTTCACCGCCCTGCCGGTCGGCCTGATGATCGCCGTGGGCTTCGGTTACTACTACACCGCCCTGAAACTCACCGACCGCCTGATCGACACCCTCTACCTGCTGATTTTCTGGCTGGTGCTGGAAGCCGCCTTCGAGCGCGGCCTGGCCGTGGCCGCGCGGCGCCTGGCCTATGCCCGTGCCCTGGCCAAGCGCCAGAGCCAGCCCAAGGAAGGCCCGGAAGGCAACGAACCGGCCGTCGAGGAGCCGACCCTGGACATCGACCAGGTCAACCAGCAGTCCCTGCGCCTGATCCGCCTGGCCCTGCTCAGCGGCTTCATCATCTGCCTGTACTGGGTCTGGGCCGATCTGCTCAGCGTGTTCACCTACCTGGACAACATCACCCTCTACCAATACAGCAGCGGGGCCGGAGACGCCGCGACCATGGTGCCGCTCAGCCTGCTCGACCTGCTCGGCGGGCTGGTGATCATCGCCATCACCGTGGCCCTGGCCAGCAACCTGCCCGGCCTGCTCGAGGTGCTGGTGCTGTCGCGGCTGTCCCTGGCCCAGGGCACGGCCTACGCCACCACCACCCTGCTGTCCTATGCCATCAGCGGCATCGGCTTCGTCATGACCCTGTCGGTGCTCGGCGTCAGCTGGGACAAGCTGCAGTGGCTGGTCGCCGCGCTGTCGGTGGGTATCGGCTTCGGCATGCAGGAGATCTTCGCCAACTTCATTTCCGGCCTGATCATCCTGTTCGAACGCCCGGCGCGTATCGGCGACGTGGTGACCATCGGCAACCTGTCCGGCACGGTCAGCCGCATCCGCATCCGCGCCACCACCATCACCGACTTCGACCGCAAGGAAATCATTGTCCCGAACAAGACCTTCGTCACCGACCAACTGATCAACTGGTCGCTCAACGACACGGTCACCCGGGTCATCATCCGTATCGGCGTGGCCTACGAGACCGACCTGGCCCTGGCGCGCAAGCTGATGCTGCAGGCCGCCAACGAGAACAGCCGGGTGCTGCGCGACCCGGAGCCGGTGCTGTACTTCCTCAGCATCAGCGCCAGCACCTTCGACTACGAGCTGCGCTTCCACGTGCGCGAGCTGGGCGACCGCAACGCCTCGACGGACGAGATCCTCACCCGCATCGCCTTGAGCTTCCGCGAGAACAATGTGGAAATGGCCTTCAACCAGGTCGACGTGATGATCAAGAACCTGCATGGCGATGAGCTCAACCTGACCACCGGGCAAATGGTCGCCGCCACCGCGGCCGCCGATGCGCAGCAGCAACTGCCGCCGGCCAAGCCGGGCACGCCACCGTCGATCAACCCACGCTGAGTGGTTCAGCCAGGGCCGGCGCTGCCGGCCCGATTCGCCTATCAACGCCGGGCATCTGCCGCCCGGCCGGAGCCTGGCCGTGAAGTCGCTTTCCGAGCTGCAATTCGACAACCGCTACGCCCGCCTGGGCGATGCCTTCTCCACCGCCGTGCTGCCCGAACCCATCGCCGAGCCGCGCCTGGTGGTGGCCAGCCCCAGCGCCATGGCCCTGCTCGACCTCGACCCGGCCGAAGCCGACAGCCAGGTATTTGCCGAGATCTTCGCCGGGCACAAGCTGTGGAGCGATGCCGAGCCGCGCGCCATGGTCTATTCCGGGCACCAGTTCGGCAGCTACAACCCGCGCCTGGGCGATGGCCGCGGCCTGCTGCTGGGCGAAGTGGTCAACGCTGCCGGCGAGTACTGGGATCTGCATCTCAAGGGTGCCGGGCAGACGCCCTGGTCGCGCATGGGCGACGGCCGCGCGGTGTTGCGCAGCTCGATCCGCGAGTTCCTCGCCAGCGAATACCTGCATGCCCTCGGCATCCCCACCAGCCGCGCGCTGTGCGTCACCGGCTCGAGCACCCCGGTGTGGCGCGAGAAGCAGGAAAGCGCCGCCATGCTCCTGCGCCTGGCGCCCAGCCACGTGCGCTACGGCCACTTCGAGTACTTCTACTACAGCAACCAGCACGAGCGTCTGCGGGAGCTGGGCGAGCATGTGCTGGCCTGCCATTTCCCCGAGTGCCTGGCGGCGGCGAATCCCTGGGCGGCGATGTTCCGCGAAGTGGTCGAGCGCAACGCCGCGCTGATCGCCCAGTGGCAGGCCTATGGCTTCTGCCACGGGGTGATGAACAGCGACAACATGTCGATCCTCGGCATCACCTTCGACTACGGCCCCTACGCCTTCCTCGACGACTTCGACGCCAAGCACATCTGCAACCACTCCGACGACACGGGCCGCTACAGCTTCAGCAACCAGGTGCCGATCGCCCACTGGAACCTGGCCGCCTTGGGCCAGGCGCTAACGCCGCAGGTCGAGGTCGAGCAGCTGCGCGAGAGCCTGGAGCTGTTCCTGCCGCTGTACCAGGCGCACTACCTCGACCTGATGCGCAAACGCCTGGGCCTGACCACCGCCGATGACGGCGACCAGGCGCTGGTCGAGCGCCTGCTGCAGCTGATGCAGGGCGGTGCGGTGGATTACTCGCTGTTCTTCCGCCGCCTCGGCGAGCAGGCCCCGGCCGAGGCCCTGCGCGTGGTGCGCGACGACTTCGTCGACCTGGCCGGCTTCGATCAGTGGGGTAGCGACTACCTGGCGCGGGTCAGCCAGGAGGGCGGCAGCCAGGCCGAGCGCCAGGCGCGCATGCACGCGGTCAATCCGCTCTACGTGCTGCGCAACTACCTGGCGCAGCAGGCCATCGAGGCCGCCCAGCAGGGCGACTACGGCCCGGTGCGCGAGCTGCACGCGGTGCTCAGTCGGCCCTTCACAGAACAGCCAGGGATGCAGCGCTACACCGAGCGCCCGCCGGAATGGGGCAAGCACCTGGAAATCAGCTGCTCCTCGTAGGGCGGGTGCAATCCGCGTGGGGCCGGCGCCGTGCTCAGACCGCCGCAGGCCTGGCCCGCAGGAAATAGCCCAGCACCAGCGCCAGCATCGCCGCCGCCAGCAGCCCGGCGCCGACGAACAACGCCGGATAGCCGAGCAGCTTGGCCAGCACTCCGCTGCAGGCGCCGACCAGGCCGGCCAGCAGCAGCTGGGTACTGGCCTGCAGGGTGAAGTCCGCGCCTTCGTGCTCAGGGCGGCACTGGCTCATCATCACGGCGAACAGGGCCACCGTGGACATGCCGTCGGCCACCTGTTCGAACAGGCACAGGGCATAGACCAGTCCGGTGTCGCCGCCACGCCCCACCAGCAGCGCCATACCGGCGATGCCCAGCGCCTGCAGGGCGCCGAAGCCCAGCAGCGAGCGCAGGGCGCCCAGGCGTGCATACAGCAGGCCGCCAAGCAGCGCGCCGCCGATGCCGGCAAGGCTGCCGATCAGGGTCAGCTGGCCCAGGGCCGTGGTGTCCCAGCCCTGATCGACCAACATCGGCTTGATCATCGGCGAGCCCAGAGCATCGCCGAGCTTGAAGGTCAGCACCACCAGCAGCCAGGCGAGCATGCCCGGCTGTGCCAGCAGGCCACGATAGTGGCGCAATAGCAGGCCGGGGCCGGCCGGCTCGGCCAGGGCCTCGTGGCGCGGCAGCTGCTGGTTCTCGCGAAAGCGCCAGATCGGCAGGGTCAGCAGCACCAGAATCAAGGCCAGCAGGGCGATGGACAGGTTCCAGCCCAGCGGGTCGATCAACAGCAGCAGGCCGCTGCCACTGGCCAGCATGCCGACCTTGTAGCCGCCCACCTGCAGGCTGTTGCCCAGGCCGCGCCAGCGCGCTGGCAGCAAGCGCACGGTCAGCCCATCGGTGGCCACGTCCTGGCTGGCGGCGGCCAGGTTGATGATCAGCAGCAGCCCCAGCAGCAACCAGATCGCCTGGCCGAACAGCGCCTGCGGGGCGAGCAGCGCCAGGCCGCCGAGACAGAGGATCACCGTGGCCTGCAGCGGCAGGATCCAGCCGCGGTGATGGCCCAGGCGCGCCGAGCCAATCCGGTCGATCCACGGCGCCCACAGCACCTTGAACAACCAAGGCAGGGCCAGCAGCTTGAACAGGCCGATCAGGCCCAGGTCGACGCCGTGCTGGCGCAACAGCACCGGCAGCGAATGGGCCACCAGGCCGGACGGCAGGCCCTGGGCGCAATACAGGCTGGCCAGCAGCAACAGGGTGGCGTTGCCGGGACGGTCGCTCGCGGTCATGCAGGCAGCTCCTGGAAAAGGGCGTCCAGCGTAGGGGGCACAGAGAGCGGGAGCAACCGTGGCCAGCAGGCGGCGTAGAAAAACAAAATAGAATATAAACCTGCCCAAACATTCTTAGACTCTCTAAGCAAAGCCGCTTATCTTTGCCCGCTACTTTATTCCAGCCTGTTCTACCACCCGCTGTCAGGCGCCTCACTGCATGAAAATTCGCGATCTCGATTACAGTTCCAGCCCGCTCAATGCCGAGCACGAAGCGCTGGGCCTGCCCCCTGTAGAAGACTACGTCGCCCATCCGGACAACCATCCGGTACTGCGTGCGGCCATGTGGGCGGCCGTGCTGATCCTGGTCAGCCTGCTCGCGACCCTGGCCTGGCGCCTGTTCTTCGGCGACCACGGCGGCGCAAGCGGTCTGGATATCATCGAAGCCGCGCTGAACAGCCCGACCTTCTGGAGCGCAGTGGCCGTCGGCCTGCTCGCCCAGGTGGTCGACGGCGCCCTGGGCATGGCCTACGGCATCACCGCCACCACCTTCCTGCTCAGCGCCGGCGCCTCGCCGGCCGCGGCCAGCGCCAGCGTGCACATCGCCGAAGTGTTCACCACCGGCCTGTCGGGCATCTCCCACGTCAAGCTGGGCAACGTCAACAAGTCGCTGTTCCTGCGCCTGCTGCTGCCGGGCATCATCGGCGCGGTGCTGGGCGCGGTACTGATCACCCAGTTCGACGGCGCGGTGATGAAGCCCTTCATATCCGCCTATCTGCTGCTGATGGGCCTGTACATCCTGTACAAGGCCTACCGCCATGTGGCCCAGCGCAAGGCGCCCAAGCACGTGGCCAAGCTGGCCCTGTTCGGCGGTTTCGTCGATGCCGCCGGTGGCGGTGGCTGGGGCCCGGTGGTCACCAGCAGCCTGATCGGCTCCGGTAGCGATCCGCGCACCACCATCGGCTCGGTGAACTTCGCCGAGTTCTTCCTGACCCTGTCCAGCGCCGCCTCGTTCATCCTCCTGGCCGGCGAGCTGGATACCTGGCTGATGGTGGCCGGCCTGGTGTTCGGCGGCCTGTTCGCCGCACCGTTCGCCGCCTTCCTGTGCAAGAAGATCCCGGCGCGCACCCTGATGACCATCGTCGGCTGCCTGATCACCCTGATCAGCGCCTTCAACATCTACAAGGCCCTGGCCTGATCCGAGGGGCATAAGCCCCTGCCAAAACGTTCTAGGCAAAAGGCCCGGTTCATTGCTCCAGCGCATTGACCGGGCCTTGGCGTTTTTCACATGCTGCGAACCTTTCAATCGCCCGAAGGAACGCCCTGCATGAAACTGGAAACCCTGGCCATCCACGCCGGCTACAGCCCCGACCCGAGCACCAAGGCGGTGGCGGTGCCGATCTACCAGACCAGCTCCTTTGCCTTCGACGACACCCAGCACGGTGCCGACCTGTTCGACCTGAAGGTCGCCGGCAATATCTACTCGCGCATCATGAACCCGACCAACGCCGTGCTCGAAGAGCGCGTGGCGGCGCTGGAAGGCGGCGTTGGCGCGCTGGCCGTGGCCTCGGGGATGGCCGCCATCACCTACGCCATCCAGACGGTGGCCGAGGCCGGCGACAACATCGTCTCGGTGGCCAAGCTGTACGGCGGCACCTACAACCTGCTGGCCCACACCCTGCCGCGCTTCGGCATTCAGACCCGCTTCGCCGCCCACGACGATATCGCCGCCCTGGAAGCGCTGATCGACGAGCGCACCAAGGCAGTGTTCTGCGAATCCATCGGCAACCCGGCCGGCAATATCGTCGACCTCCAGGCCCTGGCCGACGCCGCCCACCGCCATGGCGTGCCGCTAATCGTCGACAACACGGTGGCCACACCGATCCTCTGCCGGCCGTTCGAGCATGGCGCCGACATCGTCGTGCACTCGCTGACCAAGTACATCGGCGGCCACGGCACCAGCATCGGCGGCATCGTGGTCGACTCCGGCAACTTCCCCTGGGCCGCCAACAAGGCGCGCTTCCCGCTGCTCAACACGCCGGATCCGTCCTACCACGGCGTGACCTACACCGAGGCCTTCGGCCCCGCCGCCTTTATCGGCCGCTGCCGCGTGGTGCCGCTGCGCAACACCGGCGCGGCGCTGTCGCCGTTCAACGCCTTCCTCATCCTGCAAGGCCTGGAGACCCTGGCCCTGCGCATGGAGCGGCATACCGAGAACGCCCTCAAGGTGGCGCACTTCCTGCAGAACCACCCGCAGGTGGCCTGGGTGAAATACGCCGGCCTGCCCGACCACCCCGAGCACGAACTGGCCCTGCGCTACACCGGCGGCAAGCCGGCGGCGATCCTCTCGTTCGGCATAGTCGGTGGCCAGGCCGCCGGCGCGCGCTTTATCGACGCACTCAAGCTGGTGGTACGCCTGGTCAATATCGGCGATGCCAAGTCGCTGGCCTGCCACCCGGCCTCCACCACCCACCGCCAGCTCAACGACGAGGAGCTGGAAAAGGCCGGCGTGCCGCGCGACATGGTGCGCCTGTCGATCGGCATCGAGCACAGCGACGACATCCTCGCCGACCTGGCCCAGGCGCTGGATGCCGCCGCGCAGTAAAGCCCGCCCTTGTTTTACCGCCTGTATGCCACCACCTTGGTGGCATACAGGAGCCCTGCCATGACCCAACCCCTGCTGATCCCCTGCCCCCACTGCAACGGCCTCAACCGCATCCCCGCCGAACGTCTGGGCGATGCGCCGATCTGCGGGCGCTGCAAGAGCGCCGTGCTGCCGGACAAGCCCTTCGAGCTTAACCAGGCCAGCTTCGCCAGCCAGCTCAAGGGCGACCTGCCGCTGCTGGTGGATGTCTGGGCCAGCTGGTGCGGGCCGTGCCGCAGCTTTGCGCCGACCTTCGAGCAGGCCGCCGGGCAACTGCAGGGGCGCTGCCGCCTGGGCAAACTGGACAGCGAAGCCAACCCACAACTGTCGACCCAGCTCGGCATCCGCTCGATCCCCAGCCTGCTGCTGTTCAAAGGCGGCGTCGAAGTCGCCCGGCAGAGCGGCGCCCTGCCGCTGCCGCAATTGCTCAGCTGGCTGCGCAGCCAGGGCATCTAAGAACACGCTCTCCTGACTGTCGGCCAGCCTGCGTTGAAATCGGGCTCGGGCTGCTCATTTACGGTTTGTAAACTCCGCACCCTCGCCCAATTTCGCCTTGCCTGGCTCTAATTCAGAAGATCGTGGCTAAGTGCTGAGCACAACGGTCAGTGGCCGCGAGCGCTGCGGTCATTGTTCAGCGCGGGCAAACAGCTAGGCTCGGGACTCACCTGGAAAAAGGAGTCCAGCATGCCGCTGCCCGTCGAAATGGCCCGCCTGTTCACCGAAGAGAAGATCGACTTCGTCAAACGCAGCGGGCTCAAGGCCGAAGTCCTCGAGCCCGGGCGCGTGTGCCTGCGCATGCCGCTGCAGGGCAACCAGAACCATATCGGCAGCATGTACGCCGGCGCCCTGTTCACCCTCGCCGAGATTCCCGGCGGCGCCCTGTTCCTCACCAGCTTCGACGCCCAGCGCTTCTACCCGGTGATCAAGGAGATGAACCTGCGCTTCCGTCGCCCGGCCAGCAGCGACATCCTTATTGAGGCCAGCCTGACCAGCGAGGAGATCGAGCGCATCCAGACCGAGGCCGAACGCGAAGGCAAGGCCGAGTATGTACTCGAGCTGCAGCTGCGCGACGGCAGCGGCGAAGTGGTGGCAGAAAGCAGAGGCCTGTACCAATTGCGCAAACACTGACGCACGGGACTTGCCGTGGATCAAAAGCAGGTCTATCAATGGGAGTCAGATTAAGAACCCAATAGAGGTTTTACAGCGCAGCGGGAGCGCCGCGCGGAGGGGATACCCGATGACCAGTCACATCCTTATTGCCCACGACCTGCGCAGCACCGCCGACCTCGCCTTGCGCCGCGCCACCCAGCTGGCCCGCCAGCACAACGCCCGCCTCACCCTGCTGCATGTGATCGACGGCCGCGTCAGCCAGGCCGACCAGGAACGCATCGAGCAGATGCTGGACAACAGCCTGACCCAGTTCGCCCCACCCGGCAGCCAGCTCAAGCTGTGCCAGGGCAAACCGGCCGACGCGGTGCTGGAACAGGTGCAGCAGCTCGGCGCCGACCTGCTGGTACTGGGCGCCCACCACCAGCGCCACGAGTTCTTCTCCGGCACCACCCTCGACCGCATCGCCCGGCGCTGCCCGGTGCCGCTGCTGCTGGTGGCCCGCGACGAGAACACGCCCTATCTCAGCGCCGTCTCCGCCCTCGACTTCTCCCTGTGCGCCTGCACCGCGCTGAACCAGGCCTGCCAGCTGCTGCCGGGCGAAGCCAAGGTGCATGCCCTGCACGTCTTCGAGCCGGCCAAGAACCAGGCCACCAGCGAGGCGCAGCTGCTGACCCAGCGCGCGCTGATCGACCAGCTGATGGCCGACGAGGCCCTGCGCCTGCCCACCGGCAGCCCGAGCCTGAGCCACGAGGTTCGGCAGGGCGGCATCCAGCGCAGCCTGCAGGAATACATCACGGTCAATCAGCCGCAGCTGCTGGTACTCGGCTGCCACGGCCGCAGCGCGCTGTCCCAGGCCCTGCTGGGCAGCCTGGCGCAGCACTTCCTGCACAAGGCACCCTGCGACATCTTCGTGGTGCGCTAGAACCCGGGTCGGCTCAACCGGGCCGACACGCGGATTACACCCGCCCTACGCAATGAAAAAGGCGCCCGTGGGCGCCTTTTCTGTCTCTGCGGGCACTCAGCTTTCCAGCAGATTGTGCAGCTCGACGAACTGCTGGGTCAGCTTGTGGCTGCGATCCAGGTGGATCAGCGGCACACAGGCCTGGTGCGATTCGCGCATCTTCACCGAGCTCATCAGGTTGACCGGCAGCACCGGCAGACCTTCCTCGAGCAGCTCGTCGAGCAGCTGCTGCGGCAGGCTGGCGCGCGGCTGGAACTGGTTGACCACGATGCCTTCGACTTCCAGCTCCTCGTTGTGGTCTTCCTTGAGCTCCTCGATCTCGCGCAGCAGGCCGTACAGCGCCTGGCGCGAGAAGCTGTCGCAGTCGAAGGGGATCAGCACGCGGTCGGCGGCAATCAGCGCCGAGACGGTATAGAAGTTCAGCGCCGGCGGCGTGTCCAGGTAGATCCGGTCGTAGTCCTCGGAGAGGTCTTCGAGCAGTTTGCGCAGCTTGTTGATCTTGTGCTTCTGCTCCAGCTTGGGCTGCAGGTCAGCCAGCTCTGCGGTCGCGGTGATCACATGGAGGTTGTCGAAGGGGGTCTCGTAGATATCCACCTTGCCCTTCTTGAACGGCGTGCTGGACAGCGTCTGCTTGAAGAACTCGGCAATCCCCAGGGGGATATCGTCGCCGGTCAGGCCGGTCAGGTAATGAGTCGAGTTGGCCTGGGTATCCAGGTCGATCAGCAGGGTGCGATAGCCCTCCGCCGCACTCACCGCCGCCAGGTTGCAAGCGATGCTGGATTTACCCACACCGCCTTTCTGGTTGAACACTACGCGCCGCATACCACACCTCCCTGAGAGTCCCGAGCGCCACCGGTGCCACGCCCAAGGCGCACAGCGGCCGGCTGCAGGACGGATTCTGCGCCCAAAACGGCGTTGAATTCTATGCAAAGCGCATGACAAGGGCGAGCCATTTGGTCATCCCGTGACCGCCGCCCTCCTGTCCGAACGGTCGTGCCAATATTTGCGCCACCCCCGCACGGTCTGGATAATGCCAGCACCTCGCCATGGCGCCCGCCACACGTCGCCTGTCGACGAGGGTCAGCCGCAGTAGACAAGGACGCCCGAAGGGGCCAAGCAGAGCTTCGCGTGATGCATTTCAGGATCGATCAATGGCGCGCCTGGGCCCCTGGGCTGGACAGCAGGGATGACTGGGCCGACTGGAGCCGGGCCCCGCTGCGCCTGGCCGACGATCAGCAGCAGCCGGATGTCGGCTTCCTCCCCGCCCTGCAACGCCGCCGCCTGAGCCGCCTGGCACGGATGGCCTTCCATGTCGCCTGGCCGCTGGCCGATGCCACCGGCCCGCTGCCGCTGGTGTTCGCCTCGCGCCACGGCGAAACCCCGCGCACCCTGGCCATTCTCACCGACCTAGCCCACGACGAGCCGCTGTCGCCCACCCAGTTCAGCCTCTCGGTGCACAACGCGATTATCGGCCTGTGGTCGATCCAGCGCGGCGACACCAGCGAGATGACCGCCCTGGCCGCCGAAGGCGACGGCCTCGAGCAGGCCCTGCTGGAAGCCAGTACCCTGCTCGGCGAAGGCGCCCCGGCCGTGCTGCTGGTGATCGCCGAGGAAACCCCGCCGGCGCTGTACGGCCCCTATATCGACGACGTGCCCTTTCCCTATGCCGTCGCCCTGCTGCTCACACCTGGCCACGACTGGCAACTGGAGTTGAGCCAGGGCAGCGGCCCGCGTGCCGTCTGGCCGCACGCCCTCAACCTGGTTCGCGCCCTGTGTGGCCAAGCGGACTCCCTGCAACATCACTGGAACAACCGGCAATGGAACTGGTCACCCATCAGGGCCTGAGCCCACGCAGCGCGCCCTACGCCTGGCGCCTGATCGCCACCGCGCTGAGCTTCTCGCTGTTCGGCATCGGCGGCGTACTGCTGCGCATCGTCGTGTTCCCGCTGCTCGCCCTGCTGCCGGGCGACGCCCTGGCCCGCCGTACCCGCGCTCGCGCCGTGGTCAGCCGCACCTTCTACTGGTTCGTCCAGTTCATGTTCCGCAGCGGCGTGCTGACCTACGAAGTGGAAGGCGCCGAGCGCCTTGGCCGCCCGGGGCAGATGGTGATCGCCAACCATCCTTCGCTGATCGACGTGGTGGTGCTGATCGCCTTCATCCGCGACGCCAACTGCGTGGTCAAGCAGAGCCTGTGGGACAACCCGTGCATGCGCGGGCCGATCCGCGCCGCCGGCTACATCAGCAACAGCGGCAGCCTGGACATGCTCGACGAGGCCGCCGGCGCCCTGCAGCAGGGCCAGACTCTGATCGTATTCCCCGAGGGCACCCGCACTACGCCGGGGCAGACACCCGAATTTCATCGCGGCGCCGCGGCCATTGCGGTGCGCGGCGCCAGCGTGGTCACCCCGGTGGTGATCAGCGTGACGCCCACCACCCTGACCAAGGCCGAGCCCTGGTACAGCATTCCGTCGCGCCGTTTCCATTTTCGCCTGCGGGTCGGGGAGGATATCGACCCGCGACAATTCACCGAGCGGGCCCCGTTGCCGATTGCCTCGCGCAAGCTCAATGACCACCTGCATCACCACTTCATGAAGGAGCTCGCAACAGATGAGCGATCTGCAAACTGAGATCAAGAACCTGATCATCGAGGCCCTGGGCCTGGAAGACATGGCCGCCGAAGACATCGCCGCCGACCTCGCCCTGTTCGGCGACGGCCTGGGCCTGGACTCGGTGGACGCCCTCGAACTGGGTCTGGCCATCCAGAAACGCTTTGGCATCAAGATCGACGCCGAAGCCAAGGACACCCGCCAGCACTTCGCCAACGTGGCCAGCCTGGCGGCGTTCGTTGCCGCGAAACAGGCTGCCTGAGGACGTCGCAATGCAAAGCCGTGAAGAGATTTTCGCCACCCTGCGCGACGCCCTGGTCGAGCTGTTCGAACTGGACGCCGAGCGTGTCACCCTCGAAGCCAACCTGTACCAGGATCTGGAAATCGACAGCATCGACGCCGTCGACCTGATCGACCACATCAAGCGCCAGACCGGCAAGAAGATCGCCGCCGAGGAATTCAAGGCCGTGCGCACCGTCGGCGACGTAGTCGAAGCCGTGTTCCAGGTCGTCAACGCCCCGGCCCAAGACTAAGCAATGGCTCGCCTGTTTGGCCTGCTGCTGGTGGTAGCCGGCCTGCTCTACCCGTTCGCCGTGTATTACGGCATGGAGCACCTGTCGCCGCGCCTGTTCGCCGCCCTGCTTGGCGGCCTGTGGCTGGCGCGCGCGCTGAGCAACCGCGACAAGCCCGGCAGCCGCTGGATGGCCGGCGCCGCCCTGGCCTTCTGCCTGCTGCTCGGCCTGGCCGGCGAGCCGGCGCTGCTGCGCTGGTACCCGGTGCTGCTCAACCTGATGCTGCTGGCGCTGTTCGGCCTGTCGCTGAAATTCGGCCCGCCGCTGGTGGAGCGCCTGGCGCGCCTGCGCGAGCCGGAGCTGCCGGAACATGCGGTGCGCTACACCCGTAAGGTCACCGCGGTGTGGGCCGGGTTCTTCCTGGTCAACGCGCTGATCGCCAGCGCCCTGACCCTGTGGGCGCCGCTGAGCTGGTGGACGCTGTATACCGGGCTGATCGCCTACGCCCTGATGGGCCTGCTGTTTGCCGCTGAGTGGTTGATCCGCCAGCAAGTAAGGAGACATGGATGAGCTGGCTGGGACTCGCCGAGCAGCTGCTGCAACCCCTGGCCGGCCGCGCCGTGGCGCTGGAGCCGGCGCTCGAGCATGCCCAGCTGCAGCAGCGCGCCCTGCGCCTGGCCGGCGCCCTGCAGGCGCGCGGTGTGCAGCGCGTGGCACTGTACCTGGAAGATGCCGGTGAGCTGGCCATCGCCCTGCTCGGTGCCTGGCGTGCCGGCGCTGCCGTGCTGCTGCCGGCCGATGCCCAGGCGCAGAGCCGCCAGCGCCTCAGCGAGCAGGCCGATCTGTGGCTGGACAGCCTCGACGGTCTTGATGGCGAAGCTTTGGCCCCCGCCACTCTCGATCTCGACAGCTGCCGCCTGACCCTGTGCACCTCCGGCTCCAGCGGCGAGCCCAAGCTGATCGACAAGTCCCTGCGCCAGCTGGCCAACGAGGTCGAGGCCCTGGAACAGCTGTGGGGCCAGGATCTGGCTGGCGCGACCATTCTCGGCAGCGTCGCCGCCCAGCATATCTATGGCCTGCTGTTCCGCGTGCTCTGGCCGCTGTGCGCCGGTCGGCCGTTCTGGCGCCGCGCCCTGCCGTTCCCCGAAGACCTGCAGCGCGAGAGCCTGGGCCAACCGGCCTTCGCCTGGGTGGCCAGCCCGGCACTGCTCAAACGCATGGGCAACAACCTCGACTGGAATGCCCTGGGCGCCGTGCGCCGGGTGTTCTCCTCCGGCGGCGCGCTGCCGGCAGAGGTATCCGTCGAGCTGGGCGCCCAGCTCGGCCAGCAGCCCGCCGAGATCTACGGCAGCTCCGAGACTGGCGGCATTGCCTGGCGCCAGGGCGGCGAGCTGTGGACGCCGTTTGCCGGCGTGGAGCTGAGCCTGAATGACCAAGGCGCCCTGCGCATCGCCTCGCCCTACCTGCCGGCCGGGCATATCGAGCAGAGTGCCGATGCCGCCGAACTGCAGGCCGATGGTCGCTTCGCCCTGCGCGGGCGCCTGGATCGCATCGTCAAGCTGGAAGAAAAGCGCATCTCCCTGCCCATGCTGGAGCAGGCGCTGAGCCAACATGAGTGGGTCGCCGACGCCCGCCTCGGCGTGATCCAGGAAGGCCGCGCCTTCCTCGGCGCCCTGCTGGCGCTGAGCCCGGCCGGCCTGCATGCCCTGCGCAACCAGGGCCGCAAGACCGTCACCGAGACACTGCGCAAGCACCTGGCCGGCCACTGCGAGGCCATCGCCCTGCCACGCCGCTGGCGCCTGCTGCTGGAGCTGCCCTACAGCAGCCAGGGCAAGCTGGCCCAGGCAACTGTCGACGCACTGGTCGCCGCGCCGCGACCGACCCGCGTCGAGCCGCGCCAGGCCGCGCTGGTCGATGGCGAATGGCAGCTGGAACTGGACGTGCCGCCGGATCTGGCCCACTTCACCGGCCACTTCCCGCAGACCCCGGTACTGCCTGGCGTAGTGCAGATCGACTGGGCCCAGCAGCTGGCGCGCCAACTGATCACCGAGCTGCCGCCGCGTTTCTGCGGCATGGAAGTACTCAAGTTCCAGCAGCTGGTACGCCCCGGCGACCGCATCCAGCTGACCCTGCGTTTCGACGCCGAGCGCGGCAAGCTGTACTTCGCCTACCGCAATGGCGAGGTGCCCTGCTCCTCCGGGCGCATCTTGCTGGGGGCTGCCCAGTGAGTCTGTTCGCGCCTGGCAGCCCCTCACCCCTGGCCCCTCTCCCAAGGGGAGAGGGGAAGCACGCACTCGCCTCCCGCGCGGACAGCCCCCTCTCCTTTTGGGAGAGGGCTGGGGTGAGGGAAACCCATGCATAAGCCCTGTGCCGTCATCCCGGTCTACAACCACGAGCACGCCCTGCCCGTGGTGGTCGCCGCATTGCACCAGGCCGGCCTGCCCTGCGTGCTGGTCGACGATGCTTCCAGCCCGAGCTGCGCGGCGGTGATGGATCAGCTGGCCACCCAGGACAACACCTACCTGGTGCGCCTGCCGCTCAACCAGGGCAAGGGCGGCGCGGTGATGGCCGGTCTGCGCGAGGCGCAGCGCCTGGGCTTTACCCACGCCCTGCAGGTGGACGCCGACGGCCAGCACGACCTGGCCGATATCGCCACCTTCCTCGGCACCTCCCGCGAGCATCCGCAGGCGCTGGTCTGCGGCTACCCGCAGTACGACGCCAGCGTGCCGAAGAGCCGTCTCTATGCCCGTTATCTGACCCATGTGTGGGTGTGGATCAACAGCCTGTCGCTGTCGATCCGCGATGCCATGTGCGGCTTTCGCGTCTACCCGCTGCCGGCCACGGTGGCGCTGATTGAGGCCAGCAAGCTGGGCAAGCGCATGGACTTCGACCCGGAAATCCTCGTGCGCCTGGCCTGGCGCAACCAGCCGATGCAGTGGCTGCCGACCAAGGTGCACTACCCGCTGGATGGCCTGTCGCACTTCCGCCTGCTGCACGACAACGCGCTGATCTCGAAGATGCACGCCAAGCTGTTCTTCGGCATGTTGCTGCGCGCGCCGCTGATTCTCTGGCGCAGGTGGCGCGGATGAACGGGCAGAAGGCCGAACACTGGGCCGGCCAGCGCGAGCGCGGCCACTTCCTGCTGATGAAGTTCACCGCCGGCGCCGTGCGCCTGCTCGGCCGCCGCGCGCTGACGCCACTGCTGTACGCCATCGTCCTGTACTTCTTCGCCTTCGGCCGCCAGGCGCGGCGCAGCATCCGCCAGTACCAGCACAACCTGGCCAGCTGGAGCGGACGCAGCGAACTGGCGCCGCGCTTCGGCTCGGTGTTCGCCCAGTTCATGGCCTTCGCCGATGCCCTGCTGGACAAGCTCGACGTGTGGAACGGCCGCCTCGGCCTGGAACAGATCACCCTGGTCGACCCCGACGGCATCCGCCAGCGCCTGCACAGCGAGCCGCGCGGGCAGATGCTGGTCGGCGCCCACCTGGGCAACCTCGAGGTGTGCCGCGCCCTGGCCGAGCTGGGCGAGAAGGTGCAGATGAACGTGCTGGTGCACACCAAGCACGCCGAGCAGTTCAATCGCCTGCTCGGCGAGGCCGGCGCCAGCCACCTGCGCCTGATCCAGGTCAGCGAACTGGATGCGGCGATCATGCTGCAATTGTCCGAGCGCCTGGAGCGCGGCGAGTGGCTGGCGATCGCCGGCGACCGCGTGCCGCTGCATGGCGGGCGCAACGTCAGCGTGAATTTCCTCGGCCATTCGGCCGCCTTCCCCCAGGGCCCCTGGCTGCTGGCAGGACTCCTGCAATGCCCGGTCAACCTGATGAGCTGCCTGAAGATCGACGGCCGCTACCAGGTGATCCTCGAACGCTTTGCCAAACGCGTGCAGTGGACACGCAAGGAGCGCGACGAGGTGATCCGCGGCTGGGTACAACGCTATGCCGAGCGTCTTGGCGAACGCTGCCTGAACGCTCCGCGGCAATGGTTCAACTTCTACCCGTTCTGGAATGCCCATGACTGACCACGTGACCTTCGGCGAAGCCCAGCTGACCATCGAGCAGGTGGTCGCCCTGGCCAGCCGCAACGCCCGCGCCCAGCTGCAGGGCGATGCCGCCTACCGCGAGAAGATCGCCAAGGGCGCGCGCTTCCTCGACACCCTGCTGGACAAGGAAGGCGTGATCTACGGCGTGACCACCGGCTACGGCGACTCCTGCGTGGTGGCCGTGCCGCTGCACCAGGTCGAGGCGCTGCCCAGGCACCTGTTCACCTTCCACGGCTGCGGCCTGGGCAAGCTGCTCGACGAGGCCAGCACCCGCGCCGTGCTGGCCGCGCGCTTGCAGTCGCTGTGCCACGGTGTGTCCGGGGTGCGCGTGGAGCTGCTGGAGCGCCTGCAGGCCTTCCTCGAATTTGATGTGCTGCCGCTGATCCCGGAAGAGGGCTCGGTCGGCGCCAGCGGCGACCTGACCCCGCTGTCCTATGTGGCCGCCACCCTCAGCGGTGAGCGCGAGGTGATGTACCAGGGCGAGCGCCGCAGCTCCGCCGAAGTGCACAAGGAACTCGGCTGGACGCCACTGACCCTGCGCCCGAAAGAAGCGCTGGCGCTGATGAACGGCACGGCGGTGATGACCGCCCTGGCCTGTCTGGCCTATTCGCGCGCCGACTACCTGCTGCAACTGGCAACGCGCATCACCGCGCTCAACGTGGTGGCGCTGGAAGGCAATCCGGAACACTTCGACGAGCGCCTGTTCGCCGCCAAGCCGCATCCGGGCCAAACCCAGGTCGCCGCCTGGCTGCGCGAGGATCTGGCCGTGGCCGAGCCGCTGCCGCCGCTGCACCGCCTGCAGGATCGCTACTCGCTGCGCTGCGCGCCGCACGTGCTCGGCGTGCTGGCCGACAGCCTGGGCCTGCTCCGTCAGTTCATCGAGATCGAACTGAACAGCGCCAACGACAACCCGCTGTTCGACGCCGAAACCGAGCGCACCCTGCACGGCGGCCACTTCTACGGCGGGCATATCGCCTTCGCCATGGACAGCCTGAAGAACCTGGTCGGCAACGTCGCCGACCTGCTCGACCGCCAGCTCGCCCTGCTGGTCGACACCCGCTACAACCACGGCCTGCCGAGCAACCTGTCCGGCGCCCCGGCGGAAACCGCGATGATCAACCACGGCTTCAAGGCCGTGCAGATCGGCACCAGCGCCTGGACCGCCGAAGCGCTGAAAAACACCATACCGGCCAGCGTGTTCTCGCGCTCCACCGAGTGCCACAACCAGGACAAGGTAAGCATGGGCACCATCGCCGCGCGCGACGCCCTGCGCAGCCTGGAGCTGACCGAACAGGTCGCCGCCGCCACCCTGCTGGCCGCCAACCAGGGCGTGTGGCTGCGCGAACGCGCCGGCAAGCAGGACATCCCCGCGCCGCTGGCCGCCATGCGCGAACAGCTGGCCGCGGACTTCCCGCCAGTCATCGAAGATCGCGCCCTGGAAGGCGAGCTGCGCCTGTGCCTGGCACGCATTCGCAGCCGCCACTGGGGGCTGTATGCGTAAGGAAGGCGTACTGCAGGCGGACGTTGAAATCCTCGTGCCGTTCTTCGACGTCGACATGATGGAGGTGGTCTGGCACGGCCACTACGTCAAATACTTCGAAGAGGCGCGCTGCGCCCTGCTCGACAAGCTCGGCCACAACTACCGGCAGATGCGCGACGCCGGCTACGCCTGGCCGGTGATCGACCTGCAGCTGCGCTATATCCGCGGCGCCCAGTTCGGCCAGCGGATCAAGGTGCGCGCCGATCTGGTCGAGTGGGAGAACCGCCTGAAGATCAATTACCTGATCACCGACGTGGCCACCGGCGAGCGCATGACCCGCGGCAGCAGCGTGCAGGTGGCGGTGGAAATCGCCACCCGCGAGATGCTGCTGGCCTCGCCCAAGGTGCTCACCGACGCCGTCGCCAGGATCCTCGGGTGAAATTGCGCGCCTGCCTGGGCCTGTTGCTGCTGGCGCTGATGCCGGCAGCCCACGCCTTCGACCTGGCCGAGCTCAGCGCCCAGCTGGCCAAGCCCGCCGTGGTGCGCGGCCCGTTCGTGCAGGAGAAACACCTCCGCGCCCTGCCCACACCGCTGACCAGCCAGGGCCAGTTCAGCCTGTCGCGCGAGCATGGCCTGCTCTGGCTGCTGCAAAAGCCGCTGCAGCAGGACTACCGCATCGACGACAGCGGCATCGCCCGCCGCACCGCGCAGGGCTGGCAACAACAACCGGGCCAGGATGTGGCCGCCCAGCAGAGCCGCCTGTTCCTCGCCGTGCTCAAGGGTGACCGCTCGGGCCTGGAGCGCGACTTCGAGCTCAAGCTCAGCGGCGAACACAACGCCTGGCAGCTCGAACTCACGCCCCACTCCGTGCTGCTCAGGCAGATCTTCAGCAGCATCCGCATCGACGGCGGCGCGCTGGTCGAGCGCATCGAACTGATCGAGACCCAGGGCGACCGCACCGTCCTCAAGCTGCCGCAAAGCCAGGCTGGCGACGCGTTGACTGCGCAGGAGCGCGCCGACCTTGTCCACTGACCTGCAGAAAGCCCTGCCGCGCCTGTTTGGCGTCCTGCTGCTGGCCCTGCTGGCGCTGGCCGCCTGGCAGTGGCGCGATGGCCCGCCAGTGCAGGCCAGCATGCTCGCCCTGCTACCCCAGGGCGCTAGCGATGAGCTGGTGCAACAGGCCGAGCAGCGCATGCAGGAGCCGCTCAACAGCGAACTGCTGATCCTGATCGGCCATCCGCAACGCGAGCGCGCCATCGCCCTGGTGCAGCAGGCCGCCAGCCAGTGGCAGGCCAGCAAGCGCTTCGCCCAGGTGCAGTGGAACCTGCAGGCCGACCTCACAGCCCTGCGCCAGCAGCTGCGCACCAGTCGCCTGGCCCTGCTGCCGGCCAGTGACCGCCAGCTGCTGAGCGAGCAGCCGGACGCCTTTATCCAGCAGCGCGCCGCGCAGCTGTTCGACACCTTCGCCGGCTTCGGCCTGCTGCCCACCGAGCAGGACTGGCTTGGCCTCGGCCTGCGCGCCCAGCAGGCACTGAATCCCGGCAGCCGTATCCAGGCCGACCTCGGCAGCGGCGCCCTGCTGCTGCAGGACGGCGACATGACCTGGGCCCTGCTGCGCGTACGCAGCCAGGGTGGCGCCTTTGATATGCAGGCGCCACCACGCATTGCCGCCGCAGTGGCCGAGCTGCGCCAGCAGGTCACCGCCCAGGGCGGTCAGCTGCTCGCCGCCGGCGGCGTGCTGTATGCGGCGGCCGGCCAGGCCAAGGCCACCCGCGAGATCAGCCTGATCGGCGGCGGCGCCACCCTCGGCACCCTGCTGTTGCTGTTGCTGGCGTTCCGCCGCCCGCGCGTGTTGGTCAGCCTGCTGCCGGTGGGCGTCGCCCTGCTGGCCGGCTGCACCGCCTGCGTACTGGTGTTCGGCCAGATCAACGCGCTGACCCTGGTACTCGGCGCCAGCCTGATCGGCGTGGCCGCCGACTATCCGCAGCACTACCTGAGCAAGAGCTGGGGCGATGGTCAGTGGTCGAGCTGGAGCGCCCTGCGCCAGACCCTGCCGGGCCTGACCCTGAGCCTGGGCACCAACCTGGCCGGCTACCTGGCGCTGGCCTTCACTCCGTTCCCGGCGCTGACCCAGATCGCCCTGTTCTCCGCCGCCGGACTGATCGGCGCCTACCTGTGCTCGGTGTGCCTGCTGCCAGCCTGGCTGCATGGCCTGCGCCTGGCGCCGCCAGCCAGCCTGCGCCGCGCCGCCGAGCGCCTGGTGCACGGCCGCGAACAGCTGCTGGCACGCACCGGCAGCTGGCCATGGCTGGTCGCCCTGCTGCTGTTCTGTGCCGGCGGCCTGGGACAGCTGCACACGCAGAACGACCTGCGCCAGTGGCTGGGCAACGAGCCGCGCCTGCTCGGCGAAGCCCAGCGCATCGCCGAGCTGAGCGGCCAGCAGCCCACCAGCCAGTTCTTCCTGGTGCGCGGTGCCAACCAGCAGCAACTGCTGCAGCGTCAGGCCGCCCTGAGCGCACGCCTGGATACGGCGGTGGCCGCCGGCCAGCTGCGCGGCTACCGCGCCCTTAGCCAGCTGGTGGCGCCTGCGAACGAGCAGGCGCCGCTGCGCACGGCACTGGCCAGACTGCCGCAGCACTGGCAGCCGCTGCTCGATCTCGGCCTGCCGGAAGCGGCCCTGCGTGCCGAGCTGGATGAGCTGCTGCACGCGCCGCCAGCGGATCTGCAACAAGCCCTGGCCGGCCCGCTGGGCGAGCCCTGGCGCCCGCTATGGCTGGGTAGCAATGCAGACGGGGTGGCCGGTATCGTCAGCCTGCAAGGGCTCGCCGACCCTGCCCTGCTGCTGCAGGCGGCAGCCAGTCTGGACGGCGTGCAGGCAGTCGATCGCCTGGGCGAGCTGAACCAGCTGTTCGCCGCCACCCAGCTCAGCGCCGCCGAACTCAAGCTGATCTCCAGCGCCGCCATTCTCCTGCTGCTGTGCCTGCCCTTCGGCCTCGGCGGCGCGCTGCGGGTGATCTGCCTGCCACTGCTCTCGGCCCTGGCGGCGCTGGCCTGCCTCGGCTGGCTGGGCCAGCCGCTGACCCTGTTCAGCCTGTTCGGCCTGCTGCTGATCACCGCCATCGGCGTCGACTACGCCATCCTGATGCGCGAGAACATCGGCGGCCCGGCGGTGAGCCTGCTCGGCACCCTGTTCTCGGCGCTCACCGCCTGGCTGTCGTTCGGCCTGCTGCTGCTCAGCCAGACCCCGGCCATCGCCAACTTCGGCCTGGCCATCAGCCTAGGCCTGCTGTTCTGTTTCCTGCTGTCGCCCTGGGCTGCGGCAACTCCACACAAGGAGGTGGCCGCGTGAGCGTGCTCGGTTTCTGGTTGCTGGCCCTGGCCGGCTACGCCCTGGTGGCGCTGATCGGCGGGCGCCGGCTGATTCCCATCGTCGGCCAGTTGCTGGTGGCGGCCATCGCCATTCCCACCCTGCTGCTGTTGTGGGTCGAGCCGCACTGGCAGCTGAGCGCCCAGGACCTGCTGGCGCCGACCTGGCTGAACCTGGCCTACGGCCTGTGCTTCGCCCTGCTGCTGGGCTACATCCTCAGCGACGTGATCGACCTGGATCTGAGCCCGGCCTGCGTGAAAATCGCCCTGCCCAGCTTCCTGGTGCCGATGCTGGCCGGCCTGGCCTGCTCGCTCTGGCTACTGCCCGGCGAGCGCAGCTGGCTGAGTTCGGTGGGCATCGGCCTGCTGTTCTCGATCACCGCCATTCCGGTGCTCTACCTGTTCCTGCAGAGCATCGGCTACCCGGCGGCGGACACCAAGCGCCTGCTGCACGCGGCGATCCTCATGGACTTCCTGTGCTGGAGCCTGTTCGGTCTGGCTCAGGGCAGCAGCCACCCGGCCGCGCTGCTGTGGCCGCTGCTGGCCGCTGCCCTGCCGCTGGCGCTGCGCCTGCTCAAGCTGCGCCATGCGCTGTTCTACAGCCTGCCGTTCTTCGCCCTGATGCTGCTGTTCCAGCAACTCAAGCTCAACGCCCTGGTGTTTGGCATCGCCTACATGCTGTGCCTGGCCGGCCTCAAACAGCCCTTCGTGCTGCCGCTGCCGGAGCGCGCCTGGAAGCTGCTGATGAACGGCCTGGCGGTACCGCTGATCCTGACGTTCGGCGTGCTGCGCGTGGACTTCCATGGCATAGGTCAAGACTACTCCTGGCTGGTCATCGCTATCCTGCTGGCGCTGCCGGTACTGAGCAAAGTGCTCGGCAGCTGGCTCGGTCTGCACTGGGCCGACCCGAGCGCCGCGGCGCGGGTGAAGTGGCGCGAGAGCCTGCTGCTGAACATCCGCGGCCTCACCGAAATCGTCTTCCTCAATCTGCTCCTGCAGCTGCAGCTGATCGACTCGCTGATCTACTTCGGCCTGCTGCTGATGAGCCTGTTTTCCACCCTGCTGCCGGCGCTGCTCGGCAGACATGCCAACAACAACGAGGCACGAAGCCGCTATGAAGTCTCTTGAAGTCGAACAACGCCAGGTTGTGGTGATCGGCGCCGGCCCCTCTGGCGCCATCGCCGCCGCCCTGCTCAAGCGCAACGGCCACGACGTGCTGGTGCTGGAGCGCCAGCGCTTCCCGCGCTTCTCCATCGGCGAGAGCCTGCTGTCGCACTGCCTGGACTTCGTCGAGGAGGCCGGCATGCTCGAAGCGGTGCACGCCGCCGGCTTCCAGACCAAGCACGGCGCGGCCTTCGCCTGGGGCGAGCGCTACACCCAGTTCGACTTCCGCGACAAGTTCACCGCCGGGCAAGGCTCGACCTTCCAGGTACAGCGCGCCCACTTCGACCAGATCCTGGCCGACGAAGCCGCGCGCCAGGGCGTGGAAGTGCGCTACGAGGAAGAAATCGTTGCCGCCGACTTCAGCGGCGACTGCCCGCGCCTGACCGTCAAGCGCCTGGCCGATGGCCACGAGTACCAGGTGGAGTGCGCCTTCGTCCTCGACGGCAGCGGCTATGGCCGCGTGCTGCCGCGCCTGCTCGACCTCGACCTGCCGTCGGACTTCCCGGTGCGCCAGGCGGTGTTCACCCATATCGAGGACCGCATCGACGACCCGGCCTTCGACCGCGAGAAGATCCTCGTCACCACCCACGCCACGCTGCGTGACGTGTGGTTCTGGACCATCCCGTTCAGCAACGGCCGCTGCTCGCTGGGCGTGGTCGCCGATGCCAAGCGCTACGAAGGTCGTCCGCTGGATCTCGACGCCTGCCTCAAACAGTTTGTCGCGGAAACCCCGAGCCTGGCCAAGGTGCTGCAGAACGCCGTATGGGACACCCCGGCACGTGCCCTGGGTGGCTATGCGGCCAACGTCAAACGCCTGCACGGCCCGGGCTTCGCCCTGCTGGGCAACGCCGCCGAATTCCTCGACCCGGTGTTCAGCTCCGGGGTGACCATCGCCATGCGCTCGGCGAGCATGGCCGCCGGCCTGCTGCATCGCCAGCTGAACGGCGAACAGATCGACTGGGAAAACCAGTTCGTCATCCCGCTCAAGCGCGGCGTGGATACGTTCCGCGTGTATGTGCAGGGTTGGTACGATGGCTCGTTCCAGGACGTGATCTTCTACGAGAAGGCCTCGCCGGAGATCCGCCGGATGATCTGCTCGATCCTCGCCGGCTACGCCTGGGACGAGAAGAACCCCTATGTCGCCGAGCCCAAGCGCCGCCTGGGCGTGCTCGCCGAACTCTGCGCCATGAACTAAGGACAGCCACCGCCGATGGAACGCGCCGCCGCCACCTATGTCGAGGAAACCCGCTTCGGTTTCTGGTTCCTGCAGAGCCATGTCTGGCACCACCATGTGCTGCGCGTGGCGATCAACGACCTCAAGCGCCTGTTCGACGGCCCGCTGCCGCAGGCACCGGTGTTGCTGGATGCCGGCTGCGGCCAGGGCCGCTCGTTCGGCCTGCTCAACGAGGCCTTCGCCCCGGCGCGGATGATCGGCCTGGATGCCGACCCGCACAGCCTCGACTGCTCACGCGCCGAGGCCGAGCGCCTGGGCCTCGACGTGCAGCTGATCGCCAGCGACTGCGCGGCCATCGACCTGCCCGACGCCAGCGTCGACCTGCTGTTCTGCCACCAGACCTTCCACCACCTGGTCGAGCAGGAACAGGCCCTGGCCGAGTTCTGGCGCGTGCTCAAGCCGGGCGGCCGGCTGCTGTTCGCCGAGTCGACCAAGTTCTATATCGACACCTGGGTGATCCGCTGGCTGTTCCGCCACCCCATGCATGTGCAGAAGAGCGCCGAGGAGTACCTGGGCATGCTGCGCGCGCAGGGCTTCGAGCTGGAGGAACGCAACACCTCCTACCCCTATCTGTGGTGGAGCCGCTCCAAGGACTTCGGTCTGCTCGAGCGCTGGGGCATCATGAAAGCCAAGCCGTTCGGCCAGCGCGACGAGACCCTGGTCAACGTGGTGGCGCGCAAGCCGCTGGAGCCTAGCGCCTGATGCTGCGCGCCTGGCTGCTCGGACTGTGCCTGCTGCTCGGCGCTTGCGCCGGGCATACGCCCGTGCCGGACACTGCGCCGACGCTGGTCGCCGCGCTGCCGCTGAGCCTGCAGATCCAGCGCCAGCAGGCCGGCGAGCAGCGCGACTGGCTGCTGGTGCTGCAGGCCGAAGGCACGGCGCTGCGCTGGTCGCTGTTCGACCCGCTCGGCGTGCCGCTGGCGCGCCAGCTGCTGCAGGATGGCGAGTGGCGCAACGATGGCCTGCTGCCGCCCAACGCCGAGGCCCGCGAGCTGTTCGCCGCCCTGCTGTTCGCCCTCAGCAACGAGGCGGCGCTGCAGGACTACCCGGCCGGTAGCTGGCAACGCAGCGCCGATGGTCAGCGTCGGCTTAACCCGGGCTGGCTAATCCGCTACCGTGCGCCGCTGGACTTTACCCTGAATAGCGCAAGCGACCTGGCCTACCAGGTCAGTGTCCTGCCCCAAGAAGAAGGCCGTTGATGCCCAGTTATTTGAACGCCCTCGGCCTGCTTTGCGCCCTCGGCAACGGCAAACAGGCGGTCGCCAGCGCCCTGCTGGCCGGCGATGCCTCGGGCATGCGCGGCGAGCACGGCTGGGTTGGCGAACGCGTGTTGACCGTCGGCGCCGTGCGCGACGCACTGCCGCCCCTGCCGACGTCCAGCAGTCAGCCGGCCAGCCGCAACAACCAGCTGCTGCTGGCTGCCGCCCTGCAGATCGAAAGCGAGCTGCGCGCCGCCATCGCCCAGTACGGCCCGACCCGCGTCGGCCTGGTGCTGGGCACCAGCACCTCGGGCATCGACGAAGCCAGCCAGAGCATCGCCGAGTACGTCAACCACGGCGCCCTGCCGGCGCACTACCACTATGCCCAGCAGGAACTGGCCGCACCGGCCAGCTTCCTCGCCGAATGGCTGGGCCTCGCCGGCCCGGTGTACTGTCAGTCGACCGCCTGCACCTCCAGCGCACGCGCCCTGCTCAGCGCCCATCGCCTGCTGCAGCAGGGCCTGTGCGACGCGGTGATCTGCGGCGGGGTGGACAGCCTGTGCCGCCTGACCCTCAACGGCTTCTCGGCGCTGGAGGCGGTGTCCGCCGAGCCGTGCAACCCGTTTTCGGTGAATCGCCACGGCATCAATATCGGCGAGGGTGCGGCCCTGTTCCTGATGACCAAAGAGAGCAGCCCGATCGCCTTCTTCGGCGGCGGCGCCAGCTCCGACGCCCACCATATTTCCGCGCCCCATCCCGAGGGTCTCGGCGCCCAGGCGGCGATGCGCAAGGCGCTGAGCAGCGCCGGCGTGACGGCCGAAGAGATCGACTACCTCAACCTGCACGGCACCGCCACCGCGCACAACGATGCCATGGAAAGCCAGGCCGTGCGCGCACTGTTCCCCGCCGGCCTGGCCTGCTCCTCGAGCAAGCCGCTGACCGGCCACACCCTGGGCGCCGCCGGCGCGCTGGAAGCAGCCTTCTGCTGGCTGGTGCTGAGCGAGCACAACCCTGACGGCCTGCTGCCGCCGCACCTGTGGGACGGCCAGGCCGACCCGGCTCTGCCGCCGCTGCAGCTGACCGAGCGCGGCACGCGCCTGCGGCGTACGACGCAGCGCCGGCTGATGAGCAACTCCTTCGCCTTCGGCGGCAACAATGTCAGTCTGATTTTGGGTGATAAGCCGGGGGATGCGCCATGAGCCGCTGGCCGATCGCCGAACTGATTCCCCACGCCGCCGACATGATTCTGATCGACGAAGTCGTCAGCTTCGGCGACGAAGATATCGAGACCCGTCTCACCGTGCGCCCGGGCGGCCTGTTCAGCCAGGCCGACGGCAGCCTGCCGGCCTGGGTCGGCGTCGAGCTGATGGCGCAGAGCATTGCCGCCTATGCCGGCTGCCAGGCACGCCAGGCCGGCCTGCCGGTGGAGCTGGGCTTCCTGCTCGGCACGCGCAAGTTCGAGTGCAATGTCGAGTGTTTCCCCGCAGGTAGCACGCTGCATATCAAGGCCCTGCGCTCGCTGCAGGACGACAACGGCATGGGCGTGTTCGAGTGCCAGCTTTCCGGCCCAGGTATCGAAGCCTTCGCCCGCCTCAACGTGTTCCGCCCCCCAGAGGTGGCGAGCTATCTACAAGAGCAAATGCAATGACTGAAACCATTCTGGTCACCGGCTCCAGCCGCGGCATCGGCCGGGCCATTGCCCTGCGTCTGGCACGCAGCGGTTACGACATCGTTCTGCACTGCCGCTCGCGCCGCGACGAAGCCGAGGCCGTGCAGGCGCAGATCGCCGAGCTGGGCCAACAGGCGCGCATCCTGCAGTTCGACGTCTCCGACCGCAGCGCCTGCCGCGCGGCGCTGGAAGCCGATATCGAGCAGCACGGCGCCTACTACGGCGTGGTGTGCAACGCCGGCCTGACCCGCGACGGCGCCTTCCCGGCGCTCAGCGAAGAAGACTGGGATCAGGTGCTGCGCACCAACCTGGATGGCTTCTACAACGTGCTGCACCCGCTGACCATGCCGATGATCCGCCGGCGCAAGGCCGGGCGCATCGTCTGCATCACCTCGGTATCGGGGCTGATCGGCAACCGCGGCCAGGTCAACTACAGCGCCTCCAAGGCTGGCGTGATCGGCGCGGCCAAGGCCCTGGCCATCGAGCTGGGCAAGCGCAAGATCACGGTCAACTGCGTGGCGCCGGGGCTGATCGACACCGAGATCCTCGACGAGCAGGTGCCGGTGGAGGAGATCCTCAAGATGATCCCGGCGGCGCGCATGGGCACCCCGGAGGAAGTGGCCGGGGCAGTGAATTTCCTGATGTCGGAAGAGGCGGCGTACATTACCCGCCAGGTTCTCGCGGTTAACGGTGGGTTGTGTTGATGAAACGTGTAGTCGTCACCGGGATGGCCGGTATCACCTCGCTGGGCAGCGACTGGCCGACCATCTCGGCCAATTTCCGGGCGGGCAAGAGCGGTATCCGCCGGATGGACGAGTGGGATCGTTTCAGCGAGCTGAACACCCGCCTGGGCGGCCCGGTGGACGACTTCGTTCAGCCCAAGCACTGGACGCGCAAGCAGACCCGCAGCATGGGCCGCGTCTCCAAGCTGGCGGTGTACGCCGCAGAGCGCGCCCTGGAGCACGCTGGCCTGCTCGGCGACCCGTGCATCCAGGACGGGCGCATGGGCGTGGCCTGCGGCTCGTCCACCGGCAGCACCGACGAGATCAAGGCGTTCGGCAATATGCTGCTCAATTCCGTAGCAGACGGCCTTAACGCCAACTCCTATATCCGCATGATGCCGCACACCACGGCGGCCAATATCAGCATCTTCTTCGGCCTCAAGGGCCGCCTGATCCCCACCTCGAGCGCCTGCACCAGCGGCAGCCAGGGCATCGGCTACGCCTACGAGGCGATCAAGTTCGGCCGCCTGAAGATGATGCTGGCCGGCGGCGCCGAGGAGCTGTGCCCGACCGAGGCCATGGTGTTCGACGCGCTCTACGCCACCAGCCTGAAGAACGACACCCCGCACCTGTCGCCACGCCCCTACGACGCCGGCCGCGACGGCCTGGTGATCGGCGAGGGCGCCGGCATCCTGGTGCTGGAAGAACTGGAGCATGCCCTGGCGCGCGGGGCGACCATCCACGCCGAGATCGTCGGCTTCGGCTGCAACTCCGACGGCATCCACGCCACCAAGCCGGAGCAGGCGACCATGCGTGGCGCCATGGAGCTGGCCCTGGAAGATGCCGGCCTGGAACCGGCGGCCATCGGCTACGTCAACGGCCACGGCACCGCCACCGCCCAGGGCGACGTGGCCGAGAGCCTGGCCACCAGCAGCCTGTTCGGCCCGCGCATGCCGATCAGCTCGCAGAAGAGCTTCTTCGGCCACACCCTGGGCGCCTGCGGTGCGCTGGAGTCCTGGTTCAGCATCGAGATGATGAACAGCGACAGCTACGTCTACACCCTCAACCTGGACAACGTCGACCCGGAATGCGGCGAGCTGGACTACCTGCGCGGCGAGTTCCGCTCGATGAGCCACCAGTACGTGATGAACAACAACTTCGCCTTCGGCGGGGTCAACACCTCGCTGATCTTCCGGCGCTGGAGCTGAGCATGACGCCCAGCGGCCAGGTCGGCGCAACGGCCACCAGCAGCGTGACTACAATCGCTGGGTCGAACGCCCGCCGGCACCCTGCACCTGCTATCCCGAAAACCCTGTGAAGCACTCATCGTCAAGGAGACGACCATGAAACTGAAAAACTGGACCCTCGCTGCACTGATCCTCGCAGCCGTTCCCGCCATCAGCCAGGCTCGCGATACCACCCTGTACCCGGACTTCCAGGCCGCCGTGCAGGAAGCCACCAACGCCGGGCGCCTGGATGGCAGCGTCAAGTTCTACCTGGCAGGCACCAAGCCGGCCGGCACCGTCAGCGTGGTCAAATCCGGTGTCACCACCAGCCAGAAGACCAACGCCTTCAACAAGAGCGACGAAGGTGCCTGCTCCTGGGCCCTGCAATCGGCGCTGATCCGCCTGCAGAACGCGGCCAAGCAGGCCGGCGCCAATGCCGTGGTCAACATCATGAGCAACTACAAGAACGTGCCCTACTCCAACGCCAGCAACTACGAGTGCCATGCCGGCGCCATCATGGCGGGCGTTGCGCTGAAGGCCGACCTGGCCAACGTCAAGTAATACGCGGCCTGCCGGCGCTCGCGCCGGCCCGGTTCGCCCGCCGCACCGACCAGCCGGCGGGCGGACATCACCGTCGCTGACGTAGTGGCCGCCAGGCGGCATGTCAGGCGCTTATTCCTCAGGAAGCCGCCCATGCCCCGCATCCCGCAGCATCTGTTCCGCCTGCCTCTGCTCCTCGCCCTGTGCAGCCTCAGCAGCGCCTGCACGGTGATTCGCGTCGAGCCGCTGAAAACCGCCAGCCCCCAGGTGTGCATCGAGGAAAACCCGGCGGTGCAGGTCGACGACTTTCTCGGCGTGGTGGAGCGCGGCTTCGCCCGTCACGGCATCCGCACCCGACGCATCCAGCAGGCCAGCGACAGCCAGTGCCCGGCCGTGCTCACCTACACCGCCAAGCGCTCCTGGTCGGTGGTGACCTACCTGTCACTGGCCGAGCTGAATATCCGCGACTCGCAAGGACAGCTGCTCGCCAGCGCCTACTACCGCTTCCGCGGCCGCGGCCTGCTGGCGGTGAAGAAGTGGCAGAGCACGGAAACCAAGATGACCCCGGTGATCGACCAGATGCTGGCTGAAGTGCCGAGAGCGACGCCGTAAAAGAAAAGGGCCGCATGAGCGGCCCTTTTATTGGCTATGTCCCGTTACATGTTGCGTGATCAAGCCCCCACTCTCTGAATCTGGCAACCGCCTCTGGATTCCCGCCTGCGCGGGAATGACGGTTGTCTGGAGGACTTTCCCTCTGCCTCGTAATCCCCGCCTAGGCGGAGATCCAGAGAAGGACACGCCGCTGCAACAGGCATTCTTATTGGCTGACGATCAGCCGTGATACTGCGCCGACAGCTCATGCACCGCTTCGAAGAAGGCGCGGGCGTGCTCCGGATCGACTTCCGGAGTGATGCCGTGACCGAGGTTGAATACCTGGCCGCTGCCCTGGCCGAAGCTGGCGAGGATGCGCGCCACCTCGGCGCGGATCGCCGCCGGGTTGGCGTACAGCACGCTCGGATCCATGTTGCCCTGCAGGGCCACCTTGCTGCCGACGCGGGCGCGGGCGCTGCCGATGTCGCAGGTCCAGTCCAGGCCCAGGGCCTCGGCACCGGTCTCGGCCATGGACTCCAGCCACAGGCCGCCACCCTTGGTGAACAGGATCACCGGCACCCGGCGGCCGTCATGCTCGCGGATCAGACCGTCGACGATCTTCTGCATGTAGGCCAGGGAGAATTCCTGGTAGGCCGCTGCCGACAGGCTGCCGCCCCAGGAGTCGAAGATCTGCACCGCTTGCGCGCCGGCCTTGATCTGCCCGTTGAGGTAGACGGTGACCGACTGCGCCAGCTTGTCGAGCAGGGCGTGCATGGCCTGCGGGTTGTCGTAGAGCATCGCCTTGGACTTGCGGAAGTCCTTGCTGGAGCCGCCTTCGACCATATAGGTGGCCAGGGTCCAGGGGCTGCCGGAGAAGCCAATCAGCGGCACGCGGCCGTTCAGCTCGCGGCGGATGGTGCGCACGCCGTCCATCACGTAGCCCAGATCGCGTTCGGCATCGGGGATCGGCAGGGCCTCGATGTCGGCCATGCTGCTCACCACCTTCTTGAAGCGCGGGCCTTCGCCGGTCTCGAAGTACAGGCCCTGGCCCATGGCGTCGGGGATGGTGAGGATGTCGGAGAACAGAATCGCCGCGTCCAGTTGCGGGTAGCGATCCAGCGGCTGGATGGTGACCTCGCAGGCCAGCTCGGGGTTCTTCATCAGGCTGACGAAGTCACCGGCCTTGGCCCGGGTGGCGCGGTATTCCGGCAGGTAACGACCGGCCTGGCGCATCATCCACACCGGCGTGACGTCGACGGGTTGCTTGAGCAGGGCACGGAGGAAGCGGTCGTTCTTCAGCACGGACATCGGCAGGGTTCCTGGAAAGTTCGGCAGGGAGGCGTTCGGGCGGGAGTATGCAGGCAGCGCTCGTTGGCGTCCCCCTACTCCGGGCGGGCTCCCGGATCGCAGGGGCCCACGCGCCTTGGCGCAGAAAAAGTGCGGGCATTTTCGCAGACCGCAAAACAAAAGGCACGGCGAGTGCCGTGCCTTTTGTCTGTCGCGACGATTTGCCGCGCGCCACTGGGGGCGAGCGACTATCAGACCTGCAGGTAGTCGAGGATGCCTTCGGCGGCGTTGCGGCCTTCGAAGATCGCCGTCACCACCAGGTCGGAACCGCGCACCATGTCGCCACCAGCGAAGATCTTCGGGTTGCTGGTCTGGTGCTTGAACTGGCCCTTCTCCGGCGCCACCACACGGCCTTGGCTGTCGGTCTGGATCTGGAACTGCTCGAACCACGGCGCCGGGCTCGGACGGAAACCGAAGGCGATCAGCACGGCTTCCGCCGGGATGATTTCCTCGGAGCCCGGGATCGGCTCGGGGCTGCGACGGCCACGGGCGTCCGGCTCGCCGAGACGGGTCTCGACCACCTTGACGCCTTCCACCTTGTCCTCGCCGACGATGGCGATGGGCTGGCGGTTGAAGAGGAACTTCACGCCCTCTTCCTTGGCGTTCTTCACTTCCTTGCGCGAGCCCGGCATGTTCTCTTCGTCACGACGGTAGGCGCAGGTCACGGCCTTGGCGCCCTGGCGGATGGAGGTACGGTTGCAGTCCATCGCCGTGTCGCCACCACCGAGCACCACCACGCGCTTGCCCTTCATGTCGATGAAGTCTTCCGGCGCCTTCTCGAAACCGAGGTTGCGGTTGACGTTGGCGATCAGGAAGTCGAGGGCATCGGTGACGCCCGGCAGGTCTTCGCCGGGGAAGCCGCCCTTCATGTAGGTGTAGGTACCCATGCCCATGAACACGGCATCGTACTCGGCCAGCAGCTGGTCGAGGGTGATGTCCTTGCCGATCTCGGTGTTCAGGCGGAACTCGATGCCCATACCGGTGAAGACTTCGCGGCGGCGCACCAGCACGCTCTTCTCCAGCTTGAACTCGGGAATGCCGAAGGTCAGCAGACCGCCGATTTCCGGGTTCTTGTCGAACACCACCGGGGTCACGCCATTGCGCACCAGCACGTCGGCACAGCCCAGGCCGGCCGGGCCGGCACCGATCACGGCAACACGCTTGCCGGTCGGCTTGACCTTGGACATGTCCGGACGCCAGCCCATGGCGAAGGCGGTGTCGGTGATGTACTTCTCCACCGAACCGATGGTCACCGCGCCGAAGCCGTCATTGAGGGTGCAGGCACCCTCGCACAGACGATCCTGCGGGCACACGCGGCCGCAGACTTCCGGCAGGGTGTTGGTCTGGTGGCTCAGCTCGGCGGCGGCCAGGATGTTGCCTTCGGAAACCAGCTTCAACCAGTTGGGAATGAAGTTGTGCACCGGGCACTTCCACTCGCAGTACGGGTTGCCGCAACCCAGGCAACGGTGTGCCTGGTCGGCGGCCTGGGCCGGCTTGAAGGGTTCGTAGATCTCCACGAACTCCTTCTTGCGCTGGCGCAGGAGCTTCTTCTTCGGATCCTTGCGCCCGACTTCGATGAACTGGAAGTCGTTGTTCAGACGTTCAGTCATTTCAAAACCTCATCAAACTACTTCAGGCGCAATCATTGCGGGTTGGCGCGGGTGCTGCTGAGCAAGGAGCCCAGGCTTGCCGCTTTCGGTTTGACCAGCCAGAACTTGCGCAGGTAGTCGTCCAGGTTTTCCAACAGGTGGCCGCCCCAGGCACTGGCGGTCTCCGCAACATACTCGGTGAGCACGCGCTGCAGGTGGTTGCGATAGGCTTCCATGGCTTCGTTGCTGATGCGCTGGATCTCCACCAGTTCGTGGTTCACGCGGTCAACGAAACTGTTGTCCAGGTCGAGCACATAGGCGAAACCGCCGGTCATGCCCGAGCCGAAGTTGTAGCCGGTCTTGCCCAGCACGCAGACGAAACCGCCAGTCATGTACTCGCAGCAGTGGTCGCCAGTGCCTTCCACCACGGCGTGGGCACCGGAGTTGCGCACGGCGAAACGCTCACCGGCGGTGCCGGCGGCGAACAGCTTGCCGCCGGTGGCGCCGTACAGGCAGGTGTTGCCGATGATGGCCGACTCCTGGGTCTTGAACGGGCTGCCTTGCGGCGGCACGACGACCAGCTTGCCGCCGGTCATGCCCTTGCCGACATAGTCGTTGGCATCGCCTTGCAGGTACAGGTGCAGGCCGCCGGCGTTCCACACGCCGAAGCTCTGCCCGGCAGTGCCCTTGAAGCGGAAGGTGATCGGCGCGTCCTTCATGCCCTGGTTGCCGTGCTGCTTGGCGATTTCGCCGGAGACACGGGCACCGATGGAGCGGTCGCAGTTGCAGATGTCCAGTGCGTACTCGCCACCGGATTTACCGGCGATGGCGTCCTTGGCCAGCTCGACCATCTTCTCGGCCAGCAGGCCCTGGTCGAACGGCGGGTTGCGGTCGACTTCGCAGAACTGCGGCTTGTCGGCCGGCACGTGCGCGCTGCCGAGCAGCGGCGACAGGTCGAGGTGCTGCTGCTTCTCGGTCTCGCCGGCCAGCATTTCCAGCAGGTCGGTACGCCCGATCAGCTCGCCCAGGCTCGGCACGCCGAGCTTGGCCAGCCACTCGCGGGTGTCTTCGGCGATGTAGGTGAAGTAGTTCATCACCATCTCGACGGTGCCGATGAAGTGATCCTTGCGCAGCTTGTCGTTCTGGGTGGCTACGCCGGTGGCGCAGTTGTTCAGGTGGCAGATGCGCAGGTACTTGCAGCCCAGGGCAACCATCGGCCCGGTACCGAAGCCGAAGCTCTCGGCGCCGAGGATGGCGGCCTTGATCACGTCGAGGCCGGTCTTCAGGCCGCCGTCGGTCTGTACCCGCACCTTGCCGCGCAGGTCGTTGCCGCGCAGGGTCTGGTGGGTTTCGGCCAGGCCGAGTTCCCACGGGCTGCCGGCGTACTTGATCGAGGTCAGCGGCGAAGCGCCGGTGCCGCCGTCGTAGCCGGAGATGGTGATCAGGTCGGCATAGGCCTTGGCCACACCGGCGGCAATGGTGCCGACGCCGGCTTCCGCCACCAGCTTGACCGAGACCAGTGCCTGCGGGTTGACCTGCTTGAGGTCGAAAATTAGCTGCGACAGGTCTTCGATCGAGTAGATGTCGTGGTGCGGCGGCGGCGAGATCAGGGTCACGCCGGGTACCGCATAGCGCAGACGGGCGATCAGGCCGTTGACCTTGCCGCCCGGCAGCTGGCCGCCCTCACCGGGCTTGGCGCCCTGGGCCACCTTGATCTGCAGCACTTCGGCGTTGACCAGGTATTCCGGTGTCACGCCAAAGCGGCCGGTGGCCACCTGCTTGATCTTCGAGCTCTTGATGGTGCCGTAGCGGGCCGGATCTTCGCCGCCCTCACCGGAGTTGGAACGCGCACCGAGACGGTTCATCGCTTCGGCGATGGCCTCGTGGGCTTCCGGCGACAGGGCGCCGAGGGAAATACCGGCGGAGTCGAAGCGCTTGAGGATCGACTCGAACGACTCGACCTGATCCAGCGGCAGCGGCTGGTCGGCCAGCTTGACCTGCAGCAGGTCACGCAGCATCGACACCGGGCGCTGGTCGACCAGGGCGGCGTATTCCTTGTACTTCTCGTAGCTGCCCTGCTGCACGGCGGCCTGCAGGGTGTTGACCACGTCCGGGTTGTAGGCGTGGTACTCGCCACCGTAGACGAACTTGAGCAGGCCACCCTGCTGGATCGCCTTGCGGTTGTTCCAGGCCTCGTTGGCCAGCAGCTTCTGCTCGGCCTCGATGTCGACGAAACGCGCGCCCTTGATGCGGCTGGCCACACCACGGAAGCTCAGCTCGACCACCTCGTCGGACAGGCCGACCGCTTCGAACAGCTGGGCGCCGCGGTAGGAGGCGATGGTGGAGATACCCATCTTCGACAGGATCTTCAGCAGGCCCTTGGAGATGCCCTTGCGGTAGTACTTGAACACCTCGTACAGATCGCCCAGCACTTCGCCGGTGCGGATCAGGTCGCCCAGCACTTCATAGGCGAGGAACGGGTACACCGCGGAGGCACCGAAACCAACCAGCACGGCGAAGTGGTGCGGGTCACGGGCGGTGGCGGTCTCGACCAGGATGTTGCAGTCGCAACGCAGGCCTTTCTCGGTCAGGCGGTGGTGCACTGCACCGGTCACCAGCGAGGCATGCGCCGGCAGCTTACCCGGGGCGATGTGGCGGTCGGTCAGAACCAGCAGCACCTTGCCGGCACGCACGGCTTCCTCGGCCTGGTCGGCCATGTTGCGCACGGCCGCCTCGAGACCGACGGACTCGTCGTAGTTCATGTCGATGACATGGCGCTCGAAGCCCGGAGTGCTGAGGTTCATCAGCGCGCGCCACTTGGCTGGCGAGATCACCGGGCTGCTCAGCATCACGCGGCTGGCGTGGGCCGGCGACTCGTCGAAGATATTGCGCTCGGCGCCCAGGCAGATTTCCAGGGACATCACGATGGACTCGCGCAGCGGGTCGATCGGCGGGTTGGTGACCTGGGCGAACTGCTGGCGGAAGTAGTCGAAGGTCGAGCGCACGCGCTGCGACAGCACGGCCATCGGCGTGTCGTCGCCCATCGAGCCGACGGCTTCCTGGCCTTGCTCGCCGAGCGGACGCAGCACCTGGTCACGCTCCTCGAAGGTGACCTGGAACATCTTCATGTATTGCTTGAGCTGGTCGCTGTCGTAGAACGGCGAGCCATGGTCGCGGTCTTCCAGGCTGGCCTGGATACGCACGGCGCCCTGACGCAGCCACTGCTTGTAGGGGTGGCGCGACTTCAGGCGGTTGTCGATGGCATCGGTTTCCAGCACCTGGCCGGTCTCGGTGTCCACTGCGAGGATCTGCCCCGGGCCGACCCGGCCCTTGGCGATCACGTCTTCCGGCTGGTAGCCCCACACGCCGATTTCCGACGCCAGGGTGATGTAGCCGTTCTTGGTGGTGACCCAGCGCGCCGGGCGCAAGCCGTTGCGGTCGAGCAGGCAGACAGCATGGCGGCCGTCGGTCAGCACCACGCCGGCAGGGCCGTCCCACGGTTCCATGTGCATGGAGTTGTATTCGTAGAACGCGCGCAGGTCAGAGTCCATGGTCTCGACGTTCTGCCAGGCCGGCGGAATGATCATGCGCACGCCGCGGAACAGGTCGATGCCACCGGTAACCATCAGCTCAAGCATGTTGTCCATGCTCGAGGAGTCGGAGCCGACGCGGTTGACCAGCGGGCCCAGCTCTTCCAGATCGGGGATCAGGTCATTGGCGAACTTCAGCCGGCGCGCCAGCGCCCAGTTGCGGTTGCCGGTGATGGTGTTGATCTCGCCGTTGTGGGCGAGGAAGCGGAACGGCTGCGCCAGCGGCCATTTTGGCAGGGTGTTGGTGGAGAAGCGCTGGTGGAATACGCAGATGGCAGTCTGCAGGCGCTCGTCACCGAGATCCGGATAGAACTGCTGCAGATCCGCCGGCATCATCAGGCCTTTGTAGATGATGGTCTTGTGCGAAAAGCTGCAGATGTAATGGTCGGTGTCGGCGGCGTTGGCCACCGACGAGCGCCGGCGGGCGCTGAACAGCTTGATGGCGAACTGCTGGTCGTCCAGGCCTTCACCGCCGATGAACACCTGCTCGATCTGCGGCAGGCGCTCCAGGGCCAGGCGGCCGAGCACGCTGGTATCCACCGGCACCTTGCGCCAGCCGACCAGGGTCAGGCCGGCGGCGGCGATCTCGCGGTTCATGTTCTCGCGAGCGGCCTCGGCCTTGGCCGGGTCCTGGTTGAAGAAGACCATGCCCACCGCATATTGCTGCGGCAGTTCGCGGCCGAAATGCTCCTGGGCGATGGCGCGCAGGAACAGATCCGGCTTCTGAATCAGCAGACCACAACCGTCACCGGTCTTGCCGTCGGCGTTGATACCGCCGCGGTGGGTCATACAGGTCAGGGCTTCAATGGCGGTTTGCAGCAAGTGATGGCTTGCCTCGCCCTGCATGTGGGCGATCAAGCCGAAGCCGCAGTTATCCTTGAACTCATCAGGATGGTACAGACCTGCTTTCATAGACACTCTCACCAGGCTGCCTTTATTAAGGCAAATTGCTTTCTAATTCATCGACCTAGCTGCCGACCGCGCAGGGCTGTGCCCCAGCTTGGCGCAGGCAAAGGGGGGCTATTGTACATAGCCATCCGAACCGTCACAAACCATTAGTGACGGCCAGATGAACTGTTTTGTCGCCTAAGCGAAAGGCGGTGACCGACGGTTCGTGTTAGACCCGCCAGTCACCAAAAGACAGGCAATTCGCAGGCCATTAACGCGCCCGCACTGCCTCCTGCTGGATGCTGGCAAAGCTGCGCGGCCAGGGCTTGCCGGCCTGCACCGCCGCCGGCAGCGACTTGATCGCCGCCTGGGCGGCCGCGCGGCTGGCGAACTGACCGTAAGTGACCACGTACAGTGCCTGGCCCTGGTGCAGCTTTTTGAAGTAGCGGTACTGGCCGCCGTTCTTGGCGACGAACGCCTTGGCACTGCCTTCCGAGCGCGTGCCCAGAATCTGCAGGGCATAGCTGCTGGCCGGCTGGCTGCCATACCAGTCACCCGTAGCAGCCGCGGGCGCAGCACTGGCCACAGGCCTGACCGCCACTGCAGGCTTCGGCGCCGGCGCGGCAACCGGCTTGACCACCGGCTTGGCCGCCACCGGAGCGGGCGCAGGGGCCGGAACCGGAGTCGGCACCGCCACAGGCTCCGGCTTGACCGGCGGCACCACAGTAGTAGCCACCGGCGGCGCAACCGCCACAGTCGGCGCACTAACAGCCGGCGCCACAGCGGCAGAAGTCGGCGCAGGCAATGGCAGCGCCACAGGCGCTCCTGCCGGCGCAGCAGTACCAGCGCTCGCCTCGTCCCCTTCATCCATACCGGAGGCCTGGGCCAGCGGCTCGCGGATCACCGGCTGAGCCTCACCGACCAGCGGCAATGGCAGCGGCTGATTGCTGCCGGCGAACTCGATCGAGGTAGCGGAACCCGCCGCCTCGCCTGGCGCCTCAGACGACGGCTCGGCACTGACCGGTGCCGCCGCCTGCGGCAGCAAGTCCACCGCAGTCTTGCCCGGCGCCGGCAGATCGATACCGCTCTTGCCCTGCATGAACCAGGCAGCACCCAACGCCAGGCCCACCACAGCCAGGGCCAGCAGGTGCTTCTTCGGCAGAGCCAGGCCACCGCCGGCGGAGCCAGCTGCATTGCGCTGCGCCAGCATGCTCTCGATCAGCACATCGCGCGCCGCCTGATTGATCGCCCCCGGCCAGCCACCAGAACTCAGGTGGATATCGCTCACCTGATCGTCCGTCAGCAGATCGATGCCCTGCCCCGCGCCATCCAGACGCTGTGCCAGATATTCGCGGGTTTCGTCCTCGCTGTAGGGCAGCAGGTCGATGGCATGGAAACGCTCCTCGCCATCGGCCAGCAACTCCAGACGCGGCACCAGCGCCAACTCGCCGAATAGGAAGACATGCGGACGCGCCTCGGCAGTACCCGCTGCCAGATTGAACAGACTGTCCAGGGCGGCATCGGCCAGCTGCTCGGCGTCGTCCACCAGCAGGTAGACCTCCTGACCGGTCAGCGCCAGTTGGGCCACCTGAGCCAGGATGCTGCGCAGATCCATGCTCTGCACGCCCAGCCCCTGGGCGACCTGGCGCAACACACCACCCACGTCGCTGGCTCCACGCGCCGAGACCACCACGCACTGCACGGCCTGCTTGTTGGTGCTCGCCACCAGCGCCTGGCGCAACAGCGTCTTGCCGCTGCCCTTGGGGCCGCTGACCACCAACAGCAACTGGCTATAGCGAGCCAGGTGATGCAGCTGCCCCAGCACCGGCTTGCGCTGGGCAGGGAAGAAGCGGAACCCGGGCACCCGAGCGGCGAAGGGATCGTGACTGAACTGGTAATGGCCGAGGAAAGCCTCGTCAGCATGCAGACTGGTCATGGAACTCTCTTATTCTCCAAGCTGTGCCACAAGCGCGCGGTAATCGGCGCGCAAGGTGGCTTCGAGGATCTCGTGCGGAAACTTATCCGTTATCACCGCCTCACCGACCTGCTTGAGCAGGACCAGGCGCAGACGCCCACCAAGTACCTTCTTATCGACCGCCATGTGCTCGAGAAAATCCCCCGGAGTCATTTCCTCGGGCGGGATCACCGGCAGGCCGGCCTTGAGCAGTAGACGCAAACCGCGATCACGCTCGGCTTCGCTAATCCAGCCCAGGCGCACCGACATTTCCAGCGCCATGGCCGTCCCCGCCGCCACCGCCTCGCCATGCAGCCAAACGCCGTAGCCCATGTGAGTTTCGATGGCATGACCGAAGGTATGGCCCAGGTTGAGAATCGCCCGCAGTCCGGACTCCCGCTCGTCAACCCCAACCACCCTCGCCTTGGCCGCACAGGAACGCTCGATGGCCTGCGCCAGCACCGTCATGTCCAGCTCGCGCATAGCCACGACATTGGCCTCGAGCCAATCGAGGAAAGGGGCATCGCAGATCAGTCCGTACTTGATCACTTCGGCCAGCCCTGCAGACAACTCGCGAGCAGGCAAGGTCTGCAGCACCGCCGTATCGATCATCACCGCCTGCGGCTGGTAGAAGGCACCGATCATGTTCTTGCCCAGCGGGTGGTTGATCCCGGTCTTGCCACCCACCGAGGAGTCGACCTGCGACAGCAGGGTCGTCGGCACCTGAATGAAAGCCACACCACGTTGGTAACAGGCCGCAGCAAAGCCCGCCATATCGCCAACCACGCCACCACCCAGGGCGATGACCGTGGTACCGCGATCATGCCGCGCCACCAACATGCCATCGAAGATCAACTGCAGGGTTTCCCAGTTCTTATGGGACTCACCATCCGGAAGAACCACCGAAGTGACTTCGCAGCCCTCAAGCGTCTTCAGCAACTGCTCGAGATAGAGCGGAGCAACCTTGTCGTTGGTGACAATCGCCACCTGGCGCCCGGCCAGATGCTGCTTAAACAGGTCGGAGCGGGCCAGCAGCCCGACTCCGATATAGATGGGATAACTACGCTCGCCCAGATCGACTGTGAGAGTCTGCATGACGCCCCCGAGATAAAAAGGGCACTAGGATAGCGCAGTTAGGCTCGCGCTTTAACGGGCAGGAAGCTCGCTGATGCGCTCGATGATCTCTTGCACCACCATACGCGGTGGCCGCTCATCGGTTTCGACTATCACATCGGCAATTTCGCGATATAGCGGATCGCGAATCTGCATCAGATTGCTGAGAACCTTTTCCGGCTCGGCATTGCGCAACAGCGGGCGATTGCGATCCCGCGAGGTGCGCTCAAGCTGCTGCTCGACGGAGGCATGCAGGTAGACCACTCGCCCCCCCGCACGTAGCGCCTGACGATTCTCGACACGCAGCACCACGCCACCACCGGTGGCAATGACCACGCCATCGAGCATGCAGAGCTCCGCAATCATCGATTGCTCACGCTCACGGAAACCCTGCTCGCCCTCCACATCGAAGATCCAGGGAATATCGGCACCGGTACGCTGCTCGATTTCCTTGTCCGAATCCTTGAACTGCAGCTTCAGCTCTTTCGCCAGCAAACGCCCGATGGTGCTTTTACCAGCGCCCATCGGGCCAACCAGAATCAGGTTCCTCACAAGATCAATGACTCACCGCAATGGCCTGGTTGTTCATGATCCGCGGGGTAACAAATACCAGCAGCTCATTCTTGGTATCCGTAACCGTATCTTTACGGAAGAGGCGCCCCAGGAAGGGAAGGTCGCCAAGGAATGGCACCTTCTCGACTGCCTTGCTTTGGGTATTGGAGAACACTCCACCGATCACAATGGTCTCGCCATCGTTTACCAATACCTTGGCGTTTACCTCATTCTTGGTAATCGGCGGTACATCGTTCAAAGCATTAGCGTAGTCAGGCTCGTCCTTGTTGACCTTAACCTCCATGATGATGCGGTTATCCGGAGTAATCTGCGGAGTCACCTCAAGGGACAGCGCCGCCTCCTTGAAGGAAACCGAGGTAGCACCACTGGAGCTCGACTCCTGATAAGGCACTTCCGTACCCTTGAGGATCTTGGCGGTTTCCTTGTCCGAGGTCACGACTTTCGGCTGCGAAATCACCTCACCGTTACCGGTCTTCTCCATCGCCGTGAGCTGCAAATCGAGAATGACATTGTCGGTCAGGAAGCCGATACCGATACCTGAAGTACTATTGCTGGCACCAAGATCGACAAATGGAACATTGGTTGTCGCATCGTCGAAGGTGTAGTCGCCAACGGTATCAGTGCCCGGCAGAACGAAGTTGCCGTCGTCATCGAAAGCCTGTGCGCCATCCTTGCCATAGACAGTCCACTTGTCTCCAACAGAAGCCCCACCCCAGCGCACGCCCAAGCTCTTGTCGTAACCAACAGAGGCCTCCACGATGCGCGCCTCGATCATTACCTGACGAACCGGAATATCGAGCTGAGTGACGATGCGCCGCAGCTCATCCAGGCGCTCCTGAGTTTGGTAGGCAATGATGCTATTGGTGCGATCATCAACAGTTACCGAACCACGCTCAGCCTTGGCCGCATCCCCCTCAATACCGGCAACGGACTGGAAGAGCGCAGCAATATCCGAAGCCTTGGCATAGTTGACCTGGATCAGCTCACGACGCAGCGGAGCAAGCTCGGCAATCTGGTTCTTGGCCTCAAGCTCCTGGCGCTCACGCGCCGCAATTTCATCGGCCGGAGCAATGAGCAGCACGTTACCGACTTTGCGCTTGTCGAGGCCGCGGGTCTTCAGCACCAGATCCAGCGCCTGATCCCACGGCACATTCTGCAGACGCAAGGTGATGTTACCTTGCACCGTATCGCTGGCCACCAAGTTGAGATCGGTGAAGTCAGCAATCAGCTGCAGCACCGAGCGGACATCGATATCCTGGAAGTTGAGAGAAAGCTTCTCACCGGTATATGCAAAACGCTCACTCTTGCGCTTCTCGACATCATCCTGACTGAGCGGCTTGACACTGATCGTCAGCTTGTTATCAGTCTGGAAGGCAAGATAATCGTAAAAGCCCGTTGGCTCGATTAGGACGCTGGCCTTATCAGCCTGACTCGAAGACGTAACGAACTGCACAGGAGTAGCGAAGTCCTTCACGTCGAGTTTTACGCGCAGGTTTTCCGGCAGCTGTGTCTTGGCAAAATCAACACGAATCTTGTTGCCTTGCTCCTGGATATCCGGACTCACCGACGGATCGGAGAGCTCGATGACCACATTGCCCTCCCCCTGCTCGCCACGCTGGAAATCGATACCACCAATGGCGCGCCCGACCGAAAGAGGAGCACCTGCAGGCTTGGGCTGAGCACTCACAGCCACTTGGGAGTCAGCTCGAGCCCCAGATGCATCACCAACGACTACAAACAGGTTATTGCCTTCCGCACGAGTGCTGTACGGAACCAGCGTCGCGAGATTGACGATCAGGCGAGTACGATCCTTTGCCTCGACGACAGTTACGCTACGCGCATTACCTACACCCAGTTCGCGATTCTTGGAGCCCAGCTTATTGGTCACACCCGGCAAATCCAGCGCAATACGCGCCGGCTGCTCAATGGTATAACCGCGCGGAGAGAGCACGGGCTCATCAAAACCCAGCTTCAGTTCAACCTTATCCCCAGGCAACGCCGCTACATCAAGCGTTTGTAAATTAGCAGCAAGAAGAGAAGGGGCAAACAAAGCCGCAAGAAGAGCAACGCCCAGGCGAGAAAGAGAGCTATTCATTAGCTTGTTCCGTTTAGCAGACCTGTAATTGTTTTTCATATCGAACCCCGCCATTAAGAGCGTTCTTTGAGGGTGATGCTACGAGGACGCTCAAGCCACCCCCCCTCACCATCAGGAACGATTTCGACAACCTCAATCTTTGCCTCATCGATGGCTACGATGCGGCCATAATTGCGCCCCAAGTAGTCACCGATCTTCACTCGATGCACTCCGCCAGCCCCGCGCACCAAGCCAAACACCGATCCATCATTGGCCAGGGTTCCAACCATCTCGAAAGTCTCGATATTGAAACCCTCAAGGAACTGGCGAACACGTGTTTCATCCGGCTTGATGTCTTTCGAGCCCTTCTGCTGCCTGGCTATATCAATCTTCACCGGCGGCTGGAAAGGACTGCGCAGAGCCGCAGCACTATATGTAAAAGCTTCATATGGCTGGAACTTCGGCAGCGGCTCAATCGAGCCCTTGGGACGTGCGCGAACCTCATCCATATAGGCCTGCAAATCAGAGAAGTCTTCTCCCCCCATGCAGCCCGACAAAACCGAACATGCAACAAGGCTGAAAAGGAAATATCTACTTTTCACTTTTTAGCCCCCTTGTTTGGCTTCTGTGGCCCTTTTTTCTGTGGCGCAACATCAGCTTTCAGCCCCGCATCGTTGTAGCGGTAAGTCTTAGCCAGAACACTCATGCGCAACTTTGAAACACTGCCCTCTTCAGCCGGCTTAATTTCAAAATTATGCAGCGTCACGATGCGCGGCAGACTGGCCACGCCACTGACGAACGTGGCCAGGTCGTGATATCCACCGACCACGGAAATCTGGATGGGTAGTTCGATGTAGAACTGCTGTATCACCTCTGGCTGCAGCTTGATCTCTTCAAACTCCAGACCACTGCCCAGCCCGGTACGGGTGATGTCTTCAAGCAACCCTGGAACTTCGGTATCGCTCGGCAATTGGCGCAGCAATGTACCGAACGACTCCTCCATCTCTTTCATCTGGACTTTATAGGCTTCCAGATTCGCAGCCTGAAAAGCTTTTTGGGCAAACTGCTCCCTAAGAGTCTTCTCTTCGCCACGTCTTTGCTCAAGGCGCCCCTGCAGATCTTTCAGATAGAAGTTGTAACCAAGCCCCAGAGCAACAGCCAGCAACAGTACACAGGCGATTGCCTTGACCGCAGAAGGCCAGGAACCCAGGTTATTAACATCCAGGTCGGAAAGATCGACCTTTTTCAACGCCTCGATGGATTCAGCAAGACTCATGGCTTTTTACCGCCGCTTTTGCCTGGGTTCTTTTTGTCATTGGCAGCCTTACCACTTGCCGCAACCTCTGCTTCCTCACCTGGCTGAGTTTGCTGCACGGTCAACTGAAAGACGTTCGCTTGATCGACGGCACCCGCAGTCACAGCCTTAACCTGGGTCAAGGTCGGAGATGCCAGCCAATCGGAGGAATCCAAATTGCGCATCAAGCTGGAAACACGATTGTTCGACTCGGCCGCACCAATGATTGCGATGGTCTTGTCCGTGCGTTTGAGCTCGGTGAAGTACACGCCATCCGGCAGCGTACGCACCAACTGGTCGAAAATACGCCCGATGATCGGACGGTTACCCTGCAGATCCTGAATGATCTTCATCCGTTCCAGCAGTTGCTGACGCTTCTGTTTGAGCTCGCTGATTTCCTTGATCCGCGCATCCAGGACTGCAATTTCCTTGCGCACGAAATCATTGCGCGCGGTCTGCTGCGCAATGGCCCCGTCCAAGTACTGGCCTCCGAGGAAGACAAGCCCGCCGGCAATCAGCAGGGTCGCGCCGAGAGCCACCAGGAAGCGCTGCTTGCGCTCCTCGCGCAGCTGCTCGCGCCAAGGTAGAAGGTTTATCCGTGCCATCAGTCGAAACTCCTCATCGCCAGGCCGCACGCAATCATCAAGGACGGCGCATCACTGGCTAGCGCACCCGCATTCACCTTGCTACCCAGCGCCATGTCGGCGAAGGGATTGGCGACCAGAGTGGGAGTGCCGATCTTCTGCTGAATCAGGCGATCCAGATCGGGAATCGAAGCGGTTCCGCCAGCCAGCAGGATGTAGTCGACATCGTTGTACTGACCAGCAGCGAAGAAGAACTGCAGCGAACGGGATACCTGCTGCACCACCGCTTCTTTGAACGGCTGTAGCACTTCGCTTTCGTAGTCATCCGGCAAGCCGCCCTGCTTCTTAGCCAGGCCCGCTTCTTCGACCGACAGCCCGTAGCGACGCTGGATCTCCTCGGTCAACTGACGGCCACCGAAGAGCTGTTCGCGGGTATAGATGGTGCGACCGTTGTGCAGCACGCTCAGGGTGGTCATGGTGGCGCCGATATCGACCACCGCCACCGTCAGCTCGTCATGACCGCTGCCCAGTTGGCTTTGCAGCAGGTCGTAGGCACGCTCCAGTGCATAGGCCTCGACATCAACAACCTTGGCGGAGAGCCCGGACAAAGCCAGGGCAGCCTCGCGCACCTCGACGTTCTCCTTGCGGCAGGCTGCCAGCAGCACCTCAACCCGTTCCGGGTTGCGCGCCGAAGGCCCCTGCACCTCGAAGTCGATGGCCACTTCTTCAAGCGGATAGGGAATGTACTGGTCGGCCTCGATCTTCAGCTGGGTCTCCAGCTCGTCATCGTTGAGCCCCGCCTCCATCTCGATGGTCTTGGTGATCACCGCCGACCCGGCCACCGCCACGGCTACCGACCGCACTCCAGTCTTGGCCTTGGCCAGCACACGGGAAAGCGCCTGACCGACCCCCTCCAGCTCAGCAATGTTCTTCTCGACAACAGCGTTAGGTGGGAGCGGCTCGACAGCGTAGGCCTCTACCTTGTAGCGGCTTCCCGAGCGACTCAATTCGAGGAGCTTGACCGAGGTCGAACTGATGTCGATCCCCAGAAGCGTATTCGCTTTCTTATTGAAGAGCCCTAGCACGACCGATTTCCTATTGGCATCCGCGACTTACGGACTATTTGTGTTTTTCCACATTAAATAACAGTCTTGACAGAAGCGCAAATGGCGACCCGGCAAAAAAACCGCTTATAATGTGAACAGTTTTTCTCTTTTTGCACCGCGCAACACTTAACCCATTCTTTTATCTGGAAATCCAAGAGTCCTGATGCGCCTGCTGAAGTTTTTCTGGTGGTCTTGTGTCGCCGTTTTTTGTGGTCTGTTGCTCAGTTTCAGCGGCGCGTTTCTCTATCTTAGTCCTGGCCTGCCCTCCGTCGAGTCGCTGCGCAGCATCCAGCTGCAGATCCCGCTGCGGGTCTATAGCGCCGACGAGAAACTGATCGCCGAATTCGGCGAGATGCGTCGCTCCCCCATTCGTTTCGACGACATCCCCAAAGACTTCATCCGCGCCCTGTTGGCCGCCGAAGACGATAACTTCGCCAACCATTATGGCGTCGACTTCACCAGCCTAATGCGCGCTGCCACGCAGTTATTGTCGAGCGGCCATATTCAAACCGGCGGCAGCACCATCACCATGCAGGTGGCGAAGAACTTCTTCCTCACCAACGAGCGCAGTTTCTCGCGCAAGATCAGCGAGATCCTCCTGGCCCTGCAGATCGAGCGCGAGCTGAGCAAGAATGAGATCCTCGAGCTCTACGTCAACAAGATCTATCTCGGCAACCGCGCCTACGGTATCGAGGCCGCTGCCCAGGTGTACTACGGCAAGTCGATTCGCGACGTCACCCTCGGCCAGATGGCCATGATCGCCGGCCTGCCCAAGGCGCCTTCGCGCTTCAACCCGCTGGTCAACCCGGAGCGCAGCAAAGAGCGGCGCGACTGGATCCTCGGTCGCATGCTCAAGCTCGGCGCCATCGATCAGGCTCGCTATGCCGCAGCCATGGCCGAGCCGATCGATGCCCAGCACCATGTGCAGCCGCCGGAGCTCAACGCCCCTTATATCGCCGAAATGGCTCGCGCCGACCTGGTTGGCCGCTACGGCAGCGAGGCCTACACCGAAGGTTTCCGGGTTACCACTACAGTACCGAGCGAACTGCAGAGCGCCGCCAACCTGGCCCTGCACCAGGGCCTGATCGAATACGACCAGCGCCACGGCTACCGTGGCCCGGAAACCCGCCTGCCCGGCCTGACGCGCGAAGCCTGGCTGCAGGAGCTGGCCAAGCACAAGACCCTCGGCGGGCTGGAGCCGGTCATCGTCAGCCAGGTCGAGAAGAGCGGCATCCTGGTACTGACCCGCGACGGCCAGGAAAAACCGGTCGCCTGGGACAGCATGAAATGGGCGCGCCCCTTCCTCAACACCAACAGCCTCGGCCCCCGCCCGCAGCAGCCGGCCGACGTAGTGCAGATCGGCGACTTGGTACGCATCGAGGCCGACGCCGAGAGCGGCGCGGCGCTGTTCCGCCAGTTCCCGGCAGCGCAGAGCGCCCTGGTCTCGCTGGATCCGCAGACCGGCGCCATCCGCGCCCTGGTCGGCGGCTTCTCCTTCGAGCAGAGCAACTACAACCGCGCCGCCCAGGCCAAGCGCCAGCCCGGTTCCAGCTTCAAGCCCTTCATCTATAGTGCCGCCCTCGACCGCGGCTACACCGCCGCCAGCCTGGTCAACGATGCCCCCATCGTGTTCCAGGAAGCCGGCATGGAAGAAGCCTGGCGCCCGAAGAACGACAACAACACCTTCCTCGGCCCGATCCGCCTGCGCGAAGCCCTGTACAAGTCGCGCAACCTGGTGTCGATTCGCGTCCTGCAGAGCATCGGCATCGACTATGCCCTCGACTACGTCAGCCGCTTCGGCTTCAAGCGTGACGAGCTGCCGCGCAACCTGTCGCTGGCTCTCGGCACCGCAGGGCTCACCCCACTGGAGATCGCCGGCGGCTGGGCCACCTTCGCCAATGGCGGCTACAAGGTGCAGCCGTACCTGGTCGAGCGCATCTACGATCGCACCGGTAAACCGCTGTTCATCGCCAACCCGCCACGCACCGAGGCCAGTGCCACCAGCGTCAACCAGCAGAACGACGCCCTGCAGGCCGAGGCACCGAACGCCAGCACCATTGAACCTATCATCGCCGAGCACATAGTCGACGAGCGCACCACCTACATCCTCACCAGCATGCTGCAGGACGTGATCAAGCGCGGTACTGGCCGGCGCGCCCTGGCCATGGGTCGCGCCGACCTGGCCGGCAAGACCGGCACCACCAACGAATCCAAGGACAGCTGGTTCTCCGGCTACAACGCCGATTACGTGACCACTGTGTGGACCGGTTTCGACCAGCCGGAAAGCCTCGGCCGCCACGAATACGGTGGCACCGTGGCCCTGCCGATCTGGATGAACTACATGAGCGCCGCCCTGAAGGACAAGCCCGAGCACCCGCCTGCCGAGCCGGCCGGCCTGCTCACTCTGCGCATCGACCCCACTACCGGCCGCGCCGCCTCGCCCGGCGCCCCCGATGCCTACTTCGAGCTGTTCAAGAGCGAGGACTCGCCGCCGCCGATGAGCGAGCTCGACCCCAGCCTGGGCCTGCCCGGCAGCCCGCTGCCGGCCGACGAGGCAGCGCCGATCGATCTGTTCTGATCGGCAATCGCCGCCCATAAAAAAGCCCCGCATCAGCGGGGCTTTTTTATGCTCGGCTTACTCAGCCGTTGAACACATCGTCCACCGACTTGAGCGGGTAGTGCTTGGGATACGGCAGGGTCGCCACACCACTTTCGATCGCGGCCTTGGCCACGGCATCGGCTACCACGGTGATCAGACGACCATCCAGCGGTTTCGGGATGATGTACTCGCGGCCGAAGCTCAGCGAGATGCCGCCGTAGGCGTCGCAGACATCCTGCGGCACCGGCAGCTTGGCCAGGTCGCGCAGAGCCAGAGCCGCGGCGATCTTCATTTCTTCGTTGATACGGGTGGCACGTACGTCCAGAGCACCGCGGAAGATGAAGGGGAAGCCCAGCACGTTGTTGACCTGGTTCGGGTAGTCCGAACGGCCGGTGGCCATGATCACGTCGGAACGTACGGCATGGGCCAGCTCCGGCTTGATTTCCGGATCCGGATTGGAGCAGGCGAACACGATCGGGTCGGCTGCCATGCGCTGCAGGTCTTCCTGGCTCAGCAGGTTGGCACCGGACAGGCCGACGAACACATCGGCGCCGTCGAGGGCGTCGGACAGGCTGCGCTTGTCGGTCTGGTGGGCGAACACCGCCTTGTACTGGTTGAGGTCGTCGCGGCCGGCGTGGATTACGCCCTTGCGGTCGAGCATGAAGATGTTCTCGACCTTGGCGCCCATGCTGACCAGCAGCTTCATGCAGGAGATGGCGGCAGCACCGGCACCCAGGCAGACGATCTTGGCCTGCTCCAGGGTCTTGCCGGCGATTTCCAGGGCGTTGAGCATGCCGGCGGCGGTGACGATGGCGGTGCCATGCTGGTCATCGTGGAATACCGGAATGTCGCACTGCTCGATCAGGGCGCGCTCGATCTCGAAGCACTCCGGCGCCTTGATGTCTTCGAGGTTGATGCCGCCGAAGGTGATGGAGATGCGCTTGACCGTGTCGATGAAGGCCTGCGGGCTTTCCGAATCGACTTCGATGTCGAACACGTCGACACCGGCGAAACGCTTGAACAGTACGCCCTTGCCTTCCATCACCGGCTTGGAGGCCAGCGGGCCGAGGTTACCCAGGCCGAGAATCGCGGTGCCGTCGGAAATCACTGCCACCAGGTTGCCCTTGCCGGTGTAGCGGTAGGCCAGCTCGGCGTCGCGGGCAATTTCCCGCACCGGCTCGGCCACGCCCGGGCTGTAGGCCAGGGACAGGTCGCGTGCAGTGGCAGTGGGCTTGGTCAGTTCGACGCTCAGTTTTCCCGGACGGGGCTGGGCGTGGTACTCGAGAGCGGCAGTTTTCAAATCAGACATGTTGGCTATTTCCGCTTTTGCTGTGAAACGCAGGCGAGCGAGCATACGCAAGATGACACCGCCCCACAAGCCGGCCGGCGGGGGCTGCGACGCCCTAGCGCACCACCTTCAGCTGATCGCCGGGCTGCGGCTGGGCATCCGGATAGAGACCGTTGAGCAGGCGCAGACGCAGTAGTGGCTGATCCTCGTCGGCCATGTCCCGGGCCAGGGCATCGAGGCTCTGCCCGGCCTGGTACCGCACCAGGTGCAGGCGTCGCGGCTCGCCCAGCTGGCGCTCACCGCTCTGCAACGGGCGGAAGCTGCGGATCACCGCCATGAAGTGGTCGTCCTGGCTCTCCAGCGAGGCATGCCCCTTGACCGCGGCGACGAACAGGAATGCCTGCTTGCCGCGCACGATGGCAGCCACGCGCTTGGCCGCCTGCCCTGGCACCACCGCGCTGGCGACGTCCAGACCGGCCTGCTGGAAGCTGTCCTGCTGCACCAGCTGCTGGCGGCCGGCGCGCTGCTGCAGGTACTGCGTCGCATCCTGGTTCTGGCGCAGCGGCTCCAGGCTCATGACCACGAAGGCCTGCTGATCGGCGCTGTGCACGATCAGCGCATCCGGGCGATTGATCAGCGCCCAGCCCGCGGGAATCGCCAGGCTGAAATCCAGGCCGACATGATAGAAGCGCTGGCCGCGGCGCACCCCGGCATCGGCCGAGTCGCCAAACGGCAGACCCTCGAGGCGGCGCAGGTAGCTGTCGCGGCCGACCTCGCCCCGCCCGGTGGCCAGCGGCCCGGCGGCGGCCACCACCTGGCGCAGGCGCGTGTCGTTGTCCGGGTGGGTGTCGAACAGACCGTGGTAGCCGCTTGGCGGCACCTCCTGGCCCTTGGCTGCGGCCTGATCGCGGGCGAAGTCCTCCTGACTCCTGAGTACCTTGACCACTTCGATCATCGCCTGCGGGTCGTAGCCGCTACGGGCCAAATACTGGGCACCGAGCCCGTCGGCCTCGAGTTCCATGTCACGGCCGTAACCGCGCACGAAGGCGCCGCCCAGGGCATTGGTCAGGTCACCGGCGGCGCCGACGCCGGAGCCAATCGCCACCGCCTGGCCGAGGATGTTCCAGGCCGTCGACTGGCTCTGCTGGCGCACGCTGTGGCGCGCCGTGACATGCCCGACCTCGTGGCCCAGCACCGCCGCCAGCTCGGCCTCGGAGCTCAGGTAGGCCATCAGTCCACGATGGATGTAGATATGCCCGCCGGGCACGGCGAAGGCGTTGATTTCCGGCGAGTCGATGACGGTGAAGCTGTAGGCCAGGTTGCTGCGGTGGGAATGCCGCGCCACCCGCTCGCCGACCTGCTGCACGTAGGCCTGCAGCTGCTCGTCGGGGTAGCGCGGATACTGCTGCAGCACTTCCTGGCTGTAGCGCTGGCCCAGCTCGATTTCCTGCTGCTCGCTCATCATCACGAAATCGGTGCGCCCGGTGGCCGGGTTGACCGCACAACCACCCAGTTGCAGCAGCAACAGCAGTACCAGCGCAACACGAAGCTTCATGGCAGCACCTCGAGCATCGCCGCATGGGTGAGCGACAGCATCCAGCGGGCCTGATCCGCTTTTACGCCGCCCTGCCGCGCCCGGTCAACCACCCAGCCGCGCGCCTCGACCTGGCGCCCGGCCAGGCGCTGCAGGGCCGCAGCATCGAACTGCGCCAGGCGCTGCGGCTCGACGCGCAGCACCAGCGAGCCAGCCATTTCCAGCCACAGCCCGCCGCGATTGCGCTGCACCCGCTCGATGCGCCCGCGGATCAGGGCAAAGCCGCCCTGCTGGATATCGCCCGGCGCCTGCACCTGCGCGTGCCGCCACAAGCCCAGGCGAGCAGAGCGCGCCTGGCGCTCCGCGGCGCGCTGGCAGTCGACCAGCGCATCCGCCTCGAAGGCCACCTGATAGCCCAACCCCTCACCCAGCAACTGTGCTTCCAGGTTGCGCCCGCGGGCATCGTAGGCATGGGCCAGGCTGCGCCCGTAGTGGTCGCGGGCACGCCGCCCGGCCTGCAGGACAACCTGACCGTCATTCGCCGTCACCAGCGCCTGCAGACGCTGACGCGCCGCTTCGGCGAAAGGCTCGGCCGAGCGCCCGTGATGAGCCAGCTCCGGCGCATTGATCCCGATCAGGCGCACGCTGCGGCCGTCGCTCAGGCGCAACGTATCGCCGTCGACCACCCGCTCGACCTTGAGCGGCGCCAGCGCAGCAGGCAGGGGGCAGGCCGCCCACAGCGGTGCCAGCCAGACGACAGAAACGAAAAAGGCGCCCACTCGGGACGCCTTTTTCAACAACGCGGAACAACCCATGAGGCCTTCCGTGACAGCTCGGACGCTTACTTGTTGGCGCCGAACATGCCGAAACGCTGCTTGAAGCGATCAACACGGCCGCCGGTATCCAGCATTTTCTGCTTGCCGGTGTAGAACGGGTGGCACTCGGAGCACACGTCCAGGTTCATCGGCTTGCACAGGGTGGAACGGGTTTTGATCACGTTGCCACAGCTGCAGGTTGCAACCATTTCTTCGTATTGCGGGTGGATATCGGCTTTCATCGCATTTTCCTCGGTTGGTGTGCCGCCACCTGGCTGGTTGCCGGGTACCGCACGGAAATAGGCCGCGGATCATACCAGAGCACGGCATTCACGCAAGCCGCCCGCCACTCAGGGCGACGCACGGCCGTGGTAGCATCGCCGCCTCACCCTGGAGTAACCCGTGCCCGACGCCATTCTGCGCCTCGCCCTGCCCTCGCCGCTGCGCCGCCTGTTCGACTACCGCGCACCTGCCGGCGTACCGCGCAGCGTCCTGCAACCCGGCGCACGGCTGCGCGTGCCCTTCGGCCGGCGCGAGGTGATCGGCATCCTGATCGAGGTCAGCGAGCACAGCGAAGTACCGGCCGACAAGCTCAAGCCGGCCCTGGCCCTGCTCGACCGTCACTCGCCACTGCCACCGGCACTATTCAAGCTGTGCCTGTGGACGGCCCAGTACTACCAGCACAGCCTCGGCGACACCCTCAGCTGGGCCCTGCCGGTGCTGCTGCGCCAGGGCGAACCGGCCGAGGCGCGCCAGGAGCGCTTCTGGCACGCCAGCGCCGACGCCCACCTCGACGACCCGCGCCTGGCCCGCGCGCCGCGCCAGCGCGAGGCCCTGCGCACCCTGGCGCAGCACCCGCACGGCGTGGCCCACGGCCTGCTGAGCAAGCTGCAGCTGAACAAGGACAGCCTCGACCTGCTGCTGGAGAAAGGCCTGGTGCAGGTCGAGGTGCGCCGTAGCGCGCCGCTGGTGCGCCATGGCGGCTGGCTGGCGCAACCGGAGCTTCCCCTCAATGCCGAGCAGCGCGCCGCCTTCACCGCCATCCAGTCGGGCATGGCCAGCTTCGGCGCCTTCCTTCTATATGGCGTCACCGGCAGCGGCAAGACCGAGGTCTACCTGCAGCTGATCCGCCACTGCCTGGAAGCCGGCAAGCAGGCCCTGGTACTGATCCCCGAGATCAACCTCGGCCCGCAGACGGTCGACCGCTTCGCCCGCCGCTTCAACGCGCGCATCGCCCTGCTGCATTCCGGAGTCAACGACCGCGAACGCCTGGACGCCTGGCTGGCCGCCCGCGACGGCGAGGCCGACATCATCATCGGCACCCGTTCGGCGCTGTTCACCCCGCTGAAGAACCCGGGACTGATCATCATCGACGAGGAGCACGACGCCTCCTACAAGCAGCAGGAAGGCCTGCGCTACCACGCCCGCGACCTGGCCCTGGTACGCGCGCGCCAGGAAAACCTGCCGATCGTGCTCGGCTCGGCCACGCCGTCGCTGGAAAGCCTGCACAACGCCCACGCCGGGCGCTACGCCCTGCTCAAGCTCAGCCAGCGCGCCGGCGGCGCCCAGGCACCGCGCTTCCTGCGCCTGGACGTGAAGAGCCTGCCGCTCGACTCGGGCATCTCCGGCCCGCTGCAGCAGGCCATCGGCCAGACCCTGGCGGCCGGCCAGCAGGTGCTGGTGTTCCTCAACCGCCGCGGCTTTGCCCCCACCCTGCTGTGCCACGACTGCGGCTGGATCAGCCAGTGCCCGCGCTGCGACGCGCGCATGACCCTGCACCAGCGCTCCGGCGAACTGCGCTGCCACCACTGCGGGCATGCCGAGCGCCCGCCGCGGCAGTGCCCGGACTGCGCCAAGGTCGACCTGCGCCCGGTCGGCGCCGGCACCGAGCGCGCCGAAGAGCGCCTGAACATCCTCTTCCCCAACTTCCCGGTGCTGCGCATCGACCGCGACAGCACGGCGCGCAAGGGCGCCATGGACAAGCTGTTCAGCACCATCACCCGCGGCGAGCCGTGCATCCTGGTCGGCACCCAGATGCTGGCCAAGGGGCACCACTTTCCGCGCGTCACCCTGGTGGCGATCCTCGATGCCGACGGCGGCCTGTACTCCGCGGATTTCCGCGCCAGCGAACGCATGGCCCAGCTGATCGTGCAGGTCGCCGGGCGCGCCGGACGCGCCGAGGAGCCGGGCAAGGTAATCATCCAGAGCCATCTGGCCGACCATCCGCTGCTGGTGCAGCTCACCGACCAGGGCTACCCGGCCTTCGCCGAGCAGGCCCTGAGCGAGCGCCGCGGCGCCGGCCTGCCGCCCTTCGCCCACCTCGCCCTGCTGCGCGCCGAGGCGCACAAGCCGGGGCAGGCCGAGGCCTTCCTCGACGACGCCTGCGACTATGCCGAACAGCTGCAGGCCGAGCTGGGCCTGCCGGCCATCGAGCTGCTCGGCCCGGTGCCGGCGCCGATGGAGCGTCGCGCCGGCCGCCATCGCGCCCAGCTCCTGCTGCAGTGCGCCAGCCGCGCGCCACTGCACAAGCTGCTGGCCGCCTGGCTGCCAATCCTCGAAGCCATGCCGGGCGGGCGCGCGGTGCGCTGGTCGCTGGATGTCGACCCGATCGATCTGTTCTGAGCCCACGCCCGGATTGGCGTGGCCCCAAGGCATTTCACCGCCCCATTCGCGCCCCCGCTGCGCACCGCATAGCCTGCACACTCGCCTGTAACGAATGCCTGCCTCTATAATGCGCAGTTTTCGACCAGCCGCGGCCGACCGAGCAGACCATGAAAGACACGATTCGCCACCTGATCCAGCAAGCCCTGACCCGTCTCGTCGCCGAGGGCGTGCTGCCCGACGGCCTGAGCCCGGCCATCCAGGTGGAGAACACCAAGGACAAGAGCAACGGCGACTTCGCCAGCAACATCGCCCTGATGCTGGCCAAGCCGGCCGCCATGAAGCCGCGCGAGCTGGCCGAGAAGCTGGTCGCCGCCCTGCCCGCCGATGCCGGCGTGAGCAAGGTGGAGATCGCCGGCCCCGGCTTCCTCAACTTCTTCCAGAACAGCACCGCCCTGGCCCAGCGCCTGGAAGCGGCCCTGGCCGACGCCAAGCTCGGCGTGCGCAAGGCCGGCCCGGCCCAGCGCGTGGTGGTCGACCTGTCGGCCCCCAACCTGGCCAAGGAAATGCACGTCGGCCACCTGCGCTCGACCATCATCGGTGACGGCGTGGCGCGTGTACTGGAGCTCCTCGGCGACAGTGTGATCCGCCAGAACCACGTCGGCGACTGGGGCACCCAGTTCGGCATGCTGCTGGCCTATATGCAGGAAAACCCGGCCGCCGCCGAGAGCGAGCTGGCCGACCTGGAAGGCTTCTACCGCGCGGCGAAGAAGCGCTTCGACGACTCCGCCGAGTTCGCCGACCGTGCCCGCGAACTGGTGGTCAAGCTGCAAGCTGGCGACGCCGAGTGCCTGCGCCTGTGGCACCGCTTCAACGACATTTCCCTGAGCCACTGCCAGGCCCTGTACGACCGTCTCGGCGTCAAACTGTCGATGGCCGACGTCAAGGGCGAAAGTGCCTACAACGACGACCTGCCCAACGTCATCGCCGACCTGCAGGCCAAGGGCCTGCTGACCGAGGACAACGGCGCCCAGTGCGTATTCATGGACGAGTTCAAGAATGCCGAGGGCAACCCGCTGCCGCTGATCGTGCAGAAGGCCGGCGGCGGCTACCTGTACGCCACCACCGACCTGGCCGCCACCCGCTACCGCGCCAATGTCCTGAAGGCCGACCGCGCCCTGTACTTCGTCGACCAGCGCCAGGCCCTGCACTTCCAGATGGTGTTCGCCGCCGCGCGCCTGGCCGGTTTCGTGCCCGCCAGCTTCGAGATGGAACACATGGGCTTCGGCACCATGAACGGCCCGGACGGCCGCCCGTTCAAGACCCGCGACGGCGGCACGGTGAAGCTGGTCGAACTGCTCGACGAAGCCGAGCAGCGCGCCTACGCCCTGGTCAAGGACAAGAACCCCGAGCTGGGCGAGGACGAGCTGCGCCAGATCGCCCGCGTGGTCGGCATCGCCTCGGTGAAGTACGCCGACCTGTCCAAGCACCGCACCAGCGACTACAGCTTCAACTTCGAGCTGATGCTCAGCTTCGAGGGCAATACCGCGCCCTACCTGCTGTACGCCTACACCCGCGTGGCCAGCATCTTCCGCAAGCTGGGCAAGAGCGTCGACCAGATCGGCGGGCAGATCAGCCTGGTCGCCGAGCAGGAGCAGGCCCTGGGCGGCAAGCTGGCGCAGTTCGGCGAGCTGCTCAACAACGTCGCCGACAAGGGCACCCCGCACCTGCTGTGCGCCTACCTGTACGACCTGGCCGGGCTGTTCTCCAGCTTCTACGAGAACTGCCCGATCCTCGCCACTGAGGACGAGGCCGTGCGCAACAGCCGCCTGCGCCTGGCCGCGCTGACCGGCCGCACCCTCAAGCAGGGTCTGGAGCTGCTCGGCCTGGACACCCTGGAGCGCATGTAAGTGGCGGCAACGAAGAAGAAGCCGGCCCCCAAACGTGGCGCCAGCCGCTACCAGGCGCCGGCGAAGAAACCGGTGCCGGGCTGGGTATGGCTGGCCTGCGGCCTGGTGATCGGCGGCTTCATGATGTTCCTGTTCAGCCTCGAACCGGGGCGCAACGGCATCCAGCGTGCCAAGCCGGAAGAGGCCCAGCACCAGGGCGGCAAGCCGAGCGAGACCAAGTCGCCGCAAAAAACCGTGGCCGAGCCGGTCAAGCCGAAGTACGACTTCTACACCCTGCTGCCGGAGTCCGAGGTCATAGTGCCACCGGACGCCCTGCCGCCGGCCGATGCGCCGAAGCCGGAAGAGCAGAAGCCGGTGACCCCGGAGGAAGCGGCAAAGATCGACGCCGCCCGCGCCGAGGCCCTGCTCAATGGCCAGACCCCGCCTCCGGTGCCGGTAGTGGCCAAGGCACCGGTGAGCAACCAGTTCTTCCTCCAGGCCGGCTCGTTCCGCAAGCGCGAGGACGCCGACAAGGTGCGCGCCCAGCTGATCCTGCTCGGCCAGAACGTGCAGGTGGAGTCGGGCAAGGTACGTGAGGAAACCTGGTTCCGCGTGCTGGTCGGCCCCTACGCCAGCCGCGAGGAACTGGCTGCGGCGCAGAAGCAGCTGGCTGCCAGCGGCTACAGCAATCTGTTGTTACAGCAGCGCCAATCCCGCTGATCCGCGATTTGTGCCCGCCCGGTTGAAAAGCCGGGCGGGCCACCCCACCTAAGTCTTCATCCGGGCACTTCGCCCCGCTGTGTGGAGACTCTCCCCTTGACCACCATCGTTTCAGTGCGCCGCAACGGCAAAGTCGTCATGGGCGGCGACGGCCAGGTATCGCTCGGCAATACCGTGATGAAAGGCAACGCCAAGAAAGTACGGCGCCTGTACCACGGCCAGGTGCTGGCCGGCTTCGCCGGGGCCACCGCCGACGCCTTCACCCTGTTCGAACGCTTCGAAGGCCAGCTGGAGAAACACCAGGGCCACCTGGTGCGCGCCGCCGTCGAACTGGCCAAGGACTGGCGCACCGACCGCTCGCTGAGCCGCCTGGAGGCCATGCTGGCAGTAGCCAACAAGGACGCCTCGCTGATCATCACCGGCAACGGCGATGTGGTCGAACCCGAGCATGGCCTGATCGCCATGGGCTCCGGCGGCGGTTTCGCCCAGGCCGCGGCCCTGGCCCTGCTGCAGAAGACCGATCTGAGCGCCCGTGAAATCACCGAGACCGCATTGAACATTGCCGGCTCCATCTGTGTCTTCACTAACCAGAACCTGACAATCGAGGAAGAAGACTGCGCTGAATAAGCGCGGCTTCCGTTGGAGCAAGCCTGCATGTCCATGACGCCCCGCGAGATCGTTTCCGAACTCAACCGCCACATCATCGGCCAGGACGACGCCAAGCGCGCCGTGGCCATCGCCCTGCGCAACCGCTGGCGGCGCATGCAGCTGCCGGCCGAGCTGCGCCAGGAAGTGACGCCGAAGAACATCCTGATGATCGGCCCCACTGGCGTCGGCAAGACCGAGATCGCCCGGCGTCTGGCCAAGCTGGCCAACGCCCCGTTCCTCAAGGTCGAAGCGACCAAGTTCACCGAGGTCGGCTATGTCGGCCGCGACGTCGAGTCGATCATCCGCGACCTCGCCGATGCGGCGATCAAGCTGCTGCGCGAGCAGGAAATGCACAAGGTGCAGGCCCGCGCCGAAGACGCCGCCGAGGAACGCATCCTCGACGCCCTGCTGCCGCCGGCACGGGTCGGCTTCAATGAAGATCCGGCGCCGAGCCAGGACTCCAACACCCGCCAGCTGTTCCGCAAGCGCCTGCGCGAAGGCCAGCTGGACGACAAGGAGATCGAGATCGAAGTAGCCGAGCAAGCGGCCGGCATCGAGATCATGACCCCGCCGGGCATGGAGGAGATGACCAACCAGCTGCAGAGCCTGTTCTCCAACCTGGGCAAGGGCAAGAAGAAGAGCCGCAAGCTCAAGGTCAAGGAAGCCCTCAAACTGGTACGCGACGAGGAAGCCGCGCGCCTGGTCAACGAGGAGGAACTCAAGGCCAAGGCCCTGGAAGCGGTGGAGCAGAATGGCATCGTGTTCATCGACGAGATCGACAAGGTCGCCAAGCGCGGCAATGTCGGCGGCGCCGACGTGTCCCGCGAAGGCGTGCAGCGCGACCTGCTGCCGCTGATCGAGGGCTGCACGGTCAACACCAAGCTGGGCATGGTCAAGACCGACCATATCCTGTTCATCGCCTCCGGCGCCTTCCACCTGAGCAAGCCGAGCGACCTGGTGCCCGAGCTGCAGGGCCGCCTGCCGATCCGCGTCGAACTCAAGGCCCTGTCGCCGCAGGACTTCGAGCGCATCCTCACCGAGCCGCACGCGGCACTGACCGAGCAGTACACCGAGCTGCTGAAGACCGAGGGCCTGCACATCGAGTTCGCCGCCGACGGCATCCAGCGCATCGCCGAGATCGCCTGGCAGGTCAACGAGAAGACCGAGAACATCGGCGCCCGGCGCCTGCACACCCTGCTCGAGCGCCTGCTCGAGGAAGTCTCGTTCAGCGCCGGCGACCTGGCCGGCCAGCAGAACGGCACGCCGATCCGCATCGACGCCGCCTACGTCAACGGCCACCTCGGCGAGCTGGCGCAGAACGAAGACCTGTCGCGCTATATCCTCTGATGGCAGCGGGTGGATAATGCCCGGCATTGTCCACCCGTCTCCCAGGTTCCCTCCATGCGCATGCCCACCGCGATCAAACTGCACAAGGCCTCCAAGACCCTGGAGCTGCGCTATGGCGAGCAGAGCTACAACCTCAGCGCCGAGTTCCTGCGCGTGCATTCGCCCTCGGCGGAAGTCCAGGGCCACGGCAAACCCATACTGCAAACCGGCAAGCTCGGCGTCGGCCTGAGCAGCCTGGAGCCGGCCGGCAACTACGCACTGAAACTGTGCTTCGACGACGGCCATGACAGCGGATTGTTCACCTGGGACTATCTCTATCAGCTCGCCATCCGCCACGACGAGTTGTGGCAGGACTACCTCGGCGAACTGGCCGCCGCCGGCAAATCCCGCGACCCGAACGAATCGGTCGTGCGCCTGCTGCTCTAGCACGCCCCTCGCGCAATATTCCCTTCACGCTTAGGGCGCACTTTCTAATTGCCCTAGGCATACTCCCGCGCGCCTCGCTATCAGCCTTAGCGAACTTGCGCAAAAACGGAAACTCGGGTAACCAAGGAACTGGCAGGTTCCATGCATTTGCCTACTGCAGATGCGAAGAAAGCGCGGAGATCGTTCCGCACCCGGTAACCCGAGCAGTACCAGCCCCTAGCCCTGTGTCAGCACACAGTCATGCCGGTATTCGTCTCAGGACAATGGAGCGTCGTAGATGAGTCAAAAGAACAACGAAGACCTGCACCGCCAAGCTTCGGAAAACACCCTGGGCCTGAACCCGGTGATCGGTATACGCGGTAAAGACCTGCTTACCTCTGCCCGCATGGTGATGCTGCAAGCCATCAAGCAACCCTTTCACAGCGCCAAGCACGTCAGCCACTTCGCCTTCGAACTGAAGAACGTGCTGCTCGGCCAATCCGAACTGCTGCCGGAAGAAGGCGACCGCCGCTTCGCCGACCCGGCCTGGAGTCAAAACCCGCTGTACCGCCGCTATCTGCAGACCTACCTGGCCTGGCGCAAGGAACTGCACGACTGGATCGAGGACAGCAAGCTCTCCGAGCAGGACACCAGCCGCGGCCATTTCGTCATCAACCTGATGACCGAAGCCATGGCGCCGACCAACACCATGGCCAACCCGGCGGCGGTCAAACGCTTCTTCGAAACCGGCGGCAAAAGCCTGCTCGACGGTCTCGCCCATCTGGCCAAGGACATCGTGCACAACGGCGGCATGCCCAGTCAGGTCAACATGGACGCCTTCGAGGTCGGCAAGAACCTGGCCATCACCGATGGCGCCGTGGTGTTCCGCAACGACCTGCTGGAGCTGATCCAGTACAAGCCGATCACCGAGCAGGTGCAGGAGCGCCCGCTGCTGGTGGTACCGCCGCAGATCAACAAGTTCTATGTGTTCGACCTGTCGCCGGAGAAGAGCGTGGCGCGCTTCCTCCTGCGCAATGGCGTGCAGACCTTCGTGGTCAGCTGGCGCAACCCGACCAAGGCCCAGCGCGAGTGGGGCCTGTCGACCTACATCGAGGCGCTCAAGGAAGCCATCGACGTGGTTCTGTCGATCACCGGCAGCAAGGACGTCAACATGCTCGGCGCCTGCTCCGGCGGCCTGACCACCGCCTCCCTGGTCGGCCACTATGCCGCCCTCGGCGAGCAGAAGGTGCATGCCCTGACCCTGCTGGTCAGCGTGCTCGACACCAAGCTCGACACCCAGGTCGCCCTGTTCGCCGACGAGAAGACCCTGGAAGCCGCCAAGCGCCGCTCCTATCAGTCCGGCGTGCTGGAAGGCAGCGACATGGCCAAAGTCTTCGCCTGGATGCGCCCCAACGACCTGATCTGGAACTACTGGGTCAACAACTACCTGCTCGGCAACGAGCCGCCGGTGTTCGACATCCTCTACTGGAACAACGACACCACCCGCCTGCCGGCCGCCCTGCATGGCGAGTTCATCGAGATGTTCAAGACCAACCCGCTGACCCGCGCCGGCGCACTGGAAGTCTGCGGCACGCCGATCGACCTCAAGCAGGTCACCTGCGACCTCTTCTGCGTGGCCGGCACCACCGACCACATCACGCCGTGGGACTCCTGCTACAAGTCGGCCCACCTGTTCGGTGGCAAGTGCGAGTTCGTGCTGTCCAACAGCGGGCATATCCAGAGCATTCTCAACCCGCCGGGCAACCCCAAGGCGCGCTACATGACCAACACCGAGATGCCGCATGACCCTCGCGCCTGGCAGGCCAGCGCGACCAAGCATGCCGACTCCTGGTGGCTGCACTGGCAGACCTGGCTGGCCGAGCGTTCGGGCAAGCTGAAGAAGGCGCCGACCACCCTCGGCAACAAGAACTACCAGGCCGGCGAAGCCTCGCCCGGCACCTATGTGCACGAGCGCTGAAACCTTGCCCGACGCAACAACGACGCCTGTCTCGCTGCACCTTGCGCAGTACTGCCCGCGGCACCCGGAAGTGCCGCCCGCCACCCCGGCCCTTTGCGGCCCGGGTGGCGCCTGCCCACCCCGGTGGGTTACTGGAGAGCCGCGCTGGATAACGGCTCTCCACGGATCAGACCATAGGGCCTAGCGCATGCCGCAACCTTTTGCATTCCGCACCATCGAACTGGACGGCCAGACCATCCGTACGGCGGTTCGTCCCGGCAACAGCACACTCACACCGCTGCTGATCTTCAACGGCATCGGCGCCAACCTCGAACTGGTAATGCCCTTCGTCCAGGCCCTCGACCCGGAACTGGAGGTGATCGCCTTCGACGTGCCCGGCGTCGGCGGCTCCTCCACGCCGAGCACGCCGTACCGCTTCCCCGGCCTGGCCAAGCTGGCTGCACGCATGCTCGACTACCTGGACTACGGCCAGGTCAATGCCATCGGCGTGTCCTGGGGCGGCGCCCTGGCCCAGCAGTTCGCCCACGATTACCCGGAACGCTGCAAGAAGCTGGTGCTGGCCGCCACCTCGGCCGGCGCGGTGATGGTACCGGGCAAGCCCAAGGTGCTCTGGCGCATGGCCAGCCCGCGCCGCTATATCCAGCCATCCTACGGCGTGCATATCGCTCCGGACATCTACGGCGGCGCCTTCCGCCGTGACCCCAAGCTGGCCCTGGCACATGCCAGCAAGGTGCGTTCCGGCGGCAAGATGGGCTACTACTGGCAGCTGTTCGCCGGCCTCGGCTGGACCAGCATCCACTGGCTGCATCGGATCAAGCAGCCTACGCTGGTACTGGCCGGTGACGACGACCCACTGATTCCACTGGTCAACATGCGCCTGCTGGCCTGGCGCATCCCCAACTCGGAATTCCACATCATCGATGACGGCCACCTGTTCCTCGTGACGCGCGCCGAAGCCGTGGCGCCGATCATCATGAAGTTCCTCGAGGAAGAGCGGCATCGCGCGGTAATGCACCCGCAACCCGTGCCCATTCGCGGTCACTGATCGCACAACTGTAGTGCTGCGCCGGCAGGCTAGCCCCCACCAGGGCCCCTGCCGGAGTAAAAGGATTTTGAGCGCGGCAGTCTGGAATGCCTTCCGGCGCGCCTTGGTACAAGCCTTGCTGTCACATGTTGACGGTTTGACGACGGAGCCTGCCCCATGCGTGAAAAGACTGCACCGGGATCCCTGCCGGTACCCGCGAACTACATGAACGTGCAAAGCGCCATGGTCGGCCTGCGCGGTCGCGACATGGCCTCCACCCTGCGCGGCCTGGCCTTCCAGGGCCTGCGCCAGCCGGTGCACAGCGCGCGCCACCTGTTCGCCTTCGGCAAGCAGCTGGGGCGCGTCCTGCTTGGCGACACACCGCACAAGGTCAACCCGCAGGATGCCCGCTTCCACGATCCGTCCTGGCAGCTCAACCCCTTCTACCGGCGCAGCCTGCAGGCCTACCTGGCCTGGCAGCAGCAGCTCAAGGCGTGGATCGACGAGAGCGACCTGTCAGCCGACGACCGCACCCGCGCACACTTCCTGTTCGCCCTGCTCAACGACGCCCTGTCGCCCTCCAACACCCTGCTCAATCCGCTGGCGGTCAAGGAGCTGTTCAACAGCGGTGGCTCCAGCCTGATTCGCGGGATGCGCCATCTGTTCGACGACCTGCTGAACAACAGCGGCATGCCCAGCCAGGTCAACAAGCAGGCCTTCGAGGTCGGCCGCAACCTGGCCATCACTCCGGGCTCGGTGGTATTTCGCAACGAGATGTTCGAGCTGATCCACTACAAGCCGATGAGCGAAAAGCAGTACGAGCGCCCGCTGCTGGTGGTGCCACCGCAGATCAACAAGTTCTACATTTTCGACCTCAGCCCGGACAAGAGCTTCATCCAGTACTGCCTGAAGAACGGCCTGCAGGTATTCATGATCAGCTGGCGCAACCCGGATGCGCGGCATCGCGAATGGGGCCTGTCCAGCTACGTGCAGGCGGTGGAGGAAGCCACTGACCTGTGCCGCGCCATCAGCGGCAGCAAGGAGGTCAACCTGCTCGGTGCTTGCGCCGGCGGCCTGACCATCGCCGCCCTGCAAGGCCATCTGCAGGCCAAGCGCCAGCTGCGCAAGGTCGGTTGCGCCACCTACCTGGTCAGCCTGCTGGATGCCCAGGTGGAAAGCCCGGCCATGCTGTTCGCCGACGAGCAGACCCTGGAGTCGGCCAAGCGCCGCTCCTACCAGAGCGGCGTGCTGGATGGCCGCGACATGGCCCGGGTGTTCGCCTGGATGCGCCCCAACGACCTGGTGTGGAACTACTGGGTCAACAACTACCTGTTGGGCAAGGAACCACCGGCCTTCGACATCCTCTACTGGAACAACGACAACACCCGCCTGCCGGCGGCCCTGCATGGCGACCTGCTCGACCTGTTCAAGCACAACCCGCTGACCCGCAGCGGCGGCCTGGAAACCTGCGGCACACCGATCGACCTGAGCAAGGTCAACCTGGACAGCTTCAGCGTCGGCGGCATCAACGACCACATCACGCCCTGGGATGCGGTGTACCGCTCGACCCTGCTGCTCGGCGGCAACCGCCGCTTCGTGCTGTCCAACAGCGGCCACATCCAGAGCATCCTCAATCCGCCGGGCAACCCCAAGGCCACCTACCTGGAAAACGGCAAGCTCAGCAGCGATCCGCGCGCCTGGTTCTACGACGCCAAGAAGCAGGAAGGCAGCTGGTGGCCGCAGTGGCTGGAGTGGATCCAGGCGCGTTCCGGCGAACAGCACGAAACCGTGTTCAGCGTCGGTAGCAGCAAGTACCCGGCCATGGAGGCCGCTCCCGGCACCTACGTACACGTGCGCTGAGACGCATCGAAAGCACTGGCCGGGGACTCCCCCGGCCAGTTATCGTCGATACTCCGGCGGCCATCACAAGATCATGGAATGAAGACCCGCGACCGCATCCTCGAATGCGCCCTGCAGCTGTTCAACGAGCAGGGCGAACCCAACGTCTCCACCCTCGAAATCGCCACCGAACTGGGCATCAGCCCGGGCAACCTGTACTACCACTTCCACGGCAAGGAACCGCTGGTGATGACGCTGTTCGAGCGCTTCCAGACGGAGCTGGCGCCGCTGCTCGATCCGCCGGTCGAAGCCGAACTGGGCGTGGAGGATTACTGGCTGTTCCTGCACCTGATCGTCGAGCGCCTGGCGCAGTACCGCTTCCTGTTCCAGGATCTGTCCAACCTCGCCGGGCGCCTGCCCAAGCTGGCCCGTGGCATCCGCCAGTGGCTCAACCAACTCAAGCGCACCCTGGCCGCGCTGCTGGCACACCTGGCCGCCCTCGACCAGCTGCGCAGCGACACCCAGGCCCTCGGCCAGTTGGTCGAGCAGATCACCCTGACCCTGCTGTTCTCCCTCGACTACCAGCGCATCCTCGGCGCCGACGGCGAAGTGCGCCTGGTGGTATACCAGGTGATGATGCTGGTTGCACCGCACCTCAGCGACGACTCGCGACACGCCGCCGAGCAGCTCGCCCGTCGCTACCTGCAGGCCTAGAAAGCAAAACGCCCGGCACTGGGCCGGGCGTTTTTATCCTGCCGAAAACTCAGGACGGGGTAGCAGGTGCCACCGGTGCAGCAGCGGGTGCGGCGGCCGGAGCGGCCACCGGAGCGGCGGCCGGCTTGGCCGCGGCAGCCACAGCAGGCTTGGCGGCAGCCGGTTTGGCGGCGACCGGTTTCTTCACTGCCGGCTTCGCCGCAGGCTTGGCGGCAGGTTTCGCCGCGGCCTTGGCAACCGGTTTGGCGGCCGGCTTGGCAGCTGGTTTAGCAACCGGCTTGGCGGCAGCCTTGGCCAGCGGCTTGGCTGCAGGTTTCGCAGCCGGTTTAGCTGCTGGCTTGGCGGCCGGTTTGGTAGCGGCCTTGGCAACCGGCTTGGCGGCCGGCTTGACCGACTTCACCGACACGCCGGTGAGTTTTTCGATCTGCTTGGTCAGGCTGTCGACCTTGGTCTGCAGCGATTTGACTTCATTGCGGCTCGGCACGCCCAGGCGGGAAATGGCGCTGTTCAGACGCTTGTCGAAAGCCTCTTCCAGCTCGTTCCATTTGCCCAGAGCTTTGCCTTTGACTTCGTCGACTTTCGACTTGGCCGAACCGACGGTGGAGCCCACCGAGGTTTTCACCGCGCCCAGTTGCTTGTCGACTTCGGTCTTGGCCTGCTTCTCGGCTTTCTCGCCATCCTTGACCAGGCCGTCGAACAGCTTGGTGCCGTCCTTGCTGACCTTGGAGTAGGCGCCGAGACCGGCCAGCCAGATCTGCCGCGAGTACTTCTCGATCTCGCCGATCCAGGAGCCACTTTCTTTCTTCGCTGCGGGCTTAGCCGCGGGCTTCTTGGCTGCAGGTTTTGCAGCGGTAGGTTTTTTGACAGCCATCCTGCTCTCCTTATTGAGTACGCGCGACACGCTCAAGCAATGCATTCAACTCGTCCAGCTTAGCAGAGAGTGCCTCAACGTCTTGCTTGGAGGGAATACCCAGGCGATTCAGACCGGCAGCGACGCGGCCATCGAAGGCCTTTTCGATCTTGTCGAACTGCACTTCGACCTTGCCCTTCACTTCCGACACGCTGGATTTGACGCTCGACTTGACGCTGGCAACCTGGGTTTCGATCTGGCTGTTGGCAGCCTCGACCTGCTTGCTCACCAGTTTCTTGCCTTCTTTCTCGACGCCTTCGCCGGCCTTGACCAGCTCCTTGAAGTAATCGAGCCCTTCCTGACCTGCTTTTGCGTAGGCGCCCAGACCGGCCAGCCAAACCTTGCGGGCATAGGCCTTCACGTCAGTCAGTACGGTAGCTTTGCTTTCGACTACGGCTTCAACTTTCTTCTTAACGGCGGTTTTAGTGGCCATGCTGCACCTCAGGTTCCGAGTGATGAAAAATTGGCCCTTTGCCAGGACTTGAACCCAAGGTAGTCAGAAAAATTAGAAATCACATACTAGGCCGCCACGGCCGTCGATTCAGGCCTGCAGGTGCTTGTCCAGGGTCTCTTCGATCTCGCGCTTGATGGTACCGCCCAGGGCCGAGAGCAGCAGGCCCAGCTTGAGGCTGACCCGCACGTGAGCGTCGCTCACCTCGATGCTGCCATCGGCGCCGCTGCGCTTGAACTCCAGCACGTCGCCGCTCCAGCGGTACTTCACGTCGTATTCGCGCGCCAGGCGCTCGGCCAGGGCCTCGGCCTTTTCGCGGGCGGCCGCACGGCCGAGGGAATGTGCGCGTTCAACGGTGATACGGGTCATGCAGGGCTCCAACAGCGACCGGATGTCGCGCGACTATAGCGCCCCGCCCGGCGCCAAGACAAAGGCCGGCCACGGGTTTAGAATGGCCGCCACTTTGATTCCGGTGACCGCGACATGAACGATCCGCGCAAGGCTCCAACCCAGGACGAGCCCCTCGAGAAGACCACGCACTTCGGCTACCAGGACGTACCGGAAAGCCAGAAGGCCGAGAAGGTCGCCGAGGTGTTCCACTCGGTAGCCGCCAAGTACGACCTGATGAACGATGTGCTGTCCGGCGGCCTGCATCGCCTGTGGAAGCGCTTCACCATCGAGCTGTCCGGCGTGCGCCCGGGCAATCGCGTGCTGGATATTGCCGGCGGCACCGGCGACCTCACCCGCAAGTTCTCCAGCCTGGTCGGCCCGCAGGGCGAAGTCGTCCTCGCCGATATCAACGACTCGATGCTCAAGGTCGGCCGTGATCGCCTGCTGGACAAGGGCGTGGCCGGCAACGTGCTGTTCGTCCAGGCCGACGCCGAGGCGCTGCCGTTCCCCGACAACCACTTCGACGTGGTCACCATCGCCTTCGGCCTGCGCAACGTGACGCGCAAGGAAAACGCCCTGCGCTCCATGCTGCGCGTGCTCAAGCCAGGTGGCCGCCTGCTGGTGCTGGAGTTCTCCAAGCCGGGCAACAAGCTGCTGGCCAAGGCCTACGACACCTACTCCTTCGCCTTCATGCCGCTGGCCGGCAAGCTGATCAGCAACGACGCCGACAGCTACCGCTACCTGGCCGAGTCGATCCGCATGCACCCGGATCAGGACACCCTCAAGGCGATGATGGTCGACGCCGGCTTCGAGCGCGTGACCTACCACAACATGACCGGCGGCATCGTCGCCCTGCACCGCGGCATCAAGCCATAGGGTCTGATCCCGTTTCGCTCGCGGCCGCGCCGGAGCCAGTTTTTGCGCGGAGCAAGGCATGAGGAGAGAGGTTTGGCTGTTCCAAATGAACGACGAATAACGCAGCGCCGCGCAAAAACTGGCCCGGCCCTTCGGGTTGCGCGGCAAATCGCGCCATGCGGCGTTGCGGGACTTGGCAAGGGAATGACCATTACCTGCGTCCCGCGCCTTGCCTGGCGCGATTTGACGCAGCAACGCGGCTCGCGCCGAAACGGGATCAGACCCTCATGCTGCTGACCGGGCTGCTGGCCGGCGTCGAGCACGGCCTCAATCGTGTGCTGGCGATGGACAGCACGGCGCTGCCGCGCCTGGCCCGGCTCGACGGCACGCTGATCGAAGTCGACTGCCGCAGTCCGGCCCTGCGCCTGTTCATCCGCCCGGGGGCGCACGGCCTGCAGCTGGCGGCCCAGGCTGCAGGCGCCGACTGCTGCCTGCGTGCCCCGGCCGCCAGCCTGCTGCGCCTGGCCCTGGCCAAGGACAAGACCGCCGTGCTGCACCAGCCCGAGGTCGAGCTGGATGGCGACAGCGCCGTGCTGCTGGAGCTGGCAGCCATCCTCCAGGATCTCGAACTGGACTGGGAATACGAGCTGGCGCGCTGGCTCGGCCCGGTCGGCAGCCAGCTGCTCGGCAGCCATCTGCGCAGCCGCGTGCAGTGGGCCGGCGACAGCCTCGACAGCCTGCGCCTGACCCTTGCCGACTACCTCAGCGAGGAGTCGCGCAGCCTGGTCGGCGAGCGCGAGGCCCAGGCCCGTTTCAACGAACTCGACCAGCTCAAGCTGGCCCTCGACCGCCTCGATGCCCGCATCGACCGTCTTGCCCGTAAGGCTCACACCACTCCATGAAGCTGCTCGCCACCCGCCGCCTGCTGCGCATCCTGCGCGTGGTCATCCGCTACCGCCTGGACGACCTGCTGCTGACCCTGCCCCTGCCGACCTGGATGCGCGCCCTGCGCCTGCTCCTGCCGTGGCGCTGGCTGCCGCGCAAACCCCTGCAGTACAGCCGTGGCGAGGCCATGCGCCTGGCCCTGGAAGACCTCGGGCCGATCTTCATCAAGTTCGGCCAGCTGCTCTCGACCCGCCGCGACCTGCTGCCGGCGGATGTCGCCGACGAACTGGCGCGCCTGCAGGATCAGGTGCCGCCGTTCGACCCGGAACACGCCGTGGCGCGCATCGAGCAGCAGCTCGGGGCCAAGGTGGCCGATGTCTTCGCCCGCTTCGATGTGGCACCGCTGGCCTCGGCCTCGGTGGCGCAAGTCCATGCGGCACAGCTGAAGAGCGGCGAGGAAGTGGTGGTCAAGGTGATCCGCCCCAACCTGCGGCCGATCATCCGCTCCGACCTGGCCTGGCTGTTCCTCGCCGCACGCATCGCCGAGAAGGCCTCGGCCGATGCCCGCCGCCTGCGCCCGGTGGAAGTGGTCAGCGACTACGAGAAGACCATCTACGACGAGCTCGACCTGCTGCGCGAGGCGGCCAACGCCAGCCAGCTGCGGCGCAACTTCGAAGGCTCCGAGCTGCTCTACGTGCCGCAGGTGTACTGGGACTGGTGCCGCCCCAAGGTGCTGGTAATGGAGCGTATCTACGGCGTACCGGTGACCGACATGGCGGTGCTCGCCGACCAGCGCACCAACATGAAACTGCTGGCCGAGCGCGGCGTGGAGATCTTCTTCACCCAGGTGTTCCGCGACAGTTTCTTCCACGCCGACATGCACCCCGGCAACATCTTCGTCGCCACCCGCACGCCGTGGAGCCCACAGTACATTGCCATCGACTGCGGCATCGTCGGCAGCCTCACTGCCGAGGATCAGGACTACCTGGCGCGCAACCTGCTGGCCTTCTTCAAGCGCGATTACCGCAAGGTGGCGCAGCTGCACATCGACTCCGGCTGGGTGCCGGCCGAGACCCGGGTCAACGACTTCGAGGCAGCGATCCGCACCGTCTGCGAACCGATCTTCGAGAAGCCGCTGAAGGATATTTCCTTCGGCCAGATTCTCCTGCGCCTGTTCCAGACCGCACGGCGCTTCAATATGGAAGTGCAGCCGCAGCTGGTACTGCTGCAGAAGACCCTGCTCAACATCGAAGGCCTGGGCCGCCAGCTGTACCCGGATCTGGATCTGTGGAGCACCGCGCAGCCGTTCCTCGAGCGCTGGATGCGCGAGCGGGTCAGCCCGCTGCAGCTGCTGCGCAACCTGCAGCAGCAGGCCGAGCAGGTGCCACATCTGTCGCAGATGGCCCGCGACACCCTGGAGCGTCTCAACCAGCCGCAGACCGTGGCCCCGCAGCCCGCACAGGCAAGCAGCCAGGGCTGGCCATTGCGTCTGCTCGGCGCCGCGCTGCTGGCCGGGGGGGTCAGCCAGGGCCTGGTGCTCAGCCCACTGGCCTGGAGTGCCTGGCTCAGCCTGGGTGCCGGCCTGCTGCTGATCCTGCGCCGATAGCCAGTGTCGGCCGCTACTGGCACACTTAGCTCATTGCACCGCCAAGGTGCACAACCCGCGCGCCTCGCGCGCCACGAAAGTGCCCGACACGGGCGGATGCAGAAATGACCGACTGGCTCGACGAAATTCGCTGGAACGAGGACGGCCTGGTTCCCGCCATCGCCCAGGATCACCAGACCGGCCGCGTGCTGATGGTGGCCTGGATGAACCGCGAGGCCCTGGCCCTCACCGCCGCCGAGCAGCGCGCCATCTACTGGTCGCGCTCGCGCGGCAAGCTGTGGCGCAAGGGCGAGGAGTCCGGCCATGTGCAGAAGCTGCACGAGCTGCGCCTGGACTGCGACGCCGACGTGATCGTGATGCAGGTCGAACAGCTGGGCGGCATTGCCTGCCATACCGGGCGCGAAAGTTGCTTTTACCGGGTGTGGGAAAATGGCGCGTGGCGCACCGTCGATCCGGTACTCAAAGACCCGCATGCCATCTACCACACGGGACACAAGCATGAGTGACACCCTCACCCGCCTGGCCGAGGTGCTGGAGGCGCGCAAAGGCGCGGCGCCGGACAGCTCCTACGTGGCCAGCCTGTATCACAAGGGCCTGAACAAGATTCTGGAGAAGGTCGGCGAAGAGTCGGTCGAAACCATTCTTGCGGCCAAGGACGCGGCCATCAACGGCGATTGCAGCGACCTGATCTACGAAACCGCGGACCTCTGGTTCCACAGCCTGGTCATGCTCGCCGCCCTCGGCCAGCACCCACAGGCCGTGCTGGACGAACTGGATCGGCGCTTCGGGCTTTCCGGGCATGCCGAGAAAGCGGCACGCCCCACCACTTCCGACTGATCATTTTTCGAGGATTGATTGCATGGGCATTTTCGACTGGAAACACTGGATCGTCATTCTCATCGTGGTCGTGCTGGTTTTCGGCACCAAGCGCCTGAAGACCCTCGGCTCCGACCTCGGCGAAACCGTCAAAGGTTTCCGCAAGGCGATGAACACCGAAGAAGACAAACCGGCCGAAGCGGCCCCGGCCGCCAGCGAGCAGCTGCACCAGCCGCAGACCATCGACGCCACGGCGCACAAAGTCGAAGAGCCGGCGCGCAAGGACTAAGCCGTGTTCGAGATCGGTTTTTCCGAGCTGCTGCTGGTCGGTCTGGTGGCGCTGATCGTGTTCGGCCCCGAGCGCCTGCCCGGGGCTGCGCGTACCGCCGGTCTGTGGATCGGTCGGCTGAAGCGCAGCTTCAATGCGATCAAGCAGGAAGTGGAACGCGAGATCGGCGCCGACGAGATTCGTCGCCAGCTGCACAACGAGCAGATCCTGCAGATGGAGCGCGAGCTCAAGCAGTCGATCCTGCCGCCGCCCACTGTCGAGGCTGAGGCCAGCCCGGCCCAGCCCGCCGCGCCGCAGGCCGCAACCGCGCCCACCGCCACTCCCCCGGCCACTCCGGAGCCGCCGCGCCAGCCATGACCCAGCAAGCCCCCGAACCCCAGGTCGACCCGAGCGGCGACATGCCGCTGGTGGCGCACCTCACCGAGCTGCGCACCCGCCTGCTGCGCTGCGTGATCGCCATCTTCATCGTGTTCGCCGGGCTGTTCTACTTCGCCCAGAACATCTACACCATCGTCTCGGCACCGCTGCGCGCCTACCTGCCGGAAGGCGCGACGATGATCGCCACCGGGGTCGCCTCGCCGTTCCTCACGCCGTTCAAGCTAACCGCCTGGTGCGCGCTGTTCCTCGCCATCCCGATCATCCTGCACCAGGTCTGGGGCTTCATCGCGCCGGGCCTGTACAAGCACGAGAAGCGCATCGCCGTACCGCTGCTGATCTCCAGCATCTTCCTGTTCTACGGCGGCATGGCCTTTGCCTATTTCCTGGTGTTCCCGCTGATCTTCCACTTCTTCGCCAGCGTGACCCCGGAAGGGGTGGCGATGATGACCGACATCAACGAGTACCTGGACTTCGTCCTCACCCTGTTCTTCGCCTTCGGCGTGGCCTTCGAGATCCCGGTGGCGACCTTCCTGGTGGTGTGGATCGGCCTGGTCGACATCGCCAGCCTGAAGAAGAGCCGGCCCTACGTGATCGTCGGCTGCTTCGTGGTCGGCATGATCCTCACCCCACCGGACATCTTCTCGCAGACCCTGCTGGCGGTGCCGATGTGGATGCTGTTCGAGATCGGCCTGTTCTTCGGCGGTCTGGTGCGCAAGCGCAGCGAGCACGAAGAAGCAGAGGCCGCTTCCGACGACCAGCCGCCCGCCCCGCTGCCGTGAACCTGCTGCTGCTGGAAGACGCCGACTTCGTTGCGGCGGATCGCGTCGTGCTGCAGGGCCGGCGCCTCAAGCACCTGCATGAAGTGCACCGCGCCGAGGCCGGCGACAGCCTGCGCGTCGGCCGCCTCGGCGGACTGATGGGTAGCGGCAGTATCGAGACCCTGAGCGCCGAGCAGGCGGATATCCGCGTCAGCTTCGACCAGCCGCCCCCCGCCAAACTGCCGCTGACCCTGCTCCTGGCCCTGCCGCGGCCAAAGATGCTGCGCCGCGTGCTGCAGACCGTCAGCGCCATGGGCGTGCCACGCCTGGTGCTGCTCAACAGCTACCGGGTGGAAAAGAGCTTCTGGCAGACCCCCTTCCTCGAACCGGCAGCGATCCGTGAACAGCTGATCCTCGGCCTGGAACAGGCGCGCGACACCGTGCTGCCCGAGGTCGTCATCGAGAAGCGCTTCAAGCCCTTTGTCGAGGACAGATTGCCCCAGCTCGCCGCCGGCACGCGCGGCCTGGTCGGCCACCCTGGCGACTTCCCCGCCTGCCCGCGCGCCCTCAGCGAGCCGGTCACCCTGGCCATCGGCCCGGAAGGCGGCTGGATTCCCTACGAAGTGGAGAAGCTGCACGAGGCCGGCCTGCAGCCCGTGCAGCTCGGCGAACGCATCCTGCGCGTGGAAACCGCTGTCAGCGCCCTGCTCGCCCGCCTGTTCTAAACAGCGCCCCTTAAGAGAACATAGGCTCAGCCGATATAGCGGCTACCCGCCGGGACAGCACCCGGCCCTCTGCATTGGTTCGGTCAGGAGTCCTCCATGCTCAGCTGGTTCGGTGATCTCGGCGTCAAACACAAACTCGCCCTGGGTTTCGGCCTGGTGCTGCTGCTTACCCTGCTGATCACGGTCACCGGCTGGCACAGCCTGAGCGCCACGGTCGAGCGCGGCGACAAGCTCGGCGCCAGCGCCCGCCTCAGCGAGCTGACCAAGGATCTGGGCATCAGCCGCCTGGCCTACCAGATGAAGCAGGAGCCGGCCACCAGCCAGGCAGTGACGGACAACCTGCAGGCCATCAGCGACCTCGGCGACCAGCTCAAGGGCCTGCTCAGCGACCCCGTCGACCTCAAGCTGATGGCCGAACAGGCCGCCGCCACCGACGACTACCGCAGTACCTTCGCCCAGCTCACCCAGGACTACCAGGCCCGCGAAGCCGCCCGCAGCAAGCTCGGCGCTAGCGCCGACGCGGCGGTGGCCCTGCTGGTGCAGATCGAGGAGCGCGTGCTCAGCGACATCACCCTCGACGACGCCAGCCGTCTGGAACAGTTCCGCCAGCTCAGCGTGCTGCGCCTGAGCGTGCAGCAGGCACGCTTCCAGGTGCGCGGTTACACCTACAGCAGCGACCCAGCCCTGCAGCAGGCGGCCTTCGCCGCGGTGGACGAAGCCCTCAAGGGCCTGCAGGAGCTGGGCAAGACCATTGGCAGCGATGACTCCGACCTGACCAAGGCCGCTGCCGCCCTGCAGAACTACCGCACCGCCATCAGCGACTTCGGCAGCGCCATGCAGCGCAGTGCCGAGCACATCGCCCAGATGCGCCAGCACGGCGAACGGGTGCTGAAGGTCAGCGAGCAACTGTTCGAGCGGCAGAGCGCCAAGCGCCTCGCGGAAACCGGCCAGGCGCGCACCCTGCTGGCTGGCGCCTCGGTGCTGGCACTGCTGATCGGCCTGTGCGCCGCCGCGCTGATCACCGCGCAGATCACCCGCCCGCTGCAGTACACCCTGAGCAGCGCCGAACGCATCGCCGCCGGCGACCTCAGCCAGGACATCCGCGTCACCCGCCGCGACGAAATGGGCCAGCTGCAGCAGAGCATGCAGCGCATGACCCTGAGCCTGCGCGAGCTGATCGGCCATATCCGCGATGGCGTGACCCAGATCGCCAGCGCCGCCGAACAGCTCTCCGCCGTCACCGAGCAGACCAGCGCCGGGGTCAACAGCCAGAAGGTCGAGACCGACCAGGTGGCCACCGCGATGAACGAGATGACCGCCACCGTGCAGGAAGTCGCGCGCAACGCCGAAGAAGCCTCGGAAGCGGCCAGCGCCGCCGACCGCCAGGCCAAGGAAGGCGAAGCCGCGGTCAACGACGCGGTCACTCAGATGGACAAGCTGGCCAGCGAAGTGGGCCGCTCCAACGACGCGGTGAGCCACCTCAAGGAAGAAAGCCAGAAGATCGGTAGCGTGCTCGACGTGATCAAGGCGGTGGCCGAACAGACCAACCTGCTCGCCCTCAACGCCGCCATCGAGGCCGCGCGTGCCGGTGATGCCGGGCGTGGCTTCGCCGTGGTCGCCGACGAGGTGCGCGGCCTGGCCCAGCGTACGCAGAAATCCACCGAGGAAATCGAGGCGCTGATTGCCGCCCTGCAGAACGGTACCCAGCAGGCCGCCAACCTGATGGACAGCAGCCGCGAACTGACCGAAAGCACCGTCGAGCTGACCCGCCGCGCCGGCCGCCGCCTGGGCGCCATCGCCCAGTCGGTGTCGTCGATCCAGTCGATGAACCAGCAGATCGCCGCCGCCGCCGAGGAGCAGACCGCCGTCGCCGAGGAGATCAACCGCAGCGTGATCAACGTGCGCGACATCTCCGAGCAGACCGCCTCGGCCAGCGAGGAAACCGCCGCCTCCAGCATCGAGCTGGCGCGCCTGGGCAACGAGCTGCAACAGCTGGTCAGCCGCTTCCGCGTTTGACAGCGGGCGCCCCTGCGGGCGTAGGATCGGAGCATCTCCCGCTGCCCGAGGCCTGCGCCATGCGCCCCCTGACCATCGACCTCGACCAGTTGGCCGTCGCCCTCGACAGTGAAGGCCTCGAGCACTACTTCGACCTGCTGCGCGGCAAAGTGCTGCTGTTGCTGGATGACGACGGCGACAGCGAGCTGGCGGCCTTGCTGCGCGAGGAACCGGAACGCTTCGTCGCCATCGAGCCGCTGGAAGCCGGCACCCACCTGGCGCTGATGCAGGAGTTCCTCCAGGAAGTCGCCCACCCGCAGGCCTACGCCGCGCTGGAACAGGCCCTGGTCGGGCGCAAGCCGGCGCGCACCTTCAACCACATCCTGATGGGCTACCCGCCGCTGCTGCAGGCCTGGCAGAGCTTCGAGCGCGCGCGCCTGCACGAGCTGGCGCTGGACTGGCTGGAAGAGCACGAGCTGCAGCCGGTCGGCTGAACCATAGGGTGGGAGCACCCGCGGGTTTCACCCGCCCTACGCCATGAAAAACCGCCACTGATGTGGCGGTTTTCGTTACAGCACCTGACGCAGGAAGGCCTGAGCCCGGGCATCCTGCGGTCGGTCGAAGAACTGCGCCGGCGGCGCGTCTTCCAGCAGTTTGCCATGGTCGAAGAACAGCACGCGGTCGGCCACTTCGCGGGCGAAGCCCATCTCGTGGGTGACGCAGACCATGGTCATGCCTTCCACGGCCAGCTGCTTCATCACGTCCAGCACTTCGCCGACCATTTCCGGGTCGAGCGCCGAAGTCGGCTCGTCGAACAGCATGACCTTGGGCTCCATGCACAGCGCCCGGGCAATCGCCACGCGCTGTTGCTGGCCGCCGGACAGGCGCGAGGGGAACTCGTCGGCCTTCTGCGCAATGCCGACCTTGGCCAGCAGGGCACGGGCCTTTTCCTCGCGCTCGGCCTTGTTGCGCTTGCGCACCACCTTCTGCGCCAGGCACAGGTTTTCCAGCACGGTCATGTGCGGGAACAGGTTGAAGTGCTGGAACACCATGCCGACTTCGCGGCGATAGGCGTTCACGTCGGTCTTGGGGTTGGCCAGATCGACGCCATCGATGCTCACCGAGCCGGAGTCCAGCTCTTCCAGGCCGTTGAGGCAGCGCAGGAAGGTCGACTTGCCGGAGCCGGACGGGCCGATCACCACCACCACTTCGCCGCGCTCGACGCGGGTGGTGACGTCGTCCACCGCGCGCACTTCGTGGCCACGGGCGTCGAAGACCTTGATCAGGTTGCGGACTTCAATCACTTTTGCCGAGCCTCCGCTCCAGGCGGCTGGCGATTTGCGACAGCGGCAGGTTGATGACCAGGTACAGCGCCGCGACGCAGAACCAGATTTCGAAGGTGGAGAACGAGGTGGTGATCGCCTCGCGGCCACTCTTGGTCAGTTCGGTGATGGCGATCACCGAGACCAGCGAAGTGTCCTTGACCAGGCTGATGAACTGCCCGGCCAGCGGCGGCAGCACGCGCTTGAACGCCTGCGGCAGGATCACGTGGCGCATCGACTGGCCGGCGGACAGGCCCAGCGAACGCGCCGCCTCGTCCTGGCCACGGGCAATCGACTGCACCCCGGCACGCACGATCTCGCCGACATAGGCGCCGGTGAACAGCGCCAGCGCCGCCACCCCGGCGAACTCGCGGGACAGGTTGAGCACGGTGCCGATGAAGAAGTAGAAGATGAAGATCTGCACCAGCAGCGGCGTACCGCGCACCAGCTCGACGTAGAGGGTCGACAGGTCGCGCAGGGTCGGGTTCTTCGACAGCCGGCACAGCCCGGTGACCAGGCCGATCAGCAGACCGAAGGCGCCGGACAGCACGGAGATCCACAGGGTGGTCCACAGCCCCCAGAGCAGCGGGCCGGCGGCCCAGTGACGGGTCACGCCGACCACATCGCCTTCAGCGACATCGTCGCCCTGGCTGAACTGCAGGCTGTCGCGGTCAACCAGCAGGATCTGCTCGCCACCACTCTCCTGCACCAGAGTCACGCGAGCTTTGCCGCCTTCGTCGCCGATCGCCTCGACCCGCGCATAGTCAGCGGCGCGTTGCGCCTCTTCGGCGTGGTAGGCGAAATACTGCGGTACGCGGTTCCAGCGCCACTCGTAGGAGATCAGCGAGGTGGAGTACCAGAGGCAGCCGGCAATCACGACCAGAATCAGAGCGGTCAGCAGATGCCAGGGCCACAGGGCTTTGTTCTGTTTAGCCACGGTGTTTTCCAAAATGACAACGCGCAGGCCGGGGCCTGCGCGCTGGTTGAACTTAAGCCAGGTCACGATCTTGCGAGCTAGCGCCGTACAAGGCAAAAACAGGTGAGGAAGCGGAGTTTACGTGCTGTAAATGAGCATTCCGAACCTGTTTTTAACGCAGTAGGGCCGACGCGCAGCTGATCGTGGGGCTTACTCCATGTCTTTCAGCCAGTTGGTGTTTTCAAACCACTTGGCATGGATGCGATCGTAGGTGCCGTCTTTCTGGATCTGCAGCAGCCAGTTGTTGATCCAGTTGATGCTGTCGTAGTCGCCCTTCTTCAGGCCGAAGGCCAGCGGCTCGTAGGTGAAGGGCTCGGGCAGGAACACCAGTTTGCCGGCGCCGGCCTTGTTCACCGCCACCACGTTGTACGGGGCGTCGTAGATGAAGGCATCGGCCTTGCCGTTGACCACGTCCATCACCGCTTCCTGCTCGTTGTCGAAGCCGTGGTACTGGGCCTGGGCGATCAGCTTCTTGGCGACCATTTCGCCGGTGGTGCCGATCTTCGAGGTGATGCGGTACTTGCTGGCGTTCAGATCCTTGTAGGACTTGATCTCGCCTTGCAGCTCCTTGCGGATCAGCAGGGTCTGGCCGACCACGATGAACGGCGAGGTGAAGTTGACGCGCAGGTTGCGCTCCTGGGTCAGGGTCATGCCGGAGCCGATCATGTCGAACTTGTCGGTCAGCAGGGCCGGGATGATGCCGTCGTAGGAAGTGGAAACCAGCTCCAGCTTGACGCCCATGGCCTTGGCCATGGCTTTCAGCAGGTCGACTTCGAAGCCGATGATTTCACCGCGCTTGTTGGTCATCTCGAACGGCATGTAGGTCGGATCCATGCCCACGCGCAGGGTGCCGCGCTTGACCGCATCGTCGACGGTGCCGGCCTGGGCCAGGCCGCTCAGGGCGCAGGCGGACAGCATGAGAGAGGCGAGAAACTTCTTCATTACGAATCCTCGTTGGATAAAGGGGCAGCGGTTACCGAACCGCCGAACAAAAATGTGCGGCGCATGCTAACCGGCATCAGCAAAGATGGCGAGCTGCGAGAAAGCAAGAGACGCGCCAGCGGACGAACTGCAAATGCCCTCAGACGTCCAGCAGGAAGGTCACCGGCCCGTCGTTGACCAGGTGCACCTGCATGTCGGCGCCGAAACGCCCGGTGGCCACCTGCGGATGTTGCTGGCGGGCCAGCTCGACCAGCTGTTCGAACAGCGCGGCGCCCAGAGCCGGCGGTGCCGCACTGGAGAAGCTTGGGCGCAGGCCGCTCTTGGTGTCGGCGGCCAGGGTGAACTGCGAAACCAGCAACAGGCCGCCCTGCACATCCTTGAGCGACAGGTTCATCTTGCCCTCGGCATCGCTGAACACGCGGTAGCTGAGCATGCGCTGCAGGCCCTTGGCGATGCTGGCCGGGCTGTCCTGCGGTTCGATGCCGACCAGCGCCAGCAGGCCCTGGTCGATGGCGCCGACGATCTCGCCGGCCACCTCTACCCGCGCACCACGCACGCGCTGGATCAATAGTTTCATGCGTCTTCCGGGGGCAGATCCAGCAAGCGCCGGGCCATCTGGTCGGCAGCGCGCACCAGGGCATCGACGATGCCCGGTTCGGCGGCGGCGTGGCCGGCATCGCGGATGATCTGCAGCTCGCTGTTGGGCCAGGCCTGGTGCAGCGCCCAGGCGTTGTCCAGCGGGCAGATCACGTCGTAGCGGCCATGCACGATGACGCCCGGCAGGTGGGCGATCTTCGGCATGTCGCGCAGCAGCTGGTCGTCATCCAGGAAGGCATTGTTGACGAAGTAGTGGCACTCGATGCGGGCGATCGACAGGGCGCGGTGCGGCTCGCTGAAGCGGTCGACCACCTGCGGGTTGGGGCGCAGGGTGGCGGTACGCCCTTCCCAGGTCGACCAGGCCTTGGCCGCGTGCATCTGGGCGATCTGGTCGGGGCCGGTGAGGCGCTTGTAGAAGGCCTGTACCAGGTCGCCACGCTCCTCGGCCGGAATCGGCGCCAGGTAATCCTCCCAGTAGTCGGGGAACATCCGGCTGGCGCCTTCCTGGTAGAACCAGCTGATCTCCTGCGGGCGGCACAGGAAGATGCCGCGCAGGATCAGGCCGTGCACCCGCTCCGGGTGGGCCTGGGCATAGGCCAGGGCCAGGGTCGAGCCCCAGGAGCCGCCGAACAGCACCCACTTGTCGATGCCCAGGTGTTCGCGGATGCGCTCGAGGTCGGCCACCAGGGCCTGGGTGGTGTTGTTTTCCAGGCTGGCATGGGGAGTGGAGCGCCCGCAGCCACGCTGGTCGAAGGTGACGATGCGGTACAGGTTGGGATCGAAGTAGCGGCGGCTGGCGCCATCGCAACCGGCTCCCGGCCCACCATGGACGAACACCACCGGCAAACCGTCCGCCGAACCGCTCTCGTCCACATAGAGGACATGCGGTTCCTGCACCGCCAGCTCGTGGCGGGCGTAGGGTTTGATCTCCGGATACAAAGTCAGCATGGCGCACTCCCGAGTCTGTGCGTAAGTTCCCTGTGACCATCTGCCGATGGCCGACCGTGCCGGGCATCATAACCATGAATCGGGAGTTGAGCATGCCAGCCAAGCGAATTGCCCTGGCTTTTCTGCTGATCTGCGTCCTGCTCGGCGGTTGCACCCCGAGCGACCCGCAGGCCGCCGTGGAAGCCGCCGTACAACAGTTGCAGGACAACCTCGAAGCCAAGAGCGCCAGCGCCGTGATAGAGCAGCTGCACCCGCAGTTCCGCGCCCAGCAGCAGTACGACCGGCAGTGGGCGCAGCGCACCATGGCCCTGCTGTTCCTGCGCCACAAGCAGGTGCGGGTGCTGGCCCTGAGCAAGAGCAGCGCCGTGGATGCGACCTACCGCAGCAAGGGCCACACCCGCGCCGAGATCGCCCTGACCGGCGCCGAAGGCCTGATTCCGGACAGCGCCAGCCACTACAGCGTGACCCTGGAGTGGTGGCTGGAAGATGACCAGTGGAAGCTGGCGCGCCTGGACTGGGAATAAGGGATCTCTTGATCGTCGGCCATGCTGCGTTGAAGCTGGGCTCGGGCTGCTCATTTACACGCGTAAACTCCGCGCCCTCGCCCACCTTCGCCTTGCCTGGCTCTAGCTCAAAAGATCCCAGACAAGCCGAGTTAGAACAGAAAGGGGATAAAGCGCTTGCTGCGCGCCATATAGTCCCGGTAGGCCTCGCCGAAATAGGCCAGACACTCGGCCTCGTCGCGTCGCGCCGCAGCGAACAGCAACAGGCTGCTGAGCAGGCCGAGCGCCAGGGTCAGGCCATTCAGCTGCTTGCAGGCGATGCCCCAGGCCAGCAGCAGCAGCGAGCAGTACAGCGGATGGCGGATGTAGCGGTAGATGCCACTGGTGACCAGCTGCGAGGTGCGCTCAAAGGCATACAGCTCGGTATCCTGGCGCTGCGCCGTGGCCCGGCCGAAGCGGCGCAGCTGGTAGAGGCCGAGGAACAGCGCCAGCAGCGAGGTGAACAGCAGCAGCCAGGAGACCCGCTGGTGCAGGGCGTAGCGATCGACGAACCACACCGGCGCGTTCAGCACCAGCAGCGCCAGCATCGCCTCCCAGGCGAAGAAGCGGTAGAAGCCGTGGGCCTGCGGATTCCTCAGCGCCCGCCAGGAAACCCCCAGCAGCGCCAGCGAACCCAGTACGAAGGCCACAGCCTGCAACTTCAGCATCCTCTTCCCCTTGCCGTTGTTCCGCGGCGACTTGGTACACTGCCGGCCAGACCATCACGGCCCCTTGCAATGGATCGCACCCGACTGCACAGCCTGCTGCCGCACCAGGGCCCCGCCCTGTGGCTGGACTGCCTGCTCGACCACGACGCCGGCAGCATCCGCGGCCTCAGTGCCTGGCACCACCTCGACGCCTTCGGCGCGGACGCCTCGCCCTGCCTGCTGTTCGAGGCCGCGGCCCAGCTATGCGCCGCGCATGGTGCCCTATATGGCGAGGATAGCGCCATCGACATGGCCCTGGTCGGCAAACTCTCGCAGCTGCAGCTGCACTTCGACCCCGCGCAGCGCACAGGCCCGCTGCAGGTCGCCGCCCGCCAGGAAGCCCTGAGCCCAGGCGGTGCCCTGTACGCCTTCAGCATCCACGCCGAGCAGCGCCTGCTGCTCGACGGCAAGCTCCTGCTGGTGCTGCAGCATGCTTGAACTGCGCGGCCTCGGCTTCCGCTACCCCGGCGCCGCCAGCCCGGCACTGCAGGATATCGACCTGCAGCTGCAGCCCGGCCAGTGCCTGGGCCTGCTCGGCAGCAACGGTGCCGGCAAGACCACCCTGCTCGCCCTGCTCAGCGGTGTGCTGCCCCCGCAGCAGGGTGAAATCCGCTGGGACGGCGAGCGCAGCCTCGGCCTGGTGCCGCAGCAGCTGGCCTTCTACGCCGGGCTCAAGGTGCGCGAGAACCTCGAACTGTTCGCCGACCTCTACCGCCTGCGCGGCGCCGAGCGCAGCAGGCGCCTGGCCCTGAGCATCGCCAGCACCGCCCTGGAAGGCCTGCTGGCGCGCCGCGCCGGGCAGCTCTCCGGCGGCGAGCAACGGCGCCTGAACTTCGCCATCGGCCTGCTGCAGCCGGCGCGCCTGTACCTGTTCGACGAGGCCACGGTCGGCGTCGACGCCGCCAGCCGCCAGCTGCTGCTGGCCGCCGTGGAGCAGCTCGGCGCCGAGGGCCACGCGGTGATCTACACCAGCCACTACCTGGACGAGATCGAGCGCGTCGCCCAGCGCATCCTCCTGCTCCACGAGGGCCGGGTGCGCCTGGCGCTGGACAAGCGCCAGCTGCTCGACGCCGGCCACGGCCTGCTGCTGGAGTGGCCGGAAGCGCCGCCGACCGGCCTGCACGAGCTGCTGGCACGCCTGCACCTGGCGGTCGAGATGCTGCCGGGCGGCCTGCGCGTCGCCGCCCTGGACGGCCCGCAGCTGCTGGAGATCACCCGCTTCCTCGCCAACCAGCCGGGGCTGCCCGACCTGCTGCGTTTCGGCCGCCCCTCGCTGGAGCAGCTGTACCTGCAGCTCAACGGAGGCCGCCTATGAGACTGCGCGCCCTGCTGCGCAAGGAACTGCTCCTGCTGCTGCGCGACCCCCACGCCCTGGCCGTGCTGTTCATCATGCCGACCCTGTTCCTGGTGCTGATGGCCGGCGCCATGTCCAATTACCTGCAGGACAAACCGCCGGCCCTGCGCCTGGTGCTGGCCGCGGCGGTGCCCAGCGACTCCAGCCGCTTCTTCAGCGACGCCTTGCAGGCCCAGTTGCCCGACAGCCAGCTGCTGCCGGCCAGCAGCGAACGTGTCGCCGAAATCCGCCTGCCGGCGAACTTCGCCAGCCGCCTGCTGGACAACGACGCCCCAGGCCCGGCCCTGAGCTTTCCGCCGCAGCTGGACAAGCTGTCACGCCAGTACCTGCGCAGCGCGGTGAACATCGCCCTGGCACAGACCCGCCTGCTCGCCTACCTGCAGGACAGCGGCGCCATCGACCCGGCGCTGAGCGCGGCCGAACGCCTGCAACTGGTGCAGCAACGCACCCAGAGCCATATCGAGGAAAGCGAGCAGCTGGCCAGCGGCGACCTCAGCGGCCGCGCCAACGCCAGCCAGCTGAGCGTGCCGGCCTGGCTGATCTTCGGCATGTTCTTCGTCACCCTACCGATGGCCGGCGGCTTCCAGCGCGAGCAACAGAGCGGCGCCCTGCTGCGCCTGCGCGCCCTCGACCTGAACCTGGCCAGCCTGGCCCTGAGCAAGCTGCTGCCCTATTTCGCCATCAACCTGGTGCAGTTCGCCCTGCTCCTGGCCGTCGGTGTCTACGCTCTGCCGCTGCTCGGCCTGCAGGGCCTGAGCCTGCCCGGCAACCCGCTTGCCTACCTGCTGCTGGCCGTCAGCCTGAGCCTGGCCACCTGCAGCCTCGGCCTGCTGCTGGCGGCCCTGGCGCGCAGCGCCGAGCAGGCGTTGTTGCTCGGCGGCGGGATCAATATCATCCTCGCCGCCATCGGAGGCATCATGGTGCCCAAGAGCGTGATGCCGGCGGCCATGGGCCAGCTGGCCGAAATCTCGCCGATGAGCTGGGCACTGGACGCCTTCCTCACCCTGCTGGTGGGCCAGGGCAGCCTGGCCGACATCGCCCCCTACTGCGCCCGCCTGCTGCTGTTCGCAGCACTGCTCGGCGGCGCCGGGTGGCTCCTGTTCCGACAACGAGTGCAGCAAACGCAATGGACGACGCATTACTAGAACAACAACTCAAGCAACTGCTGATTCGTGAGTGTGACAAGGAAGACGACATCGACTGGCAGAGCATCGCCGACGATGAGCCGTTGTTCGGCAGCAAGAGCCGGGTGCAGATGGACAGCCTGGATGCCCTGCAGGTGTCCCTGGCCCTGCAGCAGCACTACGGCGTGCGCATCGAAGGCGCCAAGGACGGGCGCAAGATCCTCGCCAGCATCGCCGATATCGCCGCCTTTATCCGGCAGTCCCGGTGACCCCGGTCTATCTGCAGCGCGGCGCCCTGCACAGCGCCCTGGGCGCCGACCTGGATGCGGCGACGGGCAACCTGCTGGCCGATCGTCGGCCGCAGCCACGGCCCTTCCTCCTGCATGAGCTGCAGCAGCCACGGCCCTACTTCGCCGTCGCCACCGAGGAAGCGCTGGACGCGCGCCTGGATCGCCTGCTGGGCGAGACCCTGGGCGACACGCCAGCCGCCGACTGCCTGCTGATAGTCGCCAGCACCGCGCTGGATATCAGCGAGCTGGAAGCGCGCGTGGCCACCGAGGGCGGCTTCCGCTTCGAGCACTCCACGCCGCTGGATCTGCTGGCCGAACAGCTGCGCCAGCGCCATGGCTTCGCCGACGCCTTCACCCTCAACACCGCCTGCACCAGCGCCGCCAATGGCCTGCTCTACGGTGCCGGGCTGATCGGCGCCGGGCAGTTCGCCCGGGTACTGGTGCTGGCCTGCGAAACGCCCAGCCAGCTGGCCCAGCAGGGCTTCGGTGCCCTCGACCTGACCAGCCCCAGCGGCGCCTACCGGCCCTTCCACCCCGAGCGCGATGGCCTGGTGCTGGGCGAAGCCTATTGCGCCGCCCTGCTCGCCGCCGACCCCGGCCCGGCGCCGCTGGCCAAACTGCTCGGCGGCTTCAGCGCCTGCGACACCAGCAGCCTGACCACCACCCGCGAGGACGGCAGCCATATCGACTGGGTGATGCGCCAGGCCCTGCAGCGCGCCGGCGTGACTGCCGGGCAGATCGCCCTGAGCAAGCTGCACGGCACCGCCACCGGCGCCAACGACCATGCCGAGAGCAACGGCATGCGCCGCCTGTTCGGTACCGCGCTGCCGCCGCTGTGCGTGCTCAAGCCCTGGCTCGGCCACACCCTGGGCGCCTGCGGCCTGAGCGAAACCCTGTTACTGCTGGCCGCCCTGCGCCAGGGCGCGCTACCAGCGCTGGACTATGCCAACGCGGCGCTGCTGCCGCTGCCCAGCGAGCCGACGGCGCTCGCCCCCGACGCCCTGCTGCTGGCCAACTTCTTTGGCTTCGGCGGCAACAACGCCAGCCTGGTGCTGCAGGGCTGCCGAGAAGGAGAGCGCGCATGAAGCTGATCGCCGCCAGCGAGATCCACGGCAGCGCCGAGCTCGACGACAAGGCGCTGAAGGCCGCCCTCGGCCAATACCTGGCCAGCCCGCCACGCCGCATCGACCGCCTGATCTTCCAGGCCCTGCTTGGCGCCGCCCTGCTCAAGGACAACGTGCGCAGCGACTGCGGCCTGTACCTGGCCTCACGCTACCCGGCACGGCCGACCATGGGCGCACTGCTCGATGCCGTGTGCGTACAGCAGCGCCAGCCCAAGCCCTTCGAGTTCGTCAACAGCGTGAGTAATGCCGCCGGCTTCCATGTCGCCCAGCAACTGGGCCTGGAAGGGCCGAACCTGTTTATCGGCGCAGGGCCGCGGGTGTGGCCGCAGCTGCAGCGCCTGGCCGCCGTGGATCTGGCCGCCGGCAACTGCAGCCAGGCGCTGTTGCTGCTGGTCGAGGATCTGGGTGATTTCCGTGTGCAGGCGGTGCTGCTGGAAGGTAGCGCGCCAGCTCAGCCGGGCGCCGACTTCGCTGCACTGACGGCGGGCAGCGAGGTCAGCCGGCTCGCCCTGTAAAGGCGGGCCGCTGCTGCGGCTCAGCCCTTGCGCTTGCTCCAGGCGCCCAGTTCCTGCATCAGCGCGCGCTCCTGACCGGCGATGCCACGCAGCATCGCGGCAATGGGACGGAAGTCCGGCGCTTCGCCCTTGCTGCGGCTGGCGCGCACGCAGGCCGAGGCGAACTGGCGCCAGTCGTCGCCGATGGCGGTCAGGCGCTGCGAGGCCTCGCCCAGCTCGGCAGCACCGAGCCTGTCGCCGGCCTCCTGCAGGAAACTGGCGTACATGAAGCGGAAACCAGCGCCGCCGGTGCCGATCTCTTCCTGCATGCGCACGATATGGGTCAGGTACAGGCGGTTGTACTTGCTCTGCGTCGGGTCGAGCTTCTCGACCTGCTTGGCCAGGTGCTGGATACCGCGAATGCCGATCCACGGCAGCGGCATGCCGTCGAGGATGCGCGTGGTGCCGAGCACGGCCTGGCGGATCAGCTTCTCCCAGTCCTGCTCCAGCGGCACGTCATCCAGCCAGTACATCAGGCCCTTGGCCGCCAGCGCGCCCTTGGCGAAACGGGCCTTCTGCAGATCCTCGCTGGCACAGCGCACCGGGTGCTCGAACACCGGGTCGCTGATCAGGTAGTCGTCGCCGTCGCGGCCGTACACCAGCAGGTTGTGCGCGTTGAAGTGGAAGCGCATCTCCGGCGGAAAGTACGGCAGCCAGAACACCGAACTCTGCAGACCGGCCAGGCGTCCGCCGGCCAGCGCCTCGTCCAGCTCGCGGCGGCCCTGTTCGGGGTTGCCAAAGGTACGGCTGTACAGGCGCGCGCCGAGGCGCTTGCTGAGGGTCTTGATCAGATGCCGGGGCGGCATGCGGTAGGCAATCAGCGGCATGCCACCGAGCTTGACGATCGGCAGGTAGGCAAAGGCCAGCCCCGAGGCCAGGCCGAAGGCCATCGGCTCGCTCATCGGCAGGCCGGCGTGGCTGAGCAGGCTGGCCATCACCCCGCTTTCGCAGTGGGCACTCTGGCGGTGCTGGAAATGCGCTTCGAAGCTGCTCATGCCGGTTCCTTCTGGTAGGCGCTCAGGTGCTCGACCGGCAGGCCGAAGGCCTCGGCGTAGCGGGCCAGGATGGCGCGGCCGAGGCGCCGGTAGGTGGTCGGGCGGAAATGCCGGCGGATGCGCCACTGCCACAGCCCAGTGATCTGCGCCAGAGCCGGCTCATCCAGGCGATAGCGGTACATGAGGAATTTCAGCGGCGACAGCTCGCCGCGCCGCCAGGCCGCCTCGGCCTCGGCCTCCAGCTCTTCCAGCTCGGCCACGGCGAGCTGGGTGGCGAAAGCCTCCGGCTCCCAGCCATCGCTGCGCGCGCCCTGGTACTGGCCCGCGGCGTCGACCGCATAGACCAGCTTGCGCTGGCCGCCGTAGGTGGAGCTGTGATCCTGGGGAACGTCTTCAAGCTTCATGGTTTTTAATCCCCATGGCCGACCACCGTCAGGTGCATGAAGGCGCTGGAAAAGCGCCCGCTTTCCGGGACATAGCAGAGCAGGCGTTCGCCGCTGCGCAGGCGCCTGCCATTGAACAGTTCTTCGAGGATGATGAAGATCGACGCGGCGCCGGTGTTGCCCTTGCTGGTCAGGTTGGTGAACCAGCGCTCCTGCGGAATCGGCAGATCGGCGTTGGCCAGGCCGGCGGCCAGCGGCTCGCGGAAGTACTCCGAGCTGTAGTGCGGCAGGAAGTGCTCGATGTCGGCCACGCGCAGTTCGCGGCGCTGCATGATGCGGCGCAAGGCCTCTTCCACCGTGTATTTGACGATGTTGTCGTTGAGCAGTCTGACGTCCTGCTTGATCGCCATCACCGAGCGCCGCCCACGCTCATCGGCGTCATAACGGCTCCAGCCGACCAGCTGGCCGTCCTGCATGTCGGCGCCGGCGTACATGCACGGCGGCATCTGGTCGGCGAACGACAGCACGTCGATCCAGTCGATGCGCAGGCTCAGGCCGCTGGCGTTGGGCTGGCCCTGCAGCCACACGGCACCGGCGCCGTCGGAGAGCATCCAGCGCAGGAAGTCCTTCTCGAAGGCGATTTCCGGATGGCTTTCCAGCTCGTCGACGCGGCTCTCGTACTCGGCGTTGAAGTTGCGCGCCTGCATCAGCGTGGAAGCCACTTCCGAGCCGCAGGCCACCGCGTTGCGGCTTTCGCCGCTGGCCACGCTGAGCCAGGCGTACTTCAGCGCGGTCATTCCGCACAGGCAGATGCCGGCGGTGGTCACCACCTCGCAGGACGGGTTGCCCAGCTCGCCGTGCACCATCACCGCGTGCCCCGGCATCACCTGATCCGGCGAGGAGGTGCTGGCCACCAGGCAGTCCAGCGTGGCCAGGTCGAAGCCCGGCCCGGCCAAGCCGCGCACGGCCGCGGCGCTGATCTGCGCATTGCTCATGGCCGGTTCGCCGCTGGCCGGGTCGATCACGTAGTGGCGCTGCTGGATGCCATTGCGCCGCAGCACCAGGCGCCGCGCCCGCGACGGCTGGCCGCCGACCAGGCCGAGGCGCTGTTCCATCTGTTCGTTGTCGACCGGGTCGAAAGGCAGGTAGGCGCTGATGCGATTGATGAAAACGGGTTGCACCACAGCGAGTCCTCGGGTCACTTCACTCGCCGGACGGGCCGGCGAAGTAGGCCTTTTCACGCATCGTTCGTTCCCTGAACAGCGGAGTCAGCAGTTTCTTGAGCAGGGCGCCGAGCGGCACCACGGTAATGATCAGGCACAGCAGGAAGACGATGTACACCACCAGGCCGGCACCGCGGCGCCGGCTCTGTTGCGGGCCGAGGGCGCTGAGCAGGCGGCTCCACAACTGGAAGCTGCGGTTGCCGACCTTCTCGCTGCCGATCAGTTTTTCGTCGATGCGTACGGCGCCGAGGCCCTTGAGCATGGGTTCGGTGATGGGCAACCCGTCGGCCGTCAGGCGCTGCGCCATGGCCTCACCGAAACGGCTGGCGGCAACGATCTCGGCCTCTTCGATGCCGGCACGCGGCACCCAGGCGTAGGGTTTCTGCCGGCCGGTGAACAGCCACAGCGGGGTGGCCAGGAAGCTTGCGGCGGTACCGCAGGCATCGGTCAGGGCGATGTTGTCGACCAGCCGCGCGCCCAGCTGGCTCAGGCGCGCCTTGACCTTCTCCTGGGCCATCAGCCACATGTTGCGGCAGCCGATCAGGGTCACCACCGGGGTGTCCTTGAGCAGCCGAGCCGCTTCGGGCGAGGCGAGGAAACTGCTCAGCGGCAGCGAAGGCGAGAGGAACCACACCTGGTAGGCGAGGATGATCAGGTCGTAGCGCTTGCCGGCATCCACCGCCAGCGGCAGCAGCGGCTGCGGGCGCATCAGCACGGTTTCCGGGAAGATGCGGAAGAAGCCGAGGAACGGCCAGGGGAAGGGGAAAGGCTCGGCCGGTTGCAGGGCGAGGAAATCCACCTGAACATCGGCGTGCGCCTGCAGCGGTGCACAGACCGAGTGCATGAGCCGATCCAGTTGGCCTGTCTGTGAGAAATGAACCACTAAAACCTGACGCATCCCTTGCCGATTCCCTGCAGAATGCCCGGAGTATGCCACAGAGAATTCTTCAAACCGTAACCGCGCTGTGCCGTCTGGCGCCGCTGGCGCTACTGCTGGTCTGCCCGGCGCTGCACGCCGGCGACATCCTGGTACGCCTCGAAGGCCAGCAGGACGGCGCCGCGCTGCACCTGGCCCTGGTGTTCGCCGACCAGCCGGACTGGGACGGCCGCATCCTGCGCCAGATCGAGAGCCAGCAGGCGCCGCTGCGCCTGCGCAACCTGCCGCCCGGGCGCTACGCCCTGCAGCTGTACCAGGACAGCAACGGCAATGGCCGCCTCGACCTCAGCCCGCGCGGCATCCCGCTGGAGCCGGTGGGTTTCTCCGCCAATCCGAGCCTGCTCAACGGCAAGCCGACGCCGCGGCAATGCCTGTTCGAGCATGCCGAGGGCGACACTGAGATCGTGGTGCGCCTGCGCAGCAAACGCTGAGGGTTACCGATCGATCTGCGCATCCGCTATGCGCCAGATCAGCTCGGCAGTGTCATAACCACGGGCCTTGGCTTGCGCCAGCAGGGTCTCGCGGGTCTGCGCCGACACCTGCGGACTGCGCGACAACAGCCAGAGGTACTCGCGGTTGGGGTTGCCAACCAGGGCGGTCTGGTAGCCGTCATCCAGATAAAGTACCCAGTAGTCGCCCTTGACCGTATCGGGGAAGAGCCGGCTGAACCAGTTATCGAAACGCACCCACAGCTTGTCGGTATGGCCCGCGACCTGAGCCACGGCACTGCCCCTGGCTTCCTGCCACTCGCCTGCGAGCGTACGGCAGCGATTCGTCACGCCAACGCTACCATCGCTCTGCAGCTGGTATTGCGCCTCGGACTGCGCGCAATTGCGCTGGAAGAACATCGGCAAACGCGCCAGCTCGTACCAGGTGCCCTGGTAACGCTGCAGATCAACCTGGCCGGCAGTCTGCGGCGGCGCAAGGGCATCGCCCGCAGCGGCACAGCCACCCAGCACAACGCACAACAGGGATGAGGCAAGCAGGCGCATGGATTACTTCAGGCCCTGGCCGGAAAACATCATCACCTTGTCGCCAGCGAACTGCACACTGATGAAGGTCTTCTGGTCGCCCCAGGTGCAGCTGGTCAGGCCGATCGCCCCGCTGCACTCGGTCGGGCTGCCGAGCAGGCTTTCCACTTCGCCCTTGGCCATGCCGGCTTTGATTTTGGAGTAGTTCTCCTGGTTGATCTTGCTGCAGGCGGCGAGCAGGACACAGGCAGTGAGGACGATGAGATTGCGCAGCGACATGGAGCGACTCCTGGAGAAAAGGGAAAGCCAGAGCTTGGCACAAGCCTCGGGCAGATGCGCCGGTTGGACGTCAGAAGCGTGAGCCAGGTTCCCGCAGGAACGCTTCTTCGTCCGGCGTCGTGGCACGCCCGAGCTGGGCATTGCGGTGGGGGAAGCGGCCGAAGCGGGCGATCACTTCGCGGTGGCGCTGGGCAAACTCGAGAAAGCCGGCGAACAGCTCGCGCTCGGCGGGTTGGGCCTGCTCATGCAGACGGGTGAAGGCGGCCACGGCCTGATCCTGGGCGGCCAGCTCCTCGGCATGTTCCAGCACCAGATAGACGAAGACCTGACGGATCGCCGGCAATTGCCGGTCGAAGCCGCGGGCCAGGCCAGCGCTCAGCAGGCTGCGCGCGCGGGCATCACCGGAGAAAGCCTGGGCCGTACCGCGATGCAGCATGCGCGGCAGCTGGTCAAGCAGCAGAAGTAACGCCAGCCAGCCCTGCGGCTGCTCGGCCCAGGCCTGCAGTTCGCCGGCCAGGGCCTGCTCGCAGCATGCAGCGAAGCGCTGGCGCGCCTGCTCATCCTGCTCGGCGCGGTAGCCGAACCACAGCGCCTGGCGCTGGGCGGCAACCTCGGCGGCACTGGCGGCAGTGCCGAACCACCAGTCCAGCAACGGCTGCCAGGCCGGCATGGCTCAGGCCTGGTGGTAGGCGGTGGCGCGCTCGACTTCTTCCTTCGAGCCGAGGAACACCGCCACGCGCTGGTGCAGGGACTCCGGCTGGATATCGAGAATGCGCTGGGTGCCGTTGGTGGCGGCGCCACCCGCCTGCTCGATGAGCATCGACATCGGGTTGGCCTCGTACATCAGGCGCAGCTTGCCCGGCTTCTCCGGCTCGCGGGCATCGCGCGGATACATGAACAGGCCGCCGCGGGTGAGGATGCGGTGCACGTCGGCCACCATCGAGGCGATCCAGCGCATGTTGTAGTTCTTGCCCAGCGGGCCTTCCTTGCCGGCCAGCAGCTCGGAGACATAGCGCTGCACCGGGGCTTCCCAGTGACGCTGGTTGGACATGTTGATGGCGAACTCGGCGGTGCTGGCCGGTACCTTGATGTTGTCGTGGGTGAGCACGAAGCTGCCCATCTCGCGATCCAGGGTGAAGCCCATCACGCCGTCGCCCAGGGTCAGCATCAGCATGGTCTGCGGGCCGTAGATGGCGTAGCCGGCGGCAACCTGCTCGGTGCCCGGCTGCAGGAAGGCCTGCTCATCGAGGCTGTCGTTCTGAGTCAGGTACTGTGGCGGGCAGCGCAGCACGGAGAAGATGGTGCCGACCGAGACGTTGACGTCGATGTTGCTGGAGCCGTCCAGCGGGTCGAACACCAGCAGGTAGGCGCCTTTCGGGTACTTGCCGGGGATCTGGTAGGCATTGTCCATTTCCTCGGACGCCATGCCGGCCAGGTGACCGCCCCACTCGTTGGCCTCGAGGAGGATCTCGTTGGAGATCACGTCGAGCTTCTTCTGCACCTCACCCTGAACGTTCTCGGTGCCCATGCTGCCAAGCACGCCGCCCAGCGCGCCCTTGGACACGGCATGGCTGATTTCCTTGCACGCGCGCGCGACCACTTCGATGAGGAAGCGCAGATCGGCCGGGGTGTTGTGGCTGCGGGTCTGTTCGATCAGATAGCGGCTGAGGGTGACGCGCGACATGGAGAGGCTCCGGAAGGGAAGTCGAAATCGCGCGCAGTTTAACCGTTTGCAGGCTTTGGCGCCTCTGTCGCATCCGGCAGCGGATGAGAGGCCATGCGACGGCCCCGTTGCGGGGCCGCCGGCAGGTGACTCAGATGTCCAGGGCCAGGGACAGGTTGAGGCCCTGCTGGTCGCTGTCGTCGGCGTTGCGGTAGTTGTAGGCCGCACGCAGGGACAGTTCCGGGGTCAGCTGGTGACGCACGCCCAGGCTGGCGCGCCAGGTGCGGTCGTCCGGGGTGTAGCCCTGCAGGGTGTAGTCGATGGTCGGCAGGCTGCGCAGGGACATGTCGACGTCGCTGCTGTCGTCCTCGTACTCGCGCTCCATCGCCACTTCGCCGAACAGGCGGGTCTGCGCATTGAGGTCGAACAGCCCTTGCAGGCCGGCGCCGAGACGCTTGGAGGTGCGCTTCTGGTCGCCATAGTTGAGCGCCGCCGAGTCCTGGCCGTCCTCGCTGTAGCTGTCCACCTCGACCCGCGCATAGTCGGCACTGAGGAACGGGCTGAGGTGCCAGGCGCTGTCGACGGACTGGGCGATGTCGTAACCGACGCGGCCGCTCAGGCCCCACAGATTGCCGTCGGTGTCGCCCTGTTCGCTGCGGGTGGTCGGGCCCATGTCGAACTTGCGGGTCAGGTCGTCGTAATCGAGGTAGCCGACCGTGGCGGCCAGCTCGCCCCACCAGCGGTTCTGCTGGTACTGGGCGAAGGCGCTGCCCAGGTAGCTCTTCAGGTCGTAGTCGGAGTCGGCATTGCCGGCTTCCAGGCTCTGCTCGTAGTAACCGGCCGCCAGGCCAAAGCGCCAGGCGTCGTCGAAGCGGTAGCTGGTGCCGACATTCAGGCTGTAGCCATTGCCATCGGCATCGCTGGAATAGACGTCATAGCTCTGCCGATGACCACCGGCGTTGATGAACGAACGCCACTGGCCAACCGCCTGCCAACCTTCCCAGTCAGCCTGCCACTGGGCACGCAGCTGATCCTGGTGGCTTTTCAGGGTGCCAAGGCCCATCTCCGGCAGCAGGCTGATTTCCCAGGGCGCCGCCAGCAGCGAGTAGGCGTAGTCGGCAATCAGGGTCTGCCCGGTGATGGTCGGGTGCACGCCGTCGTTGAACAGCAGCTTGGTCGGGTCGGGGTTGCTGCCGTTGATGCCGTAGATGGGGTTCTCGTTGCTGCAGCCGGAGAAGCAAGTACCGATCAGCTGGGCAGTGGTCAGGTTCGTGGCCAACCCATAGCGACCAGGATCGGCCAGTACCTCGGAAAGCATCGCCGGAACGTTCAGTGGGATGACTTCGGCATTCACGCTGGCGAGCTGGCGCACCAGTTCGGCGTTGAAGTCCTGGCCCAGCGCAGAAACGGTGGCAGCCAGACCTGTACCGGAAATAGCTGGTGTCTTGCCCACATCGGGCAACAGCCAGACCATGATGTAGCGCGCCCCGGCTTGTTGTAACGACTCGACACTGTCAACCAGGCGCCCCGCGGCTGCCTGAGCCGTTGCGGTGCTGGTGACCTGTAGCTGCAGGAAGTCGTTGCCACCGCCTGTCAGGTAATAGAGCGCATTGGGATCGGCGCGGAAACCGTTGGCAGCCAGGTAGTTGTTGTTGACTGTCGTCAGGATCTGGTCGGTGCGATAACCACCTACAGCCCAGTTATTACCGCCAGCATTGGCGGCCTGCTGGTCATCTTCGCTGACGCCCAACTGTCCGCCCAGTAGCATCGGCGCAACCGGCCCATAGGCCTCGCCAGCTCCATAGGTAGGCCCGACCCGGTTGGTGAAGCGCACATGGCCATCGGCATCGGTGAACCAGCCCGAGTCACTCAGGCTGTCGCCGAACACGATCATGGTTGAATAAGGAGAGTCGGCCGCTTGTACCGGAAGAGCTGCAGAAGCCAGCAGGCAGGCTGCTGCCAGAGAAGTCAGAACACGCTTCATCGAGAGGTCCTTGTAATTGTTATTGGACGTATGGCGTAACTCGGTGAATCTAGCGTGAATTGTCGACCAATTCACCCTTTTCTTAGCAGATCAACAGGCAAAAGCGGGGATCACGCACGATCCCCGCTACTTTCGGCTCAGCCGTTGTGTGTCGATCCGGGCTTGCGCAGCAGACTGAAGGCCATGCCGCCAAGCAGTGCCACGCCGGCCAGCAGCACCGCCCACAGGCCGATGCGCTGCCAGTCGGTGGCGGGCGCCGCGGCGGCCTGCTGCGTCTGTGCCGGCAGCTCGGCCGGCGCCCGGGCGACGCCCAGGCTGGCCAGGCGGGTCGGCTGATATCCGGGCACCAGCGTGCCCAGCGGCAGCGCCGCCGACTGTCCGTCGGCCTTGCCGATGGCCAGGCTATAAGGTGCCGAGCCACGGGCGAGGAACACCACCTGGCTGGCACGCATGGCCACCTGCAGCTGCGGCTGCTCGGTACCCAGGCCACCGCCACGTGGATCGACCTGCAGACGCAGCTGGCGCACCGGCTGGCCGTACAGCTCGATCTCGTCATGCACCACTTCCTGACCATCCTGGGGCAGGCGATAGAGCAGGCCACGGGTCAGCGCGCGCCACTGCGGACTGCCATCCTGGCGTGCGGACAGGCTGACCGGCGCCAAGGTATTGGCCTGCGGCAGGGCAATCTTCAGGCGCTCCAGCGGCAGACTCAGCGGCAGCTCCCAGCTGTATTCGCCGGGCTTGCCGGATTGCGCCGGCAATGCCGTCGACCACACCAGCGGCGGCTGCCCGGGGGCCTGCTCGATACTCACCGCCTGCGCCGCAAGCAGCGTCGGCGCCTGCTGCGGCGCCAGCCAGAGCAGGCGCAGGTAATGTGCCTTGGCGCCGGGCAACTCGACTTCACGCTGGTCGATGCGCTCGTTGGCGAAGCTCAGGCGGGCGACCTGGCCCTCGCCCCAGCTGCTCCAGTGCTGCAGATCGTCGCTGGCCTCGATGCTGAAACGCTGGAAGCCGTCCTCGGCACTGCTCCAGTCCAGGCGCAGGCGGTGCAGAGGCTGGTCGAAGGCGCTGACATCCAGCAGCCAGCCACGGCGCACCTGCTCCGCGCTGCCCTGAACCTCCGGCGTCACTTCCACCAGGGTGCCCGTGGTGCTGCGCTGCACGCGAATGGCCGGTGCCGCCTGATCCGCCGCGCCCATCAGCGGGAACCACCTGAGCGTGGCCTCCTGTCGCTGCTCGGTCGGCAAGGCGCTGGCCGGGGTCAGGGCATAGGCCAGCGCCTCGCCCTCGGCGTTGAACACCCGCAGATCGCGCAGGTCGGCATGCCTGGCCGCCAGCTGCAAAGCCATCGGCAGCTCCAGGCGATACCAGGGCCCCTCGCCGGACACCTCCAGCGGCACCTGCACGGCATAGTCGGCCGCCTGCTCGGCCTGCGCCCAGGGCGCCAGCAGCAGGGCGGCACCCAGCAACCACCCACAACTCACCCAGCGGCTCATGCATTCACCTGTGCGGATTCAGCCTTGCGCGGCGGCAAGGGAGCGAAATAGCCGACGATCAGCAGCAGCACGCCGACGCCGATAAAGGAAATGATGCGTTCCAGGCCACCGCGGTTACCCAGCTCGACGAAGAACAGCTTGGCCACCACCACGCCGATCAACGCCGCGCCGACCAGCCACAGCTCGCGGCGCCCGCGCAGGTGGCCGACGATCATCAGCGGCAGGGCGATCAGCGTCCAGACGATGGACAGACCGGCCTGCACCAGCATCGAGTCGAGCAGCAGATCCAGCTGGAACGGCACCCCGCCCCAGTGGTGCGCGGTACGGAACACGGCGGCGGTGAACAGGGCGAACAGCGAGATACCCGCCACCAGCTGCGCGCCCTGCTCCACCCGTACCGGGGCCAGCCCCAGTTGCGGCAGGCCGCTGCGCAGCCAGCTGTAGATGGCCAGCAGCACCAGCAGCAGGCCCAGCTCCAACGGGTTGAACAGCGGCAGATAGGGCAGCGGCTCGGCATTGCCGTCGCTGGCGATATTGGCCAGCCAGAACCAGCCGAGCATCAGCGCGGCCAGCGGTGCGGCGGCCAGTACCCGGTACTCGCGCGGATAGCCGGCCACCGGCCAGGGCAACTGGCGCGGCGCCGCCATCAGCAGCAGGTACAGGCTCGGCAAGACCGCCCAGCCCAGCCAGCGCCAGGCGTTGTACTGCTCGGCCAGCAGCATCAGCAGGTAACGCAACTCCAGCGCCAGCACACCGAGGATCAACCAGCAGCCGAGCACATGGGCGGCGCTGCGCACACCGGCCGGCAGCAGCTCGGCGAGACGACGCAGGGACAGCAGGTGCACGGCGAACAGCAGACCCCAGCCGAGCCAGCCGAAATTCGCCGCCGGGTGGTAGGTGGCGTGCGCCAGGTGCAGCAGAATGACCAGGGCCGCCGGCACCAGCAGGCTGCACAACAGCGCCAGACTGCGCCAGTGCAGGCGCCCGGCCAGCCAGCTCCACAGCGCTACGCTGGCCGCCGCCAGGCTCAACAGCGCGGCGCCCTGCCAGGCCGGCTCGACGAAGCGCAGTACCTCGCCACTCAGGGCCAGCACCCACCAGCCGGCACCCCAGGCCAGCAGCAGCTGCGCCAGACGTTGCAGACTCAGGCCATCCAGCGCCCCGGCCTGCTGGCGCAGCAGCACATGGCGCAGGCGCCAGGCGCCGACCTGGGCGGCCAGGGCCAGCACCAGCGGCGTCCAGAAGCCGGCATGGGCCAGCGGGCGCAGCCCCTCACTGGGCAACTGGCCAAGCAACAGCGGGCTGGCAGCGAGGAAGGCAATGCCGCCGACTACCTGCAGCAGCAGACCGAACAGGAAACTGGCGCGCAGCTGCAGACGCAGGCTGAGCCAGAGCACCAGCAGGCCGCTGCCGGCCCACACCGCGCTGGCGCTCTGCCAGGACAGCACGAACAGCGCCGCCAGGTTGAGGAACAGCAGCCCCACCAGCAGCACCAGGGACAGCCCGCGCATCAGCCGGCGATCCTGGCTGACCAGCTTGTCGCGCGCGGCGATCAGCATGCCGGCCACCAGCGCCAAGCCGATCAGCGAGCAGACCAGCAGGCCGCGCCAGCCCGAATCGAGCACGCCGGCGCCATCCGCATCGGCGCCGCGCAGGCGGGCGAGGAACAGCACGCCGCCGAGCAGCTGGATGGCGAAGGCACTGAACAGGAAAGTCCGCGACTGCAGGCGCAGGCCGGCAAACAGGGTCGCCAACCCGGCCAGCGCCCAGGCAATGGCGGTGCCTTCGGCGCCCAGGCACAGCGGCGCGATCAGGTAGAGAAAGCCCAGCCCGGCCGCGGCCAGCAGCTGCGGGGCGCGCCGTTCCCAGGTACGCGGGATACCCTCGGGCGCCTGACGCAGCTGCCAGAAGCTGAACAGCAGCGCCGCCCCAAGCATCAGCGCGCCCAGCGGCGCGCCATCGAGCACCGTGTCACCGGGAATGGAGAAGTCGATGCCGCCGAGGAAAGCCAACGCCGCCGCGAACTGCAGGAACAGGGCGAAGGCGCGCGCCAGCGGCCGTCCCTGGCGCAGGCCGAGCCAGTAGATACCGGCGCCCTCCACCGCCCAGGCAGCGGACGTCCAGCGCGCATCCAGGCCCAGCGGAATGGCCAGGCTGCCGAATACCACGCCCAGCGCCAGGCAGGTTTCCACCAGCAGCAGGGCGCGATCCGCGGTACGTCCGGCGAGCAGGCGCGCCAGCAGCAGGTAGAACAACCCCAGGCCCAGAGCACTGAAGGCCGCGGCGAATTCGATGTGCTGCACCACCGCGTACTGCAGGCCGAAACCCACCAGCGGCGGGCCGAACAGCACGGTGCCGTCGACATAGTCGGCCTTGCCCGCCGACCAGCGCAGCAGCAGCTCACGCTCAAGCGGCGCATCCGCCCCCTCGCGCAGCTTGCGCCGGGCGAACAACAGGCCGATGGCCACGTACATCAGGAAGAACAGGATCAGGAACGGCTCGGTGCTCCACAGCAGCTCCGGCGTGTAGGAGCGCAGCCCCCAGGCGAAGCCGATGCCGAAGGTGCCGAAGAAGCCGACCAGGTTGAGCAGGCGCCAGGCCTTGAACCAGGCGATGGCGAGGATGCCGCCGTTGAGCAGGATGAAGTAGCTGAACAGCGCCACATGGTTGCCGCTGCCGGTGGAGGTGAGGATCGGCGCGGCAAAGCCGCCGAGCGCTGCCGCCACCGCCAGGCCCAGGGCGTTCTGGGTCACCGCGAGGATGGCCGAGAAGGCCGTCACCAGCACCAGCAGGGCCAGGGCCATCTGCGGGTCGAGCAGCGGATGCAGGCGCATGGCGGCGAAGGTGGTCAGGTAGATCACCGCGATGCCGGTACCCTGCAACATCAGTCCGTAGTTCTCGTTGCGCTTGCGCAGCCACCAGCCCAGGCCGAGCAGAACGATGGCGCTGGCCGCCACCCCGGCGTAGCGCAGGGCCACCGGCACCACCATGCCTTCGGTGGCGTAGCGCAGGAGGAAGGCCAGGCCGAGGAACAGCAGCACCACGCCAACCCGCAGCACGGTATTGCCGCCAAGCAGCCAGGCTTGGGCGATATCGATGGCCCGCTCGATTGGCGAAGGCTCGCGCGGTACCTTGACCGCCGGGCGCGGCGGGTTGGGCCGAGGCGTCTGCGGCAGTGGCTCGACCACAGGCCGAGGCTCAGGGGTCGCAGCCTGGGCCACGGGGGCAACGAGCTCCGGCAGCTCCCAGACCAGCTCGTCCTCGGGCGCCGTCTCGGCCGTGGCCGGTGCTGCGGCGGCAGGTGCCGGCGGCTCGACCAGCTCCTCGACCACCGGCGCGACAGGCTCCGGCGCCGCAGACGAAGCGCCCTGCTCCACCTTGAGCAGGCGCTCGTGCATGGCCGTGGTGCCGCGCTCGAAGCGCTCGGCGAAGCCCTTCAGCTCCTTGCGCAACGCCGCGTTCTCGCTCGCCAGCCCGTGCAGGCGCAGCGCCTGGCCCAGCCCCAAACCGATCACGCCGCCAAGCAGCGCGCCGGTGATCGACTCATCGGCCAGCGCACCGAGCACCAGCCCAACCAGCATGAAAATCCATTGCATGCGTTCGTTCCCAAGCCATTGAGGCGAAATCCCTTCCCCGTGCACCTACTGGGGTAACTCGAGTATATCGGCGCACTCGGGGCTACTTCTCAGAGACGTAGGCCAACTGGTGCACAGACACAACGCTTCGCTTGCTCACGATCCGCCCAGCCTGCAGGACGGGGGAACACCGCGACATGGGCAACGCGGGTTTCACCCGCCCTACCCGACATGCCGACCCGGCAAAACACAGGCATAAAAAAGCCCCGCCGAAGCGGGGCTTTCATTTCGACGCCGAATCGGATCGAGGATCTTGCGAGCTAGAGCCAGGCTAGGCGAGGTTGGGTGAAGAAGCGCAGTTCACATCAAGTGAATGAGCATTCTGAACCCAACCTCAACGACGCATGGCCGACGCGCAGCAGATCGTCGGCCGATTCTCAGAACTGCGCAGCGTCCAGCAGGTACAGCGACTCGCTACCGGCCTTGACCGAGGCGGTCAGCGAGTGGATACGCGGCAGCAGGCGGGCGAAGAAGAAACGCGCGGTACCCAGCTTGCTCACGTAGAACTCGTCGTCGCCCTGCTTGGCCAGTGCGGCACGGGCCATCAGCGCCCAGACGTAGGCGTAGGCGGTGTAGCCGAATACCTGCAGGTACTCGACCGAGGCCGCGCCGATTTCGTTCGGGTTGGTCTTGGCCTGGGCGATGACCCAGGCGGTCAGCTCGTCGAGGTTGGCGATGGCGGCTTGCAGCGGCGCGGTGAACTCGCCCAGCGAGGCATCGGCGCTGCCGATAAAGGCCTTCACTTCATCGCTGAAGTGCTTGTAGAAGCTGCCGCCGCTGCCGACGATCTTGCGGCCCATCAGATCCAGCGACTGGATGCCGTTGGTGCCTTCGTAGATCTGGGTGATGCGGCAGTCGCGGATCAGCTGCTCCTGGCCCCACTCGCGGACGAAGCCGTGGCCGCCGAAGATCTGCTGGCCGTGGATGGTGGTTTCCAGGCCCATGTCGGTGAGGAAGGCCTTGGCCACCGGAGTCAGCAGGGCGACCAGTTCTTCGGCGCGCTTGCGGGTGTCCTTGTCTTCGCTGTACTTGGCGGTGTCCAGCTGCATGGCGACATAGCTGGAGAAGGCGCGACCGCCCTCGTTCAGCGCCTTCATGGTCAGCAGCATGCGGCGTACGTCCGGGTGCACGATGATCGGGTCGGCAGCCTTGTCCTTGTTCACCGGGCCGGTCGGGGCGCGGCTCTGGATGCGGTCGCGGGCGTACTCGATGGCGCTCTGGTAGGAACGCTCGCCCAGGGCCAAGCCCTGGATGCCTACGCCCAGACGCTCGTAGTTCATCATGGTGAACATGGCGTTGAGGCCCTTGTTCGGCTCGTCGACGATCCAGCCGGTGGCGCCGTCGAAGTTCATCACGCAGGTGGCCGAAGCCTTGATGCCCATCTTGTGCTCGATCGAGCCGCAGGACAGCGAGTTCTTCTCGCCCAGCGAACCGTCGGCGTTGACCATGACTTTCGGCACCAGGAACAGCGAGATGCCTTTCGGGCCGGCCGGGGCGTCCGGCAGCTTGGCCAGCACCAGGTGGACGATGTTCTCGGTCAGGTCGTGCTCACCGCCGGTGATGAAGATCTTGGTGCCGGTGATCTTGTAGCTGCCGTCGGCCTGCGGTTCGGCCTTGGTGCGGATGATGCCCAGGTCGGTACCGGCGTGCGGCTCGGTCAGGCACATGGAACCGGCCCAGACGCCGGCGTACATGTTCGGCAGGTACTGCTGCTTCAGCTCTTCGCTGGCGTGGTTGAGGATCGACAGGCAGGCGCCAGCGGTCAGCATCGGGTACAGGCCAAAGGACAGGTTGGCCGAGTTGACCATTTCCTCGACCTGGGCGCCGATCACTTTCGGCATGCCCATGCCGCCGAACTCCGGCGCGCCGCCCACGCCAACCCAGCCGCCTTCGGCGTAGGTCTGGTAGGCCGCGGGGAAACCGGCCGGGGTTTTCACCACACCGTTGTTCCAGGAGCAGCCTTCTTCGTCGCCGCTGCGGTTCAGCGGGGCGATCACGCCACCGGTGACCTTGCCGGCTTCTTCGAGGATGGCGGCAGCGGTGTCTTCGTCGACGACTTCGGCCAGGCCTGGCAGCTGGGCCCAGAGTTTGGACACCTCGAAGACTTCATTGAGAACGAAGCGCATGTCGCGCAGGGGAGCTTTGTAATCGGCCATGGAGTAATCCTCGAGCGAAGCAACTGAACGGCCTGATAAAGGCCGGTTGGGGCAGGTACGGCAGTCTAGCCGAACACCTTTTCAGACACATAGGTTCACGTTGCGACCAAATGGTCACGACATAAAACCCTCCCTGATCACGCAAAAGGCCCGCATGGGGCGGGCCTTTGCGGGCACTGACCGATGGTCAGGCGAGGAACTGCTCGGCCGGCATGCGCATCAGGCATTCGCTGCCGGCATCCGCCGCCGCCAGGTGAGCCGCCGCACGCGGCAACAGGCGCCGGTAGTAGAAGTCGCAGGTGGCCAGCTTGGCCTGGTAGAAGCCGACCTCGGCGGTGCCCGCATCCAGCTGCGCCTGGGCCACCACGGCCATGCGCGCCCAGAAGTAGGCGAGCACCACGTAGCCCGAGTACATCAGGTAGTCGACCGAGGCGGCGCCCACTTCGTCCGGGTTCTTCAGCGCCGCCATGCCGACGCGCTGGGTCAGCTCGCCCCACTGGCGATTGAGCTGCGCCAGCTCGGCCACCTGCGCCTTGAGCTGCGGGTGCTCGGCCTGGGCCTGGCAGAACTTGTGGACGATCCTGGTGAAGCCGCCGAGCAGCTTGCCCTGGCTACCGAGCACCTTGCGCCCGAGCAGGTCGAGGGCCTGGATGCCGTTGGTGCCTTCGTAGATCGGCGCGATGCGGCAATCACGCATCAGCTGCTCCATGCCCCACTCACGGATGTAGCCGTGGCCGCCGAACACCTGCATGCCCAGGCTGGTGACCTCCAGGCCGGTGTCGGTCATGAACGCCTTGCAGATCGGCGTGAGCAGGCTCAGCAGGTTTTCCGCGGCCGCCGCTTCCTCGGCATCCGGGCTGTGGCTGAGGTCGAGCAGCTGCGCGGTGAAGTAGGCCAGGGCACGGTTGCCTTCGTTGAACGCGCGCATGGTCAGCAGCATGCGGCGCACGTCGGGGTGCACGATGATCGGGTCGGCCGGTTTGTCCGGCGCCTTCGGCCCGGTCAGGGCGCGCATCTGCAGGCGGTCGTGGGCATAGCGCACGGCGCCCTGGTAGCTCGCCTCACCGTTGCACAGACCCTGCATGCCGGTGCCCAGGCGCGCGTGGTTCATCATGGTGAACATGCAGTTGAGGCCCTTGTTGGCGCCCCCGATCAGGTAGCCCTTGGCCTCGTCGAAGTTCATCACGCAGGTGGCCGAGGCCTTGATGCCCATCTTGTGCTCGATCGAGCCGCAGGACACGGCGTTGCGCGTACCCACCGAGCCGTCGGCGTTGACGTTGAACTTGGGCACGATGAACAGCGAGATGCCCTTGGTGCCGGCCGGCGCATCGGGCAGCTTGGCCAGCACCAGGTGCACGATGTTCTCGCTCATGTCGTGCTCGCCGGCGGAGATGAAGATCTTGGTGCCGGAGATCGCGTAGCTGCCATCGGCCTGGGGCACGGCGCGGGTCTTGATGATTCCGAGGTCGGTGCCGCAGTGCGGCTCGGTCAGGCACATGGTGCCGGTCCAGGTGCCGGCGGTGAGTTTGGTCAGGTAGGTCTGCTTCTGCTCTTCGCTGCCGTGGGCATGGATGGCCGACATGGCGCCCTGGGTCAGGCCCGGGTACATGGCCCAGGAGGTGTTGGCCGAGCTGACCATTTCCGCGATCAGCAGGCCGAGCGAATGCGGCAGGCCCTGGCCACCGTAGGTGGCATCGGCCGAGAGGCCGTTCCAGCCACCTTCGACATACTGGGCGAAGGCTTCCTTGAAGCCCTTGGGCGTGGTCACCACACCGTCCTGCCACACCGCGCCTTCCTCGTCGCCGCTGCGGTTCAGCGGCGCCAGCACCTGCTCGCAGAACTTGGCGCCCTCTTCGAGGATGGCGCTGACCATGTCCGGCGTCGCATCAGTGGCGCCGATGGCCTGGTAGGTAGCGGGGAAATCGAAGACTTCATCGACCAGAAAACGCACGTCGCGCAGGGGGGCTTTGTAGTCGGGCATGGCAGGATCTCCGCAAGGTCACGCGCCACGGCGGCACGGCTGATGGAGCGACCCTACTGCCCCGCTGAGGCGGCGGACAACGACGTTACGCGCGCTGAATGCAGCGCCATAACCTGACCATTTACGCGCTTTCGGTCTTCACCCGCACCGCACCGCGGCGGTTCTCACCCTGGGCCACCACGCAGTTGCGCCCGGCCTTCTTGGCCGCGTAGAGCGCCTTGTCGGCATTGCGGATCACCTCGTCGGCGCCGCGCTGATGGGCTTCACGCTCGGCCACGCCGATGCTGATGGTCACCGACACGCTGCCGCTCGCCGCACTCTTGCGCCGCTGGCGGCCCTGCTTGTCGTCCTTGGGCCGCTGCTGCTTGTCGCGCAGCTGCAGGGCATAGCCCTCCACCGCAACGCGCACGGCCTCCAGGTGCGGACGGCACTCCTCGATGCTCTTGCCGGGGAACACCAGGGTGAATTCCTCGCCGCCATAGCGGTAAGCCTTGCCGCCGCCGGTGACCTTGCGCAGGCGGCTGGCCACCAGCTTGAGCACCTGGTCGCCGACATCGTGACCATGGGTGTCGTTGAATTTCTTGAAGTGGTCGACGTCGGCCATGGCGATCACATAGTTGCGCCCCAGGCGCTCCAGGCGATCATTCAGCGCGCGGCGTCCCGGCAGACCGGTAAGCTCGTCGCGGAAGGCCATCTGGTAGGCCTCGTGGGCCACCGCGGCGACCACCACCAGCATGCACAGGCTGCTCATCACCTGCAGCGCATGGGGCAACAGGAAGGTCTTGGGCAGCATCCACAGCAGGCCACACAGGCTCAGCAACAGGGCCGCATGCACCGGCCGCGGCTGGCGCAGGTACTGCACCAGCAACAGCCCAAACGCCAGCAGGAACAGGGGGTAGGCCGGCTGGATCAGGCTCATCCACTGGGCATGCCAGAGCGGCCATTGCAGGTCGCTCAGCCAGGCCTGCAGTTCCTGCGGATAACGCCGCGCCAGGGCCAGGGCGGTACTGCCCAGAGCCAGCAGCACGGCGGCGCGCGCCACCAGATCCTGCACCAGATGGCTGCGCTCGCGCCAGGCGGCGTACAGGCCATAAAGCAGCGGCAGCAGCAGGCTGCACAGGTGGAACACCAGCACCGCGTCGTCGCGCACCTTGCCGGCGGCACGGTAGTAGTCGGTCTGGGTATCCAACAGGAAATAGCCGAGGTACACCGCCACCAGCACCGACAGCTCGCGCTGGCGGCCGTAGACCACGCAGAAGGCGCCGCCGAGCAGCAGCACCAAGGTCGGCAGCACGTTGAACAGCGACAGGAAGAATTCGTTGAGGGTCGTCAGCCGAGCCACCAGCACGCCGGCGACGAGCAGCAGCAGCGTCGGCAGGAAATGGCTGAGGCGCATGGCGGCGAAGTTGGGCACGGCAGGTTCTCCACTCCGGCTGGGCAGGACGACGGGATGCGGCATTTTGCCCGGATGTGGCGTGCGGATCATCCGCATTTGCGTATAAAAGCCCTTATCAGGCGACCAACTGCCTTATTTCGGACGAAAAAAAACCGCGACCCGAGGGCCGCGGTTTCTCTGACCTGAGGTCGGACTTGGGCTTAGTAGCCCAGGGCGAAGTCTTCTTCGGCCATGTCCATCAGGTTGTTGGCGCCGGACAGCATGGTGGCGACATGGGTACGGGTACGCGGCAGGATGCGCTCGAAGTAGAAGCGTGCGGTCTGCAGCTTGGCTTTGTAGAAAGCCTCGTCCTCGGTACCGGCAGCGATCTTCTCGGCAGCCAGGCGCGCCATGTCGGCCCAGAAGTAGGCCAGGCAGGCATAACCGGAGTACATCAGGTAGTCCACGGAAGCGGCACCCACTTCTTCGCGATCCTTCATGGCAGCCATGCCCACTTTCATGGTCAGGTCGCCCCACTCCTTGTTCAGTTGAGCCAGCGGTGCAACCAGGCCTTTGATGGCTTCGTTGGCTTCGTTGGCCTGGCAGAACTTGTGCACGATCTTGGTGAAGCCTTTGAGGGCTTCGCCCTGGGTCATCAGCACTTTACGACCCAGCAGGTCGAGGGCCTGGACGCCGGTGGTGCCTTCGTACAGGCAGGAGATACGGCTGTCACGCACGTTCTGCTCCATGCCCCACTCGGCGATGAAGCCGTGGCCACCGTAGATCTGCACACCGTGGTTGGCGGCTTCGAAGCCGACTTCGGTCATGAACGCCTTGGCGATCGGAGTGAGGAAGGCCAGCATCGCGTCAGCGGCTTTCTTCTCTTCTTCGTTCTGGCTGTACTTGACGATGTCGACCTGCTTGGCGGTGAAGTACACCATCGCACGGTTGCCTTCAGCGAAGGCTTTCATGGTCAGCAGCATGCGACGCACGTCCGGGTGGACGATGATCGGGTCAGCGGCCTTGTCCGGCGCTTTCGGGCCGGTCAGGGAACGCATCTGCAGACGCTCGCGGGCGTACTTGATGCCGCCCTGGAAGGCGATTTCGGCGTGGGCCAGGCCCTGCAGAGCGGTACCCAGGCGAGCAGTGTTCATGAAGGTGAACATGCAGTTCAGGCCTTTGTTGGCCGGGCCGATCAGGTAGCCGGTAGCGCCGTCGAAGTTCATCACGCAGGTGGCGTTGCCGTGGATACCCATCTTGTGCTCGATCGAGCCACAGGAAACGGCGTTGCGCGAACCAACGGAACCGTCGGCGTTGACGTTGAACTTCGGCACGATGAACAGCGAGATGCCCTTGGTGCCTTGCGGGGCGTCGGGCAGGCGGGCCAGCACGATGTGGACGATGTTATCGACCATGTCGTGTTCGCCGGCGGAGATGAAGATCTTGGTGCCGGATACCTTGTAGGAGCCATCAGCCTGCGGCTCGGCCTTGGTACGCAGCATGCCCAGGTCGGTACCGCAGTGCGGCTCGGTCAGGCACATGGTGCCGGTCCACTCGCCGGATACCAGCTTGGTCAGGTAGGTGTGCTTCTGCTCGTCGGTACCGTGGGCTTCGATGGTGTTCATCGCGCCATGGGACAGACCCGGGTACATGCCCCAGGACCAGTTGGCTTCACCGACCATCTCGCTCAGGGCCAGGCCCAGGGACTCCGGCAGGCCTTGGCCACCGTGGTCGACGTGGTGAGCCAGGCTCGGCCAGCCACCTTCGACGAACTGCTGGTAGGCCTCTTTGAAGCCAGTCGGGGTCTTAACGCCGGACTCGCTCCAGGTGCAGCCTTCGAGGTCACCCACACGGTTGAGGGGGGCGATTACCTGCTCACAGAACTTGGCGCCTTCTTCCAGGATGGCACTGACCATGTCCGGGGTGGCGTCTTGGCAGCCAGGCAGGCTCTGATAGTGCGCTTCGTAGCCGAGCAGTTCGTCACGAACGAAGCGGATATCACGCAAGGGGGCCTTGTACTCAGGCATAGCGGTAAACCTCTACGGTGGATTCCTTAGTGTTTATTTGACCGGTTCAGACACGGTCGTTTGCGGGATTTCTCCCATAGCCCGGCAGCCATAGCTGGCGCAGCAATCAAACAGGCGTTTGAAACATACGTTTACGCCCTACCCTTGTCAAGCACCCGCCCGCGACCGCTCAGGCGAGCAGATCGACTGCCGCGACGGGCTCCTGCAACTGGGCCAGGTTGCGGTACAGATCAAGACTAGGCGCTGGCGCGGCGGACTGCTGGCTGGCGTCTTCTTCTTCGCTGGCAGCCTGCTCCTCACGCTGCGCCTCGTTGCGCGCACGGCGCTCCTCGAGGACGGCGGCCGCTTCATCACGATTGCGCTGGACGATCTCGCCGCGTGCCACGCCGGCCTGGGCCGCGGCCTGGGCCGCGATCCGGCGATCCTGGGCGGAGGGGTCGGCCGGCGCCAGCGCCGCGCGCTGTACCACTTCCATCTTGCGCAGGGTGGCTTCGGGGTCGTTGGGGATCGGGCTGACATCGACGCTGACCTCGCCGCCCACGGCATAGGAGCGCCCGTCCGGGCCACGCTTGAGGCTGTAGGTCGGCGAACCGGCATAGGCACCGCCGACAGCCGAATGCGCCTGTTCGTGGGCCCGTACCTCGCGGTCGCGCCCAGCCAGCTCGGCAATGTCCAGCTGCTCCTGGCGCTGCTGCTGCGCCTGGCTGGCAGCCGAGGGTTCGTCCGCTTCGGCGTCTTCACTGGCTGTGGAAGAGGTGGGGGTTGCCGAGTCGGCAGGCTGTTCGCGCTCGTCGCGCAATTGCGCCGACTGTCCCGGGGTAACGGCGGCACCGGCAACGGAAGCGGCATCGGGCATGGCACCGCGCCGGTTGGCCAGTGCAGCAACAGATTCATCGGACGAAAGGGTGCGTGCCGACTGCGCGGACGGCAAGGGCGCGACATAAGGCGTGGCGCTGCCGATCTGCATCATCTTCCTCCTCGCCCTCCTGGCGGGCGAGTCCCGGATAGACGCGCCGTCAGGCGCGGGTATCGATCAGGGTGCCCAGAACTTCGTCGGCCGTCTCGACCACTTTGGCACCGGCCTGCGCCTCGACCTTGCCAACCTGCAGGGCCACCAGGCTCTGCGCCAGGTCGGCCTGCACATCACGACCGAAGGCCGGGGCCTGGGCGGCCTCGCTCGGTTCCTGGGGCGTCACGGCAGCCCCGGCAATCTCGCCGGCCGCCTGATCGACACGGCGCTGCCCCGCCTGGATGGCGTTCAGGCCCGAGTTGAAGGCACTAGCGGTGATTTCCATACAACGACTCCCGACAGGGACGGACTGACGCTGTTCATTGAAGCAGAAAATGCTCAAAAAACGTACAAGCAAAAGGCTATGGCCGACTACCGGCTTATTACTCCCTGCCGAGCGGTGCCAGTTGCAGGTAGGCCGCTACCGCCGCCGGGCTCGCCTCGGCCAGGCGCGGCACCTGTCCCAGGCAGGGGGCTGGCAGGCGCTCGGCCAGGGTCGCCAGGTTTTCCTGCAGGCGCGAGGTGTGCGGGTCGACGATATTCGCCACCCAGCCGGCCAGGTGCAAACCGTCGCGGATGACCGCCTCGGCGCTGAGCACAGCATGGTTGATGCAGCCCAGGCGCACGCCGACTACCAGGATCACCGGCAGATTCAGCGCCACGGCCAGGTCGGAGAGGCTCTCGTCGCCGGCCAGCGGCACGCGCCAGCCGCCGGCGCCTTCCACCAGGGTGAAGTCGGCCGCCTTGTCCAGCACCCGCCGTACCGCCGGCAGCAGGTGCGCCACATCCAGCTCGACGCCAGCCTCGCGCGCGGCCAGGTGCGGGGCGATGGCCGGCGCGAAGGCGAACGGGTTGACCTCGGCGTAGCCCAAGGTCAGCGAGCACTGGCCGAGCAGGGCCAGGGCGTCGTCGTTGCGCAGGCCGGCAGGCGTCTGCACGCAGCCCGAGGCCACCGGCTTGGCCGCCGCCGTGCTCAGGCCGGCCAGCCGCGCCTTGTGCAGCAGGCCGGCGGCGATGGTGGTCTTGCCGATTTCAGTGTCCGTACCGGTGACGAAATAGGCCTGGTTCATGGGGAGGAGTTCCGTGGTGGCGAGCCGGGCTCACGAAGCGGTTGTCAGGGCGTGCTACAGCGGCTTGCTCAGCACGCCGTAGACCACCTGGTAGGTGGCCGGCAGGCCCTGTGGCTGCCGGAAGCGCTCGTAGGCCTCGACCAGCGCGCGAATCCGCGCCCGCCCGGTCAGGCCGCCGGGACGCCCGGGGTTGAGGTTGTGCGCGCCGAGCGCCTTGAGTTCATGGGTCAGCTGGCGCAGATCGGCGAAATGCAGGGCATGCGCCTGGCGGCGCAGATCCACCAGTTGCAGGCCGCTGGCGGCGCACAGCTGCTGGTAATCGGCGAAGCGACGGAAGCGGTTGACGTGGACGAAGCCGTCCACCGCCTGCCAGCTGTCGCGCAGCTCCTGCAGGGTGCCGACGCACAGGCTGCTGAAGGCCAGCACGCCGCCCGGACGCAGCACCCGCCGCGCCTCGCTGAGCACGCTGACGAAGTCGGCGCACCACTGCACGGCCAAGCTGGAGAACAGCAGGTCGACGCAGCCGTCGCGCAGCGGCAGATGCTCGGCATCGCCGGCAACGAAGCGCTGCGCGCCGCCCAGTGGACGGGCATGGCGCAGCATGCCTTCGGCCAGATCCACGGCCACGCCCTCGGCCTGCGGGAAACGCGCCGCCAGCACCCGGCTGAAATGCCCAGTGCCGCAGCCCAGATCCAGCCAGCGCTGCGGTGCCAGCTGCGCCGGCAGACGCGCCAGCAGCTCGATGCCCACCGCGCGCTGCAGGGCGGCGACGCTGTCGTAGCTGTCTGCCGCGCGGGAGAAGGAGGCGGCCACCCGGCGCTTGTCCGGCAGGCCACCCTGCTCGTGCCAGTCAGTCATCACCCACCTCGTGCAGGAAAGCCTGGATCGCCGCCGCCACTTCGTGCGGGCGCTCCAGCATGAAGGCATGGCTGGCGGCCTCGATCAGGCCGGTCTCGACATCGCCGAGCAGGCTCTGCAGCTCACCGGCGGCAGCCGCCGGCACCAGCCCGTCGGCAGCGGCGAACAGGTGCAGCTGCGGCCCGACAAAGGCCTGCAGGGCCTGGCGGCTGTCCAGCTCGGCCAGCACCTCGAGCCCTGCCAGCAGCTGCGCCGCATCGGGCTGCGGCGCCCCGCCGAACAGCAGGCGCCCCAGCGCGCGCGGCTCGGCGCTGCCCTGGGCGCAAAGCATGGCGAAACGGCGCAGGGTGGCTTCGGCACTCTCGGCGCAAGCATCGCGGAACAGCGCGAAAGTCTCCGCCGGCATGGCCGCCGGCCAGTCGCTGCGGGCGACGAAGCAGGCATTGCTGGCCAGGGTCAGCAGGCCGCGGCAGCGCTCGCCACGCCGCGCTGCCAGGGCACTGGCGAGCATGCCACCGAGCGACCAGCCGCCCAGCCAGCAATCCTGCGGCAGGCGCTCATCCAGTTCGTCCAGCCAGGCCGGCACATCGGCCTGCGCCAGCGCCGGCAATGGCTCCAGCTGGATGCGCAGGTGCGGATCCAACCCCTGCAGCGCCGCCACCAAGGGTTGCAGCGGCGCACTGCCGAGGCCCCAGCCGGCCAGCAGGATCAGCGGATTACGCATCGGCCTGCACCTGCGGCCAGCACTCGGCCAGGGCTTCGAGCAGTTGCTCCAGCTGCGCCTCGCTGTGGGCGGCGGACAGGGTTACGCGCAAGCGCGCGCCGCCGACCGGCACAGTCGGCGGGCGGATGGCGCCGACCAGCAGGCCGCGCTCTTTCAGCAGCGCGGAGAGTTTGAGCGCACGCTCGCTGTCGCCGACCAGGATCGGCTGGATCGGTGTCGGGCTGGCCATCAGGCTCAGGCCGATCTCGGCCGCACCCTGGCGGAAGCGGGCGATCAGCTGGTTCAGATGGTCACGGCGCCAGCTTTCCGTGCGCAGCAGCTCCAGGCTCTTGAGGCTGGCGCAGGCCACCGCCGGCGGCTGGCTGGTGGTGTAGATATAGGGGCGGGCGAACTGGATCAAGGTTTCGATCAGTTCCTCCGAGCCGGCAACGAAGGCGCCGGCAGTGCCGAAGGCCTTGCCCAGGGTGCCGACCAGCACCGGCACATCATCCAGGCCCAGGCCGAAGTGTTCGACTATGCCGCCGCCGGTGGCGCCCAGCGGGCCGCAGCCGTGGGCGTCATCGACCATCACCCAGGCGCCCTTGCTGCGCGCCTCGGCACACAGTGCCGGCAGGTCGGCCAGGTCGCCGTCCATGCTGAACACGCCGTCGCTCACCACCAGGGTATTGCCTTCGGCCTTGTCCAGGCGTTTGGCCAGGCTGACCGCATCGTTGTGCAGGTAACGGGAGAAGCGCGCGCCGCTGAGCAGGCCGGCATCCAGCAAGGAGGCGTGGTTGAGGCGGTCTTCCAGCACCGTGTCGCCCTGCCCGACCAGCGCCGTCACCGCTGCCAGATTGGCCATGTAGCCGGTGGAGAACAGCAGCGCGCGCGGCCGGCCGGTGAATTCGGCCAGCGCCTCTTCCAGCTGGTGGTGCGGGGTGCTGTGGCCGATCACCAGGTGCGAGGCGCCGCCACCGACGCCCCATTGCTCGGCGCCGGCGCGCATGGCCGCGATCACCTCGGGGTGATTGGCCAGGCCCAGGTAGTCGTTGGAGCAGAAGGCCAGCAATTCGCGGCCATCGACCCGTACCAGCGGCCCCTGCGGGCCGTCCAGCAGCGGGCGCTGACGATAGAGATGAGCGGCGCGGCGCTCGGCGAGACGGCTGGCGAGATCGAAAGGCATGGCGATATTCGCGAACTGGAGATCGGGCTCCCCTCTCCCATTGGCAGAGGGGCCGGGGACAAGGGAAACACCCTCATCCGGCGCTACGCGCCACCTTCTCCCGAGGGGAGAAGGGCGTTCAGGCCGAGGCGGCGTTGTAGAACAGCTTGCCGTCGCGCTGCTCGACCAGGGCCTGTTCGATGGCGGCCTGGTGCACCTCGTCGGCGTGCTCCTCGCGCTCCTCGGGCTTGATGCCGAGACGGGCGAACAGCTGCATGTCCTTGTCGGCCTGCGGGTTCTTGGTGGTCAGCAGCTTCTCGCCGTAGAAGATCGAGTTGGCGCCGGCCATAAAGGCCAGGGCCTGCATCTGCTCGTTCATCGCCTCGCGGCCGGCGGACAGGCGCACGTGGGATTTCGGCATCATGATCCGCGCCACGGCGAGCATGCGGATGAAGTCGAACGGATCGACGTCCTTCTCGCCGGCCAGCGGCGTGCCCTCGACCTTGACCAGCATGTTGATCGGCACCGACTCCGGGTGTTCCGGCAGATTGGCCAGCTGGATCAGCAGGCCGGCGCGGTCGTCGACCGACTCGCCCATGCCGAGGATGCCGCCGGAGCAGATCTTCATCCCTGCATCGCGCACGTAGGCCAGGGTCTGCAGGCGCTCGGCGTAGGTGCGGGTGGTGATGATGTTGCCGTAGAACTCCGGCGAGGTGTCGAGGTTGTGGTTGTAGTAGTCGAGGCCGGCCTCGGCCAGGGCGCGGGTCTGCTCCTGATCGAGCTTGCCCAGGGTCATGCAGGTTTCCAGGCCCAGGGCCTTCACGCCCTCGACCATCTTCAATACGTAGGGCATGTCCTTGGCCGACGGGTGCTTCCACGCCGCGCCCATGCAGAAGCGGGTGGAACCGATGGCCTTGGCCTCGGCGGCCGCCTCCAGCACCTTCTGCACTTCCATCAGCTTCTGCTTGTCCAGGCCGGTGTTGTAGTGGCCGGACTGCGGGCAGTACTTGCAGTCTTCCGGGCAGGCGCCGGTCTTGATCGACAGCAGGGTCGAGACCTGCACGCGGTTGGCGTCGAAATGCGCACGGTGCACGGTCTGCGCCTGGAACAGCAGGTCGTTGAACGGCTGCTCGAACAGCGCCTTCACCTCGGCGAGGGACCAATCGTGACGGGTAACGGAAGCGAGGCTGGCGCTCATGGGCTATTCCTTGTTCTGTAGCACCGTGCACGGGTCGCGCACGGCGTTCTGGATCGGCTTCTTGGGCTGAAAACGGCTGTTCGGCATCGTCAGGGAAGGACTATGCGCTGTCAACCATATCGCGACAACCCGGTTTACATCTGGTTAAAAAACAAACAAATCTGCCTGCTGTGCGACGAGCCGGCGGATGGCGCTACCCCCCTGTGCAGTGCCTGCGAGGGCGAGCTGCCCTGGCTCGGCGGACACTGCCAGGTCTGCGCCCTGCCCTTGCCGGGCGCGGATCTGACCTGTGGCGAATGCCTGCGCCGACCACCGGCGTTCGCCCGGGTGGAGGCACCCTGGCGCTACAGCTTCCCGCTCGACAGCCTGGTCACCCGCTTCAAGCATCAGGCACGCTGGCCCTTGGGACGTCTGCTCGCCACCCTGCTGTCACATCATCTGCAACATGCCTTCGGCGAAGACCTGCCGCGCCCCGAGCTGCTGCTGGCCGTGCCACTGTCGGCGCGGCGCCTGCGCCAGCGCGGCTTCAACCAGGCGCAGATGCTGGCCGACTGGCTCGCCGCCAGCCTGCAACTGCCCGTGCAGCGCCACTGGCTGCAGCGCCCCCACGACAGCGCGCACCAGCAGGAGCTGGACGCCGCCGCGCGCAAGCGCAACCTGCGCCAGGCCTTTGCCCTGCACCCGGCAGCCGAACTGGAGGGCCGCCACGTGGCCCTGGTCGATGACGTGCTGACCACCGGCGCCACTGCCGAGGCCGTCGCCCGCCTGCTGCGCAAGGCCGGGGCGGCGCGGGTGGATGTCTACTGCCTGGCGCGCACGCCCAAGCCCGGTGACAACTGAAAGCCTGTTCTGAAGACTGCACACGACCGCCAGCGGCCGGGGCGCTACACTCTGCGCCCCGCTACCGGAGTCGCCCATGTCGCATCCCTTCGCCACCCTCACCCCCGACCTGGTACTGGATGCCGTGGAAAGCCTCGGCTACCTCAGCGACGCCCGCGTGCTGGCGCTGAACAGCTATGAGAACCGCGTCTACCAGGTCGGCATCGAGGATGCGCAGCCGCTGATCGCCAAGTTCTACCGCCCCGACCGCTGGAGCGATGCGGCGATCCGCGAGGAACACGCCTTCAGCCAGGAACTGGCCGACTGCGAGGTGCCGGTGGTGGCGCCGCTGCAGCAGGATGGCGAGAGCCTGTTCGAGCATGCCGGTTTCCGCTTCGCCCTGTTCCCGCGGCGTGGCGGCCGCGCGCCGGAGCCGGGCAACCTCGACCAGCTGTACGGCCTCGGCCAGCTGCTCGGCCGCCTTCATGCAGTCGGTGCCAGCCGCCCGTTCGCGCATCGCGAGACGCTGGCCGTGGACAACTTCGGCCACGACTCGCTGAGCACCCTGCTCGATGGCGGCTTTGTCCCGCGCAGCCTGCTGCCGGCCTACGAGTCGGTAGCCCGTGACCTGCTCAAGCGCCTGGACGAGCTGTTCGGCCGGGTGCGCTACACGCCGATCCGCCTGCACGGCGACTGCCACCCGGGCAATCTGCTGCACCGCGACGAGGCCTTCCATATCGTCGACCTCGACGACTGCCGCATGGGCCCGGCGGTACAGGATCTGTGGATGATGCTGGCCGGCGAGCGCCACGAACGCCTGAGCCAGCTGGCCGAGCTGGTCGACGGCTACAACGAGTTCCACGACTTCGATGCGCGCCAGCTGCCGCTGATCGAGGGCCTGCGCGCCCTGCGCCTGATGCATCACAGCGCCTGGATCGCCCGGCGCTGGGACGATCCGGCATTCCCCCTGGCCTTCCCCTGGTTTGCCAATGAGCGCTACTGGGGCGACCAGATCCTCGCCCTGCGCGAGCAACTGGCGGCGCTGGATGAAGAGCCGCTGAAGCTGTTCTGATTCCCCTGCGACCGCGGCTGCACCCGCCCCATGGCCCAGGCGTAAAGCCTGGCTTACGACATTCGCGAACGCGCCCCCGCCGGGCAAAGCTGATCGCACAGACAAGCTCCACCTGCCGGCACTAGAATCAGGAGTCTTTAGTTAGCTGCCTAACCACCAAGGACTTCCATGCTCTCCGCCCACCCCAACCGCGGCTATATGCTCGGCATCGCCGCCTACCTGATCTGGGGCCTGTTCCCGCTCTACTTCAAAGCCATCGCCGCCGTGCCGGCAATGGAGATCATCGCCCACCGGGCAATCTGGTCGGCGCTGTTCGGCGCCGCCCTGCTGCTGTTCTGGAAACATCCCGGCTGGTGGCGCGAACTGCGTGACAATCCCAAACGCCTGGCGGTACTGACCGCCAGCGGCCTGCTGATCGCCTGCAACTGGCTAGTCTATGTGTGGGCGGTGAACAACGGGCGCATGCTCGAAGCCAGCCTCGGCTACTACATCAACCCACTGATCAACGTACTGCTGGGCATGCTCCTGCTCGGCGAGCGCCTGCGCCGCCTGCAGTGGCTGGCCGTGGGCCTGGCTACCCTCGGCGTGCTGCAGCAGCTGTGGCAGGCCGGCAGCCTGCCGTGGATCTCGCTGGCGCTGGCGCTGAGCTTCAGTTTCTACGGATTGATCCGCAAGCAGGCGCCGGTGGCAGCCTTGCCCGGTCTGGTGGTGGAAACCTGGCTGCTGCTGCCGCTGGCACTCGGCTGGCTGCTGATGCACCCCGCCGCCCTGAGCGTGCAGGCCGACTTCTGGGGCAGCGCGGAGTCCTTCTGGCTGATCGCCGCCGGGCCGATCACCCTGGTGCCGCTGGTGTGCTTCAACGCCGCTGCGCGTCACCTGCCCTACACCACCCTGGGCTTCCTGCAGTACCTGGCGCCAACCCTGGTGCTGCTGCAGGCCACCCTGCTGTTCGGCGAGCACTTCGACCCGAGCAAACTGCTGGCCTTCGCCTGCATCTGGGCCGGCCTGCTGGTGTACAGCCTGGATATCTGGCTGAGCCTGCGCCGCCGCGCCTGAGCCCTCGCCGGTACAGGTGCCGAGTGCAGCAGGCCAGCTGCCGGCCCTGTGCAGAAAACCGGCAATTACCGCCAGTCCGCATGCCCCCTGGGCTGGCGCGTTCCATCCCAAGCCTGTCCACAGATCCATCCCCGCACTTTGTGCACAAGCCGTTGCATCCGCTGCTTTTTTGAGCGCAACGCGCAACCCCACGGAAGACTAAGGCAGCGGCCCGCACTCCCCAGTTTGTCCACAACTCCATCCACGCAATCCGGGGATATCCCGCGCATTTGTCCACCGCCGCCGCGGCATGGTGCAGAACCGGCGCGCCTTTGGCGGCCAGCCTGGGCAGAAAACACCCAGCAGGCTGCAAGCCGCACGGCACCTGGGCTGGGCCCAGTCATCCAGACCTTGTCCACAGATCCATCCCCGGACTTTGTGCACAAGCCATTGAATTAGCTGATTTTTTGACCTAAACGCGGCATCCCGCGGGAGACTAGGGCAGCCACCCGCACTCCCCAGTTTGTCCACAGCTCCATCCACGCAATCCGGGGATATCGCCCGCACTTGTCCACCGCTGCCGCGCCATGCCCCGGGCCAGACGAATACCCCCGGCGCCACTGGGCAGAAAACACCCAGCAGGCTGCAGGCCGCACAGCTCCTGGCCTGGAGCCGGTCATCCAGACCTTGTCCACAGAACCATCCCCGCACTTTGTGCACAACCACGCGAGGCGGGACGGTTTTTTGACCACTGCGCTACAAGCCACGGGGCTCTAGTGCCGAGGCCATCGCCACCCAGCTTGCCCACAGAGTCATCCACCGTTTCCGGGGATATCCACCAGCACTTACTCACCGCCGCACAGCCAGGGGTGACGTGCCGCAGACCTGCACAGAAATCAGCCAACCGGCGGCAAGCCGCGTCGTAGCTGGGCTGGAGCCTGCTATACCGGGTTTATCCACAGAAGCATCCCCGGACTTTGTGCACAACGCCGCGACCCTGCCGTTTTTTCGACCAGGCAAACAAAAGCCCCGGGGCACTAGTGCGTGCGCCGGGGCTCCCCAGACTGTCCACAGAGTCATCCCCGTTAAACGGGGATATCTGCCACAACTTATTCTTCGGGGCGCAGGTCGAGCTCCACCATCAGGTCGTCGGCCAGGCCTTCGAGGCGCTCGCGCAGCAGATCCAGCGACAGCGTCAGCGGCACGGCCAGCAATGCCTCGGCGTGGAACAGCGGCTCGCTGCTCATCGGCGCCGGCATCACCTCGGTGGTCAGGCTTTCCAGGTTGATGCCCTGCTCGGCCAGCAGGCGGGTGATGTCGCGGACGATGCCGGGGCGGTCGTTGCCGACCAGATCCAGGTGGATCGGTTTCCAGGTGCAGGACGGTTCGATACCGCTTTCCGCCAGCAGCACGCGGATGCCGTGGGCGTTGAGGCCCTGCAGGCCTTCGACCAGCTCGTCATAGCCTTCGGCCGGCACCGCCACGCGCAGGATCCCGGCGAACTGCCCGGCCATGCGCGACATGCGGCTCTCCAGCCAGTTGCCGCCGTGGGCGGCGATGCACTGGGCGATGCGTTCAACCAGGCCCGGCTGATCCGGGGCGATGATCGTGAGTACCAGATGATCCACGTGCCACTCCTTATTCAGGGCTGGAGGCTGAACCTGTCAGGTCGAGCCAGTAGGTATAGAACACCTCATCGCGCACATAGCCAAGCTTTTCATAGAGCGCCTGGCCGCCCAGGTTGGTCTTCGCCGTTTCCAGCTGCAGGCCGCAGGCGCCTGTGGCCTGGCCATGCTCGCGGGCGGCCTGCATCAGCGCCTCGGCAATGCCCTGGCGGCGCGCCGCCGGGGCTACATAAAGGTCGCTGAGCAGCCAGGCCGGGGCCATGTGCAGCGAGGCAAAGAACGGGTAGAGCTGCACGAAGCCCTGCGCCACGCCCTGGCCGTCGCGGGCGATGAACAGGGTCGAGTCGCCGCGTTGCAGGCGCGCGCCGAGAAACTTGGCGATTTCCCCCGCGGCCCGAGGCACCTCGTAGAACTCCAGATAGGCGGCGAACAACCCGACCAGTTCGTCCAGGTCATCCACCACCGCGCGTACTACCGACATGAGCCACTCCTTCTGCTGTGATCGCCGCAGTATAGCCAGGCCCATGACGCCACCGGGCGGGCGGTTGCAGACCGTGACTGATTTTTCCCGCCGAGTCATGTAGTATCCCGCGGCTCGTACTACATGGCCGTCCGGCCCGGATTTAGAGCTGTCTGGAATCAAGTGAGGCAAGCAATGACTGAGCGCGTTCAAGTCGGTGGCCTGCAGGTCGCCAAAGCCCTTTACGACTTCATCAACAATGAAGCCATTCCCGGTACCGGCATCGCTGCCGACAAGTTCTGGGCGGGTGCCGAAGCCGTGATCAATGATCTGGCCCCGAAAAACCGCGCTCTGCTGGCCAAGCGTGACGACTTCCAGGCCAAGATCGACGCCTGGCACCAGGGCCGTGCCGGCCAGGCGCATGACGCCGCCGCGTACAAAGCCTTCCTCCAGGAAATCGGCTACCTGCTGCCGGAACCGGCTGACTTCCAGGCCACCACCCAGAACGTCGACGAAGAAATCGCCCGTCTGGCTGGCCCGCAGCTGGTGGTACCGGTGATGAACGCGCGCTTCGCCCTGAACGCCTCCAACGCCCGCTGGGGTTCGCTGTACGATGCCCTCTACGGCACCGACGCGATCAGCGAAGAAGGTGGTGCCGAGAAGGGCAAGGGCTACAACAAGGTTCGTGGTGACAAGGTCATTGCCTTCGCCCGCGCCTTCCTCGACGAAGCCGCTCCGCTGGAAGGTGCTTCCCACGTCGACGCCACCGCCTACGCCATCGTCGGCGGCCAACTGGCCGTAACCCTGAAGAACGGCAACCAGGCCGGCCTGAAGAACGCCGCCCAGTTCATCGCCTTCCAGGGCGACGCCGCCAAGCCGGTCGCCGTGCTGCTCAAGCACAACGGCCTGCACTTCGAGATCCAGATCGACGCTTCCAGCCCGATCGGCCAGACCGATGCCGCCGGCGTCAAAGACGTGCTGATGGAAGCCGCGCTGACCACCATCATGGACTGCGAAGACTCCGTCGCCGCCGTGGATGCCGATGACAAGGTCATCGTCTACCGCAACTGGCTGGGCCTGATGAAGGGCGACCTGGCTGAAGAAGTCAGCAAGGGCGGCAGCACCTTCACCCGCACCATGAACCCGGATCGCGTCTACACCAAGGCCGACGGTAGCGAGCTGACCCTGCACGGCCGCAGCCTGCTGTTCGTGCGCAACGTCGGTCACCTGATGACCAACCCGGCGATCCTCGATGCCCAGGGCAACGAGATTCCGGAAGGCATCCAGGACGGCCTGTTCACCAGCCTGATCGCCATCCACAACCTGAATGGCAACACCAGCCGCAAGAACACCCGTACCGGCAGCGTGTACATCGTTAAGCCGAAGATGCACGGCCCGGAAGAAGTCGCCTTCACCAGCGAAATCTTCAGCCGCGTCGAAGACGTTCTCGGCCTGCCGCGCAACACCCTGAAAGTCGGCATCATGGACGAAGAGCGCCGCACCACCGTCAACCTGAAAGCCTGCATCAAGGCCGCCAGCGAGCGCGTGGTGTTCATCAACACCGGTTTCCTCGACCGCACCGGTGACGAAATCCACACCTCCATGGAAGCCGGCGCCGTGGTGCGCAAGGCCGCCATGAAGGCCGAGAAGTGGATCAGCGCCTACGAGAACTGGAACGTCGACATCGGCCTGGCTACCGGCCTGCAAGGTCGCGCGCAGATCGGCAAAGGCATGTGGGCCATGCCCGACCTGATGGCCGGCATGCTCGAGCAGAAGATCGCCCACCCGCTGGCCGGTGCCAACACCGCCTGGGTACCGTCGCCGACCGCCGCCACGCTGCACGCCCTGCACTACCACAAGGTCGACGTGTTCGCCCGCCAGGCCGAACTGGCCAAGCGCGAGCGCGCTTCCCTCGACGACATCCTGAGCATCCCGCTGGCGCCGAACACCAACTGGTCGGCCGAGGAAATCCAGAACGAACTGGACAACAACTCGCAGGGCATCCTCGGCTACGTGGTGCGCTGGATCGACCAGGGCGTCGGCTGCTCCAAGGTGCCGGACATCAACGACGTCGGCCTGATGGAAGACCGCGCCACCCTGCGCATCTCCAGCCAGCTGCTGGCCAACTGGCTGCGTCACGGCATCGTCACTGAAGAGCAGATCGTCGCCAGCCTCAAGCGCATGGCGCCGGTGGTTGACCGTCAGAACGCCAACGACCCGCTGTACCGTCCGCTGGCGCCGAACTTCGACAGCAACATCGCCTTCCAGGCTGCCCTGGAGCTGGTGGTCGAAGGCACCAAGCAGCCGAACGGCTACACCGAGCCGGTTCTGCACCGCCGCCGCCGCGAGTTCAAGGCCGCCAACGGTCTGTAATTCGCCACGGCAGTAAAAGAACCGCCCTCCGGGGCGGTTTTTTTATGGCCGGCTAACGGCTTGGCCCTGGGCTCGCCCCCAGGCTATCCCGGCACAGCCCAGCCAGGCCGAAATCGCCAGCACAGTGGCCGCGCCCTCAAGCGGTGCAACGGGGAAACCTGCTTATCGGGATAACCCCGGGTTATTGGCAGCGCTCGCCGCGGCACTCCCACGACATCTCGTGAATCACAATAAATTTCATTTATTTCAATAAGTTAAAAACAATCTACGGAACCTTAACAGGCACCGGCGGCAGCCCGTTGGGCAGCGCCTACGGATCAGCCTCACCTTTGGCTATGGGCATAAGGATTTTTCAGAAGTCAGGAAGATGACAGCCACCTAGGATGCCTCGGCACCTGACCACAGGCTGCATTGAAGGCGCATACCGTGCGACGCCTGTCGCGGGTTCCTTTTCAAGCAGGTTCCAAGGCGGAGATGAACATGACAAGAACAACAACAGGCATGGGGGCCATGTATCCCCACGCCCTGGCTCTGGCTGTAGCAATGGCAAGCGCGCTACCGGCACAGGCCGCCAGCTTCAACATCGGGGAAATCGAGGGCAAGTTCGACTCGTCGCTGTCCATCGGCGCCAGTTGGGCGATGGACGATGCCGATCCTAAATTCATCGGCAAGGCCAACGGCGGCACGGCCTCGACTCGCACCAGCGACGACGGCCGCCTGAACTTCAAGAAGGGCGAGACCTTCTCGAAGATCTTCAAAGGCGTCCACGACCTGCAACTGAGCTACGGCGACACCGGCATCTTCCTGCGTGGCAAATACTGGTACGACTTCGAGCTCAAAGACGAACACCGCCTCAACTACGACATCGACGACAGTGGCCGCGACCGCGCCGCCAAGTCCTCCGGCACCCAGCTGCTGGATGCCTTCGTCTATCACAACTACCTGATCGGTGACCTGCCGGGCAGCGTACGCGCCGGCAAGCAGGTGGTGAGCTGGGGTGAAAGTACTTTCATCCAGAACGGCATCAACGCCATCAACCCGGCCGACGTCGCTTCCCTGCGCCGCCCTGGTTCGGAGATCAAGGAAGGCCTGATCCCGGTGAACATGCTGTATGTCACCCAGGGCCTCACCGAGAACCTGTCCGCCGAGGCCTTCTACCAGATCGAATGGGAAAAGACCGTCCTCGACAACTGCGGCACCTTCTTCGGTACCGACACCGCCGCCCAGGGCTGCGACGTCGGCATGACCACCTACGGCAGCGACTACGACCGCGATCCCTCGGTGTACGGCTGGGTGCCGCGCGGCAAGGATCAGGAAGCCCGTGACGGCGGCCAGTTCGGCGTGGCCATGCGCTGGTTGGTGCCGGAGTTGAACGACACCGAGTTCGGCTTCTACGCCATGAACTACCACAGCCGCACCCCGGAAAGCATGTGGACCGGCGGCAAGGCCAACTTCAGCGCCGTCACCGGTGCCCCCGGCCCGGCCAGCTCCACCTACTACCTGGCCTACCCGGAAGACATCCGTCTGTACGGCATCAGCTTCGCCACCACCCTGCCCGAAGGCACCGCGCTGTCCGGCGAGATCAGCCACCGGCCGAACATGCCGCTGTCGCTCAACGGCACTGACGTGTCCACCGCCGCCAGTGTCGGCGGCCTGGTCAACCTGCTCGGCATCGACGGCCTGGCGATCTACGACAGCGAGTGGGCCGACGCCGGCTACGGCGAGCTGGTGCAGGGCTACAAGCGCATGCCCTTCACCCAGGCCCAGGTCAGCGCCGTGCACACCTTCGACCAGGTACTCGGCGGCGACCGCCTGACCCTGATCGGCGAAGTGGGCTACAGCCATATCGGCAACCTCGGCGCCACCGACGGCAGCGACCTGCGCTTCGGCCGCAGCAGCGTCTACGGCATGGGCCAGCTGCCCAGCTACGCCTCGGCCCTGGGCCTGAATGGCAACGAGCTGTGCACCGCCCTGCTCAACACCGCCAACCCTGACCAGTGCACCGACAAGGGTTTCTACACCCAGAACTCCTGGGGCTACCGCCTGCGTACCCAGCTGGAGTTCAACGACGCCATCGCCGGGGTCAACCTCAAGCCCAACCTGGCCTTCGCCCACGACGTAGAGGGTTATGGCCCGACTTTCACCGAGGGTAACAAGTCGGTGAGCGTCGGTCTGGATGCCGACTACCTGTCCACCTACACCGCCAGCCTGAGTTACACCAACTACTTCGGCGGCGACTTCAACACCAACACCGATCGCGACTTCCTCGCCCTCAGCTTCGGCGTGAGCTTCTGAGGCCTTGCAGCACATGAGGTTAACCATGATCCACAAGCAACTGATCCAGGCCGGCTGCCTCAGCCTGAGCCTGCTCGCCGGCCAGGTGATGGCCGCCGTACCCGCCGACCAGGTTGCCCGCCTGGGTGCCGACCTGACTCCGGTCGGCGCCGAGAAAGCCGGCAATGCCGATGGCAGCATCCCGGCCTGGACCGGCGGTCTCGGCCAGGACGCCGGCCAGCGTGACGCCGACGGCTTCCTCAGCGACCCCTACGCCGCCGACCAGCCGCTGTTCACCATCACTGCCGAGAACGTCGAGCAGTACAAGGCCAAGCTGACCCCTGGCCAGCTCGCCCTGTTCAAGCGCTACCCGCAGACCTACCGCATCCCCGTCTACCCGAGCCATCGCTCGGTGACCATGCCCAAGCAGTACCTGGAAACCAGCCGCCTGAACGCCGCCGACACCCAGCTCGCCGAAGGCGGCAACGGCCTGCAGAACTACCGCAGCGGCGGTCTGCCGTTCGCCGTGCCGCAGAACGGCCTGGAAGTGGTGTGGAACCACATCGGGCGCTACCGCGGCCTGTCGTTCCAGCGCCTGGTGGTGCAGGCCTCGCCGCAGGCCAACGGCGCCTTCACGCCGAGCCTGATCAAGCAGCAGCTGGCCTACCCGGTCGGCCTGAGCGACTACGCTCCGGCGGAGATGGCCAACCTGCTGTACATGTACCGCGAAGAGTTCCTCGCCCCGGCGCGTCTGGCCGGTGGCGTGCTGCTGGTTCACGAGACCATCAACCAGGTCAAGGAACCGCGCATGGCCTGGCAGTACAGCGCCGGCCAGCGTCGCGTGCGCCGCGCCCCGCAGATCGCCTACGACAGCCCCGGCGCCGAAGGCATGCGCACCATGGACGACTTCGACATGTTCAACGGCTCGCCGGATCGTTTCGAGTGGAAGCTGGTGGGCAAGCAGGAGATGTACATCCCCTACAACAGCTACAAGCTGAGCTCGCCCAAGCTGAAGTACACCGACATCATCCAGCCGGGCCACCTCAACCCCGAGCACACCCGCTACGAGCTGCACCGCGTGTGGCACCTGACCGCCACCCTGAAGCCGGGCCAGCGCCACGTCTACTCGCGCCGCGACCTGTTCATCGACGAGGACAGCTGGCAAGCCGCCGAGGCCGACGCCTACGACGGTCGCGGCCAGCTGTGGCGAGTCTCCGAGGGTCATGGCGTGTACTTCTACGACCAGCAGGTACCGCAGTTCAGCGCCGAGACCCACTACGACGTGCTGTCCGGTCGCTACGCCGTCGGCGCCCTGTTCAACGAACAGAAGAACGCCTACGACTTCAGCGTGCGCTACAGCCGCAAGCAGTTCACCCCCAACGCGCTGCGCGCCTCGGGCATCCGCTAATCACCAGGACGCGACACTCCACGCGTACTCTTTACGGCGACTTCGGTCGCCGTTTTTTTGCCCGCGCCAAATGCCAGGCAAAAAAAAGCCGGCAGGGTGACCCGCCGGCTTTCTTTGCCACCTCAACCGATCACGGCAGGGTGAACAGCACCTTGACCTTGTCGGTCACCGCGCCCTTGTCGACATAGCCGATGGCATCGGCTTCGGCTGCGACCTTGGCCACCACCTCGGCATCGCCGGCCACGCTCGGCAACGGCTGGCCCTTGCCGGTGAACACCAGGCCGGACCAGTAGGACTTGAGCTGCGACTCGTTCTTGTTGGCGACCCCGGCGTAGAACTTCTCCTTGGTCGGGTTCCAGTCTTTCTGGTCGACGCCTTTCAGCGACTTGTTCTTGCCCAGGAAGATGTTGGCCACATCGGCTTGCGACGGTGCGGCACTGGCACCGGCATTGACGATCACGGCGACCTCGGCCTGGGCCAGGGCAGCGGCGCCCAGGCTGACGGCGGCGAGGAGCGTACGAATGGATTGCTTCATGTACACCTTCCTCAGAATACGAAGTCGACGCCGGCGCTGATGATGTCGCCGTCGTAGTTGCGGGCCGGAACGCCGAGCAGACCGTTGGTGCGGTCGAATACGGTGTTGTCGTACAGCTCCTGAGCGTCGCGCACGAATACGCCGTCGTAGCCACCGCTGGTGTCCACGCGCTTGTATTCGCCCTTGAGCACCACGGTCGGCAGGATGCTGTAGTTGAGGCCAAGGGTCCAGGAGTTCTGGCGGCCTTCGTCTTCATCCAGCTGGGCGTAGGTGAGGTGCGGCAGGAAGTCGCCGAAACGACGGCCGGCCATCAGGTAGAAGGAATCGGTGCTGTTGTTGCCGTCGTTCTCGATCACCCGGCTGGTCCACTCGTTGGCAGTCAGCCAGGTGCCGTTGTCGTACTGGTAGCCGACGGAGGTGAACTTGCCCTTGTCCTTGTCCAGCGCCAGCAGGGTGGCCGAGCTCGGACGGCCGAAGACGTCGATGAAGCTGCCGGCGATCTCGGTCTCGATATCGGCCTCGGTATAACCGACGCGGAAGGTGCCGAAGTCATTGGTGGCCAGGCTGGTGCTCAGGCCGAAGACCTTGGAGTAGTCGATGTCGAACTTGTCGTCGTACAGGTAGTAGTCACGGTTCTTGGCGACACCACCGGCCAGCTGGAAAGACAGCGTGGCGAAGGACAGCGGCAGGTTGTAGACCGCATCCGCGCCCTCGTAGTTGGACAGCTGGACTTGGCTGTAGACCTCGTCAGGCAGGCGCAGCCAGGGGTAGGCGAAGCCCACGTCGATGCTCTCGGAGTACATGTACACCGGAGTACGCAGACGACCCACGCGCACCATCAGGTTGTCGGTGCTCTGCCAGGACAGGTAGGCCCATTCCAGGTTCGCTTTCCACTGGTCGGAGTAAGCCTTGGCGGTGGCCTGCACGGTCACGCCGACGGTGTCGGTGATGCCGTAGGACAGCTGGCCGCCGAACTTGCTCAGCTGATCGCCGCGCCAGGAATCGTTGGTCTGACCGGAAAGGCCGTAGCTGCGGCCATCGTCTTCACCACCCAGGTGGGTGACGCCGACGGTGCCGAAACCGTTGAGGGTGTATTCGCCTTGCTCCAGCGCGAACGCCGGGACGCTGGCCAGGCAGATCGCCATACCGAGGACTCGAACATGGGTCATGCGGTGATGCTCCGTTGAAAGTTAAACGCGGAATTGGGCTGTCGCCGCGCGCAGGTGATCCCCTGTGCTGACCAGCTGCTCGCCTAGGCGTGCGGTGGCTTCGGCCCCGTTGGCGGTTGCTTGTGCGTCCTGCTGCAACACTTGGGTGTCTTGCTGGATGGAACTGGACAGGCCGATCTGCTCCTGGGTGAGCTGGGCAATACCGGCATTGAGCTGGTCGATCTGGCCTACCGCCTCGGCGATGGTTTCCAGCATGCGGGTGGCTTCCACCGAGCGCTCGATGCTGGTCTGGGCCTTGTCGCCGTTGGCGGTCATCACGTTGAGCACGCCGTTGGCGCTGTTCTGCAGGCGCTGGATAATCTGCTGGATCTCGGCGGTAGAGGCGGCGGTCTTCTGCGCCAGATTGCGCACCTCGTCAGCCACCACGGCAAAGCCGCGGCCCTGTTCACCGGCCCGCGCCGCTTCGATAGCGGCGTTGAGCGCGAGCAGGTTGGTCTGTTCGGCGATGCTGCGGATCACGGTGAGCACCGAGCCGACCTGCTGGGTTTCTTCCTCCAGCTGCTGCATGGCCTGCACCGCGCCCATCACACTGCTGCCGAGGTCGCTGATGCTGCTGGACAGGCTGCCGATGCTGGTGCGCGCCGCATCGGCCTGGCGCGACGCATCGCCGGCACCCTCCGAGGCCTGCTGGGAGCGCTGGGCGACTTCCTGGATGCTGCTGGTCATGGTCTGGATGTCGCGACCGATGGAGTCGGTGTGGCCCTGCTGCGATTTGGCGTTTTCTTCCGCGCCCTGAGTCAGGCGGTACAGCTCCTGGGACATCTGCCCGAGCGGGCTGGCCGCCTCGATGATCTGGCGGATAGTACCCTGCAGCTTGTCGAGGAAGCCGTTGAACAACTGGATCATCTCGCCGATCTCGTCGCGCGAGTCGACGTTGACCCGCCGGGTCAGGTCGCCGTCGCCACGGGCGATAGCTTTCAGCGAGTCGATCACGCCATGCACGTTGCCCATGATGCCGCGGATGATCACCCAGGCGCCGAGGCCGACCAGGCCGACCAGCAGCGCGGTGAGGATGAAACCGACACGGGTGGTGGTGGCGTTGTCGGTACGGGTCTGCACCAGGGCGGCCTGGAAGTCCTCGTAGGCGTTGCTGCGGAAGGTGCTGGCGACCTTCTGCGCGGCGCTCAGGTCGCTGGCCATGCGATCCAGGTTGGGGCGCAGGTCTTCGAAGCTGGCGCTGCCCTTGATCAGTTGCTCGGAGGCGGACAAGGCGTTGTCGGCATAGCGCTGGATGGCCGAGCGCCAGGCTGCGAGTTCCTCGCTGCGCTGGCTGTTGCCGCGCGCCAGGTTGTCCAGTTCCTGCTGCTTGCTGGCGATCTCTTCGAGCACCTTGCGCGCATCGCCCAAGGTCTCCAGCTCGCCGGCGGCCACTGCGCTGTTAAGCAGGCCGGGCAGGCGGGAGAACTGGAAAATCACCGCATCGGCTTTTTCCAGGGTGGGAAAGCTGTGGGTTTCCAGGGTTACCAGACGCGAGTCGTTGGCCGACAGCTGCAACGAGGTATAGCCCACGAACAGCAGCAAACCGAGCAGGGCAACAGCCGGCAGCAGCGACAACTTCAGGGTCAACGACAGGTTTTTCATGGTTAGTACCCAAATCGGGGGCGCGGATTGTAGCGGAAACCACACAGTGGCTAAAAGCCACATATCGGTCACGCCATGACCACTCTTTAATGCGGTGGTCTTAGATGGTTTTCGGCAGCGCCCGCTATTGCTATAGCCAGAATTCCGCCGTCGCGCCTGTTTTTGCCGAAAATGCGTCCATTTGTCGCTCAGTGAATTCCTGTGTGACGGCGGGGGGCGGGCAAGGCTAGGATTAGCCGCATAACAAGAAGGAGAGTTGAATGCGCGCCGCGATGTGGCTCGGCTTGTTGCTGAGCGCTGCCACGCACGCCGCCGATCCGCTGCAGGAAGCCATGGCTGAACTGCAGCCCAGTTCGCTCAGCGCCGCCGAGCAGCGCGCCGAGCTGAACTGGTTCGCCGCAGCCGGCAAGCCCTTTGCCGGCCTGCAGGTACGGGTGATCGCCGAGCACATCCCCACCCACTGGTACGAGGCCAACGTCCTCGCCCCGCTGTTCAGCCAGCTCACCGGCATCCGCGTGATCCACGAGATCAGCGGTGAAGACGACGTGGTCAACAAGCTGCGCACCCAGCAGGAAACCGGCCTGCCGCTGTATGACGCCTACATCAGCGACAGCGATCTGCTCGGCCAGCACTTTCGCGACGACCAGGCCCTGGTGCTGTCCGACTTCATCCACGGCGAAGGTGCCGGCGTCACCTCGCCGACCCTCGACCTGGCCGACTTCATCGGCCTGCCCTTCGTCACCGCCCCGGACGGCAAGCTGTACCAGCTGCCCGACCAGCAGTTCGCCAATCTCTACTGGTACCGCCAGGACTGGTTCGAGCGCCCGGAACTGCGCCAGGCGTTCAAGCAGCGCTATGGCTACGAGCTGGACGTGCCGCAGAACTGGACGGCCTACGAGGACATCGCCGCGTTCTTCAGCGAGCAGGTGCGCGAGATCGATGGCGAGCGGGTCTACGGGCACATGGACTACGGCGGCTACGACCCGTCGCTGGGCTGGCGCCTGTCCGATGCCTGGCTGGGCATGGCCGGGGTCGGCGACAGCGGCCTGCCCAACGGCCTGCCGGTGGACGACTGGGGCATCCGCGTCGAAGGCTGCCGCCCGGCCGGTGCCAGCATGGCCCGCGGCGGCGCCCTGGACAGCCCGGCGGCGGTCTACGCGGTGCAGCAGTACATCGACTGGCTGCAACGCTACGCGCCGCCCGAAGCGCAGCAGATGAACTTCAACCAGGCCGGCAACGTCGCCGCCCAGGGCCATATCGCCCAGCAGGTGTTCTGGTACACCGCCTTCACCGCCGACTACACCCGCCCCGACAGCGCCGTGGTGGATGCCGGCGGCAAGCCCAAGTGGCGGGTCGCCCCCTCGCCGCGCGGCGCCTACTGGCAGGACGGGATGAAATCCGGCTACCAGGATGTCGGCGCCTGGACGCTGCTCAAGAGCACCCCACTGCGCCAGCGTCAGGCCGCCTGGCTGTACGCCCAGTTCGTTACCTCGAAGAGTGCCTCGCTGCGCAAGACCCTGGTCGGCCTGACGCCGATCCGCCGCAGCGACCTCGACTCGCCGGCCCTGCTCGCCGAGGCGCCGCGCCTCGGCGGCCTGGTGGAGTTCTACCGCAGCGCGGCAGCGCGGCGCTGGACGCCGACCGGGGCCAATGTGCCGGACTATGCCGGCATGGCCAGCCTGTGGTGGCGCGAGCTGCACCCGGCGGTGGCCGGCCAGCTCAGCGTGGCGCAAGCCCTGCACAACCTGGCCACGGCCTTCGATCGCCACCTACAGACGGTCGGCGAGCGCCAGCAGCATGCCTGCGCGCCGCAGCTCAACCCGCCACGCAACCCGCAGTTCTGGCTGCTGCAACCCGGCGCACCCTGGCCGCAGCGCGACAACGAACACCCGCCGGGACGCACCCTGCCCTACCAGGAGGCCCTGCATGCGTGGGATTAGCCTGCTGCTCCTGCTGGTGCTGAGCCTGCCGCTGCACGCCGAGCTGCAGCTGTTCGCCTGGGAGCGCCCGCCGCTGGTGGAACAGGGTACCGATGGCAACGGCCAGGGCCTGGTGATCGAGCTGACCGCCGAGCTGCTGCGCCGCACGCAGACCTCCTATCGACTGAGCTTTCTGCCCCTGCAACGGGCCCTGCACCAGGTGCAGCAGCAACCGGACAGCTGCGTGCTGCTGGTCGAGCGCCAGCAGGAGCGCGAACCCTATTACGCCTGGATCGGCCCGCTGCTGATCTCGCGCCTGGGGCTGTACGCCAAGGCCGACGACCCCCTGCAGCTGCGCAGCCTGGAGCAGGCCCGTGGCCTGCGCATCCTCAGCCACCAGGGTTCCGGGGCCGGCGACTACCTGCAGCGGGTCGGCCTGGAGGTGGTCTACTCGAACAAGGAATCGCTCAACCTGAGCATGCTGCAGCGCAGCCGCGCGCGGCTGTGGGCGACCAGCTCGGCAGTGGTCGCCGCGCTGCCGGCCAATCCGCCGCCGCGCGAGGTGCTGCCCTTCCTCACCCTGATGGAAGACATCGCCTGCCATCCCCGTCTCGACCCGGCGCTGGCCCAGCGCCTGCGCGACAACCTGCGGCAGATGTACCGCGAAGGCTGGGTGCTGGCGCTGTACCAGCGCCACGGCCTGAGCCTGCAGTAAGGCCTTAGTTCGGCAGTGGCGAGGCCAGACCGTTCAGGGTCTGCTCCAGCACCTTGTGCGCCTGCTCCAGAATCTGCCGCTTCCAGTCGTCGGCATCGACGTAGAAGGCATCGCGCAGACGCTGCTTGATCCGCTGCTGCTGGGCCGCCGGGGCTTGCGGGTTGCGGTACAGCCAGTGGTCGCCGCGCATGCCGTTGAGCACCTGCAGGCCCGGCAGGGTGCCGTACTCCAGGGTCAGGCCGTTGTATTCGGCCTGCGCACAGAGCTCCAGGGCCAGGTTGTCGATGGTGCCGTTGAGCTTGGCCGATACCGAGTTGCCTTCGGCGCTGTTGGTGACCTGCTCGCCCCACCAGCGGCGGCAGCGGGCGATGTCTTCCGGCGTCTGCCGGCCCTTGTAGATGCGCTCGCCGACACCGCGCGGGCCGAGCCCGGTGTGGATGTCGATCCAGCCGATGCGCCGGCACTGCTGGGCGTGCTGGCCCAGCACCTTGCGCAGGGTGAGGTTGCTCCAGGTCGGCGCGGTGCCGGCGAAGAACATGCCCTCGGGGTCGCTGTGCTGGCCACGCGAGATGGCGCCCTGCAGGGCCATGCGCCCGTGGCGCAGGGCGTAGCCGATCAGACCCAGGGTGCTGAGCAGGGTGGGCGGCTGGCGCTTGGGCAGCAGCAAGTGGGCGACGGCGCGGTAGTCGGCGTTGTCCGGCAGCGGCTGGGCGAAGTCGATGAAGTTGCGGTTGAGGTCGACGTTGTCCTCGGTCACCCGGCGCAGCCAGGAGAAGCCGTGGGGGTTGAGCGCGTGGATGAACAGTACGGCCAGGTCGTCGCGCTTGCAGCGCTCGATCCAGGCGCTGTCGCGCAGGCGCTCGACCTGGATGCCGGAACCGCAGAAGCCCTCGGCGCCGTGGCAGGCGCTGCTGAGGATCAGCAGGTTGGCGGCGTCCGCCGCCCCCAGGCGGGCGACGTCCATCGCCAGCTCCTCGCCATCGCGGCCGCGCAGCGGGTGAACATGGGATTCGACGCTCAGGCCGGCAGCGGCGCAGGCATCGAGGAATTTCTGCCGGGCTTCGGCGTAGCTTTGCGAGAAGCTGGAAAGATCCATGCAAGGTTCCTTGTGCGGAAAGAGTGCCCGCCGGGTTTGGCGGGCACGGCCGGGCCCGCGGCACAGGCTTGTGGCCGGTGCCGGACGACGGCATGAGGTTCTGCAGTGCGGGGCCATGCCCCATGCCGGCGACCTTGTAGGCCGCCTGGCATCAGTGCCGGGTTATGACGCGAGGATCACGCGGCCGACGCTGCTCTGGCGCTCGCCGAACGGCACGGTCTCGAGCTCGATCTGCGTGCCGAACTCGGCGGACAACTCGCGCAGGCGCTCGAGGATGCGCCGTGCCTGGTTGTCGTTGGCCGCGCTGTCGAAGGCCAGGCGTGGAATGCCGCGCTCGGCGTCGCGCCCGGCGAAGCCCAGCTCGATCGGGTGCAGCAGCAGCTCCTTGAGGGTGCCATCGGCCTTGAAGTGGCACTCGGCGACCACGCTCTCGAACCAGATCGGCTCGCTGAAGATGCCGACCACGCGCTTCCACTCGAGGAACTCGGCCGGGGTGGAGATGCGCGGGTTGGTGATGCCCTTGGGCCCGACGAACGCCTCGGCGGCCAGCCACTCGCGGCTCTCCCACTTGTCCGCCGGCATCACCGCCATGCTGTTGTCCATGAAGCAGAAGTTGCCCAGCGAATAGAGCAGCGGCTTGCCCTTGTAGACCTCGATGCCGCGGATCTGGTGCGGGCCGTGGCCGCAGAGCATGTCGGCACCGCTGTCGACCAGCTGGCGGGCCAGGCCCGGCAGGTAGTTGGGCACTTCCTGGCAGAGGTTGTCCGGCTCGTGGGTGTGTTGGGCAACGATGGTGAAGTCGCTGGACTGCTTGGCCTGGCGCAGGTTGCGCAGGATGTCGGCCTGGTCGAGCTTGTCGCACTCGTAGTGGAGGCGCACGGTGCCCGGCGCAGCGTTGGGGTCGACCCGGTAATGCAGGGCCATGCCCAGGTGCACGCTGTGCTCGCCATGCAGGGTGCGCAGCAGGTAGTGATCCTGGAAGGCCTCCTGGGCATCCAGGCGCTTGAGCACGGCGAAGTCTTCGGCGCTGACCAGGCGATGCGGAGTGGTGCGCAGCGGGCTCATGCCCGGACGCGGCGGTACCACGCCGAGGCCGTCGGCGGCCGGGGCGTTGGCCTCGAAGGTGGTGGCGTAGGAGATCAGCGACACCCGCGCCTTGTCGGTGTTGATAAAGGCCGGCGCGCGCGCGGCGCTCAGGCTGTCACCGGTGCCGGCATGGGCGATGCCGGCTTCGTCGAGCAGGGCGTCGGTCATGCGCAGGCCGGCCACGCCCCAGTCCAGCGCGTGGTTGTTGGCCCGCGCCATCAGGTTGAAGCCGAGGCTGGCCAGGTCGGCCGGCGCGTCGGCATCACTGATCAGCCAGGAGAAACCGGACAGCGCCTCGGGGTAGCCGTCGTAGCTGTTGAAGTCGATGGCGGTGCATTCGTAGTTGCCCACCACCGCGTCGCCGCGCTTGAGGATGGCGAGCAGCTCGGGCGACTTGCGCGCCAGTTTGGCGGCGATCGCATGGGTGATGATGATGTCGCCGACAGCGACCACGCAGAAGCCGTCTTCCACGTCGGCGTCGCGCCAGTTGTCCTGCAGGCCGATACGTTCGGGGCGCTGCTGGGGCGAGGGAACTCGTTTGTGCATCGGGACAGATTTCCTGACTCAGGCCTGGCTGGGAGCCGGCACGGTGATGGATTCGTGGTGGGGTTGCGTGAGGGCGGCCAGCTGGCGGCGGCTGCGCTCCGGATCGACCAGCAGCAGGGCCAGCAGGCCGCCGACGATCAGCACCAGGCCGAACAGGCCGATCGCCAGCTCGAAGCCCTTGACCAGGTCGCCACCTTCCCAGCCGATGGTCTGGCCAACCAGGTGCGGGGCGATCATCCCGGCGCTGGTCATCAGGCCGATGTGGATCGCCAGCATGCTGCCGCGCTGCTTGGGCGGCGCGATGTAGGCCACCGCCGAGTTGGCGAAGGCCGGCACCAGGTTGACGATGGAGCCGCCGACCAGATACAGGGCGATGGTCAGGCCCATGCCCTGCTCGACGAAGCCCATCAGGCTCATCGCCACGCCGCCTATCAGGCAGGCGGCGGCTATCGGTACGGCCATCGCCAGGCGCACGCTGGCGCCACGCTGCATGGCGCGCTGCGACAGGGTCGACATCAGCAGGTTGAGGATGATCACGCCGAGGGTAGCGGCCATCACCACATAGCCGGACTGCATCGGCGTCATGCCCAGGCCCTTCTGCAGATAGGTCGGCACCCAGCTGTAGATCAGCGCGGTGGGCAGGTAGGTGCAGAAGCCGGCCAGGCTGACGAAGGCGAAGGTGCGGTTGAGCAGCAGATGGCGGTAGGAGGTGGTGCCGCCGGCCGTGGCGCCGCCCGTGTCGTCATGCTGGCCTTCGCGGCCGACCAGCAGCCACAGGCCCAGCCACACCAGGCCGACGCCGGCCAGCAGCAGGTAGCCCACGCGCCAGCCCAGGTGCTGGATCAGCAGCGGCAGCGACAGGGCGCCGAGGATGGCACCGGACATGATCGCCACCTGGATCCACGCGGCCGGCAGCACGCGGTCGCGCGGCGCATACCACTTGAAGCAGGCGTGCTGGGTCACCGCCGTGCCCGGCCCGCAGCCGGCGCCGAGCAGCATGCGGCTGGCGACCAGGGCGTAGAAGCTGGTGCTGATGGCGGTGAGCAGCTGGGCGGCCATCCATACCACCGACATGCCGGAGAGAATCCAGCGGCTCGGCAGGCGGTTGGCGAGGAAGCCGACCAGCACCCCGGAGACCGAGTAGAGGAAGAAGAACGCGCTGCCGATAAAGCCGAACTGCTCGGGGCTGAGCTGCAGCTCGTCGATGATCTGCGGGCCGGCGAAGGCGAAGATGGTCTTGTCCAGCACGCTGATGACCATCACCGCCAGCAGCATGGCGACGATCAGGCCGCGTCGGTGGTTGGAAGGGGACTGCATGGATCAGGCCTCGTTCAGGTAGGTTTCGACCAGGCGCACCCAGAGGCTGGCGCCGAAGGGGATGGCCTGGTCGTTGAAGTCGTATCCGGGGTTATGCACCATGCAGCCGCTCGGCCCGCTGTTGCCGTTGCCGGTGACTATGTAGCAGCCCGGGCGCACCTCGAGCATCGAGGCGAAGTCCTCGCTGCCCAGGTAGCCGCTGGGTACGCTGGTCAGCACCGCCTGCTCACCCACCAGGCTACGCGCCACGTTCTGCAGCAGGGCGGTCTCGGCCGGAGTGTTGATCAGCACGCCAATGCGCTCGTCGTAGTCCAGATCCAGTTCGATGTCGTGGGTCTTGGCCACACCCTGGGCGATCTCGGTGATGCGTTTCTTCAGCAGGGCGCGGATCTGCGGGTTGGTCGCCCGCACGCTGAGCTTGAGGGTGGCCACGTCGGGAATCACGTTGGCCGCCTCGCCGGCCTGCAGCGAGCCGACGGTGACCACGCCGACTTCGCCGGCCGGCACATTGCGCGCCACGATCGATTGCAGCGCCAGCACCAGTTCGGCGGCCGCCACCACCGGATCCTTGGCCTTGTGCGGCATGGCGCCATGGCCGCCGACGCCGAGCAGCTTGATGGTCACCACGTCGGAGGAGGCGCTCATGGCCCCGGCCTGGGTGACGAACAGGCCCACCGGCAGCCCCGGCATATTGTGCAGGGCGTAGACGGCATCGCAGGGGAAGCGCTCGAACAGGCCGTCCTCGATCATCCGGCTGGCGCCCTTGAGGGTCTCCTCGGCGGGCTGGAAGATCAGGTTGAGGGTGCCGTCGAAGGCGCGGGTCTCGGCCAGGTAGCGCGCCGCGCAGAGCAGGATCGCGGTGTGGCCGTCGTGGCCGCAGGCGTGCATCTTGCCGGCATGCTGGCTGCAGTGGGCGACGCCGCTTTCCTCATGGATCGGCAGGGCGTCCATGTCGGCGCGAATGCCGATGCGCTTGCTGCCGCTGCCGTTGTGCAGCACGCCGACCACGCCGGTACCGCCGATGCCTTCATGCACCTGGTAGCCCCACTGGCGCAGGTAGCGGGCCACCAGGGTGCTGGTGTGCTGCTCCTCGAAGCCCAGTTCGGGATGCTGGTGAATCAGCCGGCGAATGTCGGTAAACTCGCCCTGCCACTCAAGAATCTGCGTAACCAACTGCATGCCACGTCCCGCCATTGTTCTTGGAATGCCGCGCAGCATGCCGCAGGTGCCTGGTGCTGAATAATCACCTCTGCACATGCCTATCAGGCTTGGTTATCAACCCGACAGCGACTTGCGGAGTATGCTGAGCAGCCCGTCAGCTACAGGAGTCCCCATGGCCCTGCATCACGCCGAAGTCCTCTGGCAGCGCGCCGACCAACCCTTCCTCGACAACCGCTACAGCCGCGGCCACCTGTGGCGCTTCGACGGCGGCGTCGAGGTGCCCGGCTCCTCCTCGCCCAGCGTGGTGCCACTGCCGATGTCGGTGGAAAGCGCGGTCGACCCGGAAGAAGCCTTCGTCGCCGCCCTGGCCAGCTGCCACATGCTGTGGTTCCTCGGCCTGGCCTGCGAGGCCGGCTTCTGTGTCGACCAGTACCGCGATGCCGCCGAAGGGCGGATGGGCAAGAATGCCGCCGGCAAGCTGGCCATCACCCGCGTGACCCTGCGCCCGGCCGTACGCTTCAGCGGTACGCCACCCAGCGCCGAGGTGCTGGCCGGGCTGCACCACGCCGCCCACGAGCAGTGCTTCATCGCCAACTCGGTGACCAGCGAAGTGCTCTGCGAGCCGCAGCTGGAAAGCTGAGACAGGGGCAGCGCCTCGTCAGCAGGGGGCGCGCCGCACCCTGCTGGCGGCAGCGCCTATTTGCAGGCCGATGCGCCATCCTGGGCGCGCGCGTGCGGGCTGGTGTGGGCGTAGATCAGCTCGTCGGCCAGGGCCTTGGCCTCGCGGGTCATCAGTTCCTGGTCGCGACAGACCAGGGAGATGTTCATTGGCGGCACCGCTTCCACCAGGTTCAGCGCGTCGAGTTCCTGGCCGAGCTTCTGCACATGGTCGAGCAGGCGCTGCGACCAGTAGCTGACCGCATCGGAATTGACCGCCAGCTCGGAAAACAGCACCACCGAGGCGCACTCGGTGACGTTGTGCGGGTAGTCGATGCCGTTGTCGACGAACATCATGCCGACCTTGGACTGCTCCAGAGAGTCCTGCAGCAGCCACTCCTCGTCGACCAGCTCGCGCAGCGAGCGCGCATCGCGCCGCGGATGACCCTTGCGCACCGCCAGCACCGCCGGCTGGGCGTACAGCTCGGTCCAGTGGAAGCCGTCGGCACTGCGCGACTCCGGCAGCGAGGTCAGCACCAGGTCGAGCTGGCCTTCGCGCAGACCCTCCATCAGCTTGGACGGACGCAGCTCGTGGATCTGCACCTGCACCTTGGGGTAACGCTTGCGGTAACGGTTGAGGCTGCTGATGAACTGCGCGCCCGGCGTCACCGGCGACACGCCGATCGCCACCTTGCCGTCCATCACCCCCTTGAGGGTGTCGATTTCCTCGCGGGCCCGGCGCACCTCTTCGAGGATCAGTCGGGCCCGGCGCACCAGGCGCTCGCCGAACTCGGTGGCGGTGATGCCGCGGTTGGAACGTACCAGCAACGGCACGCCCAGCTCGGCCTCGAGCTCCTTGATGCCCTTCGACAGGGCCGGTTGGGAAATGTGCAGCAGGCGCGAGGCCTCCTGGATGCTGCCACTTTCACAGATCGCGACTATGGCGCGCAGTTGATGCAACTTCATGGCTAAATCACTAGTGAATTCGGGGTAACACGCGGATTTTCAAAGCAAAATACGGGCCCCATGCGCCATCTGGCAACAAATCTTCACAGCATCTCGGCAATCAGTAACGCCATCAGCTCGGCGGCCGGCAGGGCGCGCGCCAGGGGTGCACCCTGCCCCGCCCAGTGGGCGGCGAAGTCGTGGCAGCCGCGGGCGCTGGCCAGGGCATGCAGGGCCTTGGCCGCATCATAAGCGATCGGATAGTCCGGCAGCGGCGTGGCGAAATCGCCGTACAGGCGGTTGACCAGGCCGCGCGCCGGCCGCCCGGAAATGTTCGCGGTGATCTGCGTGCACTGCGCCCGCTCGCTCTGCAGCGCCGCCCGGTAGGCAGCGTTGGCCGCCGACTCCGGACACAGCACGAAGGCCGTCCCCAGTTGCACGCCCGCCGCGCCCAGGGCCAGAGCGGCGCGGATGCCGGCGCCGTCCATGATGCCGCCGGCAGCGATCACCGGCAGCGCCGACTGGCAGCACAGCAGGCGCACCAGGGCCAGGGTGCCGATGCCGGCATCGCCCTGCTCCGGGGCGAATACGCCGCGATGGCCGCCGGCCTCGATGCCCTGGGCCACCAGTGCATCGACCCCGGCCGCCTCGGCGAGGCTCGCCTCATGGCCAGTGGTGACGCAGGCCAGCAGGCGGATGCCGGCGCCCTTGAGGGCGTCGATCCAGGCCTGCGGCGGCAGGCCGAAATGAAAGCTGACCACCGCCGGGCGCTGTTCCAGCAGCAACTCGAGCATGCCCGGGTCATCAAGGAAGCTGCGGTAGATCTCGCGCAGCTGCGCTGGCGGCTCGCCAGCGAACTCGTCGAACAGCGGGCGCAGGCGCTGCAGCCAGGCCGCCTCGCGGGCAGCGTCGGCCCGGGCCGGGCGGTGGCAGAACAGGTTGAGGTTGAACGGCCGCGCGGTCAGCGCACGGGTTTCGCCGATCAGCGCACGGGCCTGTTCCACCGTGCTGGCGCCCAGGCCCAGCGAACCCAGGCCGCCGGCATTGCTCACCGCGGCGGCCAGCGCCGGGGTCGAGACCCCGACCATCGGGGCCTGGATGATCGGGTGCTCGATAGCGAGCAGTTCGGTGATGCGCGACGCAGCCATGGGCCTGACTCCTGTGATGTTGCCGCCGGCGATACCCGGCTTGACCTTTAAATCTCAAAAAGAGATTCTTTTAAAAACATTATTCTCTTTAAGAGATTATTGAAAGCCCATGGATCTCTCGACGCTGACCATCTTTCGCACCGTGGCCCTGGAGCAGAGCGTCACCCGCGCCGCCCAGCGCCTGGAGCGCGTGCAGTCCAACGTGACCACGCGCATCCGCCAGCTGGAGGACGACCTCGGCGTGGCGCTGTTCTTCCGCGAAGGCAAGCGCATGCGCCTGACCGAGCAGGGCCAGGAGTTCCTCGCCTACGCCGAACGCCTGCTGGCCCTGGCCGACGAAGCGCGCCAGGCCATGCACCCGCAGCAGCCGGGCGGCACCCTGCGCCTGGGCAGCATGGAAAGCACCGCGGCGGCGCGCCTGCCCACGCCGCTGGCGCGCTTTCACCAGGCCTACCCGCAGGTCAGCCTGGAGGTCAGCAGCGGGCCCAGCCAGCCACTGCTCGACGCCGTGCTGGCGCGGCGCCTGGACTGCGCGCTGATCGCCGCGCCGACCAGTTGGGCGGGCCAGCGCTGGGTGGTCGAGGAGCTGGATCAGGGCCTGCTCAGCCAGGCAGTGTTCCGCGAGGAACTGCTGCTGCTCCTGCCGCCCGGCCATCCGCCGGTCAACGGCCCCGAGGACGTGCAGTTGCGTACCCTGGCCGGCTTCGCCCAGGGCTGCACCTACCGGCAGATCGCCCAGAGCTGGCTGAACAGTGCCGGCAGCCCGGTACGGGTGCAGGAAGTCGGCTCCTACCACACCATCCTCGCCTGCGTGGCGGCTGGCTCCTGCGTCGGCATAGTGCCGCGCTCGCTGCTCGATCTGCTGCGCGAACCGCCGGCCGTGCAATGCGTGCCGCTGCTCAGCGTCGACACCCTGCTGGTCTGGCGCGGCGACTACCGCAGCGCCGCCTTCGAGCAGTGGCGCGCCACGCTGCAAGCCCCATGAAACTGGCCGCGCCACTCGCTGCCGCGCTGCTGCTGGCCATCGGCATGGGCTTCGGCCGCTTCGCCTTTACCGGCCTCTACCCGCTGATGCTCGCCGACGGCCTGCTCAGCCTGCAGTCCGGCTCGCTGGCGGCCTCGGCCAACTATGCCGGCTACCTGCTCGGCGCCCTGCTGCTGGCGCGCAGCGGCGCCAGCGAGGCCTCGCGCCTGTGCCAGTGGGCGCTGGGCGGCACCCTGCTGTGCCTGGCGGCGCTGGCCTGGATCGAGCAGCCGGGGCTGATCCTGCTGATCCGCTTCACCGCCGGCCTGTTCAGCGCCATGGCCCTGGTCGGCGCCTCGTTGTGGCTGCTGCAGGCCGCCGGCCAGCCACGCCAGGCACCGCTGCTGTTTGCCGGGGTCGGCCTGGGCATCCTGCTGTCGGCCGAGCTGATCGCCAGCGGCCACGCCGCTGGCCTGCACAGTCAGGCGCTGTGGCTGGGCCTGGCGCTCGCCGCGCTGCTGCTCGGCGTGCCGGCCTGGTGGCAACTGCGCCGGCAACCCGTGCCGAGCAAGGCCGGGGCCGGCGCGGAGGCCGCCACCCCCGACAGTCTGGGGCCACGGCGCCTGGTGCTGATCTACGGCCTGGCCGGCTTCGGCTACATCATCACCGCCACCTACCTGCCACTGTTGCTGCAGGGCAGCCTCGGCACCATCGACCCGCTGCAGATCTGGGCCGCCTTCGGCCTCGGCGCGATTCCCTCGTGCTTCCTCTGGCATGCCGCGCGGCAACGCCTGGGCACGCCGCGCAGCCTGGCGCTGAACCTGCTGCTGCAGGCCGCCGGCGTGCTGTTGCCGGTATTCAGCCACGCGGCCTGGGCCAGCCTGGGCAGCGCCATTCTGGTCGGCGCCACCTTCATGGGCACGGTGACCATCGCCATGCCGGCGGCGCAGGCCTGGGCCCGCCAGGTGCGCTTCAACATGCCGGCAACCATGACCGCCGCCTATGGCCTGGGGCAGATCGCCGGGCCGCTGCTGGCCGCCGCGCTGTACACCCGCAGCCACAGTTTCAGCCCGGCGCTGCTGGTGGCGGCGGCCACCCTGGGCAGCGCTGCCCTGCTCTGTCGCAGCCGGCCTGCGACCTAGGTCTATTGGCGGCGCGGCGCAAAAGCGCCCACCATGCGGGCAACCTCCCCGCTAGAAGGGAACGCCCGATGCAGACCAAGCAAGGCCTGGCCGCCAGCAAGAGCGCGGTGCTGCAGAACATCCATGGCACCATGGAGCTGCTGCGCAAGTACCCGCCGTTCAACCAGATGGAAAGTGCCCACCTGGCCTACCTGGTGGAGCACTGCCTGCTGCGTTTCTACGCGGCCGGCGAAAGCATCATCCGCCCGGACGACGGCCCGGTGCAGCACTTCTATATCGTCAAGCAGGGCCGGGTGGTGGGCGAGCGCCCGCACTCGGCACGGCGCGGCAGCGAGAGTACCTTCGAGATCGCCGGCGGCGAATGCTTCCCCCTCGCCGCCCTGCTCGGCGAGCGCGCCACCCGCACCGAGCACCTGGCCGGCGAAGACACCTTCTGCCTGCTGCTACCCAAGGACGCCTTCGCCCGCCTGTTCGCCCAGTCCGCGCCGCTACGCGACTTCGCCCTGCGCGGGGTGTCCAGCCTGCTCGACCAGGTCAACCAGCAGGTGCAGTTGCGCGCGGCGGAAAGCCTCGGCGCGCAGTACTCGCTGGACACGCCACTGCGTGAGCTGGCCATGCAGCAGCCGGTCAGCTGCATGGCCGCCACGCCGACCCGCGAGGCGGTGCGGCGCATGCACGAACAGCATGTCGGCAGCATCGTCATCGTCGATGCCGACAACCGCCCGCAAGGCATCTTCACCCTGCGCGACCTGCGCCGGGTGGTGGCCGCCGGCAGCTCGCTGGAGCAGCCGATCAGCGCGCTGATGACCCAGCAGCCGTTCCACCTGGCTCCCGGCGCCAGCGCCTTCGACGCCGCCCTGGCAATGACCGAGCGGCATATCGCGCATGTCTGCCTGGTCGAGGACGGGCGCCTGCTCGGCGTGGTCAGCGAGCGCGACCTGTTCTCCCTGCAACGGGTCGACCTAGTGCACCTGGCCCGCACCATCCGCCATGCGCCGCGCATCGACACGCTGGCCGCGCTGCGCCACGACATCCACCTGCTGGTCGAGCGCATGCTGGCCCACGGCGCCAGCTCGACGCAGATCACCCAGCTGATCACCCTGCTCAACGACCATACCGTGAGCCGGGTGATCGAGCTGACGCTGGAGGAAATGGGCGACCCCGGCGTGCCGTTTACCTGGCTGTGCTTCGGCAGCGAAGGCCGCCGCGAGCAGACCCTGCACACCGACCAGGACAACGGCATCCTGTTCGAGGCCGCCGACGACCAGGCCGAGGCCATCCGCCAGCGCCTGCTGCCGCTGGCCCAGCGGATCAACCAGGAACTGGCGCGCTGCGGCTTCAGCCTGTGCAGCGGCAATATCATGGCCGGCAACCCGCAGCTGTGCCTGTCGCGCCATGAATGGACACGCCGCTTCAGCCGCCAGGTACGCGAGGCAACGGCGCAGAACCTGCTGGAATCGAGTATCTACTTCGACCTGCGCGTGGTCTGGGGCGACGAACTGGGCGCCCGCCTGCTGCGCCAGCACCTGCTCGCCGAGATCGCCGACCACAGCCTGTTCCAGCGCCACCTGGCGCTGAGCGCCCTGCAGTTCCGCCCGCCGCTGGGGCGCCTGCGCGACTTCGTGGTGGCGCGCAAGGGCGCCGACAAGGACACCCTCGACCTCAAGGCCGAGGGCCTCACCCCCTTCGTCGACGGCGCCCGCGTGCTAGCCCTGGCCCACGGCGTGAGCGAGTGCAATACCCAGCAGCGCTTCGCCGAACTGGTGCGCCGCGGGGTCATCGACGCGCTGGACGGCGCTGCCTTTGAAGAGGCCTACCACTTCATCCAGCAGACCCGCCTGCAGCTGCACCAGCAGCAGGCCAGCCAGAACCTGCCGTTCTCCAACCGCCTCGATCCGGACAGCCTCAACCACCTGGATCGGCGCATCCTGCGCGAGTCGTTCCGCCAGGCCCAGCGCCTGCAGGCCAGCCTGAGCCTGCGCTACCAGCTATGAAACTGTTTACCTGGCTGCAGCGCGGCGCCCCGCCACTGAACGAGCGCCAGCAGCAGCGCTGCGCCCGCCTGCAGGCACCGGCGGGCCTCGACGAGCGGCCGCTGCAGCAGCAGCGCATCGTCGTCCTCGACCTGGAAACCAGCGGCCTCGACCTGCAGCGCGATCAGTTGCTGGCCATCGGCGCGGTGGTGATCGAAGACGGCGCCATCGACTTCAGCCAGCAGTACGAAGCCACCCTGTGCCGCGCCGGCCACCAGGCCAGCGCCAGCACCCTGATCCACGGCCTCGCGCCCAGCGCCATCGCCGCCGGCAGCGAACCGGCCGAGGCGCTGCTGGGTTTCATGGAGTTCCTCGGCGACAGCCCGCTGCTGGCCTTCCACGCTGCCTTCGACCAGCACATGCTGGCCCGCGCCCTGAAGCAGAGCCTCGGCCTGCGCCTGCGCCATCCGTTCCTCGATGTCGCCGAACTGGCGCCGTTGCTGTGCGCCGAAGCGCCGCCGCGCTGCCACGACCTGGACGACTGGCTGCAGCACTTCCAGCTGCAGGTCAGCAACCGCCACCACGCCAGCGCCGACGCCCTGGCCACCGCCGAGCTGGCGCTGATCCTGCTCAGCCGCGCGAAGCGCCAGGGGCTCGACGGCCTGGCCGCCCTGCAACGCGCCGTGCAGGCCCGCCGCCAACGCCTGCAAGCCCCTTCGCTATGAGCGCGACAACGCTATAGTGGGCGTCCGTCCGTCCGTCTGCCCCGAGGCACTCCATGAGCACCATGACCCTGTTCCACTCGCCCTCCTCGCCCTTCGTGCGCAAGGTGATGGTGGTTCTCCACGAGACCGGCCAACTCGACCGTGTGGCCCTGCAGAATGCCCAGCTCACCCCGATCAACCCGGATGCCGGCGTGGTCGCCAGCAACCCGGCCGGCAAGCTCCCCGCCCTGCGCCTGGCCGACGGCTCAGTGCTGCACGACAGCCGGGTGATCTGCGAATACCTCGACCAGCAGCATGTTGGCGCCCCACTGCTGCCAGCGAGCGGCAGCGCGCGCTGGCGGCGCCTGACCCTGGCCTCGCTGGCCGACGCCATCCTCGATGCCGCCGTGCTCAGCCGCTACGAGAGCTTCCTGCGCCCCGCGGACAAGCGCTGGGACGCCTGGCTGGACGGCCAGAGCGAGAAGATCGAACGCAGCCTGAGCTACTTCGAGCACGAGGCCCTGGCGGAAATCCGCAGTCACTTCGATATCGCCGCCATCGGCCTGGCCTGCGCCCTCGGCTACCTCGACCTGCGCCAGCCGGAGCTGGGCTGGCGCCAGCGCTTCCCGGGGCTGGCCGGCTGGTTCGCCGAGGTCAGCCAGCGCCCGTCGCTGCAGGCCACCGCGCCGCTCTAAGCACCTGCGCACAGCCTCGCGAGCTAACGCCAGGCAAGGCACGCCGGCCTTGTCCTGGTGCTAGCCGAAGTAGCCGAAGACAATCAGCCCCTCCTCGGGGATCACCAGCAGCAGGCCCTCGTCCTTGCTGCTGTAGAACGCGCCCGGGCTGTTCTGCGCGCGATTGATGCGCTGGCTCAGCGCCTCGTCGGCCTCGGCGCAGTTCAGCCCCAGGGCCACCTGCGAGTCCTCATCGGGTACCGGCGTCGGCTGCCAGGGGGCATAGCTGTAGTAGGCCTCGTCGGGATAGCCGCGTGCCTGCCGCGCCTCTTCCAGGGCGGCCAGTCCTTGCCTGGCCAGGCGCCGCTGCAGGGCCGGCGCCATGCGCAACACCACCACCCCGCAGCCTTCGCGCAGACCGCTCTCGCCGCCGATCAGCACCACCCCGGCCGGCTCGATGCTGGCCGGCAAGCTGGCGATGGAGAACTGTCGCTCGACGAACTTGAACCCCAGGTACAGCACCAGCAGCAGCCAGCAGTGCAGCAGCACAGCGCGGTAGAGCAGACGGCCGAGCAGGCGCAGCAGCGCGATGACAGACAGGCTCATGGGCACCTCAGAACCACAGCAGGTAGGCCAGCCACAGCGCCAGCACCAGCGCCATGCCCAGCTGCAGGCCGCCGCGCAGGCAGGCGCCGCGATCCGCATCGGCCACCCGCCAGGACGGCCCCTGCAGGGCCAGGCTGACCAGCGCCAGCGGGGTGAAGAAGGCATTGAATGGCCAGGATGGCAGCAGCAGGCCGAGCAGCACGGCCAGCAGGTAGGCCAGGGTGCTGCCGCTCATCACCCCCACGCTGAAATCCCAGGCATGCAGACGGACTAGCGACATGGCGGCACCTCCTTGTGCAACGGTTTGTTCAGGGTCACGGGCGGCAGGAACAGGCGGGCTATGCGCCGCGCCAGCAGATGCCCCAGGCGCGCGTCTTCACGCAAACCGACATGCCCGCTCATCGCCAGTACCACAGGCGGAAGAAGCCGCCACCCAGCACCAGGGCGACCTGGCCGAGGGCCGTGCACAGCTGCAGGAACGACTGCACGTCGGCATTGGCGGCGGCATCCGGGACGCCGGTCAGGTCGTTCCAGAAGGACGCCGGCAGCAGGGTCAGGGCCAGGCCGGCCAGCGGCTTGCCGGTCAGGTTGAGGCCGTGGATCAGGTCGAACAGGCCGAAGAACATCAGGCCGACCAGCACCGCGCCGGCCACCACCAGGCCGAGGGCAAAGCAGGCGGAAAACTGCATCAGTAAACGAATCATCGCGATCTCCCGGGCGAGCGCGGCAACCGCCGCGCCCGCCTGCATGTGGACGAGGGTCAGGCGGCAGGGCCGGCGGCCGGTTTGCCGATGCCGTACCAGTCGAGTTTGCGGGTCAGCACCATGACGCTGGCGAGCAGGCCGAACACCAGCAGCGAACCCATCAGCAGGGCGTAATCCTCGGCGCTGAGCAGGGCGTAGAGCATCGCGTAGAGGGCGGCCAGGGCGGCGGTGAAACCGGCACCGCGCAACCAGCTGTGCAGCACGTGACTGACGTAGAAGCCGATCAGCAGCACGCAGGCCGAGGCCGCCAAGGCATAAGCGCGCTCGAAGCTCATGTGCTCGGCCAGCGACAGCAGCAGCAGGTAGAACAGCGCCAGCGACAGGCCGACCAGGCCGTACTGCACCGGGTGCACGGCCAGGCGCTTGAGCACTTCGAAGAGGAAGAAGCCGGCGAAGGTCAGGCCGATGAACAGCAGGGCGTATTTGATCGCGCGGTCGCTCTTCAGGTACTGGTCGACCGGGTCGACGAAGCTGACGCCGAAGTGGCGCTCGTTGAAGGCCATGCATTCGCCCTCACCGACACAATCGCTCAGGGCCTCTTCCAGGTTGGTGGCGAAGAAGCTAGTCTGCCAGCGTGCGGTAAAGCCGTTCTGGTCGATCTCGCGCTCGCTCGGCAGGTACTCACCGACGAAGCTCGGGTGCGGCCAGTTGGCCTTGAGGTCGACCAGGCTCTCGCGGCCCACCGGGGTGATGTCGAGCTGGCTGGTGCCCTGCAGCTTGAGGTCGAAGGCGAAGTCCAGGCTCTGCCCGGCGACCACGTTCAGCGCCGGCAGCGGGGCATGTACGCCGGCGCCCAGGCGCGATTCGGCACTGCCAGGGAGGAAGCCGACCTTGGTGCTGCCCAGCTCCAGCTGCAGGTCGTTCTTGATCCCGCGGATATCGCTGATGCCCACGGCGAGGAAGGCCGTGTCGAAGCGGTAGTCGGCGAAGTCCTCGTCGATGCCCAGCTGCGCCGGGATGTCGAAGCGCCCGCTGATGCGGTTGCTGCTGTGGTACAGGCGCGCCTGGTAGATGCCGCGGGCGCGCAGCTCGGTGCTGACCTCGCCGTTGAACACGAAGCGCTCGGGCAGGAAGTACAGGCGCCCATGCTCCTCGCTTTCCTCCAGGTAGCGCTGGCCGGTCTTGTTGTGGGTCTTCCACTCGCGCACGGTCTTGCGGTACGGCACCACCAGCACCGGGCCGGTGATCTGCTGGTTGTAGCTGGAGCTGCGGGCGATGTCCTGCACCACGCCATCGCGCAGATCCTGGCGCTCGCTGATCATGCCGTCGATCAGCAGGATGGGGATCATCAACAAGAGAATCAGCGCGCCGATGGCGCCGAGCTTGAGTAGTAGGTTGCGGTTCATCACGGAACTCCCTGCGGTGGATGTGCAGAAAGTCTGTGGCGTGCCCATGGCGCCGGCATGCGGCGAATATGGAGACTCTGTGGAGCTTGTGTGGAGCCGCAGAAATGACGAAGGCGCCCGCTAAGGGGCGCCTTCAGGTGGGGCAGTAAGGCATGGAACTGCTCTCAGAGGTGAAGCGGTTTACCTGGGGTACGTATCTGCCGTGTCACGCTCTCAAGCTACGTCGGCACCGACATGTTCGTAACCGCTTTCGGCGATGCCACCGACATGTTGCGAACCACCCTCAGCAACACGGACGCCCTGACCAACGCGTTCGTAACCGCTCTCGGCGATGCCACCGACATGTTGCGAACCACCCTCGGCAACACGGACGCCCTGGCCAACGCGTTCGTAACCGTTCTCGGCGATGCCGCCTACATGCTGCGAGCCACCCTCGGCGACACGGACGCCCTGGCCGACACGCTCGTAACCGCTCTCGGCGATGCCGCCTACATGCTGCGAGCCGCCTTCGGCAACACGTACGCCCTGGCCGACACGCTCGTAACCGCTCTCGGCGATGCCACCTACATGTTGCGAACCGCCTTCTGCAACACGGACGCCCTGACCAACATGCTCGTAACCGCTCTCGGCGATGCCGCCTACATGCTGCGAGCCGCCTTCGGCAACACGGACGCCCTGGCCAACGTGCTCGTAACCGCTTTCGGCGATGCCGCCTACATGTTGCGCGCCGCCTTCGGCGACACGGACGCCCTGGCCAACGTGCTCGTAACCGCTCTCGGCGATGCCGCCTACATGTTGCGAACCGCCTTCGGCAAATGCAGCGCCCGACAGGCTGGCGAGGATGATGCTAACGGCGAGGATGTGCTTTTTCATGATCAGTGCTCCGGGTGTTGGGGGAAGAATTTGTCTGCGAGCTCATCTTCTCCCGGAGCAATTCGATTAAAAAACTGAGCCGCGGCATAGAAAGAATCAACCAAATCGATACTTGGAAAAAACCTTGTCGATCAGGCGGATAGCGCCAACCTACGGGAACATGGGACGTCCGAAGGGGTGTGCAGGGCAATCCAGGCGGGGCTGGCAGCGGGCCAAAACCGGGCCGGCCGGCCCGTAGAAGGGGGGCGGCGGCGCGTCGAGCCCGCGCCGCCAGCGGCATCAGGCGCCGCGGATATACTGCTGCAGGTGTTCGATCAGGCTTTCCTGCTCGGAAGTGATGTCGCGCACCAGGTCGCGGATCGACAGCAGGCCGATCAGCTGGCCGTTCTCCACCACCGGCAGGTGGCGCAGGTTCTTCTCGGTCATCAGCTGCATGCAGTACTGGTTGCTGTCGCGCGGGCCAACCACGAACAGGTTGGAGGTCATGATCTCTTCGATATTGGTGGCATAGGCGGAACGCTCCAGGGCAGCCACCCGGCGCACGTAGTCGCGCTCGGTAACGATGCCCACCAGCTGGCCGTTCTCCATTACGGTCAGCGCACCGATGCCCTTGTCCGCCATCAGGATCGCCGCCTCGAGCACCGTGGTGGTCGGGCTGACGCTGAAAATGCTGGTGTGATGCTTGGATCTGAGGATGTCGGCGACTGTTTTCATCCACTGCCTCCCAGGAGTTGTTGTTCTGCGGGCTGCCTGCCCTCGCCAAGAATAGCCAAGCCCGGCGCATCCGCCCGCTAGGCAAGCGCCGTCGACAATCGCAAACACGCCAGCACGCCACCTGCGGCGTTGCCCACCTGCAGGCTGCCGCCATGCAGGCCGGCCACCTCCTGGACGAAGTTGAGGCCCAGGCCGGTGCTCTTGCGCCCGCTACCGGGACGCGGCAGGGAATAGAAGCGCTCGGTCAGGCGCGCCAGGGCGTAGTCGGGAATCGCCTCGCCCTGGTTGAACAGGCGCAGCTCCAGCAGGTTCTCGCCGCTCTCGGCGCTGAAGCTCAGCCGTCCGCCAGGCGGGGTGAAGTCGAGGGCGTTGTCCAGCAGGTTGGCCAGCGCCTGGCGCAGCAGGAAGCGCTCGCCCTGCACCCGCAGCGCCGCATCGATGCGGTTGTCCACCTGCAGGGCGCCGGCCTGGATGCGCGCGGCCTGGGCCTGCAGCAGCTCCTCGACCAATTCGCGCGGGCTCAGCGCCACCCGCTCCTCCAGGCCCTGGCGCTGTTCGACCAGGGCCAGGTTGAGCAGGCGCTCGATCAGTTGCTGCAGGCGCGCGCCCTCGCTGGCGATATTGGCCACGAAACGCTGGCGCTGCTCGACCGGCATCTCGCCCTCGAGCAGTTCGGCGGCGCCGCGGATGGCCGCCAGCGGGCTCTTCAGCTCATGGGTCAGGGTGTGCACGTACTGCTCGACATAGTTCTTGCCCTCCAGCTCGGTGCGCATCTTCTGCACCGCCTCGGCCAGCTGGGTCAGCTCGCCGCCGCGCAGGGCCGGCAGTTCGGCGCGCTGGCCCTGGCTGACCGCCTGGGCATAGCGGGTCAGCTTGCGCAGCGAGCCGCTGAGCCACCAGGACAGCACCCCGCCGATCAGCAGGCCGAGGCCGATCAGGCCGGCGCCGAGCCAGGTCAGGCGGGTCTGCGAACGATCGATATAAGGCTGCAGGCTGCGGTTGGGCTTGGCCACCGAGACCACGCCGATGATCTGCTCGCCATCCTTGATCGGCGCCGCCACGTACATCACTGAGCTGTCCTCGTCCTGCGGGTCTTCGCGGGTCGAGCGCGCGCCGTACTCGCCGCGCAGGGTGCGGTAGACATCGTTCCAGCGCGAGTAGTCCTGGCCCAGGGCCACGCCGCTGGAGTCGAGCAGGACGATGCCCTTGGCGTCGGTGACATAGATGCGGTGGTTGACCGCGCTCTTCTCCACCCCCCAGATCTGCGCCTGCGGCTGGCGCTTGCCATAGGCCTTGAGCAGCTCGGGCAGGCGGCTCTGGGCCAGCTGGCCGCTCTTCACCTCGTCGCGGAGGATCTCCGCCAGCAGGTTGGCGGTGTCGACCAGGGTTTCCTCGGTGCTCTGCCGCACCCCGGGGCGGATCTCGTCCATCACCGTGCTCAGCACGAACCAGCCGGCCAGGCCGACGAACAGGAAGTAGACCAGAAAGATCCGTACACCTAGCGGCATCGCGACACTCCCGGACGGCGGCGAAGGAGAAACGACGGGGGCTGCAGCAACATGCATGACTTCCTTGTGCACAGGCGACCAAAGGCTGGCCGACGGGTCAAGAAGCGGTCGCGGCCCGCGCGCTTCTGGTGGCAGAATAAGGCCGCGGTGATGGCCAGCCGCCCCTGCCGGGGCCAGCCGACCTGATGACGGCCAGCATACCGCACAACTGAATCGGATCTGCCCAACGCGCCACAGCGTCCGCGCCTGCTGGCGGGGAAACTCGACATGGATGCCGTCACCCAAGCCGCGCCGTTCCAGCTCAACCTGCTCGGCAACTTCAGCGCCCTCTGGCACACCCAGCCGCTCGCCGGCTTCAACTACGACAAGATGCGCGCCCTGCTCGCCTACCTGAGCCTGGAGCACGCCCGCGAACACAGCCGCGAAACCCTTGCCGCCCTGCTCTGGGAGTCCAGCCCGAGCAGCGCCTGGCGCGGCAACCTGCGGCGCACCCTGGCCGATCTGCGGCGGGTGCTGGAAGGCCCCACCGGCCTCAGCCTGTTCGACGCCAGCAAGCACAGCCTGCGCTTCCTGCCCCACGGCCACATCGACGCCCTGCGCCTGCGCCAGCCGCCGCAGCGCTGCCAGCAGCAGCCGGCCTGCCAGCAATGCCCGAGCTGCATCGCAGAGCTGGAGGAAGCCGTGGCGCTGTACCGCGGCGACTTCCTCGCCGGCCTCGACCTGCCCGACTGTCCGGACTTCGAGGACTGGCTGCTGCTGCAGCGCGAGTCGCTGCGCTGCCACGCCCTGGCCCTGCTGGAGCACCTGAGCAATCACTACGAACAGCAGGGTGCGCTGCAGCAGGCCCTGCCCCACGCCCGCCGCCTGGTGGAACTCGACCCCTGGCAGGAAAGCGGCCAGCAACGCCTGATGCGCCTGCTGGCGCGCAACGGCCAGAGCGCCGCCGCCCTGTCGCAGTACGAGAGCTTCCGCAACCAGCTGTGGAAGGAACTCGGCGTGCACCCGAGCCAGGAATGCCAGGCTCTGCAGCAGAGCATTCGCCAGGGCCAGCTGCGCGCCGAAGTGCCGCTGGCCGAAGCCTGCGCAGTAGCCGTGCCGCCACCGCCAGCCGAGCTGCGCCAGGTCACCGTGCTCTACTGCGAACTCTCCGTGCCCGCCTGCAGCGACCCCGAGGAAGCCCTGGCCCGCCTGGCCGCCCCCCAGGCGCAGTGCCTGCAGGTGATCCGCGCCCACGGCGGCCACGCCCTGGCCAGTCATGGCGGCGGCCTGCTGGCCTACTTCGGCTACCCGCTGGCGCGGGAAAATGCCGCCCGCAACGCCGTGCAGGCCGCCCTCGCCCTGGCCGAGATCTGCGCCCCGGCCCAGGTGCGCTGCGGCCTGCACACCGGGCTGATCGTCACCGCGCCGGGCCAGCGGCTTCCCGATGCCAGCGGCTTCACCTCCGACATCGCCGTGCAGGTGCGCCAGCACGCCGACTACCAGCAGGTGGTGCTGAGCGGAGTCACCCACAAGCTGGTCGAGGGCTACTACCGCTGCCTGCCACTGGCGCAGCGCCTGGCCGGGCCGGGGGCCAGCGCCGGCCCGCTGTTCCGCGCCGAGGCGGCCAGCGGTGCACGCCATCGCCTGGCCGTGCAGCCGCAGCTGACGCCCCTGGCCGGCCGCGACGGCGAACTGCAGCAACTGCTGCAGCGCTGGCAGCAGGTCGGCGCGAGCCGGGTCAGCGATGCCGTGTTGCTGCAGGCCGACCCCGGGGTCGGCAAATCACGCCTGATCCACGAGTTGCGCAAGCGCCTCAGCGCCACCCTGCCGGGCCAGCAGGTGGAGCTGCGCTGCCTGGAAAGCCACAGCAGCGAACCCTTCTTCCCGCTGGCCGAGCTGATCGGCTACCTCTGCGGCTTCGCCCCGGAGAGCAGCCCGGAGCAGCGCTACGAGCGGCTGCGCGAAGTGCTGCAGGGCATCTTCGCGCTGCCCGCCGAGGGCCTCGACCTGATTGCCGACCTGCTCGGCCTGCCGCTGCCGGACGGCTCGCCGGTGACCGGGCTGAGCAGCGAGGTGTGGCGCGCGCGCATGCTGGAGACCCTGCTCGGCTTGATCCGGGTGCGGCGCAAGCAGCCCCTGCTGCTGGTGCTGGAAGACGCCCACTGGGCCGACTCCTCGACCCTGCTGCTGCTCGAGCGACTGCTGCGCGAGCCCGGCCAGCGCCCGCTGTTGCTGCTGCTCAGCGCCCGCCCGGAGTTCGCCACGCAGCGCTGGGAAGAACTCGGCGTGCACCTGCTGCGCCTGCCGCACCTGGCCCCGGAGCGGGCCCGCGAGCTGATCGCCGGCCTGCCGCAGCAGCTCGCTGAACCCCAGCTGCGCCAGGTGCTGGCGCTGGCCGACGGGGTGCCGCTGTTCATCGAGGAGCTGGTGCAGTGGGTGGCCGACAGCGGCGAGCAGAGCAGCATCCCGCTGACCCTCAACGACCTGCTGATGGCACGCATCGACCGCCTCGGCGACGCCCGCGCCACGATCCAGCTGGCCGCCTGCCTGGGCCGCGAGTTCCACCGCGAGCTGATCGAGGCGCTGTACCCCGGCAGCCCGGCGCTGCTGCGCAGCCACCTCGACGCCCTGCTGCGCGCCGGTCTGATCGAGCCGGGCAGCCAGGCCAGCCTCTGCCAGTTCAAGCATGCGCTGATCCAGCAGGCCGCCTACCTGGCCCAGCCGCGCAGCCAGCGCCGGGAAACCCATGGGCGCATCGCCGATGCCCTGCAGAGCCGCTTCCCGGCGCGCAGCCAGCAGGCACCGGCGCAGCTGGCCCATCACCTGAGCGAAGCCGGTCGCGCCGAGCAGGCCCTGCCGCTGTGGCGCCAGGCCGGCGAGACCGCCCGGCGCTTCTCCGCCAACCGCGAGGCGGCCGCCTACCTGCAACGGGCGCTGGATTGCCTGGCCGAGCTGCCGGCCTCGGCGCAACGCGACGGCGAGGAACTCGGCCTGCAGCTGGCCCTGGGCAGCGCCCTCAACTCCTCGGCCGGCTACGGCGCCCCCAGTACCCACGCCGCCTTCGCCCGCGCCCTGGCCCTGGGCCAACAGCTGCAACAGCCGGAGGCCTCGTTCCGCGCCCTGGTCGGCGTCTGGGGCTGCTGCGACTCCTTCGACAAGGCCACCCTGCTCGGCCAGCAGGTGCTGGCCGCCGCCCAGCACAGCGGGCAGTTGCCGCTGCAGCTGCTCGGCCACATGTGCCACCTCGGCGGTGCCTTCTGGAGCCGGCCGCTGGCCGAGTCGCGGGCGATTGCCGAGACCATAGTCGCGCTGTGCGACGCGCCGACCCGCCAGGCCTGCCTGCTCGGCTTCGGCGAAGACCCGCTGGTGCACAGCCGCGCCTACCTGTGCCTCGGCCTGTGGGTCGAGGGCCATCCCGCGCGCGCCCGCCAGCTGTGCGCCGAGCTGCTCGCCGACGTGCGCAGCCAGGGCACGGCCAACGCCATCTGCCACGCCCTGGTGTTCGCCAGCATGTTGCACTGCCTGCTGGACGACGCCCCGAGCGTGGCGCAGATGGCCGCGGAAACCCTGCGCCACAGCCACGGCAAGGGCCTGCAACTGTGGGAAGACATCGCCACCGTGATGGTCGGCTGGTCGCGGGTGGCGCTGGGCGACGCCGAGGGCCTGCGCGACCTGCAGTTGGGCATCGATGGCAACCGCAGCAGCATGCCGGTGATCGAGGTGACCCTGAGCACCCTGCAGCTCGATGCCCTGGCCCGCCTCGGCCGCCGCCAGGAGCTGCTGCAGCGGGCGCCGCAGGTGGTGCGCATGGCCCAGCAGCGCAGCGACCGCTACCTGTTGGCGGAAGTGCTGCGCCTGCAGGCCGCGGCGCTGCTCGACGAGGGTCAGGGGGAAGCGGCTGGCGCCCTGCTCGACGAAGCCCAGCGCCTGGCCGAGAGCCTCGGTGCCGGCTCGCTGCGCCTGCGCCTGGCCAGCCTGCGCCAGCGCTGGCAACCATCGGCGCAGCAGCGCCAGCACCTGCAAAGCGTGCTGGCCGAGTTCACGGCCGAGGACGAGGGCGCCGACCAGCGCGCCGCCCGCGCCCTGCTCGGCTAGGCGCTCTGCGGGTTGTAGCTGTAGCCCAGGCCGCGGTGGGTCTGGATCGGCTCGGCGTCGGCCGCCACCTGGCGCAGCTTGGCGCGCAGGCTCTTGATGTGGCTGTCGATATTGCGCTCATAGCCGGCATCGGCAGCCACGCCCAGGGCATCCAGCAGCTGCTCGCGGGAAAACACCCGCTGCGGCTGCGCCAGCAGGGCCTGCAACAGGCGAAACTCGTGGCGGGTCAGCACCAGCAACTGCTCGCGGTAGTGGATCTGCACCCGCTCGCCGTCCACCCGGAACGGCGTGGCCGCCTCCACGGCCGCCGGCTCGGCCTGGCGCGGCGCCATGCGTTTGAGGATGGCACGCACCCGTGCCGCCACCTCGCGCGGACTGAACGGCTTGACCACGTAATCGTCGGCACCGATCTCCAGGCCCACCACCCGGTCGATCTCGGCATCACGCGCGGTGAGGAAGATCACCGGCACTTCGGAGAAACGGCGCAGGCGCCTGCAGGCTTCGAAGCCGCTGATGTCCGGCAGGCCGACGTCGAGAATCAGCAGATCCGCCGGGCTGCGCTGCTGCAGTTCCAGGGCCGGCTCGGCCAGGCTCAGCCAGGTGGTGGTGAAACCCTCGCCCTGCAGGGCGTAGACCAGGGTATCGGCGATCGCGGCTTCGTCTTCGACTATCAGGATGTGCGGCATGGCGTCCGTGCGTACTGGGTGGCTTGGCCGCACGGTGCCGGATGCGCCGGCGCCCGTCAATCGCCGTACCGCCGGCAAAAAAATGGGCGACCGCAGTCGCCCAGACACGCACCGGCCAAGCGGCCAATGGGGGTGGGCAACGTCCCTGTCGGCCCATGACTCGGTTGCGCCCGCTCAGCCCGCCGGGCCATGCGGGCGGCTGCCGGCGATAAAGGCACGCTCGCCGTCCAGCTGGCCGACCAGCACGCGACCATCGGCGCTGATGCCGCTGACCTGCACCACCGGCACCGCGGCGGCGGCCAGGGCCTGTTCGTAGAGCCAGGCCTCGACCGTGCGCATGCCGCCGCCGGCCGTCCAGACGAAACCGCGCTCCTGTTCGTCGTCGCGCCCGTCGCTGGCCACGCCGACCACCAGGGTACCGTCGCCGCTCACCGCACAGGCCCGCGAGAACTGCCCGCCACGCAAGGTGCCGAGGCTGCGCATGCCGCTTTCGGCGCGCCAGACAAAGGCACGCAGGGCGCCACCGGCGGCACCGTCGCCAGCCACCCCGACTATGCTGCGGCCGTCGGCGCTGATCGCCGTGGCCATGGCGTAATGCCCACCGTTGAGGGTGCCCAGGCTCTGCAGGCCGTCTTCCTCGCTCCAGCGCACGGCGCGCCGGGCATGGGCGCAGGTGCCATCGTCGGCATAGCCGACCACTATCCGGCCATCGGCGCTGACGGCACAGGCATGGCTGCTCAGGCCCTCGCGCAGGGTGCCGAGGCTGCGCAGGCCACCGCCCGGCGTCCAGCGAAAGGCCCGGCAGGCCTGCCCGGCGGCGCCATCGGCGGCATCGCCGACCACCACCTGGCCATCGCCGCTGCAGGCGAAGGCCTGGGAATAACGTCCGTAATTGAGGGTGCCGAGGCTCTGCAGGCCGCTCTGGCGCGTCCAGCGAAAGGCTCGGTCCGCCCCCGCCAGCGCGCCGTCCTCGGCGGTACCGACTATCACCTGGCCGTCACCGCTGATGCCCTCGGCCGTCGAGTAGCGCCCGCCATTCAGGCTGCCGAGGCTGCTCAGGCCGCGCTCGGCGCTCCACACGAATGCGCGCAGGTGCAGCACGTCGTCGGCATCGGCGCTCATGCCCACGGCCCAGCGGCCATCGCCGCTCAGCGCGGTGACCTGGGTGTAGCAGCGGCCATGGCTGCTGCCGATCTGTTCCAGGCCGATCAGCTCGGGCGCGGCCATTGCCTGGCTGCGCCCCCACCAGCCCTGTTCCTGTATTTCTGCCATCCGGCTCATCGACCTGCTTCCTTGGCGAATTCCAACTCCCACCTGGGGCCTGCCCGGCACTCCGGCGCCGGGCAGGCGCAGGCCCCCATCAGTCCTGCTTGGGCGCGTGCGGCGAGGTCGGCCAGTGGCGCTTGCCGCTGGTCTCCTGCTCGGCCACCTGCAGGGTCGCCTGCTCGACCGGCGCGGCAGTGCCCTCGCGCGGCGCAGTCACACTGCCCTGGGCGCTGCCAGGCTGCTCGCTGGCCAGGGCCGGCAGCGCCAGCACGGCGCTGAACAACAGGGTCAGGGTGTTGCTAGTTAGGGTGTTCATGCTGCGATTCCTCGATTCCTGAAGATGGTGCGCCACCGAATTCCCTGCTGGCGGCTGGTCATGCCCATTGCGCAAGGCGGTGCGCGCCGGGCATGGGGCGGACTCTAGGGAGGCAGCGTTCACGGTTCGTTCGCCAGCGTTACCGCTCGTCGGCGGCCGTGGCGCGGGACAGGAAATGCAGGAGGGAGGCAGCGTGCATGCGCCGCCCGGGACGGCGGCGCATGCCAGGCCGGTCAGGCCGGCTCAGTCGAACAGCGAGGCCTTGCCGGCCGGGATGCCCGACCAGAGTTCTTCGACGTTCTTGAAGCCCCAGTCTTCGGCGGACTCGCGCCCGACTATCTTGTCGCGCCCGGCCAGCTTGGCCAGGTCGATGATTTCCTGGGGGATCGGCAGCTTGGCCCGGGCCGAGAAGAACACCTTGACCCGCGGCGTCAGCAGCGACTTCTCGTGCTGCTCCATGACCACCCCGAGGCGGCCGCTTTCCAGGCGCACTAGGGCGCCGACCGGGTAGATGCCCACCGACTTGACGAAGGCCTGGAACACCTTGTCGTCGAAATGACCCTTCCATTCGGCCATCTTGCGGATCGACTCGGCCGGATCCCAGCCCTTCTTGTACGGGCGATCCGAGGTGATCGCGTCATACACGTCGCACACCGCACCCATCCGCGCGAACAGGCTGATCTGCTCGCCGGCCAGGCGGTGCGGATAGCCGGTGCCATCGAACTTCTCGTGGTGGTGCAGGCACACGTCGAGCACCAGGGCGCTGACGTAGCGGCTGTCGCGCAGCATGCGGCTGCCCGCCTCGGGGTGGCTGCGCATGGTGCCGAACTCGGCGTCGGTGAGCTTGCCCGGCTTGTTCAGGATGGTGTCGGGAATCGCCATCTTGCCGATGTCGTGGAGCAGCCCGGCCATGCCCGCCTCGCGCACCTGTTCGGCCCCCAGGCCGAGCTGGCGGGCCAGGGCGATCATCAGCGCGCACACCGCCACCGAGTGCATGTAGGTGTATTCGTCGCTGGTCTTCAGGCGCGCCAGGCTGATCAGCGCATTGGGGTGACGCAGCACCGAGTCGGAAATTTCCTCGACCAGCTCGGCGGCATGCTCCAGCTCCACCGCATGGCCCATGCGCACGTCGCTGAACATTTCCACCACCGCCGCCTTGGAACGGGCGCAGAGCTTGAGGGCGCGCTGCATCTCCTGGTCGAGCCCGCTGCGCTCCAGCGGCAGCTTGGCCGCCTCCACCGCCAGCAGGCGCGCCTCGGTTTCCGCCTCGACTTCCTCGACCGTCTGGCTGCTCTGCCCGGGCGCCAAGTCGAGGCCCTTGCCGACGTCGATCCACACCTCGCTGACCTCGCTGGCGTGGATGCGCAGCAGGTCGCGCTCGCTGTCGAGCAGGAAACGTCCTTTCCAGAACGGGTGATCCATCCATGAGCCGCAGAATTCGTGAATGTACATACCGAGGCACAGCTCGGAGACGGCAATACGCTTCAGCACGATGAAGGCCAACCGGCAAAGAAAACAGATAATAGTGAGTGAAGCATGATATGCGATGGATCGACCTGAGGGCACATTGATATCAGTCAACTCGACGATAGTTAGCGAGGCGGAACGCAACCGGCAGACCGGCGGTTATCATGGCCGCTCATCCATGGCCGAACGGAACCCGCCCATGCGCCGCCTGCTAACCGCCACCAGCATTCTCCTGCTGCTCCTGCTCAACACCCTGACCCTGATCGGCCCGCTGCTGCTGATCGCCCTGCTCAAGCTGGTACTGCCGGGCAAGCGCCTGCGCAACCTGTGTTCGCGCGGGGTGATGTGGGTGGCGGAAAGCTGGGCGGAAATCGACAAGGCCATCTTCGCCCTGCTCACCCCCACCCAGTGGGACATCCGCGGCGGCGAGGGCCTGCGCAACGACCGCTCCTACCTGGTGGTGAGCAACCATCAGTCGTGGGTCGACATTCCGGCGCTGGTGCAGGCGTTCAACCGCAAGACGCCCTACTTCAAGTTCTTCCTCAAGCAGCAGCTGATCTGGGTGCCGTTCCTCGGCCTGGCCTTCTGGGCCCTCGACTACCCCTTCATGAAGCGCTACTCCAAAGCCTACCTGGCCAAGCACCCACAGATGGCCGGCAAGGATCTGCAGATCACCAAGCGCGCCTGCGAACGCTTCAAGGAGCTGCCGGTAACCCTGGTCAACTACCTCGAAGGCACTCGCTGCACCCCGGCCAAGCAGGCCCAGCAGAGCTCACCCTACCAGTACCTGCTCAAGCCCAAGGCCGGCGGCGTGGCCTTCGCCCTGGCCGCCCTCGGCGAACAGTTCGATGCCCTGCTGGATGTCACCGTGGTCTACCCGGGCAACCGCCCGCCGGGCTTCTGGGCGCTGCTCAGCGGGCAACTGCCGAAAGTCATCATCGACATCCAGACCCGCGAGCTGGATACGCAGCTATGGGCCGGCGACTACGAGAACGACGGGCAATTCCGCCAGCTGGTGCAAGGCTGGGTCAGCGCCCTGTGGGAAGCCAAGGACACGCGGATCGCCGAGCTGAAGCAGCAGTTCTAGACCAGGCTACTGCGGCAGGTCGCGGCGGATCATCCAGTGCCCTTCCGGCGGCATCAGCCGGCTGATGTCGAAACCCGGCAGGCTGCGGCGGTCGAGCATCTCGATCAACGGGCTGACCTTGTTCACCTGCAGCCGGTGCTCCAGGGCGCGCACGGCCAGGTCGATGGCGATGCGCGCCTGCAGCACCGGGGAATCGGTGGGCGCGGCCAGGATGAAGCCATCGCGGATCTGCTCGAGGATGCGCTCGGTGGTGTAGGTCGCCAGGATCTGGGCGCGATAATGGTTGCCCGAGGTCTGCACCAACTGCGCGGCAAAGCCGGCCGCCTCGGCATTACCCAGCAGGTAGTCGACATCGCCGTGCTCGGCGAGCAGGCGGCGCACCAGCTGGGCCTGGCTGGCGCGATCCACCGGGGCATAGCCGCCGTGGTAAAGCGTCACCGGCTGATCCTTCAGGGCCTGCTGCAGGCCGCTTTCCAGATCCGCCACCCAACCTGCCCCCTGCGGCCCCGGCAACCAGCCGATGCTGAACGAGCCGGCCTCGCGACTGCGATTGATATAGGCCAGCGCGGCGCGGCTCATCTCGGCGAAGTCCACTTGCGAGCGGGCGCTGATCCCCGGGCAATCCAGGCGGTTGACCAGGTCGATGACCGGCTTGCGCTCGGCGCGCAGCGCGGCGATCTGCGGGCACAGGTCGTGGATGTTGATCGAGGCGATCACATAGGCATCGGCGTCCTGATCGCGGCAGCTCTGCAACTGGGCGATCTGCGTCTGCGGGTTCTCGTAGCCGCCGGCCTCGTAGATGCCCAGGCGCACGCCCTGGCGCGCGGCCTCGCCATCCAGGCCCCAGGCCACGCCCCACCAGTAGCGATCCTTGCCGTGCGGCAGCAAGGCACAGATGCGCCAGGGCTGCGCCGCATGCGCCAGCGGCTGGTACTGCAGCAGCTGACCGTCAGCCTGCACCTGTACCGGAAACCACTCCGCCAGGGCGCTCAGGCTGGTCAGCCAGAGGCACAGCAACAGGGCCTTGCACACACGCATCGAGGGCAGCCTTAGCCGGGGGGCAATGGAGTGGAGTGTCCTGCAGCTTAGGCGCTGACGGTCGTTTTTCCCACGGGGGGCCGTAGCGCGCCTGATACACTGCGCGCCATTCCCCCTTGCAGGTTTGCCCCGTGACCACCGCCTTCTCCACCCTGCCGCTGTCCGCCGCCATGCTGGCCAACCTCGACGCCCTCGGTTATGCCGAGATGACGCCGATCCAGGCACAGAGCCTGCCGCTGATCCTGCGCGGCCGCGACCTGATCGCCCAGGCCAAGACCGGCAGCGGCAAGACCGCGGCCTTCGGCATCGGCCTGCTCAGCCCGCTCAACCCGCGCTTCTTCGGCTGCCAGGCGCTGGTGCTGTGCCCGACCCGCGAGCTGGCCGACCAGGTAGCCAAGGAGCTGCGCCGCCTGGCCCGCGCCGCCGACAACATCAAGATCCTCACCCTCTGTGGCGGCGTGCCCTTCGGCCCGCAGATCGGCTCGCTGGAGCATGGCGCCCACGTCATAGTCGGCACCCCGGGACGCATCCAGGAACACCTGCGCAAGGGCACCCTGAAGCTCGACGGGCTCAACACCCTGGTGCTCGACGAAGCCGACCGCATGCTCGACATGGGCTTCTTCGACAGCATTGCCGAGGTCATCGAGCAGACCCCGAGCAAGCGCCAGACCCTGCTGTTCTCCGCCACCTACCCGGCCGGCATCGAGCAGCTCGCCGCGCGCTTCCTGCGCAGCCCGGAGCGGGTCGAGGTGGAGGCCCTGCACGACGACGCGCAGATCGAGCAGCGTTTCTACGAGATCGACCCGCGCCAGCGCCTGGAGGCGGTGGTACGCCTGCTGCGGCACTTCCGCAAGCAGCCGGTGGTGGCCTTCTGCGCCACCCGTCAGCAGTGCGACGAACTGGCCGCCCACCTGGAAGCGGAGAAGATTTCCGCCGCCGCCCTGCATGGCGACCTGGAACAGCGTGATCGCGACCAGGTGCTGACCCTGTTCGCCAACCGCAGCCTCAGCGTGCTGGTAGCCACCGACGTGGCCGCCCGCGGCCTGGACATCGCCGGCCTGGAAGCGGTGATCAACGTCGAGCTGAGCCGTGACGCCCAGGTGCACGTGCACCGCATCGGCCGCAGCGGCCGCGCCGGCGAGAAGGGCCTGGCCCTGAGCCTGGTGGCGCCGGCCGAAGCCAGCCGCGCCCAGGCCATCGAGGAGCTGCAGGGCGCGCCGCTGACCTGGCAGCTGCTCGGTGAACTGAAGGACAAGGGCGAGGCGCTGCTGCCACCGATGCACTGCCTGTGCATCGGTGCCGGGCGCAAGGACAAGCTGCGCCCCGGCGACATCCTCGGTGCCCTCACCGGCGAGGCCGGCATCGCCGGTGACAAGGTCGGCAAGATCGCCATCTTCGATTACCAGGCCTATGTCGCGGTGGATCGCAACCTCGCCCGCCAGGCCCTGCAGCGCCTCAACTCAGCCAAGATCAAGGGCCGCTCGCTCAAGGTGCGCATGCTCTGAGGCCGGCGCGCCCTACTCCTGCAGCTGCAGGCCGTGGCGCCGGTAAATGCGCGCGTAGCTGCCGTCCGCGCGCATGGCGGCGATGGCCCGATTGAAGTCCTGGACGATCTGCTGGTGCAGCGGATGGCTACGCCGCACCAGGATATGCAGGCCGTTCTCGCTGAGCGGCTTGGGCAGGAACTCCAGGCCGCTCTTCACTTCGCTCAGCTCGCGGTTGAGGTAGTGCTGGGCCACCAGTTCGTCCTCCACCGCCAGCTGCACCCGCCCGGCCGCCAACATGCGCGCGCCCATGGCGAACTCCAGCACCGGCACCTTCTGCAGACTGGCGTCCTGGTCGAAATCGCTGGAATAGCTGTAGCCGCGCACCACGGCAATGTTGTACGGGCGCAGGTCGGCCAGGCTATCGAAACGGATATGGGTACGCTGGTGCTGCAGGAAGCGAATGCGGTTGATCAGGTAGGGCTCGGAGAACAACCCATAACGGGTGCGCTCGTCGCTGTACCAGGCGGCCACGAGCAGGTCGTAGTCGCCCTGCTGCAGACCGTACAGCGCCCGCGCCCAGGGCGCCTCGGCATACTCGGTGGTGTAGCCGGCACGCTGTAGCGCGGTGCTCACTAGATCCACCGCCAGGCCGTTGTTGGCCAGGCGCTGGTCGGTGAACGGCGGCCAGGAGTCGCCCGCCAGGCGCAGGTGCTCGGCCATGGCCGAACCGGCCAGGAACAGGGCGAACAGCAGCACGAGGCGACGGATGACTGGCATACCCAACGTCCAACTACGGGGAATGTTTCAAGCCTAGCCAGCCTGCGGGATTTTCTCCGCTACCGTCTGCCGACTGCTCCGCAACGACGACCGGCAGGCTACCCTGTGAAGCACTGGCCACGCTGATCGAAAGGTCAATAAAATGGTGCCTTGCCGGGTTATCCGGCCGTCTGTTGCGACACAGCCATCCCTTTATCTTCCAGGCGGGTAGCCGTTCGCCCATGCCCTCATCGTTCAAGCACACCCTGCGCCGCCTCTGGGCCCGCGAGAAATTTACCTACGGCATCCGCGTGTTCATCGCCCTGGCCGGCTCGATGGCACTGTGCTGGTACTTCGATCGCATCGCCTTCGTCATTCCGCTGTTCCTCGGCTGCATCGCCAGCGCCCTGGCCGAGAGCGACGACCACTGGCGCGGCCGCCTGCAGGCGCTACTGGTGACCCTGGCCTGCTTCGCCGCCACCGCCAGCGCGGTGCAGCTGCTGTTTCCCACACCCTGGCTGTTCGGCATCGGCCTGGCCGGGGCGGCCTTCGCCATGACCCTGCTCGGTGGCATCGGCGAGCGCTATGCGGCGGTGGCCCAGGCCACGCTGATCCTGGCGATCTACACGGCGATCGGCCTGGAACACCGTGGCGGCAGCCTCGGCAGCTTCTGGCAGGAACCGCTGCTGCTGATCTCCGGCGCCGCCTGGTACGGCCTGCTGGGGGTGATCTGGAGCTCACTGTTCAGCCAGCAGCCGGTGCAGCAGGCGCTGGCGCGGGTGTTCGTCGAGCTGGGCGCCTACCTGCGCCTCAAGGCCTCGCTGTTCGAGCCGCTGCGCCAGCTCGACGTGGAGGGCAAGCGCCTGCTGCTGGCCCAGCAGAACGGGCGGGTGGTCAGCGCGCTGAACCTGGCCAAGGACATCATCCTCAACCGCATGAGCCGCAAGCGCAGCGGGCAGAAGACCAACCGCTACCTCAAGCTGTACTTCATCGCCCAGGACATCCACGAGCGCGCCAGCTCCTCGCACTACCCCTACAACGCCCTGGCCGAGGCCTTCTTCCACAGCGACGTGATGTTCCGCTGCGGCCGCCTGCTCAGCCAGCAGGGCAAGGCCTGCCAGGCTCTGGGCCGGGCGATTCGCATGCGCCAGCCGTTCGACTACAACGACAACAGCCAGGCCATGGCCGACCTCGACGCCTCGATGGCCTACCTGCGCGAGCAGAACAACCCGGCCTGGCGCCGCCTGCTGCGCTCGCTGGCCGCCCTGGCCGGCAACCTGGCGACCCTGGAGCGCAAGCTGGCCAGCGCCAGCAACCCGGACGCCCTGGCCGACGAACAGGACAGCGCCCTGCTCGACCGTTCGCCGCAGAGCCTCAAGGACGCCTTCGAGCGCCTGCGCCAGCATTTCTCGCCGACCTCGCTGGTGTTCCGCCACGCCGTGCGCCTGTCCATCGCCCTGGCCGCCGGCTACCTGCTGCTGCACTGGGTGCACCCGCAGCAGGGCTACTGGATCCTGCTCACCACCCTGTTCGTTTGCCGCCCCAGCTACGGTGCCACCCGCCTGCGTCTGGTGCAGCGGGTGGCCGGCACGGTGCTCGGCCTGGTGCTGGGTTGGGCACTGATCAGCCTGTTCCCCGATCCGCTGCTGCAGTCGCTGTTCGCCGTGCTCGCCGGGGTGGCCTTCTTCATCAACCGGGTCGACCGCTACACCCTGGCCACCAGCGCCATGACCCTGGTGGTGATGCTCTGCTTCAACCAGATCAGCGATGCCTACACCCTGTTCTGGCCGCGCCTGGTGGATACCGCCTTCGGCACCCTGATCGCCGGCCTGGCGGTGTTCTTCATCCTGCCCGACTGGCAGGGGCGCAAGCTCAACCAGGTGCTGGCCAACACCCTCAGCTGCAACAGCCGCTACCTGCTGCAGATCATGCAGCAGTACGAGTCCGGCGCGCGCGACGACCTCAGCTACCGCCTGGCCCGGCGCAATGCACACAACGCCGACGCGGCGCTGTCGACCACCCTGTCCAACATGCTGATGGAGCCCGGCCACTTTCGGAAGGACGCCGAGACCGGCTTCCGCTTCCTGGTGCTGTCGCACACCCTGCTCAGCTACCTGTCCGGCCTCGGCGCGCACCGCGAGAGCCTGGCCGACGACGCCAGCGACGCCCTGCACGAGCGCGCCGTGGCGCATATCAGCACGGCCCTCGATAACATCGCCGCCTGCCTGCAGCAGCACCAGCCGGTGGCGGTGCACGACGAACTCGACCAGAGCCTGGCCGAGGAGCTGGAACAGCTGCCGGACGAGATGGACGAAGGCCACCGCCTGGTGCAGGTGCAGCTCGGCCTGATCTGCCGCCAGCTGGCCCCGCTGCGCACCCTGGTGGCGCACCTGCAGAAGCAGCCGGAAGCGGCCAAGGCAGCCTGAGCCGTAGGGCGGGTGAAACCCGCGTTCTCATGCGCCACCGCCGCGGGTTTCACCCGCCCTACAGGCTTCGTCTGCCCCGCCCGACGACCGCCCACAGACTCGCCAGCGCTTTCCGCTAGAATGCGCGCCTTCTGCGAATAACCGAGGTTTCTGCCGTGTCCTTCTTCCCGGTCATCATCATTGGCGCCGGTGCCGCCGGCCTGATGTGTGCGGCGCAAGCTGGCGCGCGCGGGCGCCAGGTGCTGCTGCTCGACCACGCCAACAAGGCCGGCAAGAAGATCCTCATGTCCGGCGGCGGGCGCTGCAACTTCACCAATATGTACAGCGAGCCGGGCAACTTCCTCTCCGGCAACCCGCACTTCTGCAAGTCGGCCCTGGCGCGCTACACCCAGTGGGACTTCATCGGCCTGGTGGCCAAGCACGGCGTGCCCTATCACGAGAAGAAGCTCGGCCAGCTGTTCTGCGACAACAAGTCCAGCGACATCCTCGAGATGCTGCTGGCCGAATGCAGCGATGCCGGCGTCGACCTGCGCCTGGACACCAGGATCGAGCAGATCGACAAGACCGACGCCGGCTACCGCCTGCTCACCAGCGCCGGCCGCTTCGACTGCGAGTCGCTGGTGATCGCCACCGGCGGCCTGTCCATCCCCACCCTCGGCGCCAGCGGCTTTGGCTACCAGGTGGCGCGCCAGTTCGGCCACGAGCTGCTGCCGACCCGCGCCGGCTTGGTGCCGTTCACCATCACCGAGCCACAACTGAAAGAGCTGTGCGGCGAGCTGTCCGGCACCTCGGTGGAAGACTGCGTGGTGAGCTGCAACGGGCAGAGCTTCAAGGAAAATATCCTGTTCACCCACCGCGGCCTGTCCGGCCCGGCGATCCTGCAGATTTCCTCCTACTGGCAGCCCGGCGACAGCGTGCAGATCAACCTGCTGCCGCACCTCGACCTGCCCGAGTGGCTGGCCGAGCAGCAGCGCGAGCGGCCCAACAGCGAACTGAAGACCGTGCTCGGCGAACTGTTCACCAAGAAGATGGCCAACCTGCTGGCCGAGCAGTGGTTCGTCTCCAAGCCGCTCAAGCAGTACACCCCGAGCGAGCTGAATGCGGTGACCGAGCGCCTGGCCTGCTGGACGCTGATCCCGGCCGGCACCGAGGGCTACCGCACCGCCGAAGTCACCCTCGGCGGCGTCGACACCCGCGAGGTGTCGTCGAAGACCATGGAGTCGCAGAGGTCGCCGGGCCTGTACTTCATCGGCGAAGTGCTGGATGTCACCGGCCACCTGGGCGGCTTCAACTTCCAGTGGGCCTGGGCCTCGGCCAGCGCCGCCGCGCAGTTCGTGTAGGGCGGGCGCAACCCGCGGCAGCCCAAGGTAGGAGCGAGCTCTGCTCGCGAAGCAACACCTCCACCGCTTCGCGAGCAGAGCTCGCTCCTACGGCTTGTGCCTATGGCCTGGGCAGCAGCTCGATAAAGCGCGCCATCAGCCCGTGCATGTCGCCCGGCCAGCGTCCGGACACATAGTTGCCGTCGCATACCACCCAGGCCGGGCGCAGGTCGGCGGGCGAGTCGCGGTGCAGGCCGCTGGTCTTGCGCCAGAAGTCCGCGGCGCCCTTCGGCACATCGAGAAAATCCTCCGGGCTGGCCAGGGCGCGACTGACCTCGGCCTGCACGCTCATGTAGCCGGCCGGCTCGCCCGGCGCCTCCAGGTAGGTGCGGTAATAGTCGCGATCCCACCAGCGGGCGAAGAAGCGGGTCAGATCCCAGGCGGTCTTCTCCATCTTCCAGGTCAGCCCGGTAGTCTTGCGCCCGTACAGCACCGAGCGGCCATCGGCGCCCTGGCTGCGCGCCGCCAGCACCACGCCATGGCAGACCGCCGCCACCGGCTTGCCGCGGGCGAAGAAGTCGGCGACGAACGCCTGCAGGGTCGGGCTTTCCAGGTATTCGCGCATGCCCCGCGCATGGTGCCCGCCGGGCAACATCAGGCCGGCGAAGTCTTCCACCCGCAGGCGCTCGTGGCGCAGCGGCTGGCGGTAATCGGGATCAGCCAGCATCGCCGCACAGGCCGCGCGCGCATCGCTGCGGGCGCGCAGCAGCAGGCCGACCAGGCGCAGGCGGCGTAGACCGGGCACCAACCCCCAGGCATCCAGCCCCTCGCCACTGAGCATCAGCGGATCGGGCTCGGCCGGCAGGCCATCGGGGGTGGCGAAACACACGCGGAAACCGGCCTGGCGCAGCAGCTGCCAGCTCAGCGCCGCCTCGCTGGGGTCGAAGTCGCGGCGCGGCAGGGGGATGACGATGCAGGGAGCGGGCATGGCGGGTCTCGACGCGGTCAGGGAGAGCCGACCTTAGCAGCTCCGCCGGCAACCGCCATGGCCCTGCGTGCCAGCGTTCAGGGCCAGGGCTGCCAGTCCATCTGCCGGTAGAAGGTCGTCCCCAGGCGCTGGTACTCGCCATTGGCCTTGATTGCCTGCAACGCGGCACTGATGCGCCGGTCGACCATTGCCCCGCGCGGGTTGTCGGCCCGCAGCCAGCGCGCCGGATAATCATTGAAATGCACCGCGCGCAGCTGCCCGCGCAGGCCCAGGCTATCGATAGCCGGGTCGACCACATTGACGGCGAACACATAGCCCTGAATGCGCCCATGCAACAGCTTCTCCAGGCTGTTGGCCACGCTGTTGCCGGGCAGCGCGGGCAGGCCGAGGGCATCGACATGGGCGCGGTCGGTCTCGATCCGGTAGGGATAGGCCAGGGCCTGCAGGCCATGCTGCGGGCCGACCCGTGCCTGCAGCTGATCCAGACGCCAGCTGCGCCCCAGCAACTCGCCCAGGCGTGCCTGCTGCTCCGGAATCAGGCCGCTGCCGGCCAGGCGCTGCGCCGTCAGATGCCAGCGCGGATCGAGCAGCTCGGCACGGGTCAGGTGTAGCTGGCGGCGGGTGTACAGGGCGAAACGCACCTCACCCAACGCCTCGCGGCCGTAGTGCAGCCCCGGCGGGGCGAGGGGCTGCTCGAGAAAGGGCATCTGCAGCTCGGCCTCGCCCTGCTGCACCAGCAGCAGCGAACGGGCGAAGGGCACGATGCGCAGCTCCAGGCGCACGTCCGGCAGCTCGCGATCCAGCGCTTGGATGATAGCCAGCAGCGGCGCGGCGCCCTCGCCACGCACCAGCCCCGGCAGGTCGGCCACCGCCACCACCCAGGTTTCCTCGGCCTGCAGCGGCGCACTGCCCAGCCCAGAAGACAGCAGCAGGGCCAGGCACACTGCGGGCGCCGGATGCCGCTCAGCGCAAAGTCGCAGCAATGGCATGGATATCCGCCCGGTGGCTGACCACCAGTTCCAACTCGCCGTTGTCACCAATGAAGTTCAGCGGCGGCAGCAGCTTGTGGTAGGCCGCCAGCTCGTACAGCGGTGGCAGCTCGGCACTGGCGTTGCGCTCGCGCACGGCATGGAACAGCGCCAGGTTGACCAGATCGATCAGCCCAAGCTCGCGGCCCTCGCTGCTGCCCCAGTTGCCGGCGGCGCGGATCACCCCGATGTATTCGTCATCCACCGCCCACTTCTTCAGCACTATCACTCCCAGCGACTTGCTGTACTCGCGGCACAGCTTGTAATACAGGTCGCCGGCGGGAATCTGCGCCTCGCCCTTGAACGCCGAGAGCACCGCCAGGGTGCCCACCTCGCTGAGCAGGCTGGCCAGCAGCGCATGCTCCGGCGCCACATGGCCGAGCAGGCGGGCGAGCATGGCGCAGGTGCTGGCCTTGAGGATCAGGCGCTCCCACAACTCCATGAACAGACGCTTGTGCGCCGGGCTGTGCAGGGTGAACAGGCTCTTGATGCTGTGCACCATGGTGATCCGATCCACCTCGGCCATGCCCAGCAGGTTGATCACGTCCTGCAGGGTCTTGGGCGGCACCGGATGGCGATAGATGGCGCAGGACGCATGTTTCATCAGCAAGGCCGAGAGCGCCGGATCGCGCTCGATCAAACGCACCAGCACCGGCAAGCGCACCTCGTCGCTGGCCAGCGCGCGGCGAATATCCAGCGTCAGCATCGGCAGGCTCGGCAACTGCTCCTCGCCATTCATCAACTGCGACACCACTTGCCGATAGATCGAGTATTCGGACGACTCAATGCCCACTACACACCTCCCAGTCCCCAGAAGCAGTGTAGGTGGCGCTGGGATGTCGGCAGGCAAGCGCAGAGGCCGGCAATGGACAGGGTGCAGGCGAATCAGTAGCTTCGCGGGAGTGACGACAGCCCGGATACGGCGGTTATGGACGGCAGACTAATGCCCATTGTTACCGGTCAGATGCTTCGCAGTGGAAACATCTATGAAGACCTGAGCGGGTCACCATCAATAGCATAGACGTGAAAACCGAAAAACTATTCTCCACAGGCCATCCATACACCGAAGGCAAATATCCCACCTGCGGGGAAAGTAGTAGTGGCTTCGCTGCAGCCCTCTGAGACTATCAAGTAGCCGAACATAGCGTTCAGTACACAATCCTGAGAACCAACTGCACAACGGGTGAATACAGCGATGCGGAGAAATTCTTCGCTCTGACCAGATAAAAATATATCTACGACACTTCAATTCGCCCTATGGACGACCATTTTCCAGCATCAGGTAATAGATGAATTTCTCGCAGCAACCAATATCCACCATCCTGAAAGGCCCGCTACTGTCGACGCCCCAAGGGATTGCCTGCATCCTGTTCAGCGCCGTCGCCATTATCACAGGCACGCTCTATCTGTTATTACCGGCCAGCTTATCCAGCCATAAATTCTTGGGGTTTGGCGGGGCTATCTTCATTTGGCCGGTTCTGCTGTTCGTCATATTCGTCAAGCACTCCATGAACGACTTCAGACCATCATGGTGGGCAACGGCAATGGTTTCCTTTTACGGCCTTATTCCCTTTGCCATCCCCCTATGGAGAACCCCGTGAGCCCTGAACAGGAACGCAAGCTGCTCCAGCAGCTGTTAAAGGAACTGGATGCGCCTATGCGCACAATGACGTGGTGGCGCGAGGTGCCGCTCTGGCTATCCGTGGCCGTCATCACCCTGTCCTTCTTCTACCTGTTCGGCACGCCGAGCTGGCCTCATGTAGCCCTGATAGTGATCTTCTTCGTGTTCGGCATGCTGTTCGCGCATGCCTTTATCAAGAAACAGTCCCACAGGAACTGGCCGCTCTTCCGCAACTTTGTCGACAAGGCAAAAGTAGAAACCCGGCTGCGCGAGCTCGACGCCTGACCGGTTCGGGCCGCCAACTGCAGCAAAAACCACTTCATGGATGAGACAACCTTATGAACTGCTTCAACCACCATACCGACGCCGCCATCGCCATCTGCAAATCCTGCGGCAAGGGCGTTTGCCCGAGCTGCGCAATCGACAAAGGCTTTGCCGTGACCTGCTCGGAGAGCTGCGCCGATGAGGCCAGCGACACCTTCATCATGAGCAGCCGGGCAAAACGCATGTATGGCCTCGGCGGGGCGAAAAAGGTGTTCCCGCTGGGCGTGGTGATCTGGATGGTCTTCGGCCTGCTCTTCAGCAGCTTCGGCATCTACCGGTTTGCCGAATCCGGTACTCCCGAGTGGTTCCTTCTGCTGTTCGGTGCCGCGTCCTTCTTCCTCGCCTTCGCTACTTACCGCCGGGCCAAGTCGCTGGAACTCAACTGCTAGATACTGCTAGCAGCGCCTCGCCAGATACCGACCTTGCCTATCATCAATTCCTCGACACGGGACAACGGAGCCGTCCATGCAAGCCAACCTGGTGAATAAAGCGGGATCGCTCAGCGCCGTAATCGGGGTAATCCTGCTGTTCTGCGGTACCTTCCTGCACCCTATGGAGGCAGACCCGAATGCACCAGCTGCGGCCTTCGCGGAGTACGCGGCGGATCATCACTGGGTCGCCAGCCACCTGCTGCAACTGGTTGGTGTCACCGCCATGGTGGTGGCATTGCTGCTGTTTGTCGGACAACTGCAGGCCGCCGGGCATCGCCACTTCCCAAGGGTGGCGGGCGCCGGAGCGATAGCCAGCCTGACCCTGGCAGCGGCGCTGCAGGCGGTGGATGGCGTGGCGCTGAAAACCATGGTCGATGCCTGGAGCGCGGCGCCAGCAGAGCAGAAGAGCGCTCTGTTCCAGGCGACCTATGCCGTGCGCCAGATCGAGATCGGCCTGGCCAGCATGTTCTGCCTGGCCATGGGTTTTACCGCCACGGTCTTTGGCGTCGGATTGCTGGCCAGCCGTGACGCCTCTCGCGGTTTTGCCCTGCTTGCCATGGCCGGCGGTATTCCTACTGCCGGCGCCGGTGTGGTGATGGCCTATGGCGGCTTCTCCGAGCTGGCCATGCTGATCAACATGCCGGCCAATCTGCTGTTGCTGGCCTGGATGCTCTGGCTCGGCGCAAAGCTGTGGCGTGCCCCCACAGCAGGCGCGGTAAGCTAGCGAGCATTCTTCAAGCGCGGCAACCATTCAGCATGACTCTCACCTGGCACAGCAAACACCACAGCGAACTCAGCCTCCATGAGCTCTACGCCCTGCTCGCCCTGCGCAGCCGGGTGTTCGTGGTCGAGCAGAACTGCCCCTACCTGGATGTGGACGGGCAGGATCTGCTCGCCGATACCTGCCACCTGCTGGCCTGGCAGGATGGCGCGCTGCTGGCTTATCTGCGCCTGCTCGACCCGAGCACCCAGGGCGGCGACGTGGTGATCGGCCGCGTGGTGATCGCCCCCGAGGCGCGCGGCAGCGGCCTCGGCCATGCGTTGATGGAACGCGCCCTGCTGGCCTGCGCCGAGCGCTGGCCGGGGCTGCCGATCTATCTGTCGGCGCAGGCCCATCTGCAGGGCTACTACGGGCGCTACGGTTTCGTGGCGGTGGGCGAGGTGTATCTGGAAGACGATATCCCGCACATCGGCATGCGCCGCCCGGCCAGCGCCGCGCGATGAACAAGCAGCAGTTGCACCAGCAGGTCTGCGCGCGCCTGGCCGCTGACCTGGAGCTGGCCATTCGCGCCGCCGAGGCGGCCCACCAGGCGGCCACCAACGAAGAGAGCAAGGCCGAGAACAAGTACGACACCCGTGGCCTGGAGGCCTCGTACCTGGCGGCCGGGCAGTCGCGGCGGGTCGAGGAGATCCGCCAGGCGCTGGCCGCCTGGCGCAACCTGGTGCCGCGAGACTATGACGAGGAACAGGGCATCCAGCTCGGTACGCTGGTGCATCTGCTGGGCCGCGACGGCCAGCGCCAGTGCCTGCTGCTCGGCCCGGACGGTGCCGGCCTGAAGCTGCCAGGCGAGGCTGGCGAGATCATGCTGATCACTCCGCGCGCGCCACTGGGCCAGCAACTGCTCGGCCAGGGCCCCGGCGACGAGGTCGGCATCGGCCAGCAGCGCTGGCTGATCGAGCACGCGGAGTAGCGGCCACCCCGTCGCTCCCGCGCAGGCGGGAGCCCAGGCGTTGCTCGCATAGCACACTGGATTCCCGCCTGCGCGGGAATGACGGGTGTTCGAGTACCTGGGGTGGCAATGAATGCTATCCCGCAGGGTGCGCCACCCGAGCTGGCTGCTGGTGCACAGAGCGCACCCGGCGGGCGATTCGTACGCCGGGCTACGGCACCTCCACCTCCAGCGGCGCCGCCAGGCGGGCCAGCAGGCCCTGTTCGACGACACGTGTGAAGGCCCGGTCGAAGCGCTCGCGCAGTTCGGCATGGGCACTGTCGCGGGGGAAGGCGAAGTAGCCGCGCTGCACGTCGAACTCCGGCTGCAGCTGCACCAGCTGGCCGTCCAGGCCGAGCTCGGCCAGCGGTGCCCGGGTGTTGCGCTGGTTGCTGGCCAGCAGCTCGATGCGCCCGGCAGCCAGCATGCGCAGGCCGTTGGGCACGCTCTCCACGGTATCCAGCTGCAACTGCGCGCGCGCCGCCTCGAAGCGCGTGCCGTAGGCCCAGCCACGCACCACGGCGATACGCTGCCCGGCCAGGCTGGCGAAGTCGCCATCCCAGCGCGGCGATGCCTGGCGGCGGGCATAGAACACCATGCGATCCTGGTAGAAGGGTACGGCGGCGAAAGCGAAGCGCGCCTCGCGCTCGGCGGTACGGTAGGGGCCGACCAGGATATCCGCCGCACCCAGTTCGACCATGCGCTGGGCGCGGGCCCAGGGATACAGCTCGAAGCGCAGCTCATCACCCAGTTCGGCCGCCAGCAGGCGCAGCACATCCGTGGCCAGGCCATGGAACTGGCCGTTTTCGCCCTGCTCGTACACCTGCGGGAAGGCGGCGCCCACCACCAGCCACTCACGGGCCTGCAGCGGCCCACCGAGCAACAGACAGACAATCAGCAGCCACAGGCGCCTACGCAGCATGGCAGTCCTCGCTCGGCACGCGCGCCCCGGCGGTGCTCAGGCGGCCGCCGAGTCATCCCTCAACAGGTAGGCATCGAAGCCCATCTGGTTGAGCAGGTGCACCGCCAGCTCGCTGCGGATGCCGGCCTCCGGGGTGACAATGTAGCTGGTGGCCCGATCCAGGCTGTCGGCATGGGTGCGCAGGTTGGCCACCGGCAGGTTGAAACTGTCCGGCAGGTGGCCCTGGCGGTATTCCACGGCCAGGCGCACGTCCAGCAGCAGGTACTTGCGCCCGGGCTGCTGCTCCAGGCTGCGCAGCTGCTCGCCGCTGACCCGCGGGATCAGGGTCGGGCGCACCAGCTCGACGAAGTGGTCGCGGTGCAGGCGCGCCAGCTCGCCGTCCTCCAGCATGCTGATGCTGGCCGCACGCACCGAGCCGCTGACCAGTGCCTCCTCACCGAAGAAGTCACCGCAGCCCAGCACCAGCGCCGGCTGCTCGCGGTAGGCCGGTGGCAGGCTGATCTGCGCGCGGCCGCGCTTGATCACGTAGAAGTGCTCGCCGGGTTCGCCATAGCGCACCACGCTGTCGCCGGCCTTGACCTCCTGGTATTCGAAGCGCGCCAGCAGGGCATGCAGGTGCGACGGCGGCAGGCGGCCGAACAGCGGCGTGGCCAGCAGCCGGGCCAGCCAGTCCTCGCCACTGTCGTGCTGCTCCTCGAGCATCTCGCCGCCCAGGCTGGACACCTGGTAGGCGGCCTCCTGGCTCCAGGCCAGCAGGCGCTCGAGCAGCTGGTGTTCGACGGCGAACAGGCGCACCTCGGTCAGCGTCCGCACCGAGGCCGGGTTGGTCGCGCCGGGGTTGAGCGGCAGGTGTGCCTGCGGCGTGCCGCCCTCGACGGTCTGCTTGCCGGGGCCGCTGTCCACCGCCACCTTGCCCTCCAGCAGGTAGTACTGCGCCAGCGAACGCTCGCCCTTCTGCAGCAGCAGGGTGCCGGCCGGGCGCTGCAGGTACTGGAGGCTGGCATGCAGCTGCTGCCGATAGCTTGGGGTAAGGAAATCCAGCGGGCTGAAACTGCTCAGCTGCTCGCAGCTCAGCGTGGACGGGACGCTGTTCATCAGGGGGCTCCACGGAAGGCGCGCAGCCGTGCACGGGGGAGAGTCCATTGCCAATGGCATGCTTTAACCATAGCCCCTGGCCATCAGTTCCGAGACGTCGCTGGTCGGCTCGGCTCGCCCGCGCCAGGTTGTGCACAGAGACTGGGGATGGCCCTGTGGATAAGCCGGTGATGAACGGCTACAGGCCGCAGCGGGAAAGGCCTGCGGCCGCCTGTCGGTTTTTTGTACGGCTCAGCCGGCAGGCGTCAGATCGCGCCAGGTCAGGTACAGGCGCAGGTCGAATTCGAGCTGGTGGTAGTCCGGCAGCATGTACTGGCACAGCTTGTAGAAGGCCTTGTTGTGTTCGGCCTCCTTCAGGTGCGCCAGCTCGTGCACCACGATCATGTTGAGAAATTCCGGCGCGGCTTCCTTGAACAGCGCGGCCACGCGAATTTCCTTCTTCGCCTTGAGCTTGCCGCCCTGTACCCGCGATACCGCCGTGTGCAGGCCGAGGGCGCGGTGGGTGAGGTCGAGGCGGTTGTCGTAGAGCACCTTGTCGATGGCCGGCGCGCTGCGCAGGTATTCCTGCTTGAGCTCGGTGGTGTAGCCGTACAGCGCCTTGTCGCTCTGGATCTGGTGGCGGTTGGGATAGCGCTTGGCCAGGTAATCACCCAGGCGGTCGTCGGCAATCATCTGCAGCACCTGCTGCTGCACATGCGGCGAGTAGGCCTGGAGGTATTTGAGGGCATTCATGGGGCTATTCTCGGCAGCCGCGGATGGCACTGTCCAGCAGCAGCGAGCAGGGTGCACCGGCCAGGTAGCTGCGGTAGACCCGGCGCAGCTGCTCATCCTGATAGCGACAACCCTGCGCCCGACATGCGCTGCTGAATTCGAAGTGGCTGTCAGCCGCCGCGGCCAAGCGAATCTGCAGCGCCGGCCAATCACCGCTTGTCACCGTATCCGGGGTGAACAGCAGGCGCCCATCGCGCTCTACCAGGGCACCGCCGGCAGCCGCGTAGTCGAAGACGAACAGCAGGGTGCGCGAGACCTTGGTGGTGCACTCGGCGCGCGTGACGCAGCGCAGCGGATCGCTCGGCGGTGCAGGCTGCGGCGCGGTCGGCGCAACGGTTGGCGGCTGCTGAGCACAGCCGGCGAGTAGCAGAAGGGCGCACAGGGCGCCGGGCAAACGTAGCGACATGGTCTTCCCCCAAAAACAAAAGCCCCGCATGGCGGGGCTTTTGTCAGCAGCTGCGCTTAGTTGACCTTGGCGGTCAGCTCGCCGCTGGCGTAGCGCTGGAACATGCCTTCCAGGTTGATCGGCTTGATCTTGGAGGCGTTGCCGGCGGTGCCGAAGGCTTCGTAGCGGGCGATGCAGATGTCACGCATGGCGACGATGGTCTTGGCGAAGAACTTGCGCGGGTCGAACTCGCTCGGGTGCTCGGCCATCATGCGGCGGATGGCACCGGTGGAGGCCAGGCGCAGGTCGGTGTCGATGTTGACCTTGCGTACGCCGTGCTTGATGCCTTCGACGATTTCCTCGACCGGCACACCGTAGGTTTCCTTGATGTCGCCGCCGAACTCGTTGATCACCTTCAGCCACTCTTGCGGCACCGAGGAGGAACCGTGCATCACCAGGTGGGTGTTGGGGATGCGCTTGTGGATTTCCTTGATGCGCTCGATGGAGAGCACGTCGCCGGTTGGCGGCTTGGTGAACTTGTAGGCGCCGTGGCTGGTGCCGATGGCGATGGCCAGGGCGTCGACCTGGGTGGCCTTGACGAAGGCCGCGGCCTCTTCCGGATCGGTGAGCAGCTGGCTGTGATCCAGCACGCCCTCGGCGCCAACGCCGTCTTCTTCACCGGCCATGCCGGTTTCTAGGCTGCCCAGGCAGCCCAGCTCACCCTCTACCGACACGCCGCAGGCGTGGGCGAAGGCTACGGTCTGCTGGGTCACGCGCACGTTGTAGTCGTAGTCGGCCGGGGTCTTGCCATCTTCTTTCAGCGAGCCGTCCATCATCACCGAGCTGAAGCCCAGCTGGATCGAGCGCTGGCACACGTCCGGGCTGGTGCCGTGGTCCTGGTGCATGCACACCGGGATATGCGGGAATTCTTCGATGGCGGCCAGGATCAGGTGGCGCAGGAAGGGCGCGCCGGCGTATTTGCGGGCACCGGCGGAAGCCTGGACGATCACCGGGGAGTCGGTCTTGTCGGCCGCTTCCATGATCGCGCGCATCTGCTCGAGGTTGTTGACGTTGAAGGCCGGCACGCCGTAGCCGAATTCGGCGGCGTGGTCGAGCATCTGGCGCATGCTGATGAGTGCCATGGTTTTCCTGTCTCCCGGTAAGGGTCGTTAATCGTGCAAGCCTGCCGCAGGGGCGGGCCATGTTCAAGTTTCATGGGATAAGGGGTCGGCCCTCATCCCAACTATTCGTTTATTGCGCCTTGCAGCCGCGACCGATCAGGTCGTCGTCGGCCACCCGGTAGACCAGTCCCTCGTCACCCTTGGTGTGGAAGGCCAGCATGCCGTCGCTATAGAGCGCGCCGGAGCCGGAGGGTTCACGCTGCAGGCGATGAACGATATCGCCGCCGCCCAGACGCAGGTCGACCGCGTCGTCGCCCACCGGACGCCACAGCACTTCGGCCTGGCTGTCGCACACCCAGCGCGTCCACACGTCGCTGGCTGACGGCTGGCTGGCACAGCCGCCCAGCAGGGCGGCCAGGGCCAGGGTGATGCATCCTTGTCTGATCATGGGCAACTCCTTCCCAGCCGCAGGTGGATTGGCTTACTTGGCGCGCTGCTCCAGCACTTCCACGGCCGGCAGTACCTTGCCCTCGACGAACTCGAGGAAGGCGCCACCACCGGTGGAGATGTAGGAGATCTGCGCGGCCACGCCGTACTTGTCGATGGCGGCCAGGGTGTCGCCACCGCCGGCAATGGAGAACGCCGCGCTGTCGGCGATGGCCTGGGCCAGTACCTTGGTGCCGTTGCCGAACTGGTCGAACTCGAACACGCCAACCGGGCCGTTCCACAGGATGGTCTGCGAGGCCTTGAGCATCTCGGCGAACTGCGCAGCAGTTTGCGGGCCAATGTCGAGGATCATGTCGTCTTCGGCGACGTCGGCGATGGCTTTCACGGTGGCTTCGGCGTCTTCGGCGAAGGCCTTGGCCACTACCACGTCGACCGGCAGCGGCACGCTGACCTTGGCGGCGATGGCCTTGGCGGTGTCCAGCAGCTCGGCTTCATGCAGCGACTTGCCGACCGGGTAGCCGGCGGCGGCGAGGAAGGTGTTGGCGATGCCGCCGCCGACGATCAGCTGGTCGCAGATCTCGGCCAGGCTGTTCAGCACGTCGAGCTTGGTCGACACCTTGGAGCCGGCGACGATGGCCAGCATCGGGCGGTTCGGCTTGTCCAGGGCCTTGCCCAGGGCGTCCAGCTCGGCAGCCAGCAGCGGGCCGGCCGCGGCGACCTTGGCGAACTTGGCCACGCCATGGGTCGAACCCTCGGCGCGGTGGGCGGTGCCGAAGGCGTCCATGACGAACACGTCGCACAGGGCAGCGTATTGCTGGGCCAGTTCGTCGGCGTTTTTCTTCTCGCCCTTGTTGAAGCGCACGTTCTCGAACAGCACCACGTCGCCAGCCTTGACCTCGACGCCGCCGAGGTAGTCCTTGACCAGCGGTACGTCGCGGCCCAGGGCTTTGCTCAGGTAGGCCGCCACCGGCGCCAGGCTGTTCTCTTCACTGAACTCGCCTTCGGTCGGACGCCCCAGGTGCGAGCAGACCATGACCGCCGCGCCCTTCTCCAGGGCCAGCTTGATGGTCGGCAGGGAAGCGAGGATGCGCGCGTCGCTCTTCACCACGCCGTCCTTCACCGGGACGTTGAGGTCTTCGCGGATCAGCACGCGCTTACCGGCGAGGTCGAGGTCGGTCATCTTCAAAACGGTCATGGTCAGTCCTTCACAAGGGGCTGGTTAGTTGGAAACAGTCGAAACGGCGAGGAAGTGTTCCGCGACGTCGAGCATGCGGTTGGCAAAGCCCCATTCGTTGTCGAACCAGGCCAGCAGGTTGACCAGGCGCGGGCCGGACACGCGGGTCTGGCTACCGTCGACAATCGCCGAATGGGCGTCGTGGTTGAAATCGCAGCTGGCGTGCGGCAGCTCGGTATAGGCCACGAGATTCTTCAGGGGGCCGGCTTCGGCGGCCTGGCGCAGCAAGGCGTTGATCTCGGCGGCACTGGTGTCACGCGCCACCTGCAGGGTGATGTCCAGGCAGGAGACATTGACCGTCGGCACGCGGATGGCCTTGGCCTGGATGCGCCCGGCCAGCTCCGGCAGCAGGCGTTCGATACCACGGGCCAGGCCGGTGGACACCGGGATCACCGACTGGAAGGCCGAGCGCGTGCGGCGCAGGTCTTCGTGGTGGTAGGCGTCGATCACCGGCTGGTCGTTCATCGCCGAGTGGATGGTGGTGATGGAGACGTACTCCAGGCCCAGCGCCTCGTCGAGCAGCTTGAGCAGCGGCACCGCGCAGTTGGTGGTGCAGGAGGCGTTGGACACCAGCCGCTCGGCGCCGGACAGGCAGGCCTGGTTGACGCCGTAAACCACGGTGGCGTCGACGTCAGCCTCGCTGGCCATCGGCTGGGAGAACAGCACCCGCGGCGCGCCGGCCACCAGGAAGCGCTCGCCATCGGCGCGGCTGTGGTAGACGCCGGAGCACTCCAGCAACAGGTCGATGCCCAGGCCGGCCCAGTCGATGCCTTCCGGGGTGGCCTGGCGCAGCACCTTCACGCAGTCGCCGTTGATGTGCAGGCAGTCGCCGTCGACCCGCACTTCGCCGGGGAAGCGGCCGTGGGTGGAGTCGAAGCGAGTCAGGTATTCGATGCTGGCCTGGTCGGCCAGGTCGTTCAGCGCGACTATCTCGAAACCGGCCGCAGCGCCGCGCTCGTGCAAGGCGCGCAGCACGCAACGACCGATACGGCCGTATCCGTTGAGGGCGACTTTGTAGGGGCGTTTGGCCATGGTTTCTTCGTCGGTCTGGCAGGTGGAAAACCGCTTCGCGGGTTTTCCACCCTACGCAAGGGTGGAGTCACGTAGGGTGGATGGCCGCAGCCATCCACCACCACCTGGCACTTAGGCGTCCAGCAGCTCGGCGGCGGTTTCCAGGATGTTGTCGACGGTGAAGCCGAACTCCTCGAACAGCGCCGGCGCCGGGGCGGACTCACCGAAGGTGGTCATGCCGATGATGCGCCCTTCCAGGCCCACGTACTTGTACCAGAAGTCCACATGCGCGGCCTCGATGGCAATGCGCGCGCCCACCTGCAGCGGCAGTACGGCCTGCTTGTAGGCAGCGTCCTGCTGGTCAAACACGCTGGTCGACGGCATGGACACCACGCGTACCTTTTTGCCCTGCGCGCTCAGTTTGTCGTAGGCCTGTACGGCCAGGCCGACTTCCGAACCGGTGGCGATCAGGATCAGTTCCGGCTCGCCGGCGCAGTCTTTCAGCACATAGGCACCGCGGGCCACATCGGCCAGCTGCTGGGCGTCACGGGCCTGGTGCGGCAGGTTCTGACGGCTGAAGATCAGTGCGGACGGGCCGTCGGCGCGCTCGATGGCGTACTTCCAGGCCACTGCGGATTCCACCGCATCGGCCGGGCGCCAGGTGTCCAGGTTCGGCGTGCCACGCAGGCTGGCCAGCTGCTCGATCGGCTGGTGGGTCGGGCCGTCTTCGCCAAGGCCGATGGAATCGTGGGTGAACACGAACAGCACGCGCTGCTTCATCAGCGCGGCCATGCGCACGGCGTTACGGGCGTATTCCATGAAGATCAGGAAGGTCGCGCCGTACGGGATGAAACCACCGTGCAGGGCGATGCCGTTCATGATCGCGCTCATGCCGAACTCGCGTACGCCGTAGAACAGGTAGTTGCCGGAAGCGTCAGCCGCTTCGACACCCTTGCAGCCTTTCCACAGGGTCAGGTTGGAACCGGCCAGGTCGGCGGAACCGCCGAGGAATTCCGGCAGCAGCGGGCCGAAGGCGTTCAGCGCGTTCTGGCTGGCCTTGCGGCTGGCGATGGTCTCGCCCTTGGCGGCGACTTCGGCAACGTAGGCAGCGGACTTCTCGGCGAAGTCGGCCGGCAGCTCGCCCGCCAGGCGACGCTTGAGCTCGGCAGCCAGTTCCGGATGGGCGGCGGCGTAGGCGGCGAACTTGTCGTTCCAGGCGGCTTCACGGGCAGCACCGGCTTCCTTGGCGTCCCACTCGGCGTAGATTTCCGAAGGAATCTCGAACGGGCCGTGGTTCCAGCCCAGCGCGGCGCGGGTCAGGGCGATTTCATCGTTGCCCAGCGCGGCGCCGTGGCACTCTTCCTTGCCCTGCTTGTTCGGCGAACCGAAGCCGATGATGGTCTTGCAGCAGATCAGGGTCGGACGGTCGCTGGATTTGCGTGCGGTCTCGATGGCGGTCTTGATCTCGTCGGCGTCATGGCCGTCGACATTGCGGATCACCTGCCAGCCGTAGGACTCGAAGCGCGCCGGGGTGTCGTCAGTGAACCAGCCGTGGACTTCGCCGTCGATGGAGATGCCGTTGTCGTCGTAGAAAGCGATCAGCTTGCCCAGGCCCAGGGTACCGGCCAGCGAGCAGACTTCATGGCTGATGCCTTCCATCATGCAGCCGTCGCCGAGGAAGGCGTAAGTGTAGTGGTTGACCACGTCGTGGCCCGGGCGGTTGAACTGCGCGCCCAGCACTTTTTCGGCGATGGCGAAGCCGACGGCGTTGGCGATGCCCTGGCCCAGCGGGCCGGTGGTGGTCTCGACGCCCGGGGTGTAGCCGTATTCCGGGTGGCCCGGGGTGCGGCTGTGCAGCTGGCGGAACTGCTTGAGGTCGTCGATGCCCAGGTCGTAGCCGGTCAGGTGCAGCAGCGAATAGATCAGCATCGAGCCGTGGCCGTTGGACAGCACGAAGCGGTCGCGGTCGGCCCAGTTCGGGTTGCTCGGGTTGTGCTGCAGATAGTCGCGCCACAGCACTTCGGCGATGTCCGCCATGCCCATGGGGGCACCCGGGTGGCCGCTGTTGGCTTTCTGCACGGCATCCATGCTGAGGGCACGAATGGCATTGGCACGCTCACGACGGCTGGGCATCGCTAAATCTCCTGGGAAGGACTGTTGCTAAATGAAAGAGGCGGAAAAAGGCGCGCATTTTCGCCCAGCCAGGCGCTGCGGGGCAATGAAAGATCGACGAAAGCCGCCCGGCAGCGCCTGTACAGGGCATTGCGGCCGGCTCACCGGGCAATATCAAAAAGTTTTGATATTGCTGTTGCTGACTGAAAAGTGACCGACTAGACTGCGGCCCTTATGAATATGCGCGTGCCCCAGCTCCGTTTCGAGCCTGCCGACGAGCTCGCCGCCCTGTGCAAGGCCGGCGGCGACCCGCTGCGCCTGAACGTGCTGCGCGCGCTGGCCAACGACTCGTTTGGCGTACTGGAGCTGGCGCAGATCTTCGCCATCGGCCAGTCGGGTATGAGCCACCACCTCAAGGTGCTGGCCCAGGCCGGCCTGGTGGCCACCCGCCGCGAAGGCAATGCGGTGTTCTACCGCCGCGCCCTGCCACACAGCGAGCTGCTCGGCGGCACCCTGCATGGTGCGCTGCTGGCGGAAGTCGACGAACTGCAGCTGCCGGAGGACGTGCAGGCGCGCATCGCCGCCGTGCATGCCCAGCGCGCCGCCGCCAGCCGCGACTTCTTCGCCAAGACGGCGGACAAGTTCCAGGCCCAGCAGGATCTGATCGCCGGCCTGCCGCAGTACCGCGACAGCGTGCTGGCCCTGCTCGATGCCCTGGGCTTCAGCGCTGGCGCCACGGCCCTGGAAGTCGGCCCCGGCGATGGCGGTTTCCTGCCCGAGCTGGCCCGGCGTTTCGGCAAGGTGGTGGCGCTGGATAACAGCACGGCGATGCTCGAACTGGCCCGCCAGCGCTGTAATAAAGAACAACTGGGCAACGTCGAGCTGCAGCTCGCCGATGCCCTGAATGATGAGATCGATGCCGCCGACTGCGTGGTGGTGAACATGGTGCTGCACCATTTCGCTGCCCCGGCCGAGGCGCTCAAGCAGCTGGCGCGCCTGGTCAGACCGACCGGCAGCCTGCTGATTACCGAGTTGTGCAGCCATGACCAGAGTTGGGCCAGGACGGCCTGCGGCGATCTCTGGCTCGGCTTCGAACAGGAAGATCTGGCCCGCTGGGCCGATGCCGCGGGGCTCACGCCCGGCGAGAGCCTCTATGTGGGCCTCAAGAACGGCTTTCAGATTCAGGTACGGCACTTCGCCAAGCCGGATGCGAAGCAAACCCAGGAATGAATAGGATTTTGAAATGAGCGAATACTCCCTGTTTACCTCCGAATCCGTGTCCGAAGGCCACCCGGACAAGATCGCCGACCAGATTTCCGATGCCGTCCTCGACGCCATCATTGCCCAGGACAAACACGCCCGCGTGGCCGTGGAAACCCTGGTCAAGACCGGCGTCGCCATCGTCGCCGGCGAAGTCACCACCAGCGCCTGGGTCGACCTCGAGCAGATCGTCCGTGACGTGATCTGCGACATCGGCTACACCAGCTCCGACGTCGGCTTCGACGGCGCCACCTGCGGCGTGATGAACATCATTGGCAAGCAGTCCCCGGACATCAACCAGGGTGTCGACCGCGCCAAGCCGGAAGACCAGGGTGCCGGTGACCAGGGCCTGATGTTCGGCTACGCCAGCAACGAGACCGACGTGCTGATGCCGGCACCGATCCGCTTCTCCCACGCCCTGGTCGAGCGCCAGGCCGAAGCGCGCAAGTCCGGTCTGCTGACCTGGCTGCGCCCGGACGCCAAGTCCCAGGTCACCTGCCAGTACGAGAACGGCAAAGTGATCGGCATCGACGCCGTGGTGCTGTCCACCCAGCACAACCCGGAAGTGTCGCTGGCCGACCTGCGTGAAGGCGTGATGGAGCTGATCATCAAGCACGCCCTGCCAGCCGAGCTGCTGCACAAGGACACCCAGTTCCACATCAACCCGACCGGCAACTTCGTAATCGGCGGCCCGGTGGGCGACTGCGGCCTGACCGGCCGCAAGATCATCGTCGACTCCTACGGCGGCATGGCCCGTCACGGCGGCGGCGCCTTCTCCGGCAAGGATCCATCCAAGGTCGACCGTTCGGCTGCCTACGCCGGCCGTTATGTCGCCAAGAACATCGTGGCCGCCGGCCTGGCCGACCGCTGCGAGATCCAGGTGTCCTACGCCATCGGCGTGGCCCAGCCGACCTCCATCTCGATCAACACCTTCGGCACCCACAAGATCGCCGAAGACAAGATCATCAAGCTGGTGCGTGAAGTGTTCGACCTGCGTCCGTACGCCATCACCAAGATGCTCGACCTGCTGCACCCGATGTACCAGGAAACCGCAGCCTACGGCCACTTCGGCCGCACTCCGCAGCAGAAGACTGTCGGCAACGACACCTTCAGCACCTTCACCTGGGAGAAGACCGACAAGGTCGCCGACCTGCGCGCCGCTGCCGGCCTGTAAGGTTTCCCAGCCATGCAAAAAGCCCCGCCTAGTGCGGGGCTTTTTGTTGGCGGAGATTGGCTCACGCGGGCTTCACCCAGCTTACGCACTGGCATGCGAATACTGGGCTTAGGTGGCAGCTCGTCCGAGCAAACAACATGTAATGGGCATGTTAGCGGGCTAGTAGCAGGGCGGGTGAAAGCCGCGACCGGGTCATGCGGGTTGCTCCCGCCCTACGCACTCAGAGATTGAAGGAGAAACCCAGGCCGCTGTCGGCGAAGCGCAATGCGCCGGCGAAATACATCAGCGCCGTGCCCGCCGCCATAGTCAGCAGCGGCGCGCGGATGGGCGGCTCGTACAGCGAGAAGATGCCCTGGGCCAGGGGTGGGAAAATGAAGTTCAGTACCACGCACAGCATGGACACCTGAATCCCCCGGGCCACCGACCAGATCCAGCCGCCGAGCAGCACAAAGAAACCGATAGTCGCCATAGATACCTCCTTGTTGAGCAGACTCCCTGCATGGCGGCGCAATGCTATCAGCCACCACGCCACAGGGCGACTAGGCTATTGCCACCCTTATCGAGCAAGGATGCTCATATGCCACGCTGGATCGCGTTATACCTTCTTCCGTTCGCCCTCGATTCCTTTGCCGCCCCCTGCCCCGCCTGGCCGCCCGAACGGGCCCAGCGCGAGCTGACGACGCTCAGCGCGCAGATCGCCGAATGGGATGCGGCCTACCACCGCCAGGGCCAGTCGCCGATCAGCGACGAGCTGTACGACCAGGCCCGTCAACGTCTGGACGACTGGCAGGCCTGCTTCCCTGCCCAGGCCTCCGCTCCCGCCAATCCACTGCAAGGTACGGCTGGCGAGGTACGCCTGCCGGTGGCGCAGACCGGGCTGAACAAGCTGCGCGACGAGGCCGCCGTGCAGCAGTGGCTGCAGCCACGCCACGAGCTGTGGATCCAGCCCAAGGTGGATGGCGTGGCGGTGACCCTGGTCTACCGCGACGGCGTCCTGCAGCAGGCCCTCAGCCGTGGCGACGGCCGCTTCGGCCAGGACTGGACGAGCCAGGCACGCCTGATCGCCGCCATTCCGCAGCAGCTGGCCGAGCCCGGCGAGCTACTCCTGCAGGGTGAGCTGTACTGGCGCCTGCCCGGCCATGTGCAGGCCCGCGATGGCGGCGCCGGGGCGCGCGGCAAAGTGGCCGGCGCCCTGGCACGCCACAGCCTGGATAGCCGGACGGCGGCGCAGATCGGCCTGTTCGTCTGGGACTGGCCGAACGGCCCGGAGAGCATGGCCGAACGCCTGGCCGGCCTACGCCGCCTGGGCTTCGTCGACAGCGTGGAGGCCACCCAGCCGATCACCGACCTGGCCGCCGCCCGCCACTGGCGCGAGCACTGGTACCGCAGCGCCCTACCCTTTGCCAGCGACGGTGTGGTGCTGCGCCAGGGCAGGCGCCCGGCCGGCAGCAGCTGGGCTGCCGAACCGCCGCAATGGGCGGCAGCGTGGAAATACCCGGTGGCCCAGGCGCTGACGGAGGTGCGCGCGGTACAGTTCAACATCGGCCGCAGCGGGCGCATCACCCCGGTGCTGCAACTGCAGCCGGTGCAGCTGGATGGGCGCAGCATCCAGCGCGTCAGCCTCGGCTCGCTGCAGCGCTGGCAGGCTCTCGATGCGCGCCCCGGCGACCAGGTGGCCATCGCCCTGGCCGGGCTGACCATCGCCCGCCTGGATAGCGTGGTCTGGCGCAGCACCGAACGGGCAGCGGTACAGGCGCCGCGCGCCGCCGACTATGACGCGCTGAGCTGCTGGCACCCGGATGCCGGTTGCGCCAGCCAGTTCCGCGCGCGCCTGGTGTGGCTCGGCGGCAAGCAGGGTTTGCAGCTGTCCGGCGTTGGTGCCGGCACCTGGGACAAGCTGCAGGCGGCCGGCAAACTGAATGGCCTGCTCGACTGGCTAACGCTGAAGCCGCAGGAACTGGCCACCACTCCCGGCTTCGCCGCGCGCAGCGCCAACACCCTGCAGCAGAGCTTTGCCGGCGCACGCCAGCGGCCATTCGGCCAATGGCTCAAGGCCCTGGGCCTGCCGCCCAGCGGTGCGGCGCCGCTGGACGGCGACTGGGACAGCCTGGCCGCCCGGGATGCGCAGCAGTGGGATAGCTTCAATGGCATCGGCGCGCAGCGCGCCCAACAACTGGTGGCGTTTTTCCACCACCCGGAAGTGCTGGCGCTACGCCGGCAGCTGCAAGCCGCCGGCGTGGCCGGCTTTTAGGTCAGTAGACGCGAAATTCCTTGTGGCAGCCTTCGCAGCCGTCTTCCACGCGCTGCACCAGCGGCGCCAGGGTTTCCGCCTTCAGTGGCGGCTGGGCAGTGGCCGCCGCCAGGGCGCCAGTGGCCTGCTCCAGCTCGTGGGCCAGCTGCTGGAAGCGCTCCTGGCGCTGCCACACTTCGGCACGCGCATCGCTGTCGCCACCCTCCTCGCGCTGCTGCGGAAAGTGCTGCCAGGGCTGCTGCGCCAGTTCATCGAGGTGCTTGGCGCCGGCGGCAAACTGCTCACCATTGAAGGGGATTCGCCCGCGCAGCATGCCGCCCAACTCTTCGCTGGATTTCAGCATCTGCTTGAAAATCGCCTGGCGCTTGCCCAGCGGCGAATTGGGATCGACCCGGTCGCAGCCGGCAATCAGGGTGCAGGCCAGCAGGGCCAGGAGCAGTTTGGACTTCATCATCGGCAGCCGGTTGGGGCGGAGGGGCGACAGTATTACCAGTCTGCGCCCGCCCGCCAAGCGCTAGGCTGTCGCAGGCTCGTCGCGGAAACGGTCGCGGCTGTAGGTGATCTCGGTCTTGCCATGGGGCGCCGGCAGACCATCCGCCCCCAGGTTGACGAAGACCATGCGGTCGATGGTCAGGATGCTCTTGCGGGTGATCTTGTTGCGCACCTCACAGCGCAGGGTGATCGAGCTCTTGCCGAACGTGGTGGCGGTGATACCCAGCTCGATGATGTCGCCCTGGCGCGCCGAGCTGACGAAGTTGATCTCGGAGATCAGCTTGGTCACTACCGTCTGGCTGCCCAGCTGGACGATCGCGTAGATCGCCGCCTCCTCGTCGATCCATTTCAGCAGGCTGCCGCCGAACAAGGTGCCGTTGGGGTTGAGGTCTTCGGGCTTGACCCATTTGCGTGTGTGGAAATTCATCACCACTCCTGTCTGCCTGGTCAGTTTCGAGAGACAGGATGAAGCACCCCGGCGCTACTGTCGCGCCAAGGATTTCAATCGCCGCGATAGCCAGCCTCAGGTACGGAAATGCCCAAGCCGCTCGTTGAGCCGGCGCACCTCGGCCTGGATTTCCGAGCTGGCCTCCACCACCCGGTCGGTGTCGCCATGGCTGCGCTCGGCCAGGCCGGAGATATGCACGATGCGCTGGTCGATTTCCGCCGCCACCTGGCTCTGCTCCTCGGCGGCGGTGGCGATCTGCGCGTTCATCGCGCTGATGCTGTCCACCGCACCGACTATGTGCTCCAGCACCGTCGTGGCCTCGCCGATATGGGTCTGGTTCTCGCGCGCCATGCCGGCACTCTGGCGTACGGCCAGCACCGCCTGGCGCGCGCCGTCCTGCAGGCGCTGGATGATCGCCTGGATCTCGCCGGTGGACTGCTGGGTACGACTGGCCAGGGTGCGCACCTCGTCGGCGACCACCGCGAAGCCGCGCCCGGCCTCGCCAGCCCGCGCCGCCTCGATGGCGGCATTGAGCGCGAGCAGGTTGGTCTGCTGGGCAATGCTGGTGATCACCTCCAGCACCTGGCCAACGCCGGCAGTCTCCGCCTCCAGCCGCTCGATCTGCTGGCCGCTGCGCTGCAGCTGGCCGGTCAGCGCCTCGATCAGCTCGGCGCTGCGGCGTACCGCCTGCTGCCCGGTGCGCGCATGGCCGTCGGCGCCACGCGCCGAGTCGGCCGCGCCCACCGCATGGCGGGCCACCTCGGCCACGGTGGCGCTCATCTCGTTCATCGCCGTGGCCACCTGATCCAGATCCTCATGCTGCTGGCGCACATCCGCGCCCGCCGCTCCCGCCGCGCTGGCGGCCTGATCGACATGCCAACCGGTGCGCTCACCGCTGTCCTTGACCTGCGCCAGCAGCGTGCGCACCTGCTCCTGCATGCGGTTGTAGCCGGCGAAGATGCGGCCGATCTCGTTATCCTGCTGGCCGCCCTGCAGCCCGCTGGTGAAGTCACCGCCGCCGACCCGGGTCAGCGCCACCTCAACGGCGCGCAGATCGCGCATCAGTGGGCTGAGGCCGAACTGGCGGCCCAGCACCACCAGCACCAGGATGCCCAGCACACAGGCGAAGGCCAGCCACATCTGCCGCCGCTGCGAGCTTTCCACATGGCTGGCCAGCAGGCCGACCGCCTTGTTCATTTCCTTCAGCAGGGTCACCGAGGCCGCCTCCAGGCCCTGCAGGTCGACATCCTGAGCACCGCCGGCGACCTGCTCCAGGCGCGGGCGGAAATCCGCCCACAGGCGCCCGACCGCAGCCATCTGCGCCTGCACCTCGGGCACCTGGATGGCGCTGATATTGCGCGCGCGGTTACCCGCCAGCAGATCGCGGTGAGCCTGGTCGAACTGGGCGATGGTGGCGTCGAGCGCGCTACGGGGAATGGCGCCCTGGTGCAGCAGCAGGGCCTCCTTGGTCATCTTCTGGCTGAGCATGCGCTGGGCGCCGGCCACGTTGATGGTCTCCGGCGACACCGACATGCTCAGGTACAGCGCCACCGAGGCAACGACGGCCAGCAGGAACATCAGCGCATAGGAAAACAGGAACTGCTGATTCAGGGTACGCAAACCGATCGAGCACAGCAGGCGATCGAAGAGTTGGGTGGGAGACATGGCGCCCTCCGGACTGGTAGCTGCGGCAACCCTGCCGCAGAGAAACACTAGTCCGCCCACTGCGGCCGGGAGAGCCGCCGGCCGCGCCATCCGACCAAGGGCTGCGCCCCGCCGCAGGGCAGGCGCCAGCCCACTTGCGGTGCTCGCGCCACAGCCCGGAGCACGCCGCTGCCATGGCGCCGCGCCGCCCTGCCCGGCCAGGCTCTACGACCATGGCTGCCTGCAAGCAGCCGGCCGCGGCCGGGCGCACCGTCACAGTGCCTTGCCGCGATTGCGCCAGCGGCAAGCACCGGCCGAGCCGTGTCAACGCAACTCCCGCGACCGCCGACGGAAAGCCTTGGGCTGGCGCCTCGGCCTGGCTATAATCGCCGGGCTTCACGCGGCCGGCACAGCTCCGGTCGCTCCCGCCACCTGTCCGAGGGGCGCTGCAGCAGACTGAAAGACCTGTTTCGAATCAGGCTTCCAGCTGTCAGGCTCGGATGGGGCGTTAACCATACGCATCAACGGCGCCCATTCGCAGACAACGAATGGAGTGCTATTGCATGGCTTTCAACGATTTCAAAGTCGCCGACATTTCCCTGGCCGATTGGGGCCGCAAAGAGCTGATCATCGCCGAGTCGGAAATGCCGGCACTGATGGGCCTGCGTCGCAAGTACGCCGGTGAGCAACCGCTGAAAGGCGCCAAGATCATCGGCTGCATCCACATGACCATCCAGACCGGCGTACTGATCGAGACCCTGATCGCGCTGGGCGCCGAAGTGCGCTGGTCGTCCTGCAACATCTTCTCCACCCAGGATCAGGCCGCTGCCGCCATCGCCGCCGCCGGCATCCCGGTGTTCGCCTGGAAAGGTGAGACCGAAGAAGAGTACGAGTGGTGCATCGAGCAGACCATCCTGAAAGACGGTCAGCCGTGGGACGCCAACATGATCCTGGACGACGGCGGCGACCTGACCCAGATCATCCACGAGCGCTACCCGGCCATGCTGGACAAGATCCACGGCATCACCGAAGAGACCACCACCGGTGTGCACCGCCTGCTCGACATGCTCAAGGCCGGCACCCTGAAAGTCCCGGCGATCAACGTCAACGACTCGGTGACCAAGAGCAAGAACGACAACAAGTACGGCTGCCGTCACAGCCTCAACGACGCCATCAAGCGCGGCGTCGACCACCTGCTGTCCGGCAAGCAGGCCCTGGTGATCGGCTACGGCGACGTGGGCAAGGGTTCGGCCCAGTCCCTGCGTCAGGAAGGCATGATCGTGAAGGTTTCCGAGATCGACCCGATCTGCGCCATGCAGGCCTGCATGGACGGCTTCGAAGTCGCCTCGCCGTACCTGAACGGCCTCAACGATGGCACCGAAGCCAGCATCGACAAGGCCCTGCTGGGCAAGATCGACCTGATCGTCACCACTACCGGTAACGTCAACGTCTGCGACGCCAACATGCTCAAGGCCCTGAAGAAGCGCGCCGTGGTGTGCAACATCGGTCACTTCGACAACGAGATCGACACTGCATTCATGCGCAAAACCTGGGCCTGGGAAGAGGTCAAACCGCAGGTGCACAAGATCCACCGCACCGGCGCTGGTACCTTCGACCCGCGCAACGAGGACTACCTGATCCTGCTGGCCGAAGGCCGCCTGGTCAACCTGGGCAACGCCACCGGCCACCCGAGCCGGATCATGGACGGTTCCTTTGCCAACCAGGTACTGGCGCAGATCTTCCTGTACGAGCAGAAGTTCGCCAACCTGTCCGCCGAGAAGAAAGCCGCCCGCCTGACCGTGGAAGTGCTGCCGAAGAAACTCGACGAAGAAGTGGCCCTGGAAATGGTCAAGGGCTTCGGTGGCGTGGTCACCCAGCTGACCAGCAAGCAGGCCGAGTACATCGGCGTGACCGTGGAAGGCCCGTTCAAGCCGGACGCCTACCGCTACTAATCGCCGCTGCAAGCCACAGGCTGCAGGTGCCCGCGCACCTGCAGCCTGCTGCTAAAGGGAATCCCCATGTCTCAAGAACGCCGTTACAGCTTCGAGTTCTTCCCGACGAAGACCGAAGCCGGGCATGAAAAACTGCTGAACGTCGCCCGTCAGCTGGCGACCTACAACCCCGATTTCTTCTCCTGCACCTACGGTGCCGGTGGCTCCACTCGCGACCGCACGCTGAACACCGTGCTGCAGCTGGATGGCGAAGTGGGCGTGCAGACCGCGCCGCACCTGTCCTGCGTCGGCGACAGCAAGGACGAGCTGCGCAGCCTGCTCAGCCAGTACAAGAACTCCGGCATCAAGCGCATCGTCGCCCTGCGCGGCGACCTGCCGTCGGGCATGGGCATGGCCAGCGGCGAGCTGCGCTACGCCAACGAGCTGGTGGAGTTCATCCGCGCGGAAACCGGCGATCACTTCCATATCGAAGTCGCCGCCTACCCGGAAGTGCATCCGCAGGCGCGCAATTTCGAGGACGACCTGGCCAACTTCGTGCGCAAGGCCAAGGCCGGCGCCGACAGCGCCATCACCCAGTACTTCTTCAGCGCCGACTGCTACTTCTACTTCGTCGAGCGCGTGCGCAAGCTGGGCGTGGATCTACCGATCGTGCCGGGCATCATGCCGATCACCAACTACAGCAAGCTGGCGCGCTTCTCCGACGCCTGCGGCGCCGAGATCCCGCGCTGGATCCGCAAGCAGCTGGAAGCCTATGGCGACGACCTGCAAAGCATCCAGGCATACGGCGAGCAGGTGGTGACCGAGATGTGCGAACGCCTGCTGCAGGGCGGCGCACCGGGTCTGCACTTCTATACGCTGAACCAGGCCGAGCCGAGCCTGGCCATCTGGAACAATCTCAAACTGCCGCGTTGAGACTTGTGCAGATTCGAACGAGCCGGGCATGCCCGGCTTTTTCTTGCCCGCACGCAACTCCTGCCGCGTGAATGATCGCCATTCAACTGGCGAATATTCGACCAACTGCTGACTTCCCTGATGCGGGCCAACCTCGTATTCTGGCCATATGCCAGTATTCCAGCGCCAGATAATTGCCGCCCTTTTGTTATGCAGCCTTGCCCTCGCGGCACGGGCGGAACCGCTACGCATCGTCACCGAGGCCTGGGCGCCTTACGTCTATGAAGAGAACGGCCAGCCGGCCGGGCTGGACTACGAGATCACCCGCGAAGTGCTGCGCCGCCTGAACGTCGAGGCGCAGTGGCAGTTCATGCCGTGGAAGCGCTGCCTGCTGGAACTCCAGCAGGGCCAGGCCGACGCCATCCTCGACATTTTCCGCATCCCCGAACGCGAGTCGCAGATGCTGTTCGTCGAGGAGCCGCTGTCGGACGTGCAGTTCGTGCTGTTCTTCGCCCGCAACCGACCCTATCCCTATCGCCAGCTGGACGACCTGCGCGACCTGCTGATCGGTACCTCCCCCGGCTACTGGTACAACAACACGAAGTTCCGCAACTCCAGGCTGTTCAGCCGCGAGGAAGCGCCCAGCCACGAGGCCAATTTCGGCAAGCTGCTGCGCAATCGCGTCGACCTGGTGGTCAACGACCGCCGTGCCGGCCTGTTCCTCGCCAGCCAGCTCGGCCTCGACCAGCAGCTCGGCTACAACCCCACGCCATTGGGCAGCGACCGCCTGTACCTGGCCCTGCGCCGCGACCCGCGCCTGCAGGCCCTGGCCGATGATTTCGCCCGCGAGCTGCAGCGTTTCAAACGGGAAGACAGCTACGCCCGCCTGCAGGCCCGTTACGCCAACCCGGACAACCATGTGGCCTCGACCGCCCGCTGAGCCAGCCGACGGGCAGGTAGCTGCGCAGCCCTGTTGCTCTGTTATACTCGGGGCTCCCGCCAGGCTTACGCCCGGATGCTCGGCAACCCATCGCCCAGCAGGACCGGACGGGATCGCGCCCTATGAGAGCGATTCAAGCCAGGCAATTTCCCCATCGGGCCTTCGCCCTATACAGACAGGATGACTCATGTCCTTTGTTTCCCTCGGTCTCTCCGAGGCTCTAGCCAGTGCCGTAGAAGCTGCCGGCTACACCCAGCCCACTCCGGTGCAACAGCGGGCCATCCCCGCCGTGTTGCAAGGTCGCGACCTGATGGTCGCCGCCCAGACGGGTACTGGTAAAACCGGCGGTTTCGCCCTCCCGGTTCTCGAACGCCTGTTCCCCGGCGGCCATCCAGACAAGTCGCACCGCCACGGCCCACGTCAGCCGCGGGTGCTGGTTCTGACCCCGACCCGTGAGCTGGCTGCGCAAGTACACGACAGCTTCAAGGTCTATGCCCGCGACCTGCCCCTGGTCAGCGCCTGCATCTTCGGCGGCGTCGGCATGAACCCGCAGGTACAGGCCCTGGCCAAAGGTGTCGACGTACTGGTCGCCTGCCCCGGCCGCCTGCTCGACCTGGCCGGCCAGAAGGCCGTCGACCTGGCCCACGTGGAAATCCTGGTGCTCGACGAAGCCGACCGCATGCTCGACATGGGCTTCATCCACGACGTCAAGAAGGTGCTGGCCAAGCTCCCCGCACAGCGGCAGAACCTGCTGTTCTCGGCAACCTTCTCCAAGGACATCACCGATCTCGCCGGCAAGTTGCTGCACAACCCGGAGCGCATCGAAGTCACTCCGCCGAACACCACGGTAGAGCGCATCGAGCAGCGCGTATTCCGCCTGCCGGCCAGCCACAAGCGTGCCCTGCTCGCCCACCTGGTGACCCAGGGTGCCTGGGAGCAGGTGCTGGTGTTCACCCGCACCAAGCACGGCGCCAACCGCCTGGCCGAGTACCTCGACAAGCACGGTCTGAGCGCTGCCGCGATCCACGGCAACAAGAGCCAGAACGCGCGCACCAAGGCCCTGGCCGACTTCAAGGCCAACCAGGTACGCATCCTGGTCGCCACCGATATCGCCGCCCGCGGCCTGGATATCGACCAGCTGCCGCACGTGGTCAACTTCGAACTACCCAACGTCGAGGAAGACTACGTGCACCGCATCGGCCGTACCGGCCGTGCCGGCCGTAGCGGCGAGGCGATCTCGCTGGTAGCGCCGGACGAAGAGAAGCTGCTCAAGGGCATCGAGCGCCTGACCAAGCAGAAGATCGCCGATGGCGACACCCTGGGCTTCGACCCGGCCAGCGTCGAAGCGGAAAAGCCGGAAGTGCGCGGCCCGCGTCCGGAGCGCCAGCCGCGCGCCGACCGCCCGCAACGCGAGCGCAACAATGCCGAAGCCGGTGGCGGCGAAGGCAAACCCAAGCGTTCGCGCAACCGCCGCGGCAAGGGTAAAGGTGAAGGCCAGCCCCAGGGCAACGGCGAACAACAGCAACAGCAGCCGCGCCAGCCGCGTGAACCGCGCGAGCAGCGTGCCGCCCGCCCGCAGCCTCAGGCTCTGCCGCCGGAGCGTGACCCGGAAGAGTTCCTCGACGACGAGTTCGACAACTTCGGCAACCGTGCCGACTACGTCAGCCCCAACCCGCCGAAGGCACCCGGACGCAACCAGCGTCGTGGCGGCCAAGGCCAGGGTCAGAGCGGTCAAGGCCGTAGTGGCGGCGCTGGCCAAGGCGCCCGTCAGGGTAGCGGTGGCGGCCAGGGCGGTCAGAAAGGCCGCAATGGTGGCGGCGGTGGTCAGCGTCAGGGCGGTCAAGGCCGCAGCGGCGGTGGCCAGGGTCGCGGCAATGGCGGCGGCCGGCGCGACGACTCGCGCAGCGAGCGCCAGGAGCCAGCCGTGCAGGACTCGCGGGCCAGCAAGCAGCCGCTGATCATCCGCAAGGGTGAGCGCCTGCCGACGGCCGAGCAGCTGGATAGCCTGTCCAACTCCCGCCCGCGTGGCGAGAAGCCGGCGCTGCTGACCCGCAAGCAGGACTGAGGCGTTTCCCCCGCCCATGAAAAAGCCGGCTCAGCGCCGGCTTTTTCATGTCTGCGAAAAACCCTTCGGCTTATTCGCGCACGCCTTCCAGGGAGATGATCAGCTCCACTTCCTGGGACGCCGGGCCGAGATCCTTCTGGATGTCGAAGTCCTTCAGCTTCAGCTTGGTGCTGCCCTCGAAGCCGGCACGGTAGCCGCCCCACGGGTCGCTGCCTTCGCCGATGAACTTGGCGGCGATCACCACCGGCTTGGTCACGCCGTTGAGGGTCAGGTTGCCGGTGATGTCGGCGGTGCCGGTACCGGTGGACTTGACTGCGGTGGAGACGAAGGTCGCGGTCGGGTGCTTGGCCACGTTGAGGAAATCGCCGCTGCGCAGGTGCTTGTCGCGCTCGGCATGGTTGGAGTCAACGCTGGCGGTGTTGATGGTGACATTGACCTTGCTCGCCTCCGGCGCCGCGGCATCGAAGCTGAAGCCGCCATCGAAGTCCTTGAAGCTGCCGTAGATGAAGCTGTAGCCCAGGTGGCTGATCTTGAAGGTGATGAAGGCGTGCTGGCCCTGTTTGTCGATGGCGTAGTCGGTAGCCATGGCCTGGCCAGCGAACAGGGCCGCGCCCAGGGTCAGGGCCGCGAGGGTTTTCTTGAGCATGTGCAATCTCCTTGTGGGTTACTTGCCGGAACGACCGAACATGCGCACCAGGGTGGCGTCACGGTCGATGAAATGGTGTTTGAGGGCGGCCAGCGCATGCAGGCCGGCGAAGATCACCAGGCCCCAGGCCAGGTATTTGTGGATCAGGCCAGCGACGTCGGCCTGGTCGGGAATGCTGGTCAGGGTCGCCGGTACCTCGAACAGGCCGAACACGGCGATGCCGCGGGCATCGGCGGTGGAAATCAGGTAGCCGGAAATCATCAGGGCGAACAGGCCGAGATAGAGCAGGCCGTGGCCGGCCTTGGAAGCCAGGCGGGTGAGCGCGCCGTGGTTGGCCGGGGCGCCCGGTGGCGGGCTGAGGAAGCGCCACAGCAGGCGCGCCAGCATCAGCATGAACAGGACAATGCCGATGCTCTTGTGCAGGTCAGGGGCAGTGCGATACCAGCTGCTGTAGTAGTCCAGCCCGCGCATCCACAGGCCGAGGCCGAACAGGCCGAACACCGCCAGGGCGGCGACCCAGTGCAGCAGGATGCTGACCAGGCCGTAACGGGAGCTAGAGTTGCGCCACTGCATTGCGAGACTTCCGTAAAAATCGATGGGCCAAGCCTAGCGGCAAACGCATCGATTTAAAGCGGAAAATTTCGCTTCGAAATATCGAGTAAACAGATAGCTTTGCGGGATGCCGCCCGGCTCAGCTTAGTCCGGGCAGACCTGCGCCGGTTCCGCGCCAGGCGCCTGGACGGCGCTTTGCGCGGGATGAGCGGCCACTCGCAGGGCGGGTGAACCCGCGTGAGCGCTGCGCGGGTTGCACCCGCCCTACGACTCGGAGCCTCAGTTGAACAGGCGGGAGAAGAAGCCCGGCTTGGCGTCCTTGTCCTGGCCCGACTTGGTCGGCTCGGCCTTGGCCACCTTGTCCGCCACCACGGCTGGCTTGCCGGCGTACAGGTCGGCGGCCTGGCGGGCGACGCGCTGGCCGCTGCGCAGGGCGCCTTCGAGAGTGCCCGGGTACAGCGAGTCGGTGTGCTCGCCGGCGAACAGCACGCGGCCCAGCGGCTGCTCCCACAGGCGCCAGTACTGGCTGATCTCGCCCGGGCCGTAGGCCAGGTAGGCACCGCCGGCCAGCGGATCCTTACCGAAGCGGCGCAGCTCGTAGCCCTGGAACTGCTCGCGGGCGCCCGGGTAGAGGGTGTCGAAGCGGATCAGCACCTGGTCGACCAGCTGGCGGTCACCGAAAGCGCTCATCAGGCGGGCGTTGTCGCCGGCCAGGTTGACCAGCAGGTTGGCCCCGCCCTTGAGCGCCGGTTCGACCCACAGCACGCCCAGGCCCTTGTCGCTGAATACTTCGCCGGTCAGGCGCGCCTTGCCCCACACCGGCTTCTTGAACTTGAGCAGCATCTGGTCGCGCCAACCGTAGTTGATGTCCTTCAGCGCCTTGTTCTGCAGCGGAGTCAGCGCCGGCGTCAGGTTGATCTTGCCCAGCGCCGGCAGCGGCACGGCCAGCACCACGTAGTCGGCGCTGTAGCCGGTCGCACCGACCTTGACGGTGACCTTGTCCTTGTCCTGGACGATGGCCGAGACCCAGGCCCCGGTCTTCACCAGCTTGATCTGCTTGGCCAGCGCCTGGGCCAGCACCTGGCTACCGCCGGGCAGGCGCGCGGCGCGCATCTCGCTGTCCGGCAGGCCGCGGTAGACCCGTGCCTGCTGCGCCAGGTAGAGCAGCGACAGGCGCGACGGTTCGTCGTAGCGCGAGCGGATGCGCTGGTCGACCAGGGCGCGCGCGGTCGGCGGCAGGGCCAGCTTGTCCAGCCAGCGCGCGGTGGTCATCGCGTCCAGGCTTTTCAGGGTGTGGCTGGTCAGCGGGTTGAGCGGGTCGTCGATGGAAGCGGCCAGTTCGTCCAGGCTCTTGTCGAAGCGCGCCAGGGCCTCGGCGGTGCTCGGTGCGGACTTGGCCAGCTCGGCGGCCGTCTGGTAGCGGCCATCGATCAGGTAGCCGGGTACGCGCACATACTCCGGCGCCGGCAGGGCCTTGAGCTTGAAGCGCTCGAGGTAGGCATGCAGGGTCGGCTGCAGCTTGGCGCTGCCGATCCACTCGCTGGTAGCCAGGCCGGAACGCCCACCGATGCTCGGTTTGGCTTCCAGCAGGGTGACCTGCCAGCCCTTGTCCTGCAGCTCGACGGCAGCGCTCAGGCCGGCCAGGCCGCCACCCACCACGATCGCCGTGGGCTGTTTGTCCTTGCCCAGCGCCAGGCTGCTGAAAACTGCCAAAACCATCAGCGCACCAGCGCGCAACCAGACTGCGGACATACGGAAATTCCCTGGGAACAAAAACTGGCGCGCAGGATACGTGAGGGCCACGGCAGCGGCCAGGCGAATCCGCCGAACTGATCGGTCAATCAGCAAGGCCAGACAAACAGGTTCTGGTAGGCTTGCCCTCCACCGATTGAGGAGACCTCCCGATGAGCCTGAATGCCCAGTGGATGCAGCGCGACCTGGCCGTGCTCTGGCACCCCTGCACGCAGATGAAGGACCATGAACGCCTGCCGCTGATCCCGATCAAGCGCGGCGACGGCGTGTGGCTGGAGGACTTCGACGGCAAGCGCTACCTGGATGCGGTCAGCTCCTGGTGGGTCAACGTGTTCGGCCACGGCAACCCGCGGATCAACCAGCGCATCCGCGACCAGCTCGACAGCCTGGAGCACGTGATGCTCGCCGGCTTCACCCACGAGCCGGTGATCGAGCTGTCCGAGCGCCTGGTGCAGATCACCCCGGCCGGCCTGTCCAAGGTGTTCTACGCCGACAACGGCTCCTCGGGCATCGAAGTGGCGCTGAAGATGAGCCACCACTACTGGATCAACAGCGGCAAGCCAGGCAAGAAACGCTTCATCACCCTGACCAACAGCTACCACGGCGAGACGGTGGCGGCGATGTCGGTGGGCGACGTGGCACTGTTCACCGACACCTACAAGGCGCTGCTGCTCGACACCATCAAGGTGCCGAGCCCGGACTGCTACCTGCGCCCCGAAGGCATGGGCTGGGAAGAACACTCGCGCACCATGTTCGCCGCCATGGAACAGACCCTGGCAGAACACCACCACGAAGTTGCCGCGGTGATAGTCGAGCCGCTGATCCAGGGCGCCGGCGGCATGCGCATGTACCACCCGGTGTACCTCAAGCTGCTGCGCGAGGCCTGCGACCGTTACGGCGTGCACCTGATTCACGACGAGATTGCCGTCGGCTTCGGCCGCACCGGCAGCATGTTCGCCTGCGAGCAGGCCGGCATCACCCCGGACTTCCTGGTGCTGTCCAAGGCGCTGACCGGCGGCTACCTGCCGATGGCCGCGGTGCTCACCACCGACAACGTCTACGCCGCCTTCTACGACGACTACGCCACCCTGCGCGCCTTCCTCCACTCGCACACCTACACCGGCAACCCGCTGGCCTGCGCCGCCGCCCTGGCGACCCTGGATATCTTCCGTGACGACAATGTCATCGAGAAGAACAAGGCCCTGGCCGCGCGCATGGCCAGCGCCACCGCGCACCTGGTGGATCACCCGCACGTGGCCGAAGTGCGCCAGACCGGCATGGCCCTGGCCATCGAGATGGTGCAGGACAAGGCCAGCAAGAGCGCCTACCCCTGGCAGCAGCGCCGCGGCCTGCAGGTCTACCAGCATGCCCTCACGCGCGGTGCGCTGCTGCGCCCGCTGGGCAGCGTGGTGTATTTCCTGCCGCCCTACGTGGTCACCCCGGAGCAGATCGACTTCCTCGCCGAAGTGGCCAGCGAAGGCATCGATATCGCCACCCGCGAGTCGGTCAGCGTGGCGGTCGCCAGCGACCTCTACCCCAACCATCGCGATCCGGGCTGAACCTCGACGGTAGGGCGGTGCAACCCGCGGGTTTCACCCGCCCTACGGACTGACTCGGTGTGCCCCTGCGGCTAGAATGCGCACCTCGACCCCAGGTTCCTGTGCCATGCGCCTATCCCGCTTCTTTATCGACGCCCCGCTCTCCCTCGGCCAGCACGAACTGCCCGAGGCCCAGGCCCACTACATCGGCCGCGTGCTGCGGCATGCCGCCGGCGATGCCGTGCAGCTGTTCGACGGCAGCGGCCAGGAGTTCCTTGGCGAGCTGATCGAAGTGGGCAAGAAGACAGTACGGGTCGAGCTGCGCGAGCAGTTTGCCGGCCAGGCCGAGTCGAGCCTGCAGGTGCACCTGGGCCAGGGGCTGTCGCGCGGCGAACGGATGGACTGGGCGATCCAGAAGGCCACCGAGCTGGGCGCCAGCGCCATCACCCCGATCGTCTCCGAGCGCTGCGAAGTGCGCCTCAAGGACGAACGCGCCGACAAGCGCCTGGCCCACTGGCGCCAGGTGGCGATCAGCGCCTGCGAACAGTGCGGGCGCTCGGTGCTGCCGGTGATCCACCCGCCGCTGCTGCTGGCCGACTGGCTGAAGCAGACCGATGCCGCACTCAAGCTGGTACTGCACCCGGTCGCCGAACCACTGACCAGTCACGCCAGCCCGGCGACCCTGGCCTTTCTGATCGGCCCGGAAGGCGGCCTCAGCGACGGCGAAGTGGAACAAGCCAAGGCCGCCGGCTTCCATGCCGCCCGCCTCGGCCCACGGGTGCTGCGCACCGAGACCGCGCCAGTGGTGGCGCTGGCCGTGGCGCAGCAGCTATGGGGCGATTTCTGAGCAACAGAGCGGCACAAAAAAACCCGCGTTAAGCGGGCTTTTTCATAACAGGTGCACAGGATGCTCCCCAGGCAGCCCGCTGCCAGACGCAGCGTGCGCCAGGGGTTCAGATCAGGCCGGCGTCCGCCAGCTTCTGCTCCAGACCGATCAGATCCGGAATCTTCACCACTGCTTCGCCGAGCTGCACCGCACCCAGTTCCAGCGGCGCCAGCGGCTCGTTGGCGCGCGCCAGGTGCGCGTCGACCTTGAGCGAACGGGGAATCCCCTGCACCAGCAGGGCGAGGAACTTGACCTGGTCACGCCCGCCGAGGGCGTTGATCACCGCCACCCGCGCGCCCGGGCCGATCTGTGGCTGGCCATCGGAGGCCGCCTCGAACGACAGCAGCGGCAGCTGCAGGTTGCGCCAGGCCACCTGGCCGAGGAACCAGGCCGGCAGACCTGCGGTGACCTGCGGCGGACGGTAGGGGATCAGCTCCGCCACCGCCACGTTGGGCAGCATCAGGGTGCGATCGGCCAGCGGCACCAGCAGCGCGGTGAGGTTGCTGGGGGTCTGGGTAGTTGCGACTTGACTCATGAGCGATCCTTTACGGGGCCTTGTCAGGCATCGGCGCACTGCGCGGCGAGATGGTTCACCAGCGCCTCGGCCAGCTCGCGCGGGTCGCCGCTGAAGGCACTGTAACCGCCCTCGCGCAGGCTGTCCGGCATGCTCGGGCAAGCGCAGCTGTCGGCGCGCTGAGTCCAGATCAGGCCGCCCTGGCGGCGCACATAGGCCGCCGCGGCGCTGCCGTCACTGCCCATGCCGCTGAAGGCAATCACGCCGCTGTGGGCACCGAAGTGCTGGGCCAGGTTGAGCATCATCTGGTCGATGGACGGGCTGTAGGGCTCCGGCCAGCCACGGTCGGCGATCTGCATGTGGCCGTTCTCGGCAAAGCCCAGCTCATGGCTGATCGGCGCCACCACCACTTCGCCGCAACGCACCGCGTCGCCATGGCGTACCGGGTTGACGTGCCACTGGCTGTGCCGGCCAACCGCCTGGGGCAGCGCGGTTTCGAAGGCGGCATCGATGTGCTGGGCATAGACGAAGCCGACCGGCAGGCCGCCTGGCAGGGCATCGAGGAAGGCCTTGACCGCCGCCGGGCCGCCGAGGGAGGCAGCCAGCAGCCAGACCTGCTTGGCCGGCTCGCCGGCCACCAGCGGCGTGCTCGCCAGCGCGGCCGGCAGCTCCAGGCGACCGGGGCGCTGCGCCTCGGCCAGCAGGGCTTCCAGGCTCGGGCCGATGGCCTGGGTCGGATCGCCGATCAGGCGCTTGAGCTTGCCGAACAGGCTGCGCTCCCAGCGCGGGTAGTTTTCCGAATGACGCTCCGGAGCGTGGCCCTCGCCAAACAGCACCGGCGCGCTGGAGCGCTCGAGCAGGCTGTCGACCAGCGGTGAGTCTTCCGACTGGGCCAGGTCGACCAGCCACAAGTCGGCCTCGCAGGCGGCCAGGGCCTCTTCGTCGAGGCGTGCCGGGTCGCTGTTAAGCACGACCTGGTAGCCACTGCCAGACAGCGCCTGCTGCAGCACATGGCGCTGCAGCGAGGTGTCGGCGATCACGGCAATCCTTGCAGCGGTGCGGCTATCAGTCATGGCGTTTGACCAGTTTCAGGATATTGTCGAGCAGATCCGACTCTTGGTACGGCTTGCCCAGGTACTCGTTGACGCCGATGGCCATGGCCCGCTCGCGGTGTTTCTCACCGGTACGCGAGGTGATCATGATGATCGGCAGGTCTTTCAGGCGTTCGTCATGGCGCACCAGGGTGGCCACTTCGAAGCCGTCCATGCGCGGCATCTCGATGTCCAGCAGCATCACGTCCGGGCGGTGCTCCTGCAGCTGGGCGATGGCGTCGACCCCGTCCTTGGCCGTCAGCACGTTCATGCCGTTGCGCTCCAGCAGGCGGCTGGTGACCTTGCGCACGGTGACCGAATCGTCCACCACCATGACCAGGGTCGGGCGGTCGGCTTCGACTTCCGCGGCGGTCTGCGGCGCCTGGCTGGCCAGGCGCGGCGCATGCAGCTGGCCGAGCATGTGCGCGTGACGCACACGGATGGTCGCCAGCAGGTCGAGAATCACCACCACGCGACCGTCACCGAGGATGGTCGCACCGGAGATGCCGTGCACCCCGGCGAACTGCAGGCCGAGGCTCTTCACCACGATCTCGCGCGAACCGGCCAGGCTGTCCACCTGTACCGCCACGGCGTGCTCGCTGGAGCGCACCAGGATCACCGGCAGCGGCAGGCTCTGGCCGATCAGCTTGGGCTGCTGGCCGTTGTTGAGCAGGTCGCCGAGGTATTTCAGTTCATAGGCCTGGCCGGCGTACTCGAAGCGCGGCGCATCCGGGCCGTAGTAAGCCTCCAGCTCGTACGGCGAAACCCGCACGATACCTTCGATGGTGTTCAGCGGGATGGCGTACAGGTCTTCACCCGAGAGCACCATCAGCGCGCGGTTGACCGACACGGTGAACGGCAGGCGGATCAGGAAGCGGGTGCCCTCGCCCACGGTCGACTCGATGCTCATCGAGCCGCCGAGCTGCTTGACCTCGGAGTGCACCACGTCCATGCCGACACCACGGCCGGAGATCTGGGTGACCTTCTCGGCGGTGGAGAAGCCGGCCTCGAGGATGAACTGCAGGATCTCGTGATCGGTGAGATCGGAGTCCTCGTCCATCAGTCCGCGCTCAAGCGCCTTGCGCCGCACGGCGTCGAGGCGGATGCCGCCACCGTCGTCGCTCAAGGTCAGGAGGATGTCGCCCCCCTCGCGGCCGAGGGTCAGGCGGATATTGCCGACCTCCGACTTGCCGCTGGCCAGACGCTTGTCGGCCGGCTCGATGCCGTGGTCGACGGCGTTGCGCAGCATGTGCTCCAGCGGCGCGACGATGCGCTCGAGAACGGTACGATCCATCTCGCCTTCGGCGTTGCCGACATGGAACTCGACCTGCTTGCCCAGCTCCGCGGCGACCTGGCGGACGATGCGGCGCAGACGCGGCACCAGGCGGTCGAACGGCACCATGCGGGTACGCATCAGGCCTTCCTGCAGCTCGGTGTTGACCCGCGCCTGTTGCAGCAGCAGGGTCTCGGCGTCGCGGTTACGGGTAGCCAGGGTTTCCTTCAGGTCGAGCAAGTCGGAGGCCGACTCGAACAGTGCGCGCGAAAGCTGCTGCAGCTGCGAGTGACGATCCATTTCCAGCGGGTCGAAGTCTTCGTAGCCGGCACGCTCGGCCTCGGCCTGGTAGCGGCTGAGAATCTGCGCCTGGGTTTCGATGTCGAGACGGCGCAGCTGGTCGCGCACCCGCTCGATGGTGGCTTCCATCTCGCCGAGGGTGAAGCCGAAGTCGCTGACCTGCTGCTCGACTCGACCACGGAAGATCGAGGTTTCACCAGCCAGGTTGACCAGGCCTTCGAGCAGCTCGGCCGGTACCTTGACCAGCTCCTGCGGCGCACGGCGGGCGGCAGCTTCGGCAGCGGCCTCGGCGGCGCGCTGGACGAACGGCAGCACGCGGGTTTCCTGGGCGGTCTGCGGCAGGCTGCTGGCAGCAACGATCGGCGTGCTCAGGTTGACCGGCACCGGCGCCTGGGCCGCTTGCGGTTCCTGGGCCTGCTCTTCTTCGGCGGCGGCCTGCTGGTCGGCGACATGGCTGTCGTCGAGGCGCTGGCGCAGCTGATCGAGTTCCTTCTGCAGGCCCTCGAAACCGGACTGTACGTCGAGGAACAGGCTGTCCGGCCAAGGCGCGCCCTGCTGCTGGGCCTCGGTCAGGTGCTGCTCGAGGTCGTGGCTGAGGTCGCCCAGGCGTTTCTGCCCGGCCAACCGTGCACCGCCCTTGAGGGTGTGCAGGATGCGCAGCATCTCGTCGATGGCGCTGCCGTCTTCGCGGCTGGCTTCCCAGCGGCCGATGGCGGCTTCCATGGCTTCCAGCAGGTCGTCGCCTTCCTCGAGGAAGATGTCGAGGATATCGGCCTCGGCACCCACGTCCTCTTCCACCACCGGCTGCAGGTGCACGCTGGAAGGCATGCTCAGCTGCTCGTCGGGGTTGGCGCGGAACTGCTTGATGGTCTGGATCAGCGCGTTGCCATCCGGCACCGCACGATTGCCGCGCACCGCCTCGAGCATCTCGGCCAGGCGGTCGTGACAGGTCTGGAGCAGACCGAACAGGTCGTTGCCGGCGCGCAGGCGGCCATCGCCGACGCCTTCGTAAAGGAACTCCAGCTCGTGGGCCAGATCGCCGATCTCGCGGATCTCGGCCATCCGTGCACCACCCTTGAGGGTGTGCAGGTCGCGCTGCAGGGCCTCGACTTCCAGGGTGTTGTCGACATCGCCCATCCAGCGCTGCAGGGCAGCGCCGGCGCTGTCCATGATGTCGAAGCCTTCCTCGAGGAAGATCTCCACCAGCTCCGGATCGCGCTCGTCCACTACCGCCGCGGCGCTCGGGGCCTGGGGCGGAACCGGGGATTGCGGGGCGGCAGCAAACGGCTGCTCGATTTCGTCGGCGGCTTCCGGCTGCTCTGCGGCGACCGGAAGCGGCTCAAAACCCGGCGATTCCGCCGGCTTGTCGGCTTCCTCGTCCGTCGCCTGCTCAGCGGCCGGCTGTTCGGCCGGCTCCACCAGGGGCTCGGCGCCCAGTTCCGGCAGGGCGCCGTCCAGGTGCCATTCGTCCTGGCTCAGGGCCGGCAGCTCCTGCAGCTCTTCGTCCGCCGCGGCGTCAGCGGCCAGCGACAGCTCCTCGAGCTGCAGAGCGGGCAGTTCGTCCAGCACCGGGGCGACGAAGTCCACCTCGGCCAGTTCACCCAGGTCGATTTCCTGGGAGCTTTCGTCCAGCTCCGGCGCTGGCGCCAGCTCAGCCGGTGTTTCGTCCAGCAGCCACTCAGGCTCGGCTTCGACTTCGGCTTCGGCTTCGGCTTCGGCTTCGGCTTCGGCTTCGGCTTCGGGCTCAGGCTGGGCCACGGCGGCCAGCGGCGCTATGGCTCCGCCCTGGCGAAAGCTGCGAATGGCTTCGATCAACTGACTGGGGTCGACCAGCGGCTGGTTGCGCTGCAGCTGTTCCAGCAGCACGGCCAGGCGATCGTGGCTCTGCTGCAGCAGGCCGGCCAGCGCCGGCGAGTGGCTGAAGCGGCGATCCACCAGACCTTCATAGAGCGATTCGAGTTCGTGGGCGAGGTCGCCGATCGGGCGGATCTCGGCCATCCGTGCACCGCCCTTGAGGGTGTGCAGGTCGCGCTGCAGGGAAGACAACGCCAGGTTGTTGTCCGGGTCGCCCAGCCAGCGGTCGAGGGCCTGGCCGGCGCTGTCGAGAATATCGACGGCCTCTTCCAGGAAGATCTCCACCATCTCCGCGTCCAGGTTCTCCGGCATGCTCACCACAGGCTGCGGTGCGGGTGGCACGACAGGGGCCGGTTGCGGCTCGGCTACCAGCTCGATGGACTCTTCCACCAGCGGTGCGTCCAGCCAGCTCGGCTCGTCCACTTGCGGCGCTTCGAGCTCGATCACCTGCAGATCGGCGTTCGGCTCCAGCAGGGCCAGGGCGGCGGGATCCAGGGCTTCGCCGAGCAGCGCGTGGAGCGCGGCGACCCGCTCCGGCTGCGGGCTGACCTGCAGCGCGGCGGCGACCTGATCCATCATGCCGATCAGCGCCTCATGGGCCGCCTCGGCTTCGCTGAAGAAGCGCTCGCTGACTGCCAGGCGGCCATCCTGGGCAGCCTGGTACAGCGCCAGCAGGGCCTGGCACAGCTCATCGATCTGCGGCAGTTCGGCCATCTCGGCTCCGCGGCCGAGGGTAGTCAGCTCGTCCAGCAGGGCACTCAGTTCCTGCTGTTCGCTGGGGTGGGCGTGCCACTTGCGCAGCAGATCCTCGGCGTCCAGCAGGATATCCATGCCTTCGGCGAGGAAGATCGAGATCATCTGCGGATCGCGGCTCTCGCCGTGTTCATCCTGGCGGCTGCTCTCGACGCTTTCCAGGCGATCCTGGTGCAGCTTGTGCGCGCGCTCGAGGAACTCGGCGGCCCCTTCGATCGGCGCCAGCGGGCGGCTTTCCAGTTGTTCCAGGCCCTGGCGGAACAGCTGCTCGGCGCTATGCAGCAGCTCGGCTTCGGCCAGATCCATGGGAATCAGGTTGGTCTTGAATTCCTTGACCAGTTTTTCCAGCGGGGTGGCGATTTCCGCGATCGGCAGAATGCCGGCCATGTGCGCGCTGCCCTTGAGGGTATGCAGGGCACGCTGCAGGTTGTCGGTCACCGGCTGCGGCAGCTCCTGGGCGCAATCGGCGAGGAAGCCGACCAGGGTATCCAGGTGGGTTTCCGCCTCGTTGCGGAAGATTTCCAGCAACTGCGGATCCAGGCCATGGGCTTCGGCATCCGCCAGCTCCGCGGCGGCTAGCTCAACCACTTCAACTGCTTCGATCTCTTCGCCGGCCTCGGGCTCGGCGACTGCTGCCGGGGCAGCGGCAATGGCCGCCTGCGGCGGCACCTGGCCACGGGCCAGGGCGTGGGCGGTAGCCGCCAGCAGGTCGACGTCGTCGCGTTGGCGCTGGGCCTTGGCGGCGAACTCTTCGACCAGCGTCGGCATCAGCGCCACCACGTCGGCAACCACCTGATGCACCGCCTCGCCCGCTTCGATGCTGCGGTCGAGCACGCGGTTGAGCAGATTCTCGATCGACCAGCCCAGCTCACCGATCACCAGGGCGCGCACCATGCGGCCGCTACCCTTGAGGGTGTGGAAGGCGCGCCGGACTTCGGTCAGGGCTTCCTTGTCGGTGCTGTCGGCACGCCACTGCGGCAGGTAGCTGGCAATGGTTTCGAGTACTTCGGCGGCTTCTTCGACGAAGACTTCCAGCAGATCCTCGTCGATTGGTTCTTCGTCGGCCGGCGGCGGCAGCAGGCTCGGCGGCACGTCCTGGGCAGGCGGGTTGATCGCCTGCACCGGCGCAGCCATGACGTCGGCCATGGACAGCGGCTTGGCCACCGGCTCGCTGGCCGGCGCCTCGATCGGCGCGCTCGGCAGCTCGACCTCGGGCAGCTCCAGCGCTGCGATTTCCAGTTCGTCCCAGCTGGCCGCGTCGCCCTCGAGGGACTCCAGGCTCAGTTCCTCGGCTTCAACGGCCGGGGCCGCGGGCTCTTGCGCCACGTCGGCGAGGGACAGTTCCTGCAGCTCCAGCGGGGCATCCAGGTTCAGTTCGAGGTCGCCGTCGAAGCTCTCCACCTGCGGCAGCGCCGCGGCAGACATGTCCAGCTCCAGCGGGGCATCCAGGCTGAGGTCGAGACCGCTGTCGTCCTGGGCCACGTCACCCAGGCTCCAGTTGTCGTCGGAGACCAGCAGTTCGCTGTTGTCGCTGCTCGGAGCAGCGTCTTCCAACGACAGCTCGCCGAACTCGAAGCTCAGGCCGCCGTCGTCAGTCGGGGCCGTCGGCTCGCTGCCGGCGTCGAGTTCGAGTGGTGCGTCGTCCAGCGCGGGCAGCTCCAGCTCCTCGCCCAGGGACAGTTCTTCGGCTGCCAGGACTTCGATGTCCTGCAGCGGATCGGCCAGCGGCGCGATGCTTTCCTGATACGGCTCCTCGATGCGGTCGAGGATCGATGGTTTTTCCTTGAGCGGATAACCGAGGCTTTCCAGGCTCTCCTCGGCCACGTCGAGAATCAGGTCGCCCTGGCTGGCATGGTCTTCGGCCAGGCGCTCGAGGTAGTACTCGACGCTGGTGATGGCGTCGGCCAGGGTGTCGAGGTTCTGCCAGTTGGGTACGGCCTTGCGCACCAGCAACTGTTCTTCGATATAGCGGTTGCAGGCCTGCAGCAGGGTCGCTGCACGGGTCAGCGGGATCATCGCCAGACCGCCGCGTACCTGGGTCAGCAGCTCCGGCACGCGGGCCAGGTGCTCGTGGTTCCACTGCGAGGCGATGAATTCGATGATCGCGTCTTTGGCCTGCTCCAGGCCGGTGCGGGCTTCCTTGATCACCAGTTGGTGGATCTGCGCCACATCGGTGGTCGGCAGGTGGCTCTGCTCGTTCTGCGCATCGTCGCTGGGGCCAACCATGCCGGCCAGGGTCGCCTCGACGTACAGCAGGGCGCCGGCGACATCCATCAGCACTGCGTCGTTGGCTTCGCGCTGGCCGAGCGACAGGGCGTGCACCACGTCGATCTGGTCGAGGATCACCTTGCGCGGCTGGCCGAAACCGAGCACCGCCAGGGTGTCGGCGATCTGCTTGAGCGGGGCCAGCAGGGCATCCAGCTCGGCCACCTGCTTGCGGTCGCTACGGACGAACAGGTCGAGGCTGTCCTTGACCCGTACCAGCTCCTCGCACAGGGCACCGACCACCGAACGCATGGCGTCGCGATCCGGGCCGGCCAGGCGGGCGCGCTCCTCGTCGACCACGTCGCTGTCGGGCAGCGCGTCGGCCAGGCGGTATTGTTCCTTGAGTGCGCGAATGCGCGGCGATTGCGCCGGCGCCTTGGCCACGTAGAACAGCAGGTTCTTGGTCAGCTCGTCCGGGGCGGCCTGGTTGATGCCGTCGGCACCTTGTTCGACCAGGCGCTTGAGCTCCTTGTCGACCTGGCGCAGCAGGGTACGCACCGAGGTGCCGTTGACCACGCTGCCATTGGCCAGGCCTTCGATCATGCCCGAGGCGATCTGCCACAGCGGGCCGAGCGGGGCTTCCTTGCACAGGGTTTCCAGGCGCGCGAAGACACGCGCCATGTAGCCCAGGTTGGTGCCCAGATCCTGATTGCGGATCACCCCGACCAGGGCCATCTGCAGCATCTGGCGCAGCTTGCGCAGCAGTACCGGCAGTTCGGCGGTACGCAGTTTGTCCAGGGACTCGTGGGACAGCGCCGGCTGGCGCCCGGACAGATCGGGGGAGAACAGACTGGTTTCCGACAGCAGCTTCTCGCCGCGGGCGGCGCGCAGGTCGTTGAGCAGCGGCAGCACCACCATCGGCAAGTCGCGGCGGGCGCTCTGGATGCGCTCCAGGTAGACCGGCAGCTGCAGGATGGCCTGCATCAGCACTTCCAGGGCTTCGCCCTGGTTGGGCACGCGGCCATCGAGCAGGGCCTGGGCCAGCTGCTCCATTTCTTCGGCGAGCAGGGCCGCGCCGTAGAACTCGACCATCTGCAGGGTGCCATGCACCTGGTGCACGTAGGTCAGGCAGAAACGCATGCGCGTGGCGTCCTGGGTGTTCTCGACGAACGCCTCCAGGGCCTGGCGCGCCTGCTTCAGGGTTTCCGCGATTTCGCCTTTGACCCACTCCAGGGCGACATAGTCGTGCCGATCACCCATACCGACTCCAGTCATATGCTTTTCTTAGCCCTTGCGGGTAAACGCCAGAACCCGCTCGTCAGCTACCGGCTCCAGATCCGGATGCTGCCAACCGACCACTTCCCCCACCCCGACAACCAGCATGCCCCCAGGGGCCAGGCGCTCGGCCAGGCGATTGAGGATTTCGCGGCGCCGCCAGCGGCGGAAGTAGATCAACAGGTTCTGACAGAAAATTACGTCCATGCCGGTCATTGGCGCCTTGGCCAGTTCCAGCACATTCAACTTGGCGAAGCAGATGCGCTCCGCCAGGTCAGGCACTACCTTGCAACGGCCATCGGCCTGGGCGGCGAAGTAACGCTCGCACAGATCCGCGTCCATCTGTTCCAGCCGGCGCGCGCCGTATGTCGCTTCGCGCGCCTTGTTCAACGCATTCAGGCTGATATCGGTACCGGTCACGCCGAACTGCCGGCTGCTCTCGGTATCGCTCAGCACCTCGGCGGCGCAGATGGCCATCGAGTAAGGCTCTTCGCCGCTGGAACAGCCGACGCTCCACAGGGCCCAGGGCTGCTGGCCCTCATCGGTGGCCAGACGCCCGCGCAGATAACTTTCCAGCACATCGAAAGACGGGCGATGACGGAAGAAGCGGGTTTCCTGCACGGTCAGACGATCCAGCAGGGTCGCCCACTCCACCGCGCCACGCGGCCCATCGGTCACCTGGCGGTAGTAGGTGGCGTAGTCGGCAACTTCCAGTTCGCGCATGCGCGCGGTCAGGTTGGTCTGCAGAAAGGCCCGGCGCTGCTCGTTGATCACCACCCCGGTACGCTCTTCCAGCAGGGTCTGCCAGTCGCGGAACTCCGTCTGCGACATTTCGGCCAGGGGTTTCAAGGCCCAGACGCCGCTTGGCTGCATGCCGTGCCCCTCGCTCATGGCCGAGTGCCCCGGGCAGCCGCCCTCGCGGGCCGCTGCCCCTCTCCCGCTTAGGCCTGGCCTTCCGGCAGGGTGAAGCCGGATACCGACCGGCGCATCTCACTGGCCATCTTGGCCAGGTTACCAATGCTCTTGGCGGTAGCGGTGGTACCTGCGGAGGTCTGCGAGGTAATTTCCTGAATCACGTTCATGGTGTTGGAAATGTGGCCAGCCGACGAAGCCTGCTGACGGGCGGCGTTGGAGATGTTCTGGATAAGGGCCGCGAGGGTCTTGGATACCTTCTCGATCTCTTCCAGGGCCACACCGGCGTCCTGCGCCAGGCGGGCACCGCGCACTACTTCGGAAGTGGTCTGCTCCATGGAGATAACCGCTTCGTTGGTGTCGGTCTGAATGGTCTTAACCAGCGCCTCGATCTGCTTGGTTGCCGCCGAGGAACGTTCTGCGAGGCGTTGTACCTCGTCCGCTACCACGGCGAAGCCGCGACCCGCGTCACCGGCCATGGAGGCCTGAATCGCGGCGTTCAGTGCGAGGATGTTGGTCTGGTCGGCAATGTCGTTAATCAGGCTAACGATGTCACCGATCTCCTGGGACGATTCACCGAGGCGTTTGATCCGCTTCGAGGTGTCCTGGATCTGCTCACGGATGTTATCCATGCCGGTGATGGTGTTGTGTACGACTTCGTTACCCTTGTTGGCGATGGCTACGGAACGTTCCGCTACCGCGGAGGATTCCGCGGCGTTCGCCGATACCTGGTCAATCGACACGGCCATTTCGTTGATCGCCGCGGAAGCACCGGCGATTTCCTGAGCCTGGTGCTCGGAAGCCTCGGCCAGGTGCATTGCAGTGGCCTGGGTTTCCTGGGCAGCGGCGGCCACCTGGACGGCGGTCGAGTTGATCGTCGCTACCAGGTCGCGCAGCTGGTCGATGGAGTAGTTGATGGAGTCGGCGATCGCACCGGTGAAGTCCTCGGTTACCGTCGCGGCTACGGTCAGGTCACCGTCGGCGAGGTCGGCGATTTCGTCGAGCAGTCGCAGAATCGCCGCCTGGTTACGTTCGTTTTTCTCGGCGGTGGAGGCCAGTCGGCGGTTGGTCTCACGCACCATGACCAGGCCGATCAGGATGATCGAGGCCAGAGCGATGGCACCCAGCACATAACCGGCCAGGGTGTTGAAGTAACGGCCGGCAGCCAGATCCTCGAAGTTGCTGGTCAGGCCGGAGGCCTTGTCCAGCAGGGTCTGCGAACCGGTGAAGATGGTGCTGGCGGATTCACGCACCTGGAACAGTTCCGGCGAGGTCTCGAGGATCTCGTCCACCGAACCGGATACGAACTGGAACAGTTCGGAAATCTCGGCCAGACGCTCCAGCGCCTCGGTGTCGGTGACCTTGGAGATCTCCATGGCCTGGTTGCCTTCGATCATCGCCTTGAGTACGCGACCGAACAGGCTGGCATCGCGGCCGAACATGTCGGCGGCCTGTACCGAGTCTTCGTCACCGGCCAGTACCTTGTTCACCGAGCCGAGGATACGTTCGGCGAGCAGCGACTGGCGCTGGGCAACCGAGACCTGGGCGGCCGGTGCGCCGGACTGCAGGAGGATGTCGACGACTTCCTCGTACTCGACCTGCAGCTGCGGAATGGTTTCGGCCAGGGTGGCGGCTACCTGGTGCAGCGAGAGTACGGTCTGCTCACTGGCCAGAATGGCGTCGGAGTTCTGCCGCAGGCTGTCCCAGTCCTTCTGCACGTCGTCCATCTGCGCCTTGACCGACTCCGGCGCAACCGGCAGGCCGGTGCTTTCGTCGCCCTTGGTCAGGTAGCCCCAGCGCTGTTCGAAGCCGTTGCGCGCCTCTTTCAGCAGCGGGAAGGCAGCTGCCTTGCCGGTCGCGGCTTCGGTGGCGTTCTTCGCAATCCGCTGGGACAGAACACGCAGCTCACCGGCGTGGCTGATGTATTCCTTGTCATAGTTGGACTGGGTGTTGAGGTAGGCGAAGTTGGCGAACAACAACACGATCGACACGATCAGGACGATAAACAGCCCTGCGATCAGTGTGTTACTGCGCACACCCGCCAACAGATTGCCTGCATTGAATTTTTTCATTATCTGGCCCCCGCCTGGACCGACCGCACTACGGTTCCCATGTAACGCCAAAGGGCCGGCAACTGCCGACCCAACCGAAAAGCTTTATACCGCTACGTCGAGAAAGCCCTGGTGCTTGGCCAGCGCATGCGGGCTAAACACCAACCAGGGCTGCTCGCGCTGGAAGACACCATGAATGAAAGGCTGGATTGCCGCCTCGAGCGGTGGCAACTGCTCGGAGAAGGTGTCCACCGGAAAATGCTGCATGCCGAATACTTCGTCGACCGTCAGCCCGGCGAACACTTCCTGGTGATCCACCACCAGCACCCGCCGCTGCTTGCGCAGCGGCGACAGTTCGGAACCGAAAAAGCCACACAGATCCATGACCGGCAACAGCCGGCCACGCACGTTGGCCACACCCTTGACCCAGTTCTTCACACCGGGCAGCAAGGTATACCGAGGCTCATGCAGAACTTCGCCGACCTCCCCCATGGGCGCCACGAAATAGCGCTCGCCCATGCGGAAACCGATACCGCTCCAGGTCTGCACCGTGCGCTGCTGCGACGGCAGACCCGCCGCCAGCAGGCGACAGCGCTGATCGATAGCGACGAGGAGCTGGAAGGGGGATTGCGCGTCCGACATGCCGGCCTTGGCCTTTTCTTGTTATTGAGCGACGGACTGGCGCGGCTTTAGCCGGCCAGTACCGCGTTCAGGGTTTTCATCAGCGTATCTTCGTCGACCGGTTTGGTCAGGTAGTCGCGTGCGCCCTGGCGCTTGCCCCAGACCTTGTCGGTCTCCTGATCCTTGGTGGTGACGATGATCACCGGAATATGTGCGGTTTCCGCGTCTTTGGTCAGCTGACGGGTTGCCTGGAAGCCGTTGAGGCCCGGCATGACGATGTCCATCAGCACGGCATCGGGCTTCTCCTGGCGCGCCAGGGCCACGCCGTCGGCGCCGTTTTCAGCCTTGAGCACCTGATGACCGTGCTTTTCCAGCATCGCGGTCAGTTTGTACATTTCAGTCGGAGAGTCATCAACAATCAAAATACGAGCCATGGAGTTCCCCATACGGAATAGGCATCACCGGCTTGTGGCCGGATCGAATCAGGAAGCTTGTTCCACCGGGACGAATTCGGGCACGTGGGTCTTGATCGCACCGAGCAGCTCTTCCTTGCTGAAGGGCTTGGTCAGGTACTGGTCGGAGCCGACGATACGGCCCTTGGCCTTGTCGAACAGGCCGTCCTTGGAGGACAGCATGATCACCGGAGTGGATTTGAAAGCACTGTTGTTCTTGATCAGGGCGCAGGTCTGGTAGCCATCGAGCCGCGGCATCATGATGTCGACGAAGATGATGCTCGGATGGGTATCGGCGATCTTGGCCAGCGCATCGAAGCCATCCACCGCAGTGATGACCTCGCAACCTACCTTCTTCAGCAGAGTTTCAGCGGTGCGACGAATCGTTTTCGAATCGTCGATCACCATGACCTTCAAACCCTCGGAATGCTGTTCCATGTCTGCCCTACCATTGCCTCGGTGAGTCGTTGTTTTACGTTATACAGTGTGCCTGAGGCCCTGCCACCGACGGGCTACGACCCGATCGTCGGGTCTTTTTAGCACACTATACAAGCGCAATCTATAAGCCCCTGACGTAGGGGGTTTTTCTTGACCAGCACGAGCGCTGGAGCCACCCTTGCGCATCCCGGCACGGCCACTTCGGCCCTCTATTTCGCCGGCCCCAGGTTGCGGAGATTCCCCATGAGCATTCGCCTCGGGATCGTCATGGATCCCATCGCGCAGATCAGCTTCAAGAAGGACAGCTCGCTGGCCATGCTACTGGCCGCCCAGGCCCGCGGCTGGTCGCTCTTCTATATGGAGCAGAAGGATCTGTACCAGCTGGGCGGCGAAGCCCGTGCCCGCATGAGCCCGCTGCAGGTGTTCGACAACCCGCAGCAGTGGTTCGCCCTGGAAGCCGAAACCGATCTGCCGCTGGCCGAGCTGGACGTGATCCTGATGCGCAAGGATCCGCCGTTCGACAACGAGTTCGTCTACTCCACCTACCTGCTGGAACAGGCCGAACGTGCCGGCACCCTGGTGGTCAACCGCCCGCAGAGCCTGCGCGACTGCAATGAAAAGCTGTTCGCCACCCTGTTCCCGCACTGCATGCCGCCGACCCTGGTGAGCCGCCGGCCAGACATTCTGCGCGAGTTCGCCAAACAGCAGCGTGACATCATTCTCAAACCCCTGGACGGCATGGGCGGTTCCTCGATCTTCCGCCACCGCGAGGGCGACCCCAACCTCTCGGTGATCCTCGAGACCCTGACCGCTCACGGCACCCAGCAATGCATGGCGCAGGGCTACCTGCCGGGAATCAAGGACGGCGACAAGCGCATCCTGATGATCGACGGCGAACCGGTGCCCTACTGCCTGGCACGTATCCCGGCGCAGGGCGAAACCCGCGGCAACCTGGCCGCCGGCGGCACCGGCGAGGCCCGTCCACTGACCGAGCGCGACCGCTGGATCGCTGCCGAAGTCGGCCCGGTGCTGCGCGAGAAAGGCCTGCTGTTCGTCGGCCTGGACGTGATCGGCGAGCACCTGACCGAAATCAACGTGACCAGCCCAACCTGCATCCGCGAAATCGACAAGGCCTTCGACACCCGCATCGGCGAACGCCTGATGGACGCCATCGCCGCCAAGCTGCAGGCCAGCGGCCGCGCCGCGAAAGCTTGAAGCAGGTGGCAGCTTGGCGCATCGCGCTTGCCGGCAGCCATGGCGAGCCGGCAGACTGCGCGGCAATCTGATGTCTGCCGGTACCCGATGAACGCAGCCACCCTCCCGCCCGAACTGCCCAGCAGCGGTGTCCGCCCGGCCGACCGGCTGGGCTTCACCCTGTTCGTCGCCACCATCCTGCACCTGGCGCTGATCCTCGGCGTCAGCTTCACCCTGGCCAAGCCGGGGACGATCAGCAAGAGCCTGGAAATCACCCTGGCCACCTTCAAGAGCGAAGAGAAGCCCAAGGACGCCGATTACCTGGCGCAGAACAACCAGCAGGGCAGCGGCAGCCTGGACAAGAAGGCCATCCCCAAGACCACCCACCAGGCACCCTTCCAGGACACCCAGGTGAACAAGGTCACCCCGGCCGCGGCGCCGCCACCGAGCCAGCGCAAGGAAGCGACCACCAAGGCCGCCGTCGCCACCCGCATGCCGCAGCCGCAGAAAGTCGCCACCCGGCACAAGGAAGACGAACCGCAACCCGACGCCCAGCCGGCGCCGGTGTTCGACAGCACCCAGCTGTCGGCGGAAATCGCCAGCCTGGAAGCGGATCTGGCCGAGGACGTGCAGCGCTACGCCAAACGGCCGAAGATCCTGCGCCTGAACGCTGCCTCGACCATGCGCGACAAGGGCGCCTGGTACAAGAACGACTGGCGCAAGAAGGTCGAGCGCGTCGGCAACCTCAACTACCCCGAGGAAGCCCGCCGCCAGCGCGTCTACGGCAGCCTGCGCCTGCTGGTGTCGATCAACCGTGACGGCACCATCTACGAGGTGCAGGTGCTGGAGTCATCCGGTCAGACGGTGCTGGATCAGGCCGCCCTGCGCATCGTGCGCCTGGCCGCGCCGTTCGCCCCGTTCACCGGCGATCTGGCCGACATCGACCGCCTGGAAATCATCCGCACCTGGCGCTTCGAGCGCGGCGACCGCCTGTCCAGCAACTGACCGCGACCGCACAACGCTTGAAGCCGACGGCAACAGGGTCGAAACTAGCGCCATGAAAACCGTCGCCAGTTACCTCAAGCACCACTTCCTGATCGCCATGCCGCACATGGCCGATCCGAATTTTGCGCAGACCGTCACCTACCTGGTCGAACACAACGAACAGGGTGCCATGGGCCTGGTGATCAACCGGCCGAACGACCTGTGCCTGGCCGACGTGCTCGAGCAGCTGCGCCCCGACGACCTGCCGCCGGCCCGCTGCCAGAGCCTGCCGATCTTCGCCGGCGGCCCGGTGCAGACCGACCGCGGCTTCGTCCTGCACCCTGCCGGGCACAGCTTCCAGGCCACCCTGGAGCTGGGCGAACTGGCCCTGTCGACCTCCCAGGACGTGCTGTTCGCCATCGCCGACGGCAGCGGCCCGGACAGACACCTGATCACCCTCGGCTATGCCGGCTGGGAAGCCGGCCAGCTGGAGGCCGAGCTGGCCGACAACGCCTGGCTGACCTGCCCGGCCGACAGCGCCATCCTCTTCGACACGCCGGCCGAGCAGCGCCTGGGCGCCGCCGCCGCGCGCCTGGGGGTCAACCTCAGCCTGCTCACCGCCCAGGCCGGCCACGCATGAGCGCACCGGCCAAGCCCCTGCGCCTGCTGCTCGGCTTCGACTACGGCACCAAACAGATCGGCGTCGCCGTTGGCCAGGTGATCACCGGCCAGGCCCGCGAACTCTGCGTCTTGAAAGCCCAGAACGGCGTGCCGGACTGGAACAAGGTCGAGGCGCTGGTCAAGGAATGGCAGCCGGACGCCATAGTGGTCGGCCTGCCGCTGAACATGGACGGCACACCCAGCGAGATGAGCGAACGCGCCGAGAAGTTCGCCCGCCGCCTCAATGGCCGCTTCAACCTGCCGGTGCACACCCACGACGAGCGCCTGACCACCTTCGAGGCCAAGGGCGAGCGCCTGGCCCAGGGCCAGCGTGGCGGTTACCGCGACAACCCGGTCGACGCCCTGGCTGCCGCCCTGCTGCTGGAAGGCTGGCTGGCCGAACACCCAGCGCAATGATTGCGAGAGGAATGCCCATGACCCTGCCCAACCCCGCCGAACTGCTGCCACGCATGGCCCGCGAGCTGCAGAGCCTGCTGCAGCGCCGCGGCATCGCCCAGGCGCACTTCATCGGCATCCGCACCGGCGGCGTGTGGGTCGCCCAGGCCCTGCTCGAGCAGCTGCAGCTCGACAGCCCGCTGGGCACCCTGGACGTATCCTTCTACCGCGACGACTTCACCCGCAGCGGCCTGCACCCGCAGGTGCGCCCGTCCGAGCTGCCGTTCGAGATCGACGGCCAGCACCTGGTGCTGATCGACGACGTGCTGATGAGCGGGCGCACCATCCGCGCCGCCCTCAACGAGCTGTTCGACTACGGCCGCCCGGCCAGCGTAACCCTGGTCAGCCTGCTCGACCTGGACGCCCGCGAACTGCCGATCCACGCCGACGTGCTGGGTGCGACCCTCGCCCTGGCGGCCAACGAACGGGTAAAATTGCTCGGCCCCGCGCCGCTCGCCCTCGAGCTGCAAACTCTCTCTGATTCCTAAGGCCTGCCCATGCCCACCGACGCCAAGCGCTCGCTGCAGCTCAACGACCAGGGCCAGCTGCGCCACTTCCTCTCGCTCGACGGCCTGCCGCGCGAGCTGCTGACGGAAATCCTCGACACCGCCGACTCCTTCCTCGAAGTCGGCGCCCGCGCCGTGAAGAAAGTCCCGCTGCTGCGCGGCAAGACCGTGTGCAACGTGTTCTTCGAGAACTCCACGCGCACCCGCACCACCTTCGAACTGGCGGCCCAGCGCCTGTCGGCCGACGTGATCAGCCTCAACGTGTCGACCAGCTCGACCAGCAAGGGCGAGACCCTGTTCGACACCCTGCGCAACCTCGAAGCCATGGCCGCCGACATCTTCGTGGTGCGCCATGCCGATTCCGGCGCCGCGCACTTCATCGCCGAGCACGTGTGCCCGAACCTGGCGATCATCAATGGCGGCGACGGCCGCCACGCACACCCGACCCAGGGCATGCTCGACATGCTGACCATCCGCCGCCACAAGGGCAGCTTCGAAAACCTGTCCGTCGCCATCGTCGGCGACATCCTGCACTCGCGGGTGGCACGCTCGGACATGCTGGCGCTGAAGACCCTGGGCTGCCCGGACATCCGCGTGATCGGGCCGAAGACCCTGTTGCCCGCGGGCATCGAGCAGTACGGAGTGAAGGTCTACACCGACCTCGCCGAAGGCCTCAAGGACGTCGACGTGGTGATCATGCTGCGCCTGCAGCGCGAGCGCATGACCGGCGGCCTGCTGCCCAGCGAAGGCGAGTTCTACAAGCTCTACGGCCTCACCGAGCAGCGCCTCAAGCTGGCCAAGCCGGACGCCCTGGTGATGCACCCGGGGCCGATCAACCGCGGCGTGGAAATCGAATCGGCGGTGGCCGACGGCCCGCAGTCGGTAATTCTCAACCAGGTCACCTACGGCATCGCCATCCGCATGGCCGTGCTGTCGATGGCCATGAGCGGGCAGACCGCCCAGCGTCAACTGCATGCCGAGGAGCACAACTGATGCGTATGCGTATCCTCGGAGCCCGGGTCATCGACCCGGCCAGCGGCCTGGATCAGGTACGCGACCTCTATCTGGACGGCGGCAAGATCGCCGCCTTCGACCAGGCGCCGAGCGGCTTCGTCAGCGAGCAGGACATCGACGCCCGCGGCCTGATCGCCGCCCCCGGCCTGGTCGACCTGGCAGTGGCCCTGCGCGAGCCGGGCTACAGCCGCAAGGGCAATATCGCCAGCGAGACCCTGGCTGCCGCGGCCGGTGGCGTCACCAGCCTGTGCTGCCCGCCGTTGACCAAGCCGGTGCTGGATACCCCGGCAGTGGCCGAACTGATCCTCGACCGCGCCCAGGAAGCCGGGCATGCCAAGGTATTCCCGATCGGCGCGCTGACCAAAGGCCTGGCCGGCGAACAGCTGGCCGAGCTGGTGGCCCTGCGTGACGCCGGCTGCGTGGCCTTCGCCAACGGCCTGGCACCGATGGCCAACAACCGTACCCTGCGCCGCGCCCTGGAATACGCCGCCACCTTCGACCTGACGGTGATTCTCCACGCCCAGGATGCCGACCTCGCCGCCGGTGGCCTGGCCCACGAAGGCGCCACCGCCAGTTTCCTCGGCCTGCCGGGCATTCCGGAAAGCGCCGAGACCGTGGCCCTGGCCCGCGACCTGCTGCTGGTCGAGCAGAGCGGCGTGCGCGCGCACTTCAGCCAGATCACCAGCGCCCGTGGCGCCGAGATGATCGCCGCCGCCCAGGCCCGCGGCCTGCCGGTGACCGCCGACGTGGCGATGTACCAGCTGATCCTCACCGACGAGGCGCTGCACGGTTTCTCCAGCCTGTACCACGTGCAGCCGCCGCTGCGCACCGCCTTCGACCGCGACGGCCTGCGCGAGGCCGTGAAGTCCGGGGTGATCGGCGCCATTGCCAGCCACCACCAGCCCCACGAGGCGGATGCCAAGCTGGCACCCTTCGGCGCCACCGAGCCGGGCATCAGCAGCGTCGAGCTGTTGCTGCCGCTGGCCCTGACCCTGGTGCAGGACGGCCTGCTCGATCTGCCGACCCTGCTCGCCCGCCTCACCAGCGGCCCGGCCAAGGCCCTGCGCCTGCCCGCCGGGCGCCTGGCCGTGGGCGCCCCGGCCGACCTGCTGCTGTTCGAGGCCGAAGGCCAGACCCTGGCCGGCGAAACTTGGTACTCCAAGGGTGGCAACAGCCCGTTCATCGGTCACTGCCTGCCGGGCAAGGTGCGCCATACCCTGGTGGACGGCCGGCCCAGCTTCCGCAACTGAGCCCAGCCCCAGCAAGCAAAAGCCCGCCGATTGGCGGGCTTTTCATTTAGCGGACGGCGCTTCAGTCCTGCATGGCCTCGGTGAACTGGCCGATGGCATCCACCACCCGCTGCGCCTCGCTGCGGATCGACTGCATCACCTCGCCGGCACGGTTGACCAGCTGCACGCCCTCCTCGGCCTTGTTCTTGCTGCCGTCCATGCCGCTGACCGCCTGCTGGGCCAGCTCGTGGTTGAGGCGCACCACCTCGTTGATCTCCACCGTGGCCTGGCTGGTGCGCGCCGCCAGGTTGCGCACCTCGTCGGCGACCACGGCGAAGCCGCGACCCTGCTCGCCAGCCCGCGCCGCCTCGATGGCCGCGTTGAGCGCCAGCAGGTTGGTCTGCTCGGCGATCCCACGGATCACCTGGACGATGCTGCTGATGCGCTCGGACTGCTCGCTGAGGGCGCCGACCTTGCCGGCCACCTGGCCCAGCTCGTCGGCGATGCCGCGCACCATGTACACCGCCTCCTCGACCGTGCCGGCCCCGGCGACCGCACTGGAGTCGGTCTCCCTGGCACTGGCGAAGGCCAGCTGCGCCGCGGCCGCCTCGGCCTCGCGATGCTCGACCTGGGAAGTGATGTCGCTGGCGAACTTGACCACCCCATAGAGCTGGCCGCTGGCGTCGTACAGCGGGTTGTAGGTGGCCCGCAGCCAGATGGTCTGGCCCGACTTGGCAATGCGCTTGAAGCGATCGGAAATGAACTCGCCCTGGTTCAGGCGCTGCCAGAAACGCCGGTAGCCGTCGCTGGCGGCCTCCTCGCGGTCACAGAACTGGCTGTGGTGCTTGCCGCGGACTTCCTCCAGGCGGTAACCCATGGTGTGCAGGAAGTTGTCGTTGGCGGTGATCACCTCGCCCTTGAGGTTGAACTCGATCACCGCCATCGAGCGGTTGATCGCGTTGAGCAGGCTCTCGTGCTGATGTTCGGCATGCACCTGGGCGGTGATGTCGGTGGCCACCTTGATCACCCGGCAGACCCGCCCGTCTGCGTCGCGCACCGGCAGGTAGCTGGCTTCCAGCCAGATCTCCCGGCCGCCCCTGGCCACGCGCATGAAGCGGTCGCTGAAGCTCTCGCCATTGCCCAGGCGCTGCCAGAACTGGCTGTAGGCCGGGCTGGCCAGCAGATCCTTGGGGCAGAACATGCGATGGTGCTGACCACGCAGCTCGTCCAGGCGGTAACCCATGGTCGTCAGGAACGGCTCGTTGGCATCGAGGATGTCACCCTGGGCGGTGAACTCGATCATGGCCATGGTCTGCTTGATGGCCGCCAGCGCCTGCTGGCTGGAGGCAAGCTGGGACTGGCACTGCTGCAACTCGTTGCGAAGACCGGAACCGAACATGGAAGTCCTCCTTCCGTAGAGATGAGTATTCAGCATAGGCCGAAAAATCTTGTAACAGATGCCAAACCTATCGGCGCCAGGCAACACTCCTTGAGCCGGCGCCGAATGGCGAGTCAGCGCCGCCGGTAGCCAACAGCCGGCCAATAAAAAGCCCGCCGGGCGGCGGGCTCTGCACGGCGGGCGACACTTAGTCTTCGGCCAGCACGACGATCTGGTCGCGCGCCTCGAAGGTGATCTTCTCGCGCTTGAGGGTGTTGAGCTTGACCCCGTAACCCTGCTCCTTGTCGTTGGCCAGGGCCACGCGGCGATAGCCGATGGCCGTTTCGCCACGCTGGGCGGCAGCCTCGATCAGGGTGTAGAAGTCCACCGGCACCCCGGGTTTGACGTAGTCGCTGATCGGCCGGATGTAGATCTCCGAGCCCTCGGAGCTGAACAGCACGCGGAACACCCGCTCCAGCCCCTTGTTCTCCGACAGCTGCGACAGCATCAGGCTGACCAGCTTGTCGCTGACGATGTAGTCGTCGGCCTTGGCCACCTCGGCCAGGGCGCGGTTACGCAGATCCATCATCTCGCTGACGATGGCCAGCGGCTTGCCGCTCTGCTCGGCGATGCTGCGCAGGTGCAGCAGGGAGATCAGGGTCTTGGCGTCGGCCTCCTGCATCGGCAGGTGGGTGTAGCTGAGCAGGATGATGTGGTTGAACTCGCTGACGCGCAGGGCGTTGATCACCGCGCGGCTGGTGATGTCGCTGGCGGAGAACTTCAGGCCCTGGTTCTGCAGGCGCTTGGCCAGGGCCTGGCCTTCCTCGCGGGCGCCTTCGCACTGGGCCACCACCACCACTTCCGAACCGGGCGCCACATAGTTGTCCAGCTCGCGGATGATCGCCGCGGCCTTCTCGTTCCAGCCGAGGATCAGGGTGCGCTCGGGCTGCGGCTCGCTGCGCGCGCCCTGCACTATCACGCGTTTGTCCGGCGTGGTGGGTGCCTCTGCGGCCAGCACCAGGGTGTCGTCGTCCTCGCTGATGGCGATCACCAGGTCGCCCTGGCCCATGCGGGTGTCCATCGGCGGGTTGATCAGCGGCTCGCCGTCGGCGCGCATGATGCCCATCACCGCCGAGTCTTCGTAGGCCACCAGGACTTCGCGGAAGGTCTTGCCGAGCAGCGCCGGCTCTTCCTTGAAGTAGATCTCCGCGCCGTCGAAATCCAGCAGCTCGGTGTACACCACCGACAGCCCGGACTGCCGGCAGGTCTGCGCGGTGACGCGGGCGATCAGGTCTTCGCCCTGGACGAACAGCGCCTCGTCGCCGCCGACCAGGGCCGCCGCCTCGAGGTTCCGCGCATGACGGATCTCCGCGACTATGTGGTACGGCTCGGCCTTGCGGTTGGGGTTGTTGGTCAGCGCCAGCACGCTCTTGATCACGTAGATATCCGGATTGTCGATCTCCGGCGCCAGCACGATGACCGAACGCGCGCTGTGCGGGTCGACCACTTCCAGGTCATCCAGATCCAGCGGGTCGCCACGGCGGCAGATGATCCGCGTGTTGCCGGTGCTGGGGAACTTGGCGCGGATGTCGTCTTCCATCTCCACCTTGTCGCGGTCGGCGAGGATGACGATGCGCGGCTGCTTCTGGTTTTCGTTGGCGATCAGCAGTTCGCCGATGATCGAGTAGACCTTGCTCGACCAGCCAAGGATCAGCGTGTGCTGGCTCTCGATCACCCGCGAGCGGCCCTTGCGCAGCTCGGCCAGGCGCGCTTCCAGGCCGGAGGTGATGGTGCCGATGAGGATACTGACGATGAAGATGCCGCTGAGGGTGACCAGCAGCATCAGCGCGCGCAGGTGCCAGCCCTGGTCGCCGGCCAGGTTGCCGCTGTCGATGGCGTGCATCAGGCTCTGCCAGGCGCCTTCGGCGAAGCCCAGCTGGCTGGCTGGATCGCTCGGGTCGCTGCTCACGTGCAGGAGCATCAGCAGGGCGGTGGCCAGCGCCACCACCAGGGAGGAGACCAGGCCGAGCCAGCCGATGATGGCGATCGGCCCCTTGGACAAGGTGTTCTCGAAGCGATAGCGCAGTTGATCGCGCCAGGTAATGCTCTGGTGTGGCATGTCTGCCCCCTCCCTGGGATGACGTCTGCAGACGACTGACTGCAGTGCGCCCGACTCTAACAGCCGGGCGCGCCGGGCGAAACATGCGGTTACAGGCATTGCCAAACGTCGCCCATGAAAAAGCCCGCCAGGTGGCGGGCTTGTTCACAACGCTGGCGCTCAGGCGTTGGCCGGGCGCAGCGAGTAGCTCTTGAGCTGGTCAGCGAACTCGCGCAGCGACTGGATGCCGCTGGCCTCGGCCTCGTGCACCCACTGCTTGATCGCTTCGAGCATGTCGTGGCCGTTGCTGCTGGTCTTGACCCAGATCTGCTGCAGGGCGATGCGCTTCTCGTAGATCACCTTGAGTGCCTGGCTCTGCTCGAGCATGGCGGCGATGCGCGCCTGGTGGCTCTCGTCGAGCAGGCTGGTCTCGCGCGACAGCAGACGCTTGGCGCGGCGGAACAGGTGGCGCACCGATTCGTCGGCCTTGGCCAGTTCCTGCTTGACCAGCGGCGCGATGACCAGCTTGCGGTACTGCGCCATGATCTGGAAGCGGTTGTTGAGGATGGCCATGGCGGTATCCATGTCCAGGCTGTGCTTGCCTTCCACGCGGTGGGCGATGGGCGCCACGCGCTGCACCTTGGCCAGGCGCAGGAAGCTGAACAGCTGGATCCAGGCCCAGCCCATGTCGAATTCCCACTTCTTCACCGACAGCTTGGCGCTGTTGGGGTAGGTGTGGTGGTTGTTGTGCAGCTCTTCACCGCCGATCAGGATGCCCCAGGGCACCAGGTTGGTGGCGGCGTCGCGGCACTCGAAGTTGCGGTAGCCGACGGCATGGCCGAGGCCGTTGATCACGCCGGCGGCCCATACCGGGATCCACATCATCTGGATCGCCCAGATGGTGATGCCGGCGGCGCCGAACAGGGCCAGGTCGATGATCGCCATCAGCACGATGCCACCGGTAGGGAAGCGGCTGTAGACGTTGCGTTCGATCCAGTCTTCCGGGCAGTTCTTGCCGTAGATGCGCAGGGTGTCCTGGTTCTTCGCCTCTTCCTGGTACAGCTCGGCGCCTTTGCGCAGCACGGTACTCAGGCCCTTGATCACCGGGCTGTGCGGGTCATCCTCGGTTTCACATTTGGCGTGGTGCTTGCGGTGGATGGCTGTCCACTCGCGGGTGTTCTGGCCAGTGCTGATCCACAGCCAGAAACGGAAGAAGTGCTTGAGCGCGGGGTGCAGCTCCAGCGCGCGATGCGCCGAGTAGCGGTGCAGATAGACGGTGACGCTGACGATGGTGATGTGGGTCATCACCAGGGTCACGGCGATGAGTTGCCAGACCGACAGATCGAGAAAGCCGTTGTACCACATGGAAGGTGTTGCCTCGCAGGGATGTAGACGTCGGCCCGAACCACGAGCCTGTGGGCATTATCCTTATGCGCCTGGATAAAACCAGCAAAGTGTTGGTTTGAGCTTACACTTGTACTGCACGCCTATAATGCGGGCTCGCCCCGTCCTCCGCCATAGCCGGCCAGCGGGAAATCACCGCCAACGCCGCCCTGGCGTGTATCTGCGAGTTACAACCACCGGCTCACGCCAGCAGCACTGCAGCCCGGGTCTGACCTGGCGCAGCGCTGCGCCCGATCCAGCCCCCGGCTGAACAGCTGCGGCATGGCATGGCTCAGAGCTTGGCGATCGACACCTCGGTGGATTTGACGAAGGCAATCACTTCGCTGCCCACGCCCAGCTCCAGCTCGCGCACGGAACGGGTGGTGATCACCGAGGTGACGATGCCGGCAGCGGTCTGCACGTCGATTTCCGACAGCACGTCGCCTTCGACGATTTCCTTGATGGTGCCTTTGAACTGGTTGCGGACGTTGATGGCTTTGATGGTCATGGTGGTGCTCCTTGGCTTGGGTTTACAGGTTTTGGTGAACCGGTTTGAAGCTAGCGAGCTAGAGCGAGACAAGGCAGAAATGGCCGAGGGCGCGGAGTTTACGGGCGGTAAATGAGCAAGCCCGAGGCCATTTCTAACGCGGTATCGCCGACGCGCAGCAGCTTCAAACAGGTTCAAAGGGCCCAGCGCAACTGCGTGGGCAGGGGTGAAACGGGTTCCGGCTGGGGCGGCAGTTCGGGCAGCGCCAGCACGCGGTTGAGTACTTCGGCTTCCAGTGCGGCCAGGCGCGCCGAGCCGCGCTGACGCGGACGCGGCAGCTCGACCGGCAGATCGAGGCCGACCTCGCCGTCTTCGATCAGGATCACCCGGTCGGCGATGGCCACGGCCTCGCTGACATCGTGGGTGACCAGCAGCACGGTAAAACCATGCTGCTGCCACAAGCGCTCGATCAGCTGCTGCATCTCGATACGGGTCAGCGCATCCAGGGCGCCGAGCGGCTCGTCGAGCAGCAGCAGGCGCGGCTGGTGGATCAAGGCACGGGCCAGGGCCACGCGCTGCTTCTGCCCACCGGACAGGGCCGCCGGCCATTCATTGGCGCGGTCGGCCAGGCCGACCGCAGCCAGTGCTTCGCGCGCTTTGGGTTTCCAGTTGCCGGACAGGCCGAGGCCGACGTTGTCGATCACCCGCTTCCACGGCAGCAGGCGCGAGTCCTGGAACATCAGCCGGGTGTCTTCGCGGGCGGCAGACAACGGCCCCTTGCCGGCCAGCAGTTGGCCGCTACTCGGCGCATCCAGCCCGGCCAGCAGGCGCAGCAGGGTGCTCTTGCCGCAACCGCTGCGGCCGACCACGGCGACGAACTGGCCGGCCGGGATATGCAGGTCGATATCGTTCAGCACCTGACGCTCACCGAACGCTTTGCGGATACCTTCGATGGCCAGGGGAATACCCTGGCGAATGCTGTGCAGGGCAGTCATTGCGCACCTGCCTTGGCCTGGTAGGCCGGGTGCCAGCGCAGCCACACGCGCTCCAGGCCGCGGGCGGCGACATCCGCCAGCTTGCCGAGTACCGCGTAGAGCAGGATTGCCAGCACCACCACGTCGGTCTGCAGGAACTCGCGGGCGTTCATCGCCAGGTAGCCGATGCCGCTGCTGGCGGAAATCGTCTCGGCGACGATCAGGGTGAGCCACATGAAGCCGAGGGCGAAACGCACGCCAACCAGGATCGACGGCAGCGCGCCGGGCAGGATCACCTGCCAGAACAGGGCGAACCCTTTCAGGCCGTAGCTGCGCGCCATCTCCACCAGCGCCGGGTCGACGTTGCGGATGCCGTGGTAGGTGTTGAGGTAGATCGGGAACAGAGTGCCGAGGGCGACCAGGAAGATCTTCGCGCTCTCGTCGATGCCGAACCACAGGATCACCAGCGGGATCAGCGCCAGGTGCGGCACGTTGCGGATCATCTGCACCGAGCTGTCGAGCAGGCGCTCGCCCCATTTCGACAGGCCGGTGATGAAGCCCAGGGCCAGGCCGATGCCGCCGCCGATGGCGAAGCCGATGCTGGCGCGCCAGCCGCTGATGGCCAGGTGGTGCCAGATTTCGCCGCTTTGCAGCAGCGCCCAGCCGGCCTCGATCACCGCACTGGGTGCCGGTAGGATGCGGGTGGACAGCAAACCGGCGACCACGGCGATCTGCCAGATCGCCAGCAGGGTCAGCGGCAGGGCCCAGGGCGCCAGGCGCAGGCCGATTTTGTGTAGCTTTTGCGTCGACATGCTCAACGCTCCTTTTTATATTCGTGATACGTCAGGCTCTCGCCTGGTCAACTTCCCTCACCCCTGGCCCCTCTCCCAGGGGGAGAGGGGAATCTGGGCGCCGCGCGGATCACTCCCTCTCCCCTTGGGAGAGGGCTGGGGTGAGGGTCTATGGGTCAACTCGCCGAAGCGGCCCTAGGCAGAATGTCGTTGGCCACCATCTCGCCGAACGGACTGACATAGCCGCGGCCTTCCGGCACCTGCGGACGGTTGACGTCCAGGTGCGGGAACAGCAGCTCGGCGACCCGGTACGACTCTTCCAGGTGCGGGTAGCCGGAGAAGATGAAGGTGTCGATGCCGAGGTCGGCGTATTCCTTGACCCGCGCGGCCACGGTCGGGCCATCGCCGACCAGCGCGGTACCCGCGCCGCCACGCACCAGGCCGACCCCGGCCCAGAGGTTGGGGCTGACTTCCAGGTTGTCCTTGCTGCCGCCGTGCAAGGCGGCCATGCGCTGCTGGCCGACCGAGTCGAAGCGCGCCAGGGAAGCCTGGGCGCGGGCGATGGTGTCGTCGTCGACATGGGAAATCAGCTTGTCGGCGGCGGCCCAGGCCTCTGCGTTGGTCTCGCGCACTATCACGTGCAGGCGGATGCCGAAGCGCACTGCGCGGCCCTGGGCAGCGGCTTTCGCGCGCACCTGGGCGATCTTCTCGGCCACTGCAGCGGGCGGCTCGCCCCAGGTCAGGTACAGCTCGACCTGCTCGGCAGCGAGGTCTTGCGCGGCATCCGAGGAGCCACCGAAATACAGCGGCGGACGCGGCTGCTGGATCGGTGGGTAGAGCAATTTGGCACCCTTCACCTGGATATGCTTGCCGTCGTAGTCGACCACTTCGCCTTCGAGCACGCGGCGCCAGATGCGGGTGAACTCCACCGAGGCTTCGTAGCGTTCGGCGTGGGAGAGGTTGAGGCCATCGCCGGCCAGTTCGTCAGGATCACCACCGGTTACCAGGTTGAACAGCGCGCGGCCGTTGGACAGGCGATCCAGGGTCGCGGCCTGGCGCGCGGCGACCGTCGGGGAAATGATCCCGGGGCGCAGGGCGACCAGGAATTTCAGGCGTTGCGTCACCGGGATCAGCGAAGCGGCCACCAGCCAGGAGTCCTCGCAGGAGCGCCCGGTGGGAATCAGCACACCGCCAAAACCGAGGCGGTCGGCGGCCTGGGCGATCTGCTGCAGGTAGCCGTGGTCGACGGCGCGGGCGCCTTCGCTGGTGCCGAGGTACTTGCCGTCGCCGTGGGTGGGCAGGAACCAGAAAATGTTCAGACTCATGGAGTGGTCTCCTTTCTTTTTACTCCCCTCTCCCTATGGGAGAGGGGCGGGGGTGAGGGTAGAGAGCGCAGCACAATTGCCAGCCCCCTCATCCGGCGCTACGCGCCACCTTCTCCCGGTGGGAGAAGGGGCAGGCTTTACTGCTGGGCCAGCTTGGCTGGCGGCGTCCAGATCACGTCCTTGATGCTGAGCTTCTTGGGGATCAGCTTGAGGTCGGTGAAGGTGTCGGCGATCTTCTGCTGGGCAGCGACCACGTCCGGGGTGATCAGCTGCGCGCCGTAGCCCTGGCGCTCGACGGCCTGGCGGGTGATTTCCGGCGACAGGCCGATCAGCGGCGCGACCTGGGCGGTGGCTTCGTCGACGTTGCCTTTCACCCATTCACCAACCCCGCGGATTTCCTCGATCAGCACGTTGATCACCTGCGGGTTCTTGCCGGCGTAGGTGCGGGTGGCCAGGTAGAACTGGTGGTTGTCGACCAGGCCCGAGCCATCACGCAGGCTGCGCGCCTGCAGCTGGTGTTCGGCGGCGGACTGGAAGGGATCCCAGATCACCCAGGCATCGACGCTGCCACGCTCGAAAGCGGCGCGGGCATCGGCAGGCGGCAGGTACACGGGCTGGATGTCGCTGTATTTCAGGCCGGCATCTTCCAGGGCGCGCACCAGCAGGTAGTGCACGTTGGAGCCCTTGTTCAGGGCGACTTTCTTGCCCTTGAGCTCAGCCACCGATTTGATCGACGAAGTCTTCGGCACCAGGATCGCCTCGCCGGTGGGGGCTGGCGGCTCATGGGCCACATAGAGCAGGTCGGCACCGGCGGCCTGGGCGAATACCGGCGGGGTTTCGCCCGTCACGCCAAAGTCCACCGAGCCGACGTTGAGGCCTTCGAGCAGCTGCGGGCCGCCCGGGAACTCAGTCCATTTCACATCCACGCCCTGCTCGGCCAGACGCTTCTCCAGCGTGCCCTTGGCCTTGAGCAGCACCAGGGTGCCGTATTTCTGGTAACCGATACGCAGGGTCTCGGCTTGAGCTTGAGTGATGGCGCCGAACGAGATGGCCGCGGCAAACAGGGCGACCAGGCTCCGACGCAAAGTAATGGTGCGCATGGCGCTCTCCTTTGCTGTGGTTTCTTGGTTGGCTACCTGCTTGCCCGTTGGCGGGCGAGTAAGGCGGGGTATTACGGGTACCGCGTTGGTTCAAATACTCCAGCGGGCATTCACCAGCCGGTCGTTCAGCAACTGCGGGTCGAGCGGTTGCGGGCGACGGGCCAGGGCGGCGAGCAGGTGCTCCACCGACTCGTCCAGGCGCTCGACCAGCTCGCTGTCCAGTTGCGCTGGCTGGTCGCCTTGCGCATAAGCGATTTGTTTATCCACGGCGAACACCCCGGCCAGCATTTCCTGGGCCTTGAGTGCCGCCAGTACCGGCTTCAGCGCGTAGTCCACGGCCAGCAGGTGTGCCGGGCTGCCACCACTGGCCAGCGGCAGGATCACCTTGTGCGCCAGGGCACGCTCCGGCAGCAGGTCGAGCAGCACCTTCAACGCGCCGGTGATCGACGCCTTGTACACCGGCGTCGCCACCACCAGGCCGTCGGCACTGGCCACCACCGCTTGCAACTGCTGCACCGCCGCACTTTCGAAACGGGCAAACAGCAGGTCGTCAGCCGGGAAGTCGCGCACCCGCAGCAGGGTCACTTCGACCTGGTGCTCGCGCAGGCGCTGGCTGACATGTTCCAGCAGCACTTCGGTGCGCGAACGCTCCGAGGGGCTGCCGGACAGCAGGACTACATGCATGACCGGCCCTTACTTGTTCGGCTGCGGGGTCAGGCGCAGGTAGGGTTTGACCGCACGGTAGCCCAGCGGGAAGCGCTGCCTGATCTCGTCCTCGTCCTTCAGCGACGGCACGATCACCACTTCATCGCCATCCACCCAGTTGGCCGGGGTGGCGACCTTGTGGCTGTCGGTCAGCTGCAGGGAGTCGATCACCCGCAGGATCTCGTTGAAGTTGCGCCCGGTGCTGGCCGGGTAGGTGATGATCAGGCGCACCTTCTTGTTCGGGTCGATGATGAACAGCGAGCGCACGGTCAGGGTGTCGTTGGCGTTGGGGTGGATCAGGTCGTAGAGGTCGGAGACCTTGCGATCGGCGTCGGCGATGATCGGGAAGTTGACCCGGGTGCTCTGGGTTTCGTTGATATCGTCGATCCAGCGCAGGTGCGAGTCGACCGGGTCGACCGACAGGGCGATGGCCTTGACCCCGCGCTTGGCGAAGTCATCCTTGAGCTTGGCGGTGAAGCCCAGCTCGGTGGTGCATACCGGGGTGAAGTCGGCCGGGTGGGAGAACAGCACGCCCCAGCTGTTGCCCAGCCACTCGTGGAAGCGGATGCGGCCCTCACTGGAGTCCTGCTCGAAGTCGGGGGCGATGTCGCCCAGGCGAATGCTCATGCTGCTGCTCCTTTAGCGGTTCGTTGCGTGGGGCCCACTATGCTTAGAAGCGATGCAAAATAAAAAGAATAAATAACAATTTATTTATAACTTTACGATCTATGCGAGGCGTCCGCCGCCGGAATCGGTACCCGCAGAAAAACCTGACCGATGGAATAAGTACTGAACTAATAATTCCTTCAAAGAATAAAAACGGCCTTCTATAGTCGCTCCGATCAACCATCCCAAGGACGCCCGATGAAACGCCTACTGCCCTCCTCCCTGCTGGCCGCCGGCCTGCTGCTGGCCTCCAACGCCCAGGCGGCAAGCCTGCTGAATGTCTCCTACGACGTGATGCGCGACTTCTACAAGGACTACAACGCCGCCTTCCAGAAACACTGGCAGGCCGAAGGCGGCGCGCCACTGCAGATCCAGATGTCCCACGGCGGCTCGAGCAAGCAGGCACGCGCGGTGATCGACGGCCTGCCCGCCGACGTGATCACCATGAACATGGCCACCGACATCAACGCCCTCGCCGACAACGGCGGCCTGGTGCCGAAAGACTGGGCCGCCCGCCTGCCAGATAACAGTGCGCCGTTCACCTCGGCCACCGTGTTCATCGTGCGCAAGGGCAACCCCAAGGGCCTGAAGGACTGGCCGGATCTGCTCAAGAGCGGCGTGCAGGTGGTCGTGCCCAACCCGAAGACCTCGGGTAACGGCCGCTACACCTACCTGTCGGCCTGGGGCTACGTGCTGGAGAAGGGTGGCGACGAGAAGGCCGCCAAGGACTTCGTCGGCAAGCTGTTCAAGCAGGCACCGGTGCTCGACACCGGTGGCCGCGCCGCCACTACCACCTTTATCCAGAACCAGATCGGCGACGTGCTGGTGACCTTCGAGAACGAGGCCGAGATGATCGCCCGCGAATTCGGCCGCGGCAGCTTCGAAGTGGTCTATCCGAGCGTCTCCGCCGAGGCCGAGCCACCGGTTGCGGTGGTCGACAAGGTGGTCGACAAGAAGGGCACCCGCAAGGAGGCCGAAGCCTACCTGAAGTACCTGTGGTCGGACGAAGGCCAGCGCATCGCTGCCAACAACTACCTGCGCCCGCGCAACCCGGCGATCCTCGCCGAGTTCGCCGACCGCTTCCCCAAGGTCACCTTCTTCAACGTGGTGAAGACCTTCGGCGACTGGCCGCAGATCCAGAGTACCCACTTCAAGGATGGTGGGGTGTTCGACCAGATCTATACCGCGCAGTAAGGCCCCCGAAACCCAAGAAGCCCGGCCAATGCCGGGCTTCTTGCTATGGGCCTGCAGAGGCCGGGCGGGATAGCCGGCCTCAGCGATATGACGGGCAGGGCCGCGCGGCCGAGTGCGGTGTTTTGTCCAGCGTCTACTAGATTGATGAAGGCCCCAGAGAAACGCTCCCCCGCCGCAGTGAACAGTTGTTTGGCGAAGGTTTCCGCCCGGGCCGGACAGGTGCAGCCGTAGCACCCCCGTAAGCCTGGATTCGGCGGCTCTTTGGATGCTCCAGAAATCGCTCGACCATGACGAGTTTTCCGGCGATGCGCAGCTCATGCGCGGCCTGGCTCGCCTGCGCACCCTAGTCATCTCGTCCGCGCTGCTGTGGCTGGCCGTCGTGGCCGTGCTCGCCTGGCTACATGGCCGGCGCCAGCTGGAGGCTGATGTCGCCGAGCTTGCCGTGCAAACGAACCAGTACCGCGACTCGGCATTGCGCATCGCCAGCCAGAACTTCCTCGAGATGAGCAAGATCACCGCATTGCTCACCGTGCGCGCCGACGTGCTCGCCATTGCCGAAAAGTACAGCGCTCTCGGCCACGACTTTGCTGACCTGGCCCTGCCGCAGCGTCTTGCGCTGCTCAAGGATGACGCCCAGGTGCGCTCGACCAGTGCGGGTCTGCTGGAGATCGTCGACGACCTGCGCTATGACCTGATTTTCGTCGAGGATCGCTTCGGCAACATCATCGCCAGCAGCGATGCGGCAAAACAGGTTTCCATGCTGGGGCTGTACTCCGGCGATCGCCCCTATTTCCTGGAGGCGATGCAGAACGCCAAAGGCTCGATGTTCTCCGTCGGGCGCACGGCCCGAAAACTGGGCCTGAATTTCAGCTCGCGGATCGACAACGGCGCAGGCGCAGCAATCGGGGTGGTCGTGGCCCGGCTGCCCGTGGAGCGTTTTGTCGAGCACCTGTCGCGCGAGGGCTACCAGTTCATCATTATCGATAGCTACGGCATGATCGTGGCGTCGGGAGACCCCGACCTGGTTCTCCAGCATGTCGGGCCTCTGTCGCCCAGGCGCCCCGATGACGACCTGCTGAAAAGCTATTACCACCAGGATCACCTGCAGACGATCAACCTGGCGCGCTACGAAGGTCGGCTGCATGACCTGCACTGGGTGCTCAACGGCAAACCCATCCTGCTCAGCATGGCCAAGCTGGGCAATCAGGGCTACCAGCTCGGGGTCTTCAGCAGTCTCCGCAAGAAGAGCGAAATCGACCGTGCCTACCTCCTCATCGGCGCGCTCGTGGGGCTCATGGGTATTCCCGTCGGCATCGCCCTGTATTTCCTCTTTGCCGCGCAGATGCGGCGGGCCGCTGCCGGACGGCGCCTGCGGGCAGTCAATGCGCTTCTGGCGCATGCCAATGAAGAGAAGAACCGCTACCTCGGCATTGCCGCCCACGATCTGCGCAATCCCCTCAGCTCCTTGCGCGGGCTAAGCCAGCTGATGCTCGAAATGCAGCTGCCGGAGGAGCAGAAGCATCAGTTCGTCAATGTCATTCACCGCACCAGCGACGAGCTGCTCAACCTCGTCAACGACCTGCTGGATGTGTCCAATATCGAGGCCGGGAAAATTGCCCTCTCGCTGGCGCCGGTCGATCTGCCCGCTCTCGTCCGCGAGCGCCTCGCCCACCTGCTGCCCCAGGCCGAGCAGAAGCAGATCCGTATCGAGTTCATCGCCAGCGACATCGCGGCGCTACCCGTGGACAAGAGTCGCTTCGGCCAGGTCATCGACAACCTCATCAGCAATGCCATCAAGTTCTCTCCGCCCGGCACGGTCGTCACCGTGCGTGTCGCGGACAGAAACGATGGCGTGGAGTTTGCGGTCGAGGATCAGGGGCCGGGCATCAGCGAAGCGGATCGCGAGCACTTGTTCAAAAGCTTCCAGAAGCTGAGTGCCAAGCCGACAGCCGGAGAAAAAAGCACAGGCCTGGGCCTTTCGATCGTCAAGAGCATCGTCGAGGCCCATGGCGGGCACATCGACGTCGAGAGCCCGCCGGAAGGCGGGGCCCGTTTCGTTGTACTTCTGCCGAATTTCCGTAGCACTGCCGTGGAGGCCTGATTCACCATGAAGAACGTCAGGACACTCATAGCGGACGACGAGGATCATATCCGCCTGTTCGTGAAGACCATGCTCATCGGCATGGGCTGTGATGTCGTCGCCGAGGCGCGTAACGGCCAGGAGGCCATCGAGCTGTTCGAGCAGCACCACCCGGATCTCGTTCTGCTCGACATCAACATGCCGGTTCTCGACGGGCGCGCGGCCCTGCAGGCCCTGCGAACGCGCTCCGAAGAGGTGACGATCATCATGCTGTCCTCCCTGGCTGGGGCCGAAGTGGTCGAGGACTGCCTCAATGCCGGGGCGGATTATCAGCTGCGCAAGGACTTGCCGCTGGCAGATCTGCGCCGCGAGATCGAGCAGGTCTGGGACTCCCGAGCGGATGGGCTGGCGCCGTGAAATACGACCTCGGACAGATGCTTGAAGACATTCGGCGGGACGAGGCCCTGGCAACGCCGGCTTCCAACCGAAACATCCTGAGCCAGGAGCAGATCCGCAAACTGGCTGCGTCCCGGAGGCGCCGCGGGGGCACGGCTCCTGCCACGCCAGAGACGACACCGGAGCAAGGAAAAAATGAGCGCGATTGCTAACCCCGGCTTCGTCGTGCGCATGCTGGAACTCGGCCTGGTCGAGCGGGACGAAGTACGGCGCCTGATGGGTGGCGAAGAAGATGCCCTGCCGCTGGTGCGGCATATGCTGGCCGTCAATCGGCTGCCGCAACAGGAATGCCTGATGGCCTGGGCGGAAGGCTTCGGCCATACCTGGATCGACCTGGGCGCGACGCTGGTGGATCCCTCCGCGCTGTCGCGCCTGCCGCGCGACATCGCGGAAAGCCAGTGCGTCATGCCGGTCTACCAGCTCGGCGACAAGGTCACCGTGGTCATTGCCAACCCCGACGACAGGGCGCTGGTGGCGCGGGTCGAGGCGATCATCAAGACCCCGATCAGCCTCGTCGTGGCACTGCCGGAAGTGATCGCTGAAGCGGTGCAACTCAACTACCCCAGCGCGACGGATATTGCTGACCTCGAGTCGTCGGCACTGCAGACGGACAAATTGCGCAAGGCCGAGGAGGACATCAATGCCGCCGCCAAGTCGGCAGAAATCATCCGTCTCACCGAGGCCCTGATAACCCTGGCGATCAGGGAGCGCGCCAGCGATATCCATATCTCGCCCCGGGAAACCGATGCCGCCGTGCGCTTTCGCGTCGACGGGATAATGGCGACGCGTTTCGTGCTGGCGCACACGGTTCAGCAGCGCGTGGCGGCACGCATCAAGGTGCTGGCCAAGATGGACATTGCCGAGCGGCGGCTGCCGCAGGATGGGCGCCTCAGTATCGATCTGCCGACCCGGCGGGTGGAGTTCAGGGTGTCATCCGTGCCCAGCCTGTTCGGTGAGAACCTGGTGCTGCGCATCATTGCGACCTCGTCCGGACGCGATATTCCGAAGCTGCGCGACCTCGATTTCGGCGCGGACAACCTGCGCACCCTGGAGACCATGCTGGCTCGGCGCGCCGGCCTGATCCTGGTCGTCGGACCGACCGGTGCCGGCAAGACCACCACCCTGTTTTCGGCCCTCAACAGCCTGGATGCCACACAGCAGAACATCCTCACCGTCGAGGAGCCGGTCGAGTACGTCTTGCCCGGCGCGACCCAGGTGGCGGTCAATCGGGGGGTTGGCCTCGGTTTCGTCGAAGTGTTGCGGGCCTTCGTGCGGCAGGATCCGGACGTCATCCTGATCGGCGAGATTCGTGACCACGAGACGCTGACGATCGGCTTCGAAGCGGCACTGACTGGCCATCTGGTGCTGGCATCGATTCATGGCAACAACACGATGCAGTCGATCATCCGCCTGCGCCAGCTCGGCGCACAGGACGAATGGCTGGCTACCGCGCTGCTGGGCGTCGTCGCGCAAAGGATTGTCCGCCGCATCTGCCCCGCATGCCGGACGCCCTACACGCCCTCACAGGAAGAGCTTTCTCGATACTTCGAGTTCAAGGGCAACCCCGAGGTCAGCTTCTACCGGGGCACCGGATGCGAGAAGTGCCAACATACCGGGTACAAGGGCCGGATCGCGATCCATGAGGTGGTAGAGCTCCTGCCCGAACTTCAGGATCTGGTGATTTCCGGCGCCCGGCCCTCGGAAATTTCCGCAACAGCCTCACGCCTGGGACTGCGCTCGTTGCGCTATGACGGACTCAAGAAAGTCCTGCGGGGCATGACAACCATCGACGAACTGGACAAGGAAATCCCGGCCTGAGCAGAGCAGCTCTACCTGCACAGCGGCCTGGGTCGATAGACCGGTTGCAGGCTCTGAATGGCGGGCTATGGAGGCGCTGGGCCCCACTCGCGAGCGTTCTTTGCCGGTAGCGCCACCGCCAGTCGTACGGGTTCCCAGCGGCAAAAAAATGCCGGGCCCAGGGCCCGGCAAATAGCTTCCACCTATAGAAGTCGTGACTGCCGGGCAGGCACCTGGCCTGCCCGGGATCTGCCTCAGAGAATCGGCAGGGTGTAGCTGACGATCAGACGGTTCTCGTCGCCGTCGGCGGTGCTGGTGTTGCCGCGCAGGCTGGCGTTGCGCCAGGAGAAACCGAGGCCCTTGAGGGCGCCGTCCTGCAGGGTGTAGTCGACGCGCAGGTCGCGTTCCCATTCCTTCTTGTCGCCGTCGGCGCTGTCGATGTTGTCGCCGGACAGGTAGGTCAGGGTGGTCTTCAGGCCCGGTACGCCGAGCTTGGCGAAGTCGTAGCCGTACTCGGCCAGCCAGGTGCGCTCGCCGGCGCTGAGGAACTTGCCGATCTGGCGGTCGGTGATCAGGTAGGCGGTGGCACCATCACCCTGGTTCAGGTAGGGGAAGTTGCTGTCGCCTTCGACCTGCTGGTAACCGGCGCTGAACGCGTGGCCGCCGAGGGTGTAGGTGAACAGGGCGCTCCAGGTGTCGTTGTCCACCTCACCCTTGGTGATGCCCTTGCCCTTGCTGTTCAGGCCGTAGTAACCGGTGCTGGCATAACCTTCGGCCACGCCGGCGGCGCTGTCGTTCTTGCCGTCGGCGTCGCTCTTGAAGTAGCGCAGGTCGGACTTCAGCGCGCCCGGGCCGATGGCCAGGTTGTGGGTCAGGCCGAGGAAGTGCTGGCGGTAGAACTCGTTCAGCTCACCGTAGTAGTACTGCGCCAGCAGATCCTTGGTGATCTTGTAGTCGGCACCACCGTAGTAGAACTTGTTGCTGAACTGGCCGGTCTTGGCGTTGTTGGCGCCACCGATCGACAGGCCTTCGCTGCTGCTCGAGCTACGACCCTTGGCATGTTCCAGCTGACCGCCGATCAGGGTCAGGTTGTCGATTTCGTTGGAAGTGATCTGGCCGCCTTCGAAGGTCTGCGGCAGCAGGCGGCCGTCGTTGAAGGTGACCACCGGCAGCTTCGGTTGCAGGGTGCCGATGCGGCCTTCGGTCTTCGACAGGCGCACTTTGCCGGTCAGGCCCAGGCTGCTGAAGTCATCCACCGCGCGGCCATCGCTGTCGGTGGGGAACACGGTGCCGCCGTACTTGCTGGAGTCCGGGTTGTAGTGGCGCCCCTTGCCGGAGTCGAGCTTGACCCCGAGCAGGCCGATGGCATCCACGCCGACGCCGACGGTGCCTTCGGTGAACCCGGAGATGTAGTTGAACTGGAAGCCCTGGCCCCATTCTTCCTGGGTGTTGGCGTCAGTGTTGCGGGTGTCCTGGTTGATATAGAAGTTGCGCAGGCCGAGGGTGGCCTTGCTGTCTTCGATGAAACCAGCGGCGCCGGCCTGTTGGGCGAGTACGCCGAGGGTCACGGCCAGGGCCAGGGTGGACTTGTTCATGCTCGATGCTCCAGATGCTGTTCTTGTGTCTTGTAGGCTGGGGCTCGAGCCGGTGTTCTAGGTACCGTGCTGCTGAGAGAGGGGAGCCCCGTGATCGGGCTCGGTGCGGTGGTCCGCTGTCGGCTTGGTGGGCAATCTAGGGGATTTCTCTAATACCTAAAAGGAATTGTTTTTTACATACATAAAACTTAAACGAATATGAAACAATCTCCTGCCCACCGCCCCCATTCGTCGCCCACTGGGCGCCGAGGCCTCCCGCACAAGGCGCGCGGCGCCGCTCTGGACTAGGGTTGTGCGCTCAGCCATGTCGCGCCAGGAGGGCCTGCCATGAATCAGGATCGTCGCGTCACCCTGTTCCACGCCCCCAACAGCCGCTCCACCGGCGTCGTGATCCTGCTCGAGGAGCTGCACGCCGACTACCGCACGCGGCTGCTCAGCCTCAAGCAGGGCCAGCAGCGGCAGGCGGCCTACCTGGAGCTCAATCCGATGGGCAAGGTGCCGGCGCTGCTGCACGGCAATTGTCTGGTCACCGAGCAGGTAGCGCTGTTCATCTACCTCAGCGATCTCTACCCGGAAGCCGGCCTGACGCCCGCCATCGGCGATCCGCAACGCGGCGCCTGGCTGCGTTGGCTGGCCTTCTACGGCTCCTGCTTCGAGCCGGCCCTGAGCGACCGCGCCCGCCAGGTGGCGCCCGCACCACAGATGCAGTGCCCCTATGGCGATTACGACAGCATGCTGGCCACCCTCACCGGGCAGCTGGAGAAGGGCCCCTACCTGCTCGGCGAGCGCCTGAGCAGCGCCGACCTGCTCTGGGGCATTGCCCTGCGCTGGACGGTCGGCTTCGGCCTGGTGCCCGAGCTGCCGGTGATCAAGGCTTATGTCGAACGCCTGGCGGCGCGACCCTCGGTGGCCCGGGCGGCGGAGCTGGATGCGCGGTGGCAGGCCGAGCTGGGCGACTGAAGTTCCTCGCATGGCCAGCCGTAGGGCGAGTGAAACCGCATTGGTGGCGACGCGGATTTCACCCGCCCAGTGGCAGAGCGTCAGGAGGCCAGCAGCTGGCGCAACTGCTCGCGCTGCTGCGGGCTGAACAGCGCCAGCTGACGCTCGATCAGGGCCAGCTGCACACTGGCGCTGGGCAGATTGAGGTGTTCCGGCAGAATTTCCGTGGCACTGCTGACCAGCAGGGCGAAGTGGATGACGTTCTCCAGCTCGCGGGTGTTGCCCGGCCAGGCATACAGCTCCAGCACCTGCTGGGCGGCCGCGCCGATCTGCGGGATGGCCAGGCCCAGGCGCTGGGCATAGAGGCCGAGGAAGTATTCAGCCAGCGGCAGGATGTCGCCCGGCCGTTCGCGCAGCGCCGGCAACTCCAGGCGGCCCTCGTTGAGATAGAGGTAGAGGCGCTCGTTGAACTTGCCGGCGGCCACGGCCTGGGCCAGGTCGATGCTGGTGGCGGCCACCAGGCGCACATCCACCGGGGTTGCCTGCTGCGCACCGAGGCGCAGCACCTCGCGGTTCTCCAGGGCGGCCAGCAGCTTGCCCTGCAGGCTCAGCGGCAGGTCGCCGATCTCGTCCAGGTAGAGGGTGCCGCCATTGGCCGAACCGAACCAGCCGGCACGGCTGCTGGCAGCGCCGGCATAGGCGCCGGCGGCATGGCCGAACAGCTCGGCCTCGCCCCAGTTGGGGCTGATCGCGCCGCAGTTGACCGCGACGAACAGGCCGCCACGCTCGCTCTCGCGGTGCACGTGGCGGGCCAGCAGCTCCTTGCCGGTACCAGTCTCGCCGAGGATCAGCAGCGCCTGGCTGCCGCTGGCCAGATCCTGCACCTGCTGGCGCAGCAGGCGCGAACGCGGATCGACGAACACCAGCGCCTTGGCACGGATGCTCAGCGGGCTCTTGTCGGCATCGGGGAAGGTCAGCAGCGGCTGACCGGGATGGGGGGGATGGCTCATTCTTTACTCCTGACCGAGCCACCCTGCGGGGCCCGGCGCTAACGACTCGGCAATGCGCGGTAACGGCGCGCCATTCGCCACGGCGCGCAACAACGACGGCACTGGCGAAGGCTGCGCGTCATGCGCGGCGCCGCTGCAACTGTTCCACCTGCTGCTGCAGGCGATAGAGATAGACGAAGCCCTGCTCCCAGCGCTGGTGGCCGGACTTCACGTTGATATGCCCGGCACCCGGCAGGATCGCCGGCTGGGCACCCCAGTCGCGGGCCAGCTCCAGGGCGCGCACGGCGCTGGCGGCGTGGTCGTTGTCGGAACCCACCAGCACGCTGGGGAACGGCAGCAGCTCGCGGGAAATCGGCGCGAAGCCCTGCAGTTCGAGCGGGCAACCGGGGCGTTCGACATCCGCCGGTGCTACCAGCAATGCACCGCGCACCTTGCGCAGCGAGGCCAGCGGCGCCTGGGCCGCCCAGCGTGCCACGGTGACGCAGCCCAGGCTGTGGGCGATCAGCACCACCGGATTGGCCGCGGCCTGCACCGCCTGCTCCAGCGCGGCGACCCACAGTTGCGGATCCGGCTGTTGCCAGTCGTGCTGCTCGACCCGGCTGGCGTTCGGCAGGTTGCGTTGCCAGTGGCTTTGCCAGTGCTCGTCCGGCGATCCCTGCCAACCGGGAAGAATCAGATAACTGAGGGCTTGGCTGCTCATGCGGGCCTCCTTGTGCGTTGCATGGCGGCCAGTCTAGGTGGCGGAAAAACATATGTTAAGGAATAAGAATTTATTTATTTATTCTTTTACGCTCTATATGAGATCCACAGCCGAACCGCCGTCAGCCGTCCTTTCCCTCAGCGTCATGGCTCATAAGCTAATTACTAAAAAGTATTTATTTGAATTTTTTTAGATCGTTTAGCTTGTCTTCACCGGACCACCGGACATTTCCCAGAACCACGAATCTGTCCTGTGGCGCGGCCTCCTTAGAAGCGGCCCTGCCCGCTGCCGAGGAGCACTGCCATGACCCGCATTCCCTTCAGCCGCCGCCTGCTGGCGGTACTGACCCTGAGCAGCCTGGGTTTCGCCGCCCAGGCCGCCGACTTCACTGTGGCCTACCAGACCACCGTCGACCCGGCCAAGGTGGCCCAGGCCGATGGCGACTATGAAAAGGCCAGCAAGGCCGAGATCGACTGGCGCAAATTCGACAGCGGCGCCGAAGTGATCACCGCCGTGGCCTCCGGCGACGTGCAGATCGGCTATGTCGGCTCCAGCCCGCTGGCTGCCGCGGCCACCCGCCAGTTGCCGGTGGAAACCTTCCTGATCGCCACCCAGATCGGCGCCGCCGAAGCCCTGGTTGCCCGCGACGGCTCCGGCATCAAGAGCCCGCAGGATCTGATCGGCAAGAAGATCGCCGTGCCCTTTGTCTCCACCGGCCACTACAGCCTGCTGGCTGCGCTCAAGCACTGGAACATCGACCCGGCCAAGGTACAGATCCTCAACCTGGCGCCACCGGCCATTATCGCTGCCTGGCAGCGTGGCGACATCGACGCCACCTACGTGTGGGATCCGGCCCTCGGCGTGGCCAAGGCCAACGGCAAGGTGCTGATCACCTCCGGCGAGCTGAGCAAGCTCGGCGCGCCGACCTTCGACGCCTGGATCGTGCGCAAGGACTTCGCGCAGAAACACCCGGAGGTGGTGCGCGCCTTCGCCAAAGTCACCCTCGACGCCTACGCCGACTACCGGCAGAACCCGCAGGCCTGGCTGGCCGACCAGAACAACATCGCCAAGGTGGTGAAGCTGTCCGGTGCCAAGGCCGCGGACATTCCCGCGCTGCTGCAGGGCAACGTGTTCCCGCTGGCCGCCGACCAGGCCACCGCCCTCGGCGCGCCGACCACCCGCGCCATCACCGACACCGCCACCTTCCTCAAGGAACAGGGCAAGGTCGAGGCCGTGCTGTCGGACTACAGCCCCTACGTCAGCAACCAGTACGTCACCCACTGACCATTGCGCGGGCAGCCCGGCTGCCCGCTACGCCCATCCGGCAGGAGCCCGCTTGTCATGACTTTCCATCTTCGCCAGCTGTTCGCCGCCCTCGCCCTGGGCGCCAGCAGCCTCGCCGCCCAGGCCGCCGACATCACCATCGGCTACCAGACCGGCATCGACCCGACCAAAGTGGCGCAAGCCGACGGCAGCTATGAAAAGGCCATCGGCCAGAGCCTCGACTGGCGCCGCTTCAACAGTGGCGCCGAGGTGGTCACCGCGATCGCCTCCGGCGACGTGCAGATCGGCAACCTCGGCTCCAGCCCGCTGGCCGCCGCTGCCACCCGCGGCCTGCCGATCGTCACCTTCATCGTCGCCGCGCAGATCAATGCCGCCGAGGCCCTGGTGGTGCGCAACGGCAGCCAGATCAGCAGCCCGGCCGACCTGGTCGGCAAGACCATCGCCACGCCGTTCGTGTCCACCTCGCACTACAGCCTGCTGGGCGCGCTCAAGCACTGGAACATCGACCCGGCCAAGGTGCACATCGTCAACCTCAACCCGGCCGAGATCAACGCCGCCTGGAAGCGCGGCGACATCGACGGCGCCTTCGTCTGGTCGCCGGCACTCGGCGAGATCAAGAAGAACGGCAAGGTGCTGACCGACGCCGCCGAAGTCGGCAGCTGGGGCGCCCCGACCTTCGAAGTCTGGGTGGCACGCAAGGACTTCGCCGAGCAGCATCCGGAAGTGCTGGCCCGCTTCGCCAAGGTCAGCCTCGACGCCTTCGCCGACTACGCCGCGCACAAGCAGCAGTGGACTGCCGACTCGGCGCCGGTACAGAAGATCGCCAAGCTCACCGGCTCCAACCCGGCCGACGTACCGGAACTGCTGGCCGGCTCGGCCTTCCCCGACGCCGCGGCCCAGGCCCAGCTGCTCGGCGGCAAGACCGCGCAGGACATCGCCGCCACCGCGCTGTTCCTCAAGGAGCAGGGCAAGGCCGACAAGGTACTGGCCGACTACTCGCCCTACGTCAGCGCCAAGTACATCGACTGACCGGCACCCCGCCCCCGCCGCGGCGGGGGCTTTCTCCCTAACGAGCACGCGAACATGGCCTTATTGCAACTGGAGCGCATCAGCGCACAGTACCCCGGCACGGCCGAGCCGGTACTGACCGACATTTCCCTGAGCCTCGGGCCCGACCAGCTGCTGGTCGCCCTCGGCCCCTCCGGCAGCGGCAAGACCAGCCTGCTCAACCTGATCGCCGGCTTCGTCAGCCCCAGCGCCGGGCATATCAGCCTCGACGGCCAGCCGGTGCGCGGCCCCGGTGCCGAACGCGGCGTGGTGTTCCAGGACGACGCCCTGCTGCCCTGGCAGAACGTGCTCGACAACGTCGCCTTCGGCCAGCGCCTGGCCGGCGTACCACGTGCCCAGCGCGAGGCGCGAGCCCGCGAGCTGCTGGCCCTGGTCGACCTGGCCGGGTTCGAACAGCGGCGCGTCTGGGAACTCTCCGGCGGGCAGAAACAACGTGTCGGCCTGGCCCGCGCGCTGGCCGCCGACCCGCGCGTGCTGCTGATGGACGAACCCTTCGGCGCCCTCGATGCCTTCACCCGCGAACAGATGCAGGAACTGCTCCTGCAGGTCTGGCGGCGCGCCGCCAAGCCGGTGTTCCTGATCACCCACGACATCGAGGAAGCGGTGTTCCTGGCCACCGACCTGGTGCTGCTGGAACCCAATCCGGGGCGCATCGGCGAACGCCTGAGCCTGGACTTCGGCCGCCGCTACGCCGCCGGTGAAAGTGCCCGCGCGATCAAATCCGATCCCCGTTTCATCGAGACCCGCGAGCACGTGCTGGCCCAGGTCTTCGCCCAACGTCAGAGGAGAAGCCAATGAGCAGCCTCGAACTGCCCCTGCCGGGCAAACTGCTGGTGCCCGCCCCCCGCCCCGCGCGGCCCCTGAGCCTGCTGGCGATCAGCAGCCTGAGCCTGTTCGGCCTGCTGTTCGCCTGGTGGGCGGTGACCGCCGTCGGCCTGATCGAGCCGCTGTTCCTGCCCAGCCCGCAGGCCGTGCTGTCTCGCGGCTGGCGCCTGGTTGGCGAAGGCTACATGGACGCCAGCCTGTGGCAGCACCTCGGTGCCAGCCTCGGGCGCATCGGCCTGGGCCTGCTGGCCGCCGTGCTGACAGCGATTCCACTGGGCATCGCCATCGGCCGCAACCGCATCGTGCGCGGCATCTTCGACCCGCTGATCGAGTTCTACCGGCCGATTCCGCCACTGGCCTACCTGCCACTGATCGTCATCTGGTGCGGCATCGGCGAACTGTCCAAGGTGCTGCTGATCTATCTGGCGATCTTCGCCCCCATCGTCATCGCCACCGCCACCGGCGTGCGCAATGTCGACCCGGCCAAGCTGCGCGCCGCGCAGTCGCTCGGCGCCACCTCGGCGCAGCTGATCCGCCACGTGATCCTGCCCGGCGCGCTGCCGGAGATCCTCACCGGCGTGCGCATCGGCCTCGGCGTGGGCTGGTCGACCCTGGTCGCCGCCGAGCTGATCGCCGCACAGCGCGGCCTCGGTTTCATGGTGCAGTCGGCCGCCCAGTTCCTGGTCACCGACGTGGTGATCTTCGGCATCCTGGTCATCGCCCTGATCGCCTTCGCCCTGGAACTCGGCCTGCGCGCCCTGCAACGCAAGCTGGTGCCCTGGCACGGGCAGACACACTGACCCGCCCTCGTTTCGTGGTGGCCGGCCTGCCGGCTCCCGCACCTAGCCGTGAGATTTAGTCATGACCCTGAACATCACTCCCCTGAGCCCCTCCCTGGGTGCCATAGTCGGCGGCATCGACCTGCGCCAGCCGCTCACCGACGCCAACCAGCAGGCCATCGAACAGGCCCTGCTGGCCCACCAGGTACTGTTCTTCCGCGCCCAGCCGATCGAGCCGCAACAGCAGGCGCGCTTCGCCGCGCAGTTCGGCGATCTGCATATCCACCCGCTCTATCCGAACATCCCCGAGCAGCCGGAAGTGCTGGTGCTCGATACCGCCGTCACCGACGTGCGCGACAACGCCATCTGGCATACCGACGTGACCTTCCTGCCGACCCCGGCGCTCGGCGCCGTGCTGGCCGCCAAGCAGCTGCCGGCCTATGGCGGCGACACCCTGTGGGCCAGCAGCAGCGCGGCCTACGAGGCATTGTCCAAGCCCCTGCAGCAGCTGCTCGACGGCCTTACCGCCACCCACGACTTCACCCGTTCCTTCCCCTTGGAGCGCTTCGGCAACACCCCCGAAGCCCTGGCCCACTACCACGAAGTGCAACGCACCCATCCGCCGGTGATCCACCCGGTGGTGCGCACCCACCCGGTCACCGGGCGCAAGGGGCTGTTCGTCAACGACGGCTTCACCAACCGCATCAACGAGCTGGAGGCGGCGGAAAGCGATGCCCTGCTGCGCTTCCTGTTCGCCCACAGCACCCGCCCGGAGTTCACCATCCGCTGGCGCTGGCAGGAAAACGACGTGGCCTTCTGGGACAACCGCATCACCCAGCACTACGCGGTCGACGACTACCGCCCGGCCCGCCGGGTGATGCACCGAGCCACCATCCTGGGGGATGTGCCGGTCTGACCGGCCATCCTCAGGCGGACGTTACAGCCCCAGCTCCGACAGCCCCGGATGGTCGTCCGGGCGGCGGCCCAGCGGCCAGCGGAACTTGCGCTCGGCCTCGCTGATGGGCAGGTCGTTGATGCAGGCGAAGCGGTGGGCCATCAGGCCGTTGTCGGCGAACTCCCAGTTCTCGTTGCCGTAGGAACGGAACCAGTTGCCGGAGTCGTCGTGCCATTCATAGGCGTAGCGCACGGCGATGCGGTTCTCGCTGAAGGCCCACAGCTCCTTGATCAGGCGGTACTCCAGCTCCTTGTTCCACTTGCGGCTGAGGAACGCCTGCGCCTCGGCGCGGCTGCTGGCGAACTCCGCGCGGTTGCGCCACTTGGTGTCGGCGGTATAGGCCAGCGCCACCTTGGCCGCATCGCGGCTGTTCCAGCCGTCCTCGGCCATGCGCACTTTTTGGATGGCGGTCTCGCGGGTAAAGGGCGGCACTGGTTGGCGGATTTCGGGCGTGGACATGGATTTGCTCCTGTTGGCGAAGGGGATTGGGGGCGTTCAGTGGCGCGCCGCGCCGGCGACTGGCTGACGAATGCCCGTGCGCAGCGCGCGCCACAGGCTGAGCAGGCGGTTGGCCGATACGGCGGCGCAGGGGTGTTCCAGCGCGGCGGCCATCTGCGGCAGCAGCAGGTTCGCCTCCCACTCCATGACGTCACGGCTCGGTGACGAAGCTGTGGGCGCGTCGTGCCACTGCACGGACGGCTGCATTTCCCAGCTACGCAAATCTGTTCTGTTCATCTCGCGGCCTCCTCGTCAGATATCCAGCACCAGGGGTTGCGGGCTGTCTTCGGTTTGCGCCGGTATGGCGCAGCAGATCAGCACCTTGTCGCCGTCCGGCAACTGCGCCGGCGGATTGGGGTAGTGCACGGCGCCGCTGACCAGCCTGGCGGCGCAGGTGCCGCACGAGCCGCCCCGGCAACTGAACTCGGGGCTCAGGCCACGGCTTTCGGCCAGCTCCAGCAGGCTGCCGCTGTCGGGCTTCCAGCGCGCCTCGGTGGCCGAGGCGGAGAAGTACACCGGCACCGGCAGCGTGGCCGCCGGCGGCTGCTCCAGGCTCGGCGGCTGTTCGCTCTGCGAGCGACGCAGGGCGGAGGGGCCGAAGGCCTCGGCGTGGATGCGTTGGTCGGGGATGTTGATACCGCGCAGGCCGTCGTACATGTCCTGCAGGAAACCGCTGGGGCCGCACAGGTAGAAGTCGTAGTCGTCCAGCGGCAGGCGCGCCTTGACCTGGGCGAAGCTCAGGCGGCCGGCCAGCTGGTAGTCGCGTTCGAGATGCGCCTCGGCGCCGGGGCTGCTCAGGGCGCGGTGGATATGCAGGAGTCCGTCCGCCTGCTGTTGCAGCACGCTCAGCTCTTCGCGGAAAGGCAAGTCGGCGAGGCTGCGGGCGCTGTGGAACAGATGGATATGGCGCGCGCGCTGGTGCTGGCGGTTCTGTGCCACCAGCTCGCGGGCCATGGACACCATCGGGGTGATGCCGACACCGGCGCCGATCAGCACCACCGGCCGCTCGGTTTCATCGACCAGGGTGAAGCTGCCCAGCGGTGCACGCACCTCCAGCAGATCGCCAACCTGGACGTCCTCGTGCAGGTGGCGCGAGGCCTTGCCCTGCAGTTTCACGCTGATGCGGATATGCCCGTCGGATGGCGCGCTGGAGACGCTGTAGGTTCTGACCAGGGCCTCGTCGCTGGCCTGCAGGCGCATCGGCAGGTGCTGGCCGGCGGCGAAGGTCACGCTGGCGTTGTCCAGCGGGGCGAGGAACAGCGAGCGGATGTCGCTGCTCTCCTGCTGCACCCGCGCCACGCGCCATTGCTGCCATTGCCGGCGCTGCTCGTACTGGCGCACGCGCTCCTCGGTCTCCGCCCAGGTGCCGGTGGCCAGGCTGGTCGGGGCGTAGTCGTGGAACTGCCAGCGGATGCCCACGGCGGCCGGGCGCACTACTACGTGCTCGACCTCGACCGTCCACAGCCGCTCGGCGCCTTCGAAGGCCTTGATCAGCGGGCTGTCGAGCAGCAGCTCGGTGCGCCCGCTGAGTTGCAGCACGTTGCCGCTGGCGAAGTCGACGAACAGCAGGCCGGCGATCGGGTTGGCCTGCAGGTTGCCGAGGGTGTTGAAGAACAGGTTGCCGGCGTAGTCGGGAATGGTCAGGCGGTTGCCTTCGACCCTGACGAAGCCGGCACGGCCGCCGCGATGGGAGACGTCCACCGAGCGGCTGTGGTCGTCATGCTCGACGTAGCTGGCGATGAAGAAGGTGTCGGCGGCGCGGATCAGTGCGCTGCTGTAATCGTCCAGGCCGCTGAAGTCCTGGCGCGGCGGATTGCCGTTTGCCGGCACGGTGACACGGGTGTAGGAGCGTTCCTGGATGTACTTCGGGCAGTTGCCGTAGGAGTGCTCGACCTCCACGGCAAAGCCTGCGGCCGAGGCCTGCTGGATCACGCCGTTGATGCGGTTGCGGCGGCGTGTATGCAGCTCGATGCCGAGCATGCCGATGGCGCTGCCAGTCTGCAGGCCGGCGGCCGCCGGATCCTGCGGATCGGCCTGGCTGGCGAGGAACAGGTGCTGCGGATCGGCCGAGGTGACGAAGCCTTCCGGCCCTTCGAGCAGAGTCGCCCAGGGACGGCCGTCGGCATCCACCGCGCCGACCACCATGAACGGCAGCTGGTGGTAGAACTCGCGGTGCTGGTCGGGCATGTAGTCGCGGATGACCTTCTGCCCGAGCACTTCCATGCGCTCGGTGGCGTGCACGGCTTCCTGCAGCTGGCGCTCACCGGCATGCCAGGGCGATGTACGGTGCTTGGGCAGATGATCCATAGCGGCGCTCCTCGAGAGGGCTGCCGGGAAACCCGGCAGCCGGGTCGACACTCAGCTGGCTTGCAGACCTGCGGCGGTGCGTTGCATCGGCACGAAACCAGGCAGGGCTTCGATGCGTTGCAGCCAGGCACGCACGTTCGGGTAGGCCTCCAGCGAGACGTTGCCTTCCGGGGCATGGGCGATGTAACTGTAGTTGGCGACATCGGCGATGCTCGGCTCGCTGCCGGCGAGAAACGGGCTGGCCGCCAGCTCGGTCTCCATCACCTTGAGCAGGGCATGAGCACGGGTGATCACCTCGTCGGCATTGAAGGACGCGCCGAACACCGTGATCAGTCGTGCAGCTGCCGGGCCGTAGGCAACCTGACCGGCGGCGACCGACAGCCAGCGCTGTACGCGTGCCTCGTGCAGCGGGTCATTGAGCTGCCAGCTGCCGCTGCCGTAGCGCTTGGCCAGGTAGACCAGGATCGCGTTGGAGTCGCTGAGCAGGGTGCCGTTGTCATCGATCACCGGCACCTGGCCGAAGGCGTTGATGGCCAGGAACTCGGCCTTCTTGTGCGCACCGTTGGCCAGGTCGACGAACACCAGCTCGGTGGGCAGGTTGAGCAGCGAGAGCATCAGCTCGACGCGATGGGCGTGGCCGGACAGCGGGTGGCGGTAGAGTTTGATGGCGTTGGTCATGATCGTGGCTCCGTTACTTGTGTGAGTGGTCAGCGCACTGTGCGGGGGTGTTGCGCTGTTGGAGCCATGCTGCGCCCATGCAGGGGCAAGCAGAATCACCACGCTGGGCAATCCATAATTCCGTTTTCTGAAAGAGTGGCGCGGGTACGTCAGCCGCAGAAGGCGGGGTGGGCGCGCAGCCGTGGCGTAGCGAAGTCGATGAAGCTGCGCACCCGCGCCTCGGCGCGGCGGCCGTGGCGGTAGATCAGCTGCGCCGGCACGCCGGCGCTGGCGAAGGGCTGCAGCACCGGCTCGAGCAGGCCGCTCTGCAGCTCGGCATGGGCTTCGTAGCTCATGCAGCGGATCAGCCCCAGGCCCAGGACGGCAGCGTGGATGGCCGCGCGCTGGGTGGTGCAGGTCAGCACCGGCCTGGGTTTGACCTGGCGCGTGTTGCGCTCGCAACGGAACTGCCAGGGCGCGTCGTAGCCGGGAGCCGAGGCGACCACCGCACGGTGGGCCTTGAGGTCGTCCGGGGTCTGCGGCTGGCCCCACTGGGCCAGGTAGCCGGGTGCAGCGCAGATGATCGGCCGCACCTCACCGAGGGACTGGGCAAACTCGGAGGAGTTGGCCAGCTGGCCGACCACCAGCGCCACATCGATGCCCTCCTCCAGCAGCCTGGGCGTGCCGTGGCTGGCGCGGGTGGCCAGCTGCACGTCGGGGAAGGCGTCGAGGTAGGCAAGCGCGATAGGCGTGAGCACCTGGTGCTCCATCAGCAATGGCAGCGCCAGCGTCAGCTGTCCGCCCGAGCAGGCGTGCACACCGGCCGCCGAGCGTTCGGCCTGCTCGGTCTGTTCGAGGATCTGCCGGCAGCTCAGGGCGAACTGCTCGCCGGCAGGGCTCAGGCTCACCCCGCGCGGCCCGCGAATCAGCAGGGTGGAATTCAGGCGTGCCTCCAGCGCGTCGATGGTGCGCATGATGGTCGCCACCGACAGTTCCTGCTGGCGCGCGGCGGCGGCCAGGCTGCCGGCCTGCACCACGGCATCGAACACCTGCATCTGCCGGTAGCGGCTCATGCCTCAGGCCACCGTCGCCGACTGCAACGCCGGATCCTGCTGGAAGCGCTGGGTGCAGAAGTCGACGAAGGTACGCACCTTGGCCGAAATGCGCCTGTCGCCCTGGTACAGCACGTGCACCGGCAGCGCCGCGGTTTCGTAGTCCTCGAGGACGATCTCCAACTCGCCCTTGGCCACCAGCTCGGCGACCTGGTACGACAGCACCCGCGTCAGCCCCCAGCCCATGCGCGCGGCATTGATTGCGGCCTGGTTGGAGCTGACCAGCAAGCGCGGCTTGGGGTGCAGGGTGAGAGCACCCTGCACGCCGTTGAACTGCCAGTCGGTGAGCAGGCTGCTGGCCGACGACATGACGATGGGCGCGCTCAGCACATCCTTGGGCGCCTGGGGTCGGCCAACGCGGTCGAGAAAGGCCGGAGCGGCGCAGATCACCGGGCGGATGGCGCCCACCCGGATCGCCTGCAGGCCGCTGTCGGGCAGCTTGCCGATGCGCACCGCCACGTCCAGGCCCTCGTCGACCATGCTCACCAGGCGATCCACCAGGAGGGCGTTGATCGACACCTCCGGGTGCTCTGCGAGGTATTCGGTGATCAGCGGAATCAGGAACAACTCGCCGAACATCACTGGCGCCGTCACGCTCAGGTTGCCGCGCACACGACTGCTGCTGCCGGCGGCCAGCTCGTCGGCTTCCTCCAGGTCGAGCAGGATGCGCTTGCAGTCCTCCACATAGCGCCGGCCCGCCTCGGTCAGGCGCAGACTGCGCGTGCTACGGGCCAGCAGCAGGGTGCCGAGGCGATTTTCCAGCCCCGCGATCACCCGCGTCACGCTCGGAGGCGACATACCCATCAGCTTGGCGCCCCCGGCAAAGCTTTCCGCTTCCGCGACCGCCAACAACACCTTCATTTCCTGAAACCTGTCCACGATCACCGCCAGTCTGCAGAGTGGGCCGAGCCGCTAACAGCGTAGCGTTTGGCCCTAGTCTAATACTGCGCTAGGCCCGGCAATCAGTGGCCCGCAATTCAGCATGCGCTGGCGCTGGCCGGGCAACGACATGGTCTTCTGGGACAACCGTCCGGTGCACCGGGTGATGCAGCGCGCGACCATCCTCGTTGATGTGCCGGTCTGCGCTAGCCCAACGCCCGATTGCCGGCCACAAAAAAGCCCCCGGCCGCATCCAGCGACCGGGGGCTTCAGGTTAGGCCTCGCTACAACGCAGCGCTGCGCGTCGAGGGCTCCAGTTCGCCGATCTTCTCCAGTCGCGCCCGCACGATGTTGCGGCTGATGCCCAGCAGGCGGCCGGTCTGCAACTGGTTGCCGTGGCAGAAACGGTAGGCGCTGCGGAAGATGGTTTCCTCGATGTGCTCGTAGAGCTCCGGCAGGTTCTTCTCGTACAGCGCCGTCAGCGCCGCTTCCAGGCTCAGCTCCGGTGCCGGCAAGGACGCCGTGCCATGGCTCAGTTCCGCGCGGCTGCTGCTCGGGCGCATGTCGGCCAGGTGCAGGTCGCCGGGCTGTACCTGCTGGTTGCGGCAGACCAGCAGCGCATGGTGGATGGCGTTTTCCAGCTCGCGGATATTGCCCGGCCAGCTATGGGTCAGCAGCTTGCGCGCCGCTTCGTTGCTCAAGGTGGCGCGCTGGTAACCGAGGCGCTGGCAGTGTTCATCGACGAAGAACTCGGCCAGCGGCAGGATGTCGCCCGGCCGTTCGCGCAACGGTGGCAAACGAATGGTCGCCACGTGCAGGCGGTAGAACAGATCCTCGCGAAAATTCCCGGCCACCACCGCATCGGCCAGGTTGACGTTGGTCGCCGCCACCAGGCGCACATCGATGGGGATCGGGCTGCGCGAACCGAGGCGCACCACCTCGCGCTCCTGCAGCACGCGCAGCAGCTTGACCTGCATGTTCAGCGGCAGGTCGCCGATCTCGTCAAGGAACAGGGTGCCGCCGTTGGCCGCCTCGAACCAGCCGGCCTTGCTGCTCGCCGCCCCGGTGAAGGCGCCCTTCTCGTGGCCGAACAGCTCGCTCTCCACCAGGCTTTCCGGAAACGCGCCGCAGTTCACCGCCACGAATGGCGCCTTGCCGCGCCGGCTGAGGTGATGGATATGCCGGGCTACCAGCTCCTTGCCGGTGCCGGTCTCGCCAATGATCAGGGCGTTGGCCTCACTGGGCGCCAGGCGCTCGATGCGATTGAGCAGCTCCTGCGAGCGCGGATCCTTGAACACCAGCACCGTGGCACGAACCGACTTGGTCAGTTCACGGGCTTGAGGGTGAGTGAGCAACGACATGTCGGCAGATCCATTGATAGGCAGTCGCCGGGATAGTGGCCGATATTTTTATAATTAAAAAATCATAATTAATCATTTACATATTCCATACGGAGATATGTCGAATTCCCACCATGGACTGCTTCCCTGGCAGCAATCGTTCAGCAGCGACTGCTGCCTGAGCAGACCCCGACAAGCACGCAAAAAATGCCGCCACAGGAATATAAATCCTTAAAAATCATGTAGATAAAAACAATAAAAGCCCATAACCCGACTCGGTACGGTTGTTGCGATAGCGTCATACGGCCCATGAGAGGCCGCCCGCGTGAGCCAGCACACCAGCGCAACGCATCTACCGACACGAATCGTTCGACGCCGCCGCCGGATCACCGGCCAGCGCTGCGTCCTATCCGCAATTGGGGGCAACATGTTCAAACGCACCACACTTTCCGTCGCCATCGCCTGGGGGCTGGGCGGGCTGGCCAGTCTGTACCTGAGCCAGGGCTACGCCGCCGACGCAACAGCGCCGGCCAGCACACAGAGTGCCGAGCAAGACGGCAGCGAGCAAAGCAGCTCACCGACCCTGGCCAAGGTGGTGGTGACCGCACAGAAGCGCGAAGAAAGCGTGCAGGAAGTACCGGCACCGATCTCCGTGCTCAGCGGCGACAAGATCCGCGACGACTCGCTGCAGTCGGCCAACGAAGTGACCCGCTACATTCCCAACGCCTCCGCCGGCACCACCGACGGCCACGGCCGCCCGCGCTGGTGGATTCGCGGCCTCGGCACCGGCGACCAGGGCGCCAATACCGTCAGCCCGGTGGGCATCTATGTCGACGACGTGTACATCGCCAACATCAGCGCCACGGGCTTCCCCCTCTTCGACCAGGAGCGCGTCGAAGTGCTGCGCGGCCCGCAGGGCACGCTGTGGGGCAAGAACACCACGGCTGGCGCGATCAACTTCATTTCGCGCCGCCCGACCTTCGATCCCGATGGCTACTTCAAGGTCGACGTCGGTGACTACGCCAATCGCGTGGTCGAGGGCGCGGTGAGCGATGCGCTGGTCGACGAGCGCCTGGCCGCCCGTGTGTCGTTCCGTCACCAGGGCCGCGACGGCTATGTCGAGAACCTCAACGACGACAACGACGAAGGTGCACTGGAAGACGATGCCGTACGCCTGCAGTTCGCCGCGCGGCTGTCCGACACCCTGGACGCCAACCTCAACCTGCATGCGCGCAGCTACCACGACACCGCCAGCTACGGCACGGTCAGCTACGGCCTGCGGCCGGGGGGCAAGAATGCCTTCGGCTACCATATCGATCCCGAACAGGGCAAAGCCAACTTCAACGCCAAGTACGAAGCGGACATCGACCAGGCCGGCACCAACCTCAACCTGGTCTGGCAGCTCGGCGACCTGGAGCTGACCTCGATCAGCGCCTTCGAGCACTTCAAGCGCGACGGCCTGACCGACAGCGACAACACCCCGCTGGAACTGCAGCGCAGCTACAGCTACGCCGACAGCAAGCAGTGGTCGCAGGAGTTCCGCCTCGCCTCGCCGCGCGAAGATCGCCTGAACTGGGTACTCGGCTTCCACTACTTCAACGAAGACCTGGACTCGGAAAACGCCAGCGCAGCGCTGAGCAACCCGTATATCCCACGCTCGTACAACAACACCCGCTTCAACCAGGGCACCGAGAGCTACGCGCTGTTCGGCAGCAGCACCTACAACTTCACCGATGACTTCAGCCTCACCGCCGGCCTGCGCTGGACCCGCGAGACCAAGGACATCGACCTGCGCCGCCTGCAGAACCAGGGCGCCGCCAACTTCGCCGGCGACGACTGGTGGCAGGTCGGCAACGTCACCTCGCCGCTGCGGGTCAACGCCACCCAGGACGAGGAGAATACCTGGAGCGACTACACCTACGACCTGACCCCGGAATACCGCGTCTCGGACAACGCCCGGGTGTACTTCCGCTACGCCTATGGCTTCCGCTCCGGTGGCTACAACACCAACGCGGTGAGCCAGGCAACCGTGGCCACGGTGGATCCGGAGTACCTCACCTCGTACGAGCTGGGCCTCAAGTCGGAATGGCTGGACGGCCGCCTCAACGCCAACGCCAGCGTCTTCTACTACGACTACGAAGACATCCAGCTGAACATCGTGACCGCAGTGAACAACCAGACCGTGTCGCGGCTGGCCAATGGTGCCCAGGGCGAGGCCTACGGCGCCGAGTTCGAGCTGGAAGCCATCCCGGTGGAAAACCTGCACCTGAACTTCGCCCTCGGCCTGCTGCACACCGAGTTCACCGACTACACCTCCGGCAGCAACGACTACTCGGGCAACAAGTTCGTCCGCGCGCCGAACGTCTCGGCGGTACTCGGCGCCGACTACCGCATCCCGCTGGACGTCGGCGGCGCCGTGGTGCTCGGCACCGACTGGAACACCCGCAGCCGCCAGTACTTCTTCTCCAACGACCAGAGCCAGAACATGCGTAGCGGCGGCTACACCCTGGGCAACGCGCGCGTCACCTACGAGCTGCCGGGCGACACCACCCGCGTCACCGCCTACGTCAACAACCTGACCGACAAGGAATACCGCAACCACACCTTGCCGGGCGGCTTCCAGACCGCCGCCGTGATGTTCGGCGACCCGCGCACCGCGGGCCTCTCGGTCACCACCGACTTCTGATCCACCCCGCCCGTGACCTTGCGGTTGCGGGCTTCCCAGCGAGGATATCGCTATGCACAGATCAACCCTGACCCGCCTGCTGCGCCGCCTGGCGCTACTGCCGGCGGCCCTGCTGGTCACCCAGGCGGTTGCCAGCGAAACACCGCAGACCCTGCGCATCGCCACCGTGGCCTACGCCAACGCCGGCAAGGTCACCTTCAACGGCCCGGCCTATGTGATGGATCGCGACAAGTGGCTGGAGCAGGAACTGGCCAAGCGCAACATCAAGCTGCAATGGGTACCGGCGGCCACCGCCTCGGTCGGCACCTTCGTCAACGAGGAGTTCGCCAACAAGCGTATCGACTTCGCCTTCTACGGCGACCTGCCGTCGATCATCGCCAACGCCTCGGGCGTCTCGACCAAGCTGATCGCCCCGGGCGGCAGCGGTAACCACGTCTACCTGGTGGTGCCCAACGGCTCCAGCGCGCAATCGATCGCCGACCTCAAGGGCAAGCGCATCGCCCTGCACCGTGGCCGGCCGTGGGAGCTGTCGTTCGCCAAGCTGATCGAGGCCAACCAGCTCGGCTTCGACGACTTCCGCATCTTCAACCTCAACCCGCAGGCCGGCGGCGCCGCGCTCAGCGCCGGGCGGGTGGACGCCTTCTTCACCCTCAGCGACGCCTTCCTGCTGGAAGACAAGCAGGTCGGCAAGATCATCTGGTCGAGCAAGCAGGCCCCGCTGGACTGGAAGATGCGCGCCGAGCTGTGGGGCGCCAGCGACTTCGTCGCCCAGCAGCCGGAGCTGACCCAGCTGGTGGTCACCGCCTACCTGAAGGCTGCCTACTGGTCCGCCCAGGATGCCAACCAGGACACCTACCAGAACTACCTGGCGCAATCCGGCCAGCCGCTCAGCGTGCTGCAGCGCGAAGCCGCCGGCGAGCCCTGGAGCAACCACTTCACCCCGCTGTACGACCAGGCGCTGAAACAGCACTACATCGACGGCATCGCCTATAGCCAGAAGGCCAAGCTGATCCGTGGCGAGGTCAAGGTCGACGAACTGCTGGAGCCACGCTTCGTCGAGCAGGGCCTCAAGGATCTGCAGCTGCAGCACTACTGGCCGGACAGCGCGCAGAACCTGGCCCGCCAGCCCTGATCTGGCGCAGCCCAACGCTTGATCTGTAGGGCGGCTGCAACCCGCGCCGGAACAACGCGGGTTTCACCCGCCCTACTGCGACTGACAGGACAGAGACCCTGGCCAGCACTGATCCAAACGCTTCCTCTCGACGTCGCCATTACATGTTGCCGGCGAGAAAACCCGCCTGCGGTGTTACACCGCGCCAGCCCACTGGATTCCCGCCTGCGCGGGAATCCAGGCGCGCAGGACTAACCGGCCGGGAGGGGTGATTCAACAGCGAACAGGTACACAGCCATTAAAAAAGCCCTCTCGCGAGGGCTTTTTCATGCAGTGCTCGATCAGGCCGCCTGCTCCAGCAGCTTCTGGCCCTGGCCCCACAGGCCGGTCATTTTCCACTGCTGTTCCAGCACGCCGGGGCCGAACTCCTGCGAACCGCCGAAGATTTCCGCCAGCCCTTGGAAGTAGGCGCCTTCCTCGATCAGCAGAATCAGCTTGGAGGCCTGGATGATGCTGGTACCCCAGAAGGTCGCGCCGCCGTTGGCTTCGAGAATCGCCGGGGTGTGCGGGTTGGCTTCCAGCTGTTCGACGATAAAGGCGTGCTCCGGCTGGCGCCGATTGAGGTACAGCGGCAGCTCGCGGGCCAGGGTCACGCGCTGGGAAGCGGCGTAGCGGATCGGCAGCACGCGGTGGGCGCTGGCCCAGCCGCCCAGGTAAGGCGTGTGCACGTGGATCACCACGTTGACCTCGGCGCGGTTCTGGAACACCCCGGCATAGCGCTTGCCGTTGCCACCGGCCTTGCTGCCGCTGAGCGGCGAGCTGCCTTCCAGGGTTTCATCGAGCACCACGTCGCCGTCGTAGCTGGCCACCACGGCGCGGATCTCCTCGTCATCGGCCCACGGGCCCGGCGCGTGCAGGGCGATCACCAGGTCGCTGTCCGGCACCCGTACATAGGCCTGGTAGGTGTTGGTGGCGGTCAGCGTGCGGGTCTCCTTGAGCACGCGAAAGGCCTTGGCGAAATCGCGCTTGGCCTGGTCGAGCTGGGCGAGTTGTTGCGGGGTGAGGCTGGCGGTCATGGTGAAGCTCCTGTCTAGGCTAGTCGTAAGTCGCGCCTGCTTGCGCGGCTCTGACAGGCTCCAGAGCAGGACTTGTGCCAGCAATAAAAACCCTTCTATTTCAATAAGTTGAAATTATTCACCGATAACTCCATAGCTCTTTAGCGCATTCCTGCTGCCGTCCCAGCAGCCAGTGCTGGCGGGGTGCTGCTGTACCAGCAATACCCCGCCAGTGGCCACCACTGAAAGGCTTGCAAGCCACGCAGCCCGTGGCCTCCAGCCTTTCGGCACAGGCCTTGCTCTAGTCCTGGCAACCTGGGCGCCGAGTCGCTGCGGGTACCCGTCAAGCAGCACTGGAGCACTGCCATGAGCACCGAATTTTTCTGGCGTCTACCGCTGGGTAGCGATGGCCCTTACCTGGCCTCGGACAAGAACAACCGCGGCGCGGCCCACCACCGCCCCGGCAACATCGCCCCGGGCCGTCTGCCCAACGGCGAGCCGGATGGCTTCACCTACATCGACTACATCGCCCAGGTGGCGAAAGCGGCCGAGATCGCCGGCTTCGAAGGCGCCCTGCTGCCCACCGGCCCCGAGCCATGGATCGCCGCCGCCGCGCTGGCCCGCGAGACCCGGCGGATCAAGTTCCTGATCGCCTTCCAGGCCACCTGGACCCTGCCGGCCTACGCCGCGCAGCAGGCGGCGATCCTGCAGAACCTCAGCCGTGGTCGCCTGGAGTGGAACATCATCACCGGCGGCAACCCGGCCAGCCAGCGCGCCAACGGCGACTTCCTCGAACACGACAAGCGCTACCAGCGCACCGGCGAGTTCCTCGACATCATTGACGGCCTGTGGAGCAACGAGCAGTTCAGCTACCAGGGCGATATCTACCAGCTGGAGAACGGTGCGCTGCCGCTCGGCCTGCGCAACGAGCGCAAGCCCGGCGTGTACTTCTCCGGCTTCTCCGACCCGGCGCTGGACGTCGCGGCCAAGCATGCCGACGTCTACCTGAACTGGGCCGAGCCGGTGGACAAGCTCAAGCCGCACATCGAGCGCGTGCGTGAGCTGGCCGCCAAGCAGGGCCGCGAGGTGCGCTTCGGCATCCGTATCGACCTGTTCGCCCGCGAGACCGAAGAGGCCGCCTGGAGCGAGCTGCGCCGCCAGTACGAGCGTATCGACGCCAAGACCAGCGCCTTCATCAAGGGCTTCGCCAGCGGCTCCGACTCGGTCGGCGCGGCGCGGCAGACCGCCTACCACCAGAACGTCGAGCGCTTCGACGACCTGATCCTCGGCCCCAACCTGTGGGCCGGTTTCGGCAAGGCCAAGCCGGGCCCGACCGTGGGCCTGGTCGGCAGCCACGAGAACGTCGCCGAGCGCCTGGCCGAGTACCGCGATGCCGGTTTCTCGACCTTCATCCTGGCCGGCAACCCGCACCTGGAAGAGGCCCTGCGCATTGGCCAGGAAGTCCTGCCGCTGGTACACGCCCGCACAAGCCAAACCGACAGCCAACCCACTGCGCTCAAGCGCGCCTGATCAGCAAGGAAGCCCATCATGAGTAAACCACTGGACACTCTCTGGTACACCCGCTGCCCGGTTCCGACCGGCCTTGGCATCGCCGTGCAGAAAGGCTGGCTGGAGGAAACCCTGGGCGCCCAGGGCACCAGCATCAAGTCGCTGCGCGAGTCGGACAACCAGGCGGTGCGCGAATCGCACTTCGACCATACCCTGCAGAACTCGGTCCGCCACGGCGGCAACATCCCGGCCATCTGGGCCCGCGCCAGCGGCCGCGAAACGCGGGTGATCGGCCTGTCCTGGGCCGACGAGGTGCAGCTGATCCTGACCACCCCGGACAGCGGCATCAAAACCGCCAAGGACCTCAAGGGCCGCAAGTTCGGCCTGCCCAACTGGGCCAACGCGCAGATCGACTTTACCCGCGCCCAGGCCATCCGTGGCCTGGAAAACGCACTGAAGCTGGACGGCCTGGAAGTCAGCGACGTCGAACTGGTCGACTACCTGCAGGGCGGCACCTTCAGCGATGAAGCGGCGCAGAGCCGCAACGGCCTGGCCGCCTTCGGTGGCCGGCGTGGCGGGCAGAACGCCGAGCTGGTCGGCCTACTGCGTGGCGAGGTGGACGCGATCTTCCTCAAGGGCGCCAGCGCCGCACAGCTGGCCCAGCAGTTCGGCCTGCACACGGTGATCGACACCGGCTCGCACCCTGAGCCGCTGATCCGCGCCAACAACGGCACGCCGCGCACCCTGAGCGTCGACCTCAACCTGCTCGAGCAGCACTACGACAGCGCGGTCGGCATCCTCAGCTCGGTGCTGCGCGCCGAGGAATGGGCCTGGACCCACCCGGACGACACCCACCGCTACCTGGCCCGCGAGACCAACAGCAGCGAGTTCTGGGTGACCCAGGCCTACGGCGACGACGCCCACCAGCGCCTGCGCACCAACCTCGACGAGCGCTCCATCGTCGCCCTGCAGGATTTCACCGACTTCCTGCAGCGCTGGGCCTTCATCCCGCAGACCTTCTCGGTGCGCGACTGGATCGACCCGCGCCCGCTGGAAACCCTGCGCAGCGCAGTCGCCAAACGCGCCGGCTGACTTCCCCTGCCCCGCACCGACAACGGTCGCGGGGCCAGGCTTTTGTGGAACCCCGTTAGTTTATGAGCACACCCCTGGACACCCTCTGGTACACCCACAGCCCGGTTCCCACCGGGCTCGGCATTGCCGTCGAATCCGGCCGCCTGGCGCAAGCCTTCCAGCCGCTCGGCACGCGCATCCAGGCACTGCGCGAGTCCTCCGACCGCGAAGTGCGCGAAGCCCACTACGACCATCACCTGCACAACTCGGTGCGCCACGGCGGCAATATTCCGGCCATCTGGGCCAGGGCCACGGGCCGCGCCACGCGGGTGATCGGCCTGTCCTGGGGCGACGAAGTGCAACTGCTGGTGACCAGCCCCGACAGCGGCGTGCACAGCATCCGCGACCTGAAGAACCGCCGCTTCGGCCTGCCCAAATGGGCCAACGTGCAGATCGACTTCACCCGCGCCCAGGCCCTGCGCGGCCTGGAAAACGCCCTGAGCCTGGAAGGCCTGCGCGTCGATGAGGTCGAGCTGGTCGACTACCCCTACGGCGGCACCTACAGCGACGACCCGGTGCGCCACGTCTACGGCGCGCAGATCACCTTCAACGGCAACCGCGTGCGCCAGCGCAACAACGAGCTGATCGGCCTGCTGCGCGGCGACATCGACGCGATCTTCCTCAAGGGCGCCCACGGCCTGCAGCTGGCCGACGAATTCGGCCTGCGCGTAGTGGTGGATGTCGGCTCGCACCCTGACCCGCTGATCCGCGCCAATATCGGCACGCCGCGCACCCTGACCGTCGACCAGCACCTGCTCGACCAGCACTTCGACGCCGCCACGCTGATTCTCCAGACCGTGCTGCGCGCCGAGCAGTGGGCCTGGGCCCATCCCGAGGAAACCCGGCGCTTCCTCGCCCGCGAGCTGAACACCAGCGAGTACTGGGTGGCCAACGCCTATGGCGACGACGCCCACCTGCGCCTGCAGACCAACCTGGCCGAACGCTCGATCGGCGCGCTGCAGGATCTCACCAATTTCCTCGAGCGCTGGGACTTCATCCCGCGCGGATTCGACGTGCGCCAGTGGATCGAGCCACGGCCCTTCGAGCAGTTGCTGGAGACGGTCAATGTCGCCATCTGAAAACGGCGGCCGGCCCGGCGCCTTCCTCGCCAATTTCATGCTGCTGGCCGCCTTCAGCGGCGCCACCATCGGCATGGCGAAGATCATCACCACCCTGTACGCCATCGAGATCGGCGCCAACGCCATGCAGCTCGGCTTCATCTCGGCGATGGAGTCGCTGGGCATGGTGCTGCTGACCCTGCCCGCCGGCTTCGTCATCGCCCGCTACGGCGCGCGCCGCGTGTACTTCCTCGCCAGCCTCGGGCCGATGCTGCTCAACCTGGCCATCCCGCTGTTCGGCGGCTGGCTGTGGCTGGCCTTCGCCCGGTTGCTGATCGGCCTGTGCATCCCGTTCCGCATCGTTGCCATGAACAGCGCGTTCCTGCGTCAACTCAAGCGCATCGGCAACGACAAGGCCGGCTGGTACCGCGGCTCGCTGACCCTGGGCATGGGCCTGCTCGGCCCGCTGCTGGGCAACTGGCTGAGCGGCAGCAGCGGCTTCACCTTTGGCTTCGTGGTGATCGGCCTGTGCTTCGGCCTGATGGCGGTATACAGCCTGGGCTTCTGGGAGGGCGAGCAGATCGTCCCGGTGCAGGCCGACACGGCCGCCGAACTGGGCGGCATCTTCGCTCAGGTCAGGGCCATGCTCGAGCATGTGGAGATCGCCGAAAGCTGCCTGATCGAGCTGCTATCCGGCGCCACCAACTCGCTGTTCGGCACCTTCATCATCCTCCTCGCCATGGACGTGGCGCGGCTGTCGCAGAGCGAGGCGGTGAGCCTGGTGATGATCCAGGGCCTGGCCTCGGTGGCTGGCCTGTTCGGCTTCGGCTACCTGATCGAACGCAGCGGCCGGCGCTTTGCCTATATCGCCAGCCTGAGCGCCGCGCTGGCCGGCCTGCTGCTGCTCGGCAGCGCCCACGGCTACTGGCTGCTGGCCGCCGGCGGGGTGCTGCTGAGTGCGGCGGCGGCGCTGATCCACCTGGTCAACATGGCCCAGCTCGGCGAGCACAGCGTCGACAAGAGCAAGATCTCCGGGCTGTTCAACCTGGCCGGCATGCTCGGCGGTTTCTCCGGGGCCATGCTCGGCGGGCTGATCAGCCACTTCGTCGGCCTCGGCAACCTGTTCCTCTGCTGGATTCCGCTGGTGCTGCTCGCCGCGCTGTTCTGCTGGCTGCGCAAGCAACGCCGGCAACCGCTGGCCGCACCGATTCTCGGGCAGGAGGGTTGAGATGCTGCAGCCAACCTTCACCCGCCTGAGCTGGTTCCTCTCGCCGCTGGCTGTGCTGCTGGCCTGGTTCCTGGTGGCCAACGCCGGCTGGTACCCGTCGCAACTGCTGGTACCGCCGCAGCATGTCTATGAAGCGTTCCTGGAACTGCTCGGTAGCGGCGAACTGCGCGAACACCTGCAGAACAGCCTGAGCCGCCTGGCCATCGGTTTCGCCATCGGTGCCGGCAGCGGCCTGCTGTTCGGCACCGCCATGGCCCTGTCGAAGAACGTCGAGGCCTACTGCGCGCCGTTGTTCCATACCCTGCGGCAGATCCCCTCGATCGCGCTGATCCCGATGTTCATCCTGTTCTTCGGCGTGGAGGAAACCTTCAAGGTGCTGATCGTCACCAAGGCCGCCTTCTTCCCGGTGGCGCTGGCCGCCAGCGAAGGGGTCAAGGGCATCCCGCGCAGCTACTTCGACGTCGCCGCGGTGTATCGCCTGCCGTTGTGGAGCCTGCTCAAGGACGTGGCCTTCCCCGCCGCCGCGCCGCCCATCGTCACCGGCCTGCGCATCAGCCTCAGCCGCGCCTGGATGGTGCTGGTGGCGGCCGAACTGCTGGCCGCCGACAGCGGCCTGGGGCAGATGATCGAGATGAGCCGGCAGATGATGCGCATCGACATCGTGATGGTCGGCGTGCTGGTCACCGGCCTGGTCGGCTTCATCCTCGACTACGGCTTTCGCCTGCTGGAAAAACACCTGTTCCGCTGGAAGCCACGCCCATGACTCTCGCCCTGCGTTACCTCAAACCCCTGCGCGGCCTGCTCCTGCCCTTGCTGCTGGTGGCCGGCTGGGAATACCTGTCGCGCCAGAGCGCCAGCCATGCCTACGCCTTCGTGCCGCTGAGCCAGATCGGCGCCGGCCTGGCCGAACTGGTCGCCAGCGGCGAGCTGTGGCTGAGCACCCTGGCCAGCCTGCAGCGCACCTGCCTGGGCCTGCTCTACGGGGTGCTGGCCGGCTTCGCCATCGGCGCGCTGATGGCGCTCTCGCGCCTCGCGGAACGCCTGCTCGCACCGCTCTACCACACCCTGCGCCAGGTGCCGATCCTCGGTCTGATCCCGCTGCTGGCGCTGTGGTTCGGCAGCGGCGAGTTCTCCAAGGTGCTGATCGTCAGCCTGGCCGCCTTCTACCCCATGACCCTGAACACCTTCGAGGGCTTCAGCCATGTCGAGCCGCGCTACCGCGAGGTCGGCCGCATCTATGCGTTGACCCCGCTGCAGCAGTTCACCCAGGTGCTGCTGCCCAGCGCCCTGCCGAGCCTGAGCAACGGCGTGCTGCATGCCCTGGCATTCGCCTGGGTCAGCTCGGTGGGTTGCGAGCTGTTCCTCTCCACCGGCATGGGCCTGGGCAACCTGATGATGAACGCCGAGACCGGCTCGCGCATGGAAGTGGTGGTGATCGGCGTGCTGTGCATCGGCCTGCTCGGTTACACCATGAGCCAGTTGTTTTCCCGCCTCAGCCGCCACCTGCTGCGCTGGCGCAATCTTCGTTGATAGGTACTCCGATGAATGCACTTCTCCACCCGCCCCTGACCGGCAGCGAACAGAGCCTGTCCGGCGCCCTGCATATCCGCGGGCTGAACAAGCAATACCGCATCGACGGCAAGGCCCTGCCGGTGCTGCAGAACATCGACCTGCAGGTGCGCCCCGGCGAGTTCGTCAGCATCGTCGGCGCCAGCGGCTGCGGCAAATCCTCGCTGCTGCGCCTGATCGTCGGCCTGGAGAACGAGTACGAGGGCGAGATCCTGCTGGATGGCAAAGCCGTTTCCGGCACCAGCCTGGAACGCGGCATCGTGTTCCAGGATCACCGCCTGTTCCCCTGGAAAACCGTCGAGCAGAACGTCGCCCTGGCCCTGCAGAACCAGGGTCTGGGCAAGCAGGAAAAGGCCGAGCGGGTGGCCGAGCACCTGGCCCTGGTCAACCTTACCGGCTTCGAACAGGCCTACCCGCACCAGCTCTCCGGCGGCATGGCGCAGCGCGCGGCAATTGCCCGCGCGCTGATCACCCAGCCCAAGGTGCTGCTGCTCGACGAGCCCTTCGGCGCCCTCGACGCCCTGACCCGCGTGCACCTGCAGCGCGAGCTGCAACGCATCTGGGTGCAGCAGCGCAGCACCATGATCATGGTCACCCACGATGTCGAGGAAGCGCTGTACCTGGGCGACCGGGTGATCGTCATGGACGCCCGCCCGGGGCGCATCAAGCATGAAGTGCAGGTCGACCTGCCGCACCCGCGCGAACGCAACGCGCCGCGCCTGCAGAAGCAGCGCGACGAGCTGCTGGGGGAGCTGACGGGAGCGTGAAGCGCGGACATTTATAGGCCATTGCCGAGCAGAAAAAGACTCGGCTGGCCGGGGACTCTTTGCGCTACGGCTGTGTCAGCCGTCGCCAGGCGCAGCACGCGTCAGTGGCATCTCTTTGGAGCCGGCACAGCTGCTTTGTATCTGGGGTGCAACGCTGATCGGCGAGGATGAAAACGCGCTGCGCAAGTAAACCGCGAAGCCCCCAGTCAGTCCTTGCGTTTGCGCATGGTCTTGCGCGCGCGAGGTTGCTCTGCCGGTATGTGCAGGTACGACAGCACGCTTTCCGTGAGCTCGGCGGCCAGCTTTACCGCCTCCTTGTTGCGCGTCATCACCGCGGCGACCAGGCTCTCGATCAGTGCCAGTACCACTGTGTTGGAGCTGATCAGCATCGGGTGATCGGCGGGGGCGAACAGCACATGCTCGGCCAGGCGCACCAGGGGTGAGGCGGGGGTGTCGGTGATGGCCAGCACGCGTGCCCCGCGCTCGTTGGCGAAGCGCGCCAGATGAATGGTATCCAGCGAGTAGCGCGGCAGCGAGATGGCCAGCAGCACATCGTTTTCGGTGATGGCGGCCAGGCGATAGGCCGCGTTTTCGTTGCCGCCTTCCATGCTGATGGCAACGGCGTCCGCGCAGTAGGGCACCAGGTTGGCGGCGGCCAGGCCGGCCATGTAGGCACTATTGCCGAAGCCGAGTATGTAGATGCGCCGAGCCTTGGTCAGGCAGTCGACGAAGGCTTCAAAGGTCGCGGGGCTGTTGCTGTTCGCGGCGGCGCCGAGGTTGCCGCTGGCCACCTGGATCTGTTCGTGCAGGCCGAAGGCGCCGTCCGGACGCTGGGCCATTTCGTTGCGCAGCTTGTCCACCGGCGACACCAGATCCTGCAGGGTGCTGACCAGGGCCGCCTTTAGGGCACTGAAGCCGCTCAGCTTGAGGGCGCGGGCCAGGCGGTTGACCGCCGCGGCGGAGGTCGAGGTTTCCTGCGCCAGCTCTTCGATGGTCAGAGTGGCCGCCTTCAGCGGATGACGAAGAATGAAGTCTGCCACCTTGCGCAAAGACGGCTGCAGATCGGGCGAAGCCGATGCCAGCTTGCGCATTACCGGAGAGGTGTAGACGGTCAGGTCGTTCGGCGCTGGATTCATAGTAAGCGGCGGCGTTGTCTAGGGTGGTGCCGGAGTGTATCCGATGGCTGGACTTACAGCAGCGTCAGTCGCTCAGCAGGCGGCCGCTGCGGATGGGCTCGGCCCCGGCCACCTTGGCCAGCCACAGGCCCGGCTGGGCGAAACGCAGGCGTTCCCGGGCATAGAGAAGCCCCGTGGTGGTGGCTCGCACAATGCTGTGGGCGCCGGAGAGCGGGTCGATGACCTCGAACAGGGGGTCGCCCACGGCAACGCGCGCGCCCAGCGGCTGCAGGTAGCTGACCACACCCGGGTGCGGGGCATAGGCGTATTGGGCGCCCGCGAAGGGTGTTGCCGAGCACTGGTGTGCCGGTTGGCTCGGCCAGCTGCCGTCGATAAAGCCCTGCTCGGCGAGAAAGGCGAGGATGGCCTCTGCATTTGCCTCTGCCCGCGGCGCCTCGGTATCGGCCATGCCACCGAGCTCAATGGTGGTCGCCAGGCAAGCGCTGGGAATGGCCGCGCCGGGAAAGGCAGCGGCCAGCTTCAGCCACGGCGTGGCGCAGGCTTCGTCGAACGATTGACCACCTGAGTCTTCAGCCAGCAGCGCGGCCTGTGCCCCCAGGTGGGAGGCCAGTCCGGACAGCCGTGGCCACAGCTGAGGAAGGGCGTAGAGCAGCATGACCGACTCGAAATCACAGTGCAGATCCAGCACCAGGTCGGCCGTGCAGGCGTGACCGAGGAGCAGGCGCTGCAGCCCTTCGAAGGGCGTTGCGGCCGGCGGCAGATCCTGCAGGGCACGAACCATCAGCTCGCGTATCAGGGCCAGGTTTGCGGCGCTGTCCTCACTCAGCTGCGAGTGCAGCAGAGGGGTGACCAGGGCGCTCAGGTCAGGGAAATCACGGTTGAAGTTCTTGCCGCTGGAAAAGTCGAAGCGTCCCTGGTGGGTCGACTGGAACATCTGGGCCAGACCAATCGGATTGGCCACCGGTACCAGCTCTACGCGGCCCAGCAGGCGGCCGTTCGCCTCCAGCGCGGCGAGGCGTTCGCGCAGGGCTACGGCAACGCGCATGCCGGGCAGTTCGTCGGCGTGCAGAGCTGCCTGGATGTAGGCTTTGCGCGGCCCCTGGCCGAAATGCAGTACGCTCAGAAAGCGCTCAGTACCGGGACTGTTCCACGGCAGGGGGTGATCGATTCGAAACATGGCTTACCTGGTACGTGGGCAGAAAAAAGGGGCATCCGGACAGGCCGGACACCCCTGTGCAGCGGGCTCTTACTGGCCGTAGATGTCGTAGGCGAAATACTTGCCCTGGACTTCTTGGTACTTGCCGTTGGCACGCAGAGCGGCGATGGCATTGCTGAACTTCTCGGCAGTGGCGGCATCGCCTTTGCGCACGGCGATGCCCGCGCCGTTACCGAAGTATTTCGGGTCGTTGAAGTCCGGGCCGACCAGGGCGAAGCCCTCGCCACCGTCAGTCTTGAGGAAGCCTTCGCTGATGTTCACCACGTCGGCCAGCGACGCATCGATACGTCCGGACTTCAGGTCGAGGAAGGCTTCGTTCTGCGAGCCGTAGCGCACCACCTCGATGCCGGCTTCGGCGAATTTGTCGCTGGCGTAGCGATCATAGGTGGAGGCGCGCTGCACGCCGACCCGCTTGCCCTTGAGATCGCTCAGCGGATCCTTGACCTCGCTGCCGGCCTTCATCACCAGCTTGCCGGGGGTGTGGTAGTACTTCTTGGTGAAGTCCACCGACTTCAGGCGATCCGGGGTGATCGACATGGACGACAGCACGGCGTCGACCTTGCGCACCTTGAGCGAGGGAATCAAGCCGTCGAAGGCTTGCTCGACCCACTCACACTTGACCTGCATCTGCGCGCACAGCGCATTACCGATGTCGTAATCGAAACCGCTGATCTGGCCTTCCGGCGTCTTGAAGGCGAAGGGTGGGTAGGCCGCTTCGATTCCGATACGCAGGGTTTCCTGAGCCTGTGCCAGAGAGGCGCAGGCTGAGAGTGCCAGGGCGCCGAGCAGAGCAATCTTGTTCATCTTATGACTCCAGTTGCGGATGGTTGGCCACCCTCTCGGGTGAGGTGCAGTGATTCGCCTGCAGGCGAATGTCCAAGCACGGGCCTTGTGAGCCCGTGCCCCAGTAGCCACGCATATCAGGCGGCCTGGCTTGAGTGTGTTGCGAGCAAGGGGTGACACGTTTTGTGTCAGCAAAAGCTAGAGGCAAGACAATATTGTGTCAATGATGTTGTTTTGTGAAAAAATAATTTCACGCGGGCAGCATGGATAAAAGTGCCGCCTTAGAGCGGTTATGCGCTCATAAATCTGTCTTTTTGGTCGATTTTGTTCCTGCTCGCTGGGGTTGATTGCGGAATTTTATTGGTATACAACGTTTCAAATTGTCTTATTTATGAAAATAAACAAGTCAATTCGTTGTGTGCCAAACACTCCGTACTCAGAAGAAGAGCAATAAGAAATGAGAATGCAGACCAAGCCGGGCGCGCTGCTCGCCGCCCTGATTCTTGCCGGCCATTGCGCGCCGACCCAGGCCGAAGGCCACCTCCTGGCTGTCGGCGGCATGCTGCGAGCCAGCAATACCGAGGTGTACCAGAAGCTCATCGAGTTGGCCGGCGGCACCGCGCGGGCGCACATCGCCATCATGCCCACGGCCAGCGGCAGCCTCGGTTCAAGCAAACGCTTCCAGGCCGAGCTGCAGGCCCTGGGCGTACCCGCAGCGCAGATCAGCATCGTCGGTATCGACAAGCAGAACTATCAGAGCACCATGAACGACCCGGCGGTGCTCAAGCCGCTGAACGAGGCGAGCGCCGTGTGGTTCGTCGGTGGCGACCAGGCGCGCATCGCCCGCGCCCTGTACAACGCCGACGGCAGCGAATCGTTGACGTTGAAAGCGGTACGCCAGGTGTTCGACAAGGGCGGTGTAGTCGCCGGCACCAGCGCCGGGGCGAGCATTCTCGGGGCGACCATGCCGACCGCTTACGGCGTGGTCATGGATACCCTCGACTTCGGCGTGGCGGCCAAGGCCGATCAGCGCGGCACGGCGCTGCTCAAAGGTGCCGGCCTGTTCCAGGCCGGCATCATCGACCAGCACTTCGACCAGATCGAGGAAACCAGCACCGGCCGCGCGGCGCGCATGGCCAGCTATCTGGTTGGCCAGCGGCCAGCCAAGGGTTTCGGCCTGGATACCAACACGGCAATCTGGGTGCAGCCCGGTGGCCAGCTGCAGGTATTGGGCGAGGGCTACCTGACGGTGATGGATGCCAGCCAGGCGCAGAAACAGTTCGGCCTGTACGGTACACGCCTGCAGAACGTGCACCTGGCCATGCTCGGCCGCGGCGACCGTTACGACCTTGCCAGCGGCAAGGTGCAGCCTGCCGAGGGCAAGGAAGCAATCGCCAGCGGCAACGAATACCTGGTGGGCAACCAGTTGCTCACCGATATGTCCGCGGTATCCGCCATGTCGCGCGCGGTGCTTTACGGCCTGGCCGACAACACGGCTACCCGCCAGCTCGGGTTGATGACCCGTTACAACCCGGCCAACGGCTATCACTACGGCTATCGCTTCGAGTTCAGCGAGGACACTGGCTTCCAGGCGCACAGCCGCTTCGACGACTCGCTGACCAACTACACGGTGCAGAACGTGCGACTGGACATCGCTCCGGTGGATGCCTTGCTCCACGATCCGGCGCGCAGCGATCCCCAGGACACCGTCGCCAGTCGCTGGCCTGACGCCGTGCGCGCGGTGAGCTTCCGCGGCCTGATGACCAGCAACAGCGACAACCGTTTCGAACCCAAGCGCGCGCTGACCCGCTACGAGCTGGCCAATGCCCTGCAGATGACCCTGGCCGCCGAACCGGTTCTGGACAAGCTGCCCAAACTTGCCGATATCGAGCCCAGGCACCCACTGCGCGAGCAGATCGAGGTGGCAGTCTCCAATGGCTGGCTGTCCAGCGGCGAGCGTTTCGAGGGCCAGCGCGAAGTCACCCGGGCGGAATGGGCATTGGCCTGCAAGGCGCTGGTCGAGGGTTTCACCAAGACCAGCCTGGAGCGCCGCGCTTCGCTCAAGGATCTGAACGGTGTCGACCCTGCCGCGATCGAAGCCGCCGAACTGCTGGTCGGTGAAGGCTGGATGAGCGCTGACTCCGGCCTGTTCCAGCCGCAGAAAACCATCAGCCGGGAAGAGGCTGCACACAGCCTCGCCCGCCTGATCGGACTCGCCAAACCGAGCTGATCACCTGAAGCAACGCCGACTTCGCCCTGCCGCGCAGGGCGGATTGGCGGCTGTCGCCCGCAAAAAAGCAAAAACGAGAGTTACCGATGCAACTGAACAATTTGGAGCTGTTCGCCTTGGACAAGCTGCTGCACGAGCACGAGATCGCCACCCAGGACTTGCTAGCCGCCGAGGCTCGCGTGCTGGAGCGGGTGCAGACACCGGCCGGATTCTTTTCCGTGATCGACCTGCAGCAGTGCTGGCGCGATGTCGGCGGACTCGCCGAGCTCGAGTGGAAGTTCAAGCTCAAGCAGCCGAAGACGGCCGGCTACTTCGTGTGCTGGCCGGATGGCGAATCGACCCTGTGCCTGGAGGCGGTCATCAGCCGGGGCAGTCGTCCAGAGGTGTTCACTACGGAACTCTTTGTCTGACCTAGCAAAACCCAATGGGCCTCGGGCCCGCCAACAACACTAACAATGGAGTAAGGCATGAACCTCGTGAAATTCAGCTGTCTCGCCCTGGCGGTCGCGGCGGCCAGCACCCAGCTGGCCCTGGCCGGCCAGGCTGACGCCAAGGGCTTTGTCGAAGACAGCGAACTGAGCCTGCTGAACCGCAACTACTACTTCAATCGCGACTTCAAGAACAAGCCGGGGAGCCAGAGTTACCGCGAGGAGTGGGCGCACGGCGTGATGGCCGAGTTCGCCTCGGGCTTCACCCAGGGTACCGTCGGCTTCGGCGCCGATGCCTACGGCTACATGGGCATCAAGCTGGACAGCGGGCGCGGGCGTACCGGTACCGGGCTGTTGCCGGTCGGCGACGACGGGCGTGCCCAGGATGAATACGGCGAGGCCGGCGGTGCCGCCAAGCTGCGTATCTCCGAGACCGTGCTGAAGTACGGCGAGATGCGTACCGAGGCGCCGGTATTCGCCACCGCGCATAGCCGCCTGCTGCCGGAAACCGCCACGGGCTTCCACGTGACCAGTGGCGAGATCGACGGTCTGGCGCTGGAGGCGGGCCACTTCACCGCCTACAACAACCGCAACTCGACCAACAGCGACGATGAGCTGTACCTCAACTACGGCAGCGGTGAGATCGGCGAGACCATCGATTTCGCCGGTGGCTGGTACACCGTCAATGACGACCTGACCGTGGGCCTGTATGCCTCGCGCTTCGAGGATACGTGGAACCAGTACTACGGCAACCTGAACTACACCCTGGGCATCAGCGAAGGGCAGAGCCTGAACTTCGACTTCAACCTGTACCGCACCAGCGATACCGGTGATGCCCTGCAGGGTGACATCAGCAACACCACCTACAGCCTGGCAGCCACCTATGGCCTGGGTTCGCACTCGATCCTGCTGGCCTACCAGCGTGTCAACGGCGACACCCCGTTCGACTATGTCGGTGGCGACTCGATTTTCCTCGCCAACTCCATGCAGTACTCCGACTTCAACGCGCCCAACGAGAAGTCCTGGCGTATCGGCTATGGCTACGACTGGGCTGGCATGGGTGTTCCCGGCCTGACCACCAAGGTCACGTACGTCAAGGGTAGCGACATCGATGGTACCGACGCCGATGTGAATGGCGGCTACGTCGGTTACTACGGTGCCGATGGCAAGCACAGCGAGACCGACCTCGATATCAAGTACGTGGTTCAGGAAGGTCCAGCCAAGGATCTCTCGGTACGCCTGCGCCAGGCTTTCCACTACGCCAATGGCGACCAGGGCGAAGGCGATCTGCACGAGTTCCGGGTGATCGTCGACTACCCGCTGAGCATCCTCTGATGTTGCGGCCCGCACTTCCAATTGCGGGCCGACCCTAGGGCGCCGGCCTCCGTACCTCATGCGCGGAGTTCGGCAGCTTTGATTCGAGGTCTGCTCGATTGCTCCTTTGACCTTGAGGCGCCTGCCCGGCGCCTTTTTTCTTCCAGGAGTGAACCATGCGATTTGTGAGTCTATTGCTTGCCATGTTCATGGCGATTTCGGCCCAGGCCGAAACGCTGCGCATTGCCATGGAAGGACAGTTCCCACCCTTCGAGGAGATCGACCAGAACGGGCGCCTCAAAGGCTTCAACGTCGACATCGCCAACGCCCTGTGCGTGCAGATGCAGGCTCGCTGCGAGCTGCAGCGCTTTGCCTGGGACGACCTGATTCCTGCGCTGCAGGAGCAGCGTACGGACTTGATCCTGGCCTCGATGTCGATCACCGAAGAACGCCAGGCCCTGGTGGACTTCACCCACCACTACGCGCACACCCCGGCATTCTTTTTCGCCCGTGAGGACACGGTCAACGAGGTGATCATCACCCCGCGGCGCCTGATCGGAAAACGCATCGGCGTACAGCGCGAAACCACCTATGACCGATTCCTCACCGCCCGCTACGAGGCGTTCCTGCCCATCGTGCGTTTCGCCAGTGCCGCGGAGACCTACCAGGCCCTTCAGCGTGGTGAGGTGGATCTTGTTCTGGACGACGCGGTGTCAGGCTACTTCGGCTTCCTGCAGTCCGAGCTTGGCCAGGGTTTCGAGCGCGTCGGTAACGCCGTCAAGGCACCCAAGTTCTTTGGCAAGGGCCAGGGTATCGCCGTGCGCAAGGGCGATGACGCCCTGCGTACACGCCTCGACCAGGCCCTGGCCGTGATCCTCGAGAACGGCGTGTATCGCCGCATCGAGCGGCAGTACTTCCCCCGCTTCAGCGTCTATTGATGGGCAGTTTTCGCAGTACCCGTTGCACAACATCCACAACAAAGCTGCAGCTGACTGCAGCCACGGAGAACTGAAGATGAGACTGAGTAAATTGTGTCGCCTGGCAGGCCTGATGTTCGCCTTGCTCCCCGGTTTCAGCCACGCAGCTGGAGCGCTGCTGCTGGTTGGCGGTGGGCTCAAGGACGACAACACGGCCATCTACCAACGCTTCATCCAGCTGGCCGGCGGTAGCGGTCAGGCCAAGATCGGCGTAATCACTGCCGCCTCCATCCCCGAGAGCCAGGATGCCAATGCTGGCACTGCCAGCGCCTCCAACTCCAAGGCCAACGGGGCGTACTACGCCAACCTGCTGAAAAATTACGGCGCGGTGAAGGCGGAATGGATTCCCATAGACCTGGACAACATCGCCAACAGCAGCAATCCGACGGTAGTCAGCCAGATCAACGGCATGACCGGCTTCTTCTTCGGCGGCGGCGACCAGTCCCGCCTGGTGCAGACCCTGCAGACCGCCAGTCGTGGCGACACCCCCGCCCTGGCGGCCATTCGCAGCCGGTACGCGGCAGGTGCCGTGCTGGCCGGTACCAGCGCCGGTACGGCGATCATGGTCGGCGGGCCGATGGTGACCGGCGGGGAGAGCTACGAGGCGCTGCGCTATGGGCCGTACACCACGCCTTCTGGCGATGATCTGTCTTATGACCCAGACGGTGGCTTTGGCTTCTTCAACTACGGCCTGCTCGATACCCACTTCAGCGAGCGCGGTCGCCAGGGCCGCATCGTGCGCCTGGCTGACTACACCAACGTGCCGTTCGCCTTCGGTGTGGACGAGAACACCGGTCTGCTGGTGCAGAACAATGCCAGCCTCGGCCAGATGGAAATGGAGGTGATCGGCACGGGCGGTGTGTTTATCTTCGACCTGCGCAATGCCGAGCTTGGCAGCGGCAGCAGCTGGGCCCTGTACGACGTGCTGGCCAGCTACCTGACCAGCGGCGACAAGTACCGTCCGGATAGTGGGCAGTTCGTGATTGCCAGCGCAAAAACCAGCCTGCGTGGCCGCGAGCAGTACAGCTCGGCGATGACCGCTACCGGCGATATTTTCAGCAGCCCGAACAACAGCGGTAGCAATGGTCGTAACAAGCCGCGCGAGTTCGTCAAAGTGAGTGCCGACCTCTTCAACAGCCGCTCCACCAGCACCCTGGGCCGCACCTATGAGACCAACCCACGTTACCGCGTCAACCTGGTCAAGAGCACCACGTTCGACAGCCAGGGCTATAAAGGAACCGTAGGAGGCCAGGCGATGACTTCCTACCTGCGCCTGCTGGTGGACATGCTGCCAAACTGACGAACCTGAGCGGCCACCCAGGCTCAGCCTGGAAGCAGGAAAGTGCGACCTCGCAACGCGGTCAGCGCACACAGATATCGCAGGTATCAAAGGATGCGGGTAGGTGGCGATCCCTGTCGCTCCTTACCTGATCGCGGATGCATGAGCTGTCTGGCACGTTCGATAAGCAAGTGACTGCATCTGGCCGAAGCCACCCAATAAAAAGCCCCCGATCTTGTGGATCGGGGGCTTTTGTTTTAACGCCTCAGCGCCGGCTGGCCAGCCGTTGTACGGTGGCCACCAGCAGATCGACTTCGCCGATGGTGTTGTAGAACGCCAGTGATGGTCGCACCGTGGCTTCGACGCCAAAGCGGCGCAGGATCGGCTGCGCGCAGTGGTGGCCGGAGCGTACGGCGATGCCTTCGCGGTTGAGGGCGGCGCCGACTTCCTCGGTGCGGTAGCCGTCGAGCACGAAGGACAGCACGCTGGCCTTGTGCGCAGCGGTACCTATCAGGCGCAGGCCGGGAATGCCCTGCAGGCCACGGGTGGCGTACACCAGCAGGTCATGCTCGTAGCGCTGGATGTTTTCCAGGCCGATGCGCTCGACATAGTCCAGCGCCGCGCCCAGGCCCACCGCGTCGGCGATATTGCCGGTGCCGGCCTCGAAGCGCGCCGGGGCTGGCTGGTACAGCGTCTTGTCGAAGGTCACGTCGGCGATCATGTTGCCGCCGCCCTGCCAGGGCGGCAGCTGCTCCAGCAGATCCTTCTTGCCGTAGACCACGCCGATGCCGGTGGGGCCGAAGATCTTGTGCCCGGAGAACACCAGGAAATCGGCATCCAGCGCCTGCACGTTGACCCGCAGATGCGAGACCGACTGCGCGCCGTCCACCAGTACCCGCGCACCGACCGCATGGGCCAGGCCGATGATCTCGGCCACCGGCGTCACCGTGCCCAGGGCGTTGGAGACCTGGGTGACGGACACCAGCTTGGTACGCGGGCAGAGCAGCTTGGCGTACTCCTCGAGAATGATCTGCCCGGTGTCGTCCACCGGAATCACCCGGATCTTCGCGCCCACTTCGGCGGCCAGCTGTTGCCAGGGCACGATGTTGGCGTGGTGCTCCAGGTGCGAGACGATGATCTCGTCGCCAGCGCCGATGAACTTGCGGCCGAAGGTGTTGGCCACCAGGTTGATGCCTTCCGTGGCCCCGCGCACGAAGATGATCTCCTCCTCCGAACGCGCTCCGAGAAAACGCCGCACCTTGCTCCGCGCGCCTTCGTAGGCGTCGGTGGCACGCGCTGCCAGCTCATGCGCGGCGCGGTGGATGTTGGAGTTCTCGTGCTCGTAGAAGTAGCTGATGCGCTCGATCACCTGGCGCGGCTTCTGCGTGGTGGCGGCGTTGTCGAACCACACCAGCGGCTTGCCGCCCACTCGGCACGCGCCGCGCGCAGTTGCCCGACTATCTCGTCGAGCTGCCAGTTGACCGGCTTGGCCACGGCATCCAGCGGAGTTGGCGTGAGGCCGTCGAGCTCGGCAGAAAGTTTCTTGGACATGCGGGCTCCTTGCCGGCCGCCCATGGGCGGCCTGCCCAAAACGATAACGATGAAGAAAACGGGTTAAGCACATTCAAGGGGTTAGCGAGCTAGAGCGAGGCCAGTTCTAACGCAGTCACGCCGACGCGCAGCAACCCCTTCCCCCGTGTCAGTCTTGTACCCAAGGCAGGCCCCACAGCCTCCAGCCGCCGGAGTCGCCACGCTGCTGCTGGGCATCGAGGTCGCCCTAGAAACCTTCCAGCACGTTGAACACCTGGCTGAAGCCGGCCGCCGCGGCAGCGGCTGCGGCGGCGGCGGCGGCCGAGCGCTTGCCGCTGCGGCACAGCAGCACCAGCGGCACCAGCGGCACGTCGCGGCCGGCCTTGTTCTACAGTTCACGCAGGAAGCGCGGGTTCTTGATCATCGCCGGGCCGGTCTGCCAGGCCACGTGCAGGCTGTCCGGCACATGGCCGACGAACTTCAGTTCCTCGGCGGTGCGCACATCCACCAGCTGCACCGTACCGGCCTGCACCAGGGCCCAGGCCTCCGGCGGATAGAAGCTGCCGGCATACAGGTTGCCGGCTTCGCGGCCACGGGTACGCCCGCGCTCGAGTAGTTCCTCGGGGGTCACAGCAAGCACCGCGCGCAAGTCGACGGGGCGCTGGGTACTGACAGCGGATAGCTGAGCGGGGGCAGGCATGGCTCGTCCTCTAGTTGGCTAGTCGGGGCTGGGCAGAAGGGCTGCCGCGCCGCGTTGAGAGCCACTCTATGCCTCTCTCATATTCCAAAAAATAATTATTTATTATTCTTGCCAAACTTTAATGAATATAAATCGATGCGCACGCCAGCCCCGCAAGAGTCGTGGCAACGAGGACGCACCGAGCCCGATCATCTACATTCAACCCTCTCTCCCGTTTGCATAGCGCTGCCCCCATGCTCACCGACGCCCTCGCCCGCTTTCCCCGTCTCGAACTGATCCCCAGCGCCACGCCGCTGGAACACCTGCCGCGCCTGTCGCGCCATCTGAACCGCGATATCTGGATCAAGCGCGACGACCTCACCCCACTGGCTCTCGGCGGCAACAAGGCGCGCAAGCTCGAATACCTGGCTGCCGAAGCCCTGGCCCAGGGCGCCGAGGTGCTGGTCACCGCCGGCGCCATCCAGTCCAACCATGTACGCCAGACCGCCGCGCTGGCGGCCAAGCTCGGCCTGGGTTGCCTGGCCCTGCTGGAGAATCCGCTGGGCACCGTGGAGAACAATTACCTGAACAACGGCAACCGCCTGCTGCTCGAACTGTTTGGCACAGAAGTGCAGGCAGTGGCCAACCTGGACAATGCCGACGCGCTGCTGCAGGCCGCCGCCGAGCGCCTGCGCAGCGAGGGGCGCAAGCCCTACCTGGTGCCCATAGGCGGCTCCAACGCCCTCGGAGCCCTCGGTTATGTGCGCGCCGGCCTGGAGCTGGCCGGGCAGATGCAGGCCAGCGGCGAGAACTTCGCCGCCGTGGTGCTGGCCTCCGGCAGTGCCGGCACCCACAGCGGCCTGGCCCTGGCGCTGGAGCATGCGCGCCCCGGCAGCCGGGTGGTCGGCGTCACCGTGTCGCGCCCGGATGCGACCCAGCGGCCCAAGGTCGAAGGCCTGCTGCAACGCACCGCCGAGCTGCTCGGGGTAGCGCTACCGGCCGGGTTGAACATCGAGCTGTGGGATCAGCATTTCGCCCCGCGCTATGGCGAGCCGAATGCCGGCACCCTGGCGGCGATCCGCCTGCTGGCCGAGCAGGAAGGCCTGCTGCTGGATCCGGTGTACACCGGCAAGGCCTTCGCCGGCCTGCTCGATGGCCTGGCCAGCGGCACCTTCCCCGGCAACGGGCCGCTGCTGTTCCTGCATACGGGCGGCGCCCCGGCGCTGTTCGCCTATCATCCATGGGCGCTGTGAGCGCTGCCTGCATATTCCACTAAGAAAGCACTAGATAATTTCTAATTATTTTATCGAATAAAAATCCGGCTTTAGAGTTGCCCGACTTTCACCCCCGCCCAGCGAGAGGCCTGCCATGAAATTCACTACTCTGCGTCGTCATTTCCTCCTCGGTAGCCTGAGCCTGTTGCTCGGCTCCAGCCTGATCGCCCCGGCGTCCGCCGCCGACCTGCTGGACGAGATCAAGGCCAAGGGGGCGATCCAGGTCGGCCTGGAAGGCACCTACCCGCCGTTCAACTACCAGGATGAAAACGGCCAGCTGACCGGCTTCGAGGTCGACTTCGCCAACGCCCTGGCCAAGCAGCTGGGGGTCAAGGCCGAGTTCCAGCCGACCAAGTGGGACGGCATCCTCGCCGCCCTGGAATCCAAGCGCCTGGACGTGGTGATCAACCAGGTGACCATCTCCGAGGAGCGCAAGCAGAAGTACGACTTCTCCACGCCCTACACCGTCTCCGGCATCCAGGCGCTGACCAGCAAGGCCGATGGCGACAGCATCAAGAGCGCCGCCGACCTGGCCGGCAAGAAAGTCGGTGTCGGCCTCGGCACCAACTACGAGCAGTGGCTGAAAGACAACGTGCCGCAAGCCGACATTCGTACCTACGACGATGATCCGACCAAGCTTCAGGATCTCAATGTCGGCCGCATCGACGCGATCCTGGTCGACCGCCTGGCCGCCTTCGAAATCGTCGAGAAAACCGGTGGCCGCCTGGCCGTGGCCGGTGACGCCTTCTCCCGCCAGGAAGCCGGCATCGCCCTGCGCAAGGGCAACCCGCAACTGCTCGCCGCGATCAATGACGCCATCGCCAAGCTGCGCGCCGACGGCACCCTGAAACAGCTCTCCGATAAATGGTTCAAGGCTGACGTCACCCAATGATCGACAGCAGCCTGCAGCTGGCCCTGGACTCGCTGCCCTTCCTGCTCAAGGGCGCTCTGTGGACGGTGATCCTCAGCCTCGGCGGGATGTTCTTCGGCCTGCTGCTGGGCTTCGGCCTGGCCCTGCTGCGGCTGTACGGCTACTGGCCGCTGCAGTGGCTGGCACGGATCTACGTATCGTTCTTCCGTGGCACGCCGCTGCTGGTACAGCTGTTCATGATCTATTACGGCCTGCCGCAGCTGGGCATCCAGCTCGATCCACTGCCGGCCGCGCTGATCGGTTTCTCGCTGAACATGGCGGCCTACACCGCCGAGATCCTGCGCGCCGCCATCGCCTCCATCGACCGTGGCCAGTGGGAAGCCGCCGCCAGCATCGGCATGGGCCGCGCACAGACCCTGTACCGCGCCGTGCTGCCGCAGGCCGCGCGCACCGCCCTGCCACCGCTGGGCAATAGCTTCATCTCGCTGGTCAAGGACACCGCCCTGGCCGCCACCATCCAGGTGCCGGAGCTGTTCCGCCAGGCGCAGCTGATCACCGCGCGCACCTTCGAGATCTTCACCATGTACCTGGCCGCCGCGCTGATCTACTGGTTGCTGGCCAGCGTGCTGGCGTACTTCCAGGGTCGCCTGGAAGACCGGGTCAACCGCCACGAGCAGGACGCCTGATGATTTCCGTGCGCAACCTGAAAAAATCCTTCAAGGGCCAGGAGGTGCTCAAGGGCATCGACCTCGACATCGCCCCCGGCGAAGTGCTGGCGATCATCGGCCCCAGCGGCTCGGGCAAGACCACCCTGCTGCGCTGCCTCAACCTGCTGGAGCAACCCAGCGGCGGGCAGATCAGCGTCGGCGCCATCCACATCGATGCCGACCAGCCGCTCAAGGCCCAGCAGGGGCTGATCCGCCAGCTGCGCCAGCACGTCGGCTTCGTGTTTCAGAACTTCAACCTGTTCCCCCATCGCACCGCCCTGGAGAACGTCATCGAAGGCCCGGTGCAGGTGAAGAAGGAGCCGCGCGGCCAGGCCATCGAACGGGCCCGCGCATTGCTGGCCAAGGTCGGCCTGGGCGGCAAGGAAGACGCCTATCCCAAGCGCCTGTCCGGCGGCCAGCAGCAGCGGGTGGCGATTGCCCGCGCGCTGGCCATGCAGCCGGATGTGATCCTGTTCGACGAGCCGACTTCGGCGCTCGACCCGGAACTGGTCGGCGAAGTGCTCGCCACCATCCGCGGCCTGGCCGAGGAAAAACGCACCATGGTCATAGTCACCCACGAGATGAGCTTCGCCCGCGACGTGGCCAACCGGGCGATCTTCATCGACCACGGGGTGATAGTCGAACAGGGCGAGGCCAAGGCGCTGTTCAGCGCACCGCAGGAAGAACGCACGCGCCAGTTCCTCAGCAAGTTCCTCCTCGACCACCAGGCCTGAAAGCCCCGCCGTAGCGCCACTTTGCCACTATCAGCGAAACGCATGGCCATGCCTTTTCGGCAATAGGCCGGGGCCTGCCTGCGTCGTAGAGTCCCGAGGCCGCCACTCGCGCGGCACGCTACTGCACGTGAAATCCGGGCCGCCCCGCGGCACCCGCGCCCCTCATTGAAGAGAACCACAATGCGCCGATTTCCCCTGTCGCTGGCCGGCCTCTGGCTGGCCCTGTTCATCCTTCAGCCGGCCCAGGCCGAAGCCCAGCTGGAGCTGCTGCAGCTCAGTGCCTGCCGCACCACCAACAGCTTCATGCTGCTGCGCGGCGAAGGCCTGCAACCCGAGCACCAGCAGCGCTACGACGGCGACCGTGCGGCCCTGCAGGCTGCCTTTGCCCAGCTCGCCCCGGACAACCAGCAAGCCCTGCAGCAGCCCTACCAGCAGCTGCTCGCCAGCCTCGCCGAAGGCCAGACCTTCGGCCCCCGCGAAGACGACCTGCCCTGGCAGTATCCCGGCCAGCTCAGCCGCGCCCTGGTCGGCCTGCTGGAGGCCGCCGAGGCGCGCGACGGGCAGACACCGGAGACGCCGCTGGGTACCGCGCTGAAGCTGGAATACCTGGCCACCCAGTACGTCGGCCAGGCCTACCTCGGCTACTTCGAGATCACCCCGAGCCCCGATGCGCACTACGTCAACCAGAGCGGCGAGCAGCTGCTGGCCAGCCTCGACAATGAGATGGGCCAGGCCATGCCCCTGCTGGAACAGCAGATCCCCGGCCAGGAACGCCGGGTGCAGGCCGACTGGCGCTACCTGCGTGCCGCCCTCGGCGACTTCGACAATGCCGGACGCGCGCGCCTGGGCCGCTCCGGCAAGCCGCTGGTACCCCTGGTGATCAGCCGCCACGCGCGCAGCCTGAGCGAACGCCTGGCCGCCCTGCCCGGAGGCCAGGCCTGCAGCGGGGTCAGCAGCAGATGCACGCTGACCGTCGCGCCGATGGACAGCAGGCCCGGCTATTCAGTAGCGTCTGCTGCAGAACCTCGCGTACAGGGAGATGGGCATGAACATGGCAGACTTTCCCGCCCGCCTGCTGCCCTATGAGCGGCTGATCCTGGCCCAGGTCGGCGCCGGCCTGCCGGCCAGGCTGCGCCAGCCGTTCGCCGAACAAGTCCAGCTGATCAACAAGGTGCAGCGCCTGCTCGACTGGCGCGAAGTGGAGTTCTACCGCATGCGCTGGCTGCGGGTGAACTGGCCGGCGGCCGTGCTGTTCGACAACCGCGAGGAGTTCATCCTCGGCAGCGGCCTGCTCAGCGCCGGCGCGCTGGCGGCCTCGGTATCGGTCTGGGCAGTGGGCGGCCATGTGTTTTCCATCGAGGCCGACACCTCGCTCAAGCCCTTCCGCAACCTGGCCCTGAGCGAGCTGCACTTCACCCCCGGCCAGCCGCCGGAAGCCCTGACCCCGGACTGAACGGATCGCTCGCGTAGGGCGGGTGCAACCCGCGAGAGGGATCCTGCGGGTTGCACCCGCCCTACGACTGGACAAGGGCTACCGATTCATCGCCTTCGTGCAGAACAGCGTGGCCGACGCCGCGCCTGAATCTGCCGTGCTGCCGACTGGTCGCCCGGGAAAGCGCCTGATCGCGTATAGTCGCGGCCCCGCACAACCTGAGCAGTCGGACAGTTTTTTACCTCGCTCGCCCGTTTTTTCCGGATCGCCGCCATGCACCCGCGTACCCTGCTCTCCCTGCCGCTGCTGGCCCTGGCACTCGGCGGCTTTGTCGTCGGCAGCAGCGAATTCATCATCATGGGCCTGCTGCCCGAAGTCGCCGCCGACCTCAACGTCAGCCTGGCCGCCGCCGGCCTGCTGGTCAGCGCCTACGCCATGGGCGTGGTGATCGGCGCGCCGCTGCTCGGCCCGCTGCTCGGCCGCCTGCCGCACAAACAGGCGCTGCTGTGGCTGATGGGCAGCTACGCGCTGGGCAACCTCGGCTGCGCCCTGGCCCCGGACTATCACTGGCTGATCGCCATGCGCATGCTCACTGCCGTCAGCCACGCCGGCTTCTTCGGCTGTGCCACGCTGCTGGCCGCCGAGCTGGCGCCGCTGCACCGGCGCGCCTCGGCCATGGCCCTGGTACTCAGCGGCCTGACCATCGCCAACGTACTCGGCGTGCCGCTCGGTGCCTGGCTCGGCCAGGCCAGCAGCTGGCGGGTGACTTTCGCCGTGGTCGCGCTGATCGGTCTGCTCGCCCTGCTGGCCCAGGCCCTGTGGCTGCCGCGTATGCCGGCGCCGCCACGCAACGCCGGCGGCGCCTGGAGCGGCATCCTGCGCCTGCCGGTGCTGCATGCCCTGCTGGTGTGCTGCCTGTCGTCGGTGGCGCTGTTCGGCGTGTTCACCTACATCAGCCCGCTGCTGCGCGATGTCGGCGGTTTCAGCGCCTCGCACAGCAACGCCGCGCTGCTGCTGTTCGGCATCGGCCTGACCCTGGGCAACCTGCTCGGCGGGCGCCTGGCCGACAAGGGCGTGCGCTTCGCCCTGCCGCTGGCTTTCGGCGGCAGCGCCCTGTGCCTGCTCGGCCTGTATCTGTGCATGGATGTGGCGCCGCTGGTGCTGGCCCTGCTGTTTGCCTGGGGCGTGGCCAGCTTCGCCATCTCCTCGCCGCTGCAGCTGCTGCTGGTGGAACAGGCCGGCGAATCCGCCAGCCTGGCCGCCACCCTCAGCCACGCCGCGTTCAACCTGGGCAATGCCAGCGGCGCCTACTTCGGCGGCCTGTGGCTGAGCATCAACCTCGGCCTGGGCAACCTGCCGCTGCTCGGCGTCGGCCTGCTGGCGCTGGCGATCCTGGTCAGCCTGCCGTTGCCGCGACTGCGGGCCACGCGCGAGCGCTTCGAACGTTCGCATTGAGGTATTAACCGCGCCTGAACAGAAAAACCGGAGCCTGAATCAGGCTCCGGTTTTTTTCGTGGTGCGGCTTACTTGCCCGCGGTCAGGGCGCTGTAGCTGGTGATCAGGTTGCGGTAGTCCGGGATATGGTCGGAGCAGATCTTGGCCAGGCCTTCCACATCGTTGCGCCAGTCGCGGTGCAGCTCGCAGGCCACGGCGAACCAGTTCATCAGCTGCGCGCCGGCCTGGGTCATGCGGCTCCAGGCGGAGTCACGGGTGATCTGGTTGAAGGTGCCGGAAGCATCGGTGACGACGAACACATCGAAACCTTCCTCGATCGCCGACAGCGCCGGGAACGCCACGCACACCTCGGTAACCACGCCGGCGATGATCAGCTGCTTCTTGCCGGTGGCCTTGATCGCCTTGACGAAGTCTTCGTTGTCCCAGGCGTTGATCTGGCCGGGGCGGGCGATGTACGGCGCATCCGGGAACAGCTCTTTCAGTTCGGGGATCAGCGGGCCGTTGGGGCCGGTTTCGAAGCTGGTGGTGAGGATGGTCGGCAGCTTGAAGAACTTGGCCAGGTCGGCCAGGGCCAGCACGTTGTTCTTGAGCTTGTCCGGCTCGATGTCGCGTACCAGGGACAGCAGGCCGGCCTGGTGGTCGACCAGCAGAACGACGGCGTTGTCTTTGTCCAGGCGGTTGTAGGTGGCGTTGGTCATGGTGAAGTCCTCGATTTGCTTTCAATGGGTTCCGGCTGGGCCGGTGTCTGGTTTCGCCTTGCAGTGCGTCACTGCATGGAAGAAAGATTAAATTCGAGACCTTTGGCGCGCTAGACTGCAAAAATTGCCTCTAGCGTTCCATTTGGAGAACGATATATGGAAGACCTCAACAGCCTCTACTACTTCACCCAGGTGGTGGAGCAAGGCGGCTTCGCCGCTGCCGGGCGCGCGCTGGACATGCCCAAGTCCAAGCTCAGCCGGCGCATCGCCCTGCTCGAGGAACGCCTCGGCGTGCGCCTGCTGCACCGCACCAGCCGGCACCTGTCACTCACCGAGATCGGCCAGGAGTACTACCAGCGCTGCGTGGCCATGCGCGTGGAGGCCGAGGGCGCCGCCGAGGTCATCGAGCGCAATCGCAGCGAGCCGCGCGGCCTGGTGCGCCTGGCCTGCCCGACCACGCTGCTGAACTCCTGGGTCGGGCCGATGCTGACCCGCTACATGCTCAAGTACCCGCTGGTGGAGCTGTATATCGAGAGCACCAACCGCCGGGTGGATCTGCTCCACGATGGCTTCGACGTCGCCCTGCGGGTGCGCTTCCCGCCGCTGGAGAACACCGACATGGTGATGAAGGTGCTGGGCGCCAGCACCCAGTGCCTGGTGGGGAGCCCCGCGCTGCTGGCCTCGCTGCCGGAGGGCTTCAGCCCCGAGCAACTGGGGCACCTGCCGAGCCTGCACTGGGGGGGCGCGCAGCGCGACTACCAGTGGGAACTGCTGGGCCCGGACGATGGGCGGCTGGTGATCGCGCACCAGCCGCGGATGATCACCGACGACCTGCTGGCCCTGCGCAACGGCGCGCTGGCCGGTGTCGGCATCGTGCACCTGCCGCGGGTGGCGGTACGCGATGACCTGGCCGCCGGCACCCTGGTGGAAATGCTGCCGGGCTGGTCGCCCAAGTGCGGCATCGTCCACGCCATCTTCCCCTCGCGCCGTGGCCTGCTGCCCTCGGTGCGCACCCTGATCGACTTCCTCGCCGAGGAGTTCAGCCAAAGCGATATGGCCTGACTGGTCGCAACCCGGGCATGGGCCGGGCAAGGTCTATATTGAGGCGAGACCGAGCAGACGCACTGCCGCCGTCAGGCACTGGCGGAAATTCAGCAGAACAATTTCAGGGTGACGGGGTATGGGCGACTTATTCGACGCCATTGTTCTGGGGCTGCTGGCCTTGCTGCCATTGATCAACCCACCCACGACAGTGGCCCTGTTCCTGGCGCTCGCCCAAGGGCTTAGTCGCGAAGAAAAGAACCGGCAGGCGCTGCTGACCGCACTGAATGTCTTTCTGATCATGACCGTCACCTACTACGTCGGTGAGCTGATCATGAATGTCTTCAATATCTCCATACCGGGGCTACGGATCGCCGGCGGCGGGATTCTGATAATTATTGGCGCGCGCATGCTGTTCCCGCAGCCGGCCCAGGCATCGACCCCTGGCAACGGCACGGCACCCAGAGCCAGCTTTGCCTTCGTCCCGCTGGCCATGCCCAGCACTGCCGGGCCAGGCACCATCGCGATGATCATCAGTGCCTCTGCCACCCTCAAGCACAATACGACCTTCCCCTCCTGGGTCATCCAGGTCGCACCGCCCTTAATCTTCCTGGTGACCGCACTCATACTCTGGGGGTGTTTGCGCGCATCCGACCTGATCATGAAGATCACCGGCCCGTCAGGCATTGATGCGGTAGCCCGCCTCATGGGTTTCTTGCTCGTGTGCATGGGCGTGCAATTTGCCATCAATGGCTCGCTGGAAATCCTGCAAACCCTGATCAATAACAACGTGCAATTACTGCGCACGCCGTAAAGCATTCAGCCGCGCACAACTAAGAACCCATACCGATATCGCCATCCCGGCGTCTTGTCTGCTCATCCCTGCTGCGGATATCCACGGGCAGGCTGGCCAGGTCGATCTAAGATTGATTCAGCCGCCTGCCCTGCCGGTTTATGCAGCGAGACGGCCCAGATAAGGCTCAAGAAGAGCTCGGGAGCCACGGGGTAGCTGTATCGCCACCCTGGATTTCCCTCTCGCGACTGCGGAGTGGCAGGCAGCATGATTACCGCCGAAACCGTTTTCCTCGTCGTCGATGACGCCGACACCATGCGCAAGGTCAATAGCAGCCAGCTCGAGCGGCTCGGCGCCCGGCACATCCTGCTGGCCAACAATGGTGCCGAGGCCCTGGCAACCCTGCGCTTGCGCAAGGTCAACGTGATCGTTTCCGACTGGAACATGCCGGTCATGGATGGCCTCACGCTGCTGCGCGAGGTGCGCAGCGATCCCAAGCTGGCCTCCCTGCCCTTCATCATGATCACTGCGGAAAGCTCGCGGGCGCAGATTACCGAGGCCGTTGCCGCCGGCGTCAGCAGCATCCTGATCAAGCCCTACACCGCCAATGACCTGGCACAGCGCATCACCCGGGCCATGAGCCACCGGCCGCAGCTGCCACGCCCGCCGGTTGCCGAGGAGCCGATGCGCGCTCCCGAGCCGCGCGCCGAGCGCCGCCCGACCCTGCTGGTGGTGGACGATGTGCCGGACAATCTGGCCCTGATCGTCGGCCTGTTCCAGGACGAGTACCGGGTGCTGGCGGCGCGCGATGGCAGCAGTGCGCTGGCCATCTGCACCTCGGAAACGCCGCCGGATCTGCTCCTGCTGGACGTGATGATGCCGCACATGGATGGCTTCGAATTGGCCCAACGCCTGCGCAGCCACCCGAGCGCCAGCCAGATTCCGCTGATCTTCATCACCGCCATGACCGACAAGGCGGCGCAGCTGCGCGGCCTGGAGCTGGGCGCGGTGGACTTCGTCAGCAAGCCGGTGAATCCCAAGGCACTGCACCTGCGGGTGGTCAACCTGCTGCGCCTGGTCGAGCAGCGCAACGCGCTGCAGCAGGAGTACGACAGCATGCTGGAGCTGGAGCGCCTGCGCGAGGAGGCCAACAGCCTGTCCCGCCACGACCTCAAGGCGCCGCTGTGCAACATCCTGGGGCTGGCCCGCGGCCTGCTCGAAGGTGGCAACCTGCTGCCACGCCAGCTGCAGATCCTGCATAGCCTGGAAGCCGACTGCCAGAACCTGCTGGGGATGATCAACCTAGCCGGCGACCTGCACAAGATCGAGACCGGCCGCTTCGTGCTGCACCCCGTGTCGGTCGACCTGCTGGCGATGACCCGCAGCCTGTGCGACTCGGCCAGGCTGACCTACCAGGCGAAGAAACTGACCATCGAGCTGGTGGTCGAGGATGAAACCAAGCTGGCGCCGCTGCAGGCCAATGCCGATCAGCTGCTGTGCTTCTCGTTGCTGAACAACCTGCTGAAGAACGCCTGCGAGGCAGCCCCCGTGCAGAGTCGGGTGCACCTGGAACTGCTGCGCTCCGACTGCATTGAACTGATCATGGAAAACCAGCCGGCAGTACCTGAGGCTTTCCGGCCGCAGTTCTTCGAGAAATACGCCAGCCACGGCAAACCAGGTGGCACGGGCCTGGGTACCTACTCCGCCAAGCTCCTCGCCGAAGCCCAGAAGGGCAGCCTGGCGCTGGAGACGGACGATCAGGAAAACCTCACCCGCCTGCGCCTGAAGCTCCCGCTGGTTTAGCGGCCTAGCGCTTCACGCAGACAAACAGCGCATTGCCCGACGCCCCGCCCCAGGGGGTGATCTTCTCGTAGTCGTGCTCGAACACCTGCACCTCGAACTGTGGCTGCAGCAGCGCCTGCAGCTCGGCGAAGCTGAGAGCGACCATGGGGTGTTCGTCGTGCCAGGTCTGGGTCTGCCCGGCCGTGGTCTTGTCGATGCTCAAGCGCAGCGCCTGGCGTTCGCCCTCGCCGCCGTAGTACCAGCCGGAACCGAAGGCGAACAGGCTGCCGTCGTGCTCCACCGTGTGACGGACGAAGGAGCGGTTGTCGATCTGGTGCTTGTCCACCGCGTTGAAGCAGAACACCCCGCCCTCGGCGAGCGCGGCGTGCACGCTGGCCAGGCACTGGCGCAGCTTGGCCAGCCCGGCGTTGTAGTGGATCGAGTAGAGAAAGCAGGTGATCAGATCCAGCGGCTGATCGACCGTGAAGTCGGCCATGTCCTGGCAGCTGAACTGCGCCTCGGGGCAGCGCTGCTGGGCGATGTCGAGCATCGGCTGGTTGATGTCCAGGCCGGCGCTGCGGTAGCCGAAGTCGAGGAAATGCCGCACATGCGGGCCGGTGCCGCAGGCCAGATCCAGGTGGTTGCGCCCTGCGGTGCCGAACAGCTGGTGCAGGCGGCGCACGCTGTGGCTCTGCGCCTGGTAGTCGATGTCGGCGCACATCAGGTCGTAGTAGGCGGACAGGTCGGTGTACAGGGTGGTGGACATAGGCGGCCAGCGGGTTGGGCAGGGATTTCGGCGCGGCATGGTAGCGCAAGCCGCGCCTGCCCTCCCCGGAAAACAGACAGCGCGCAGCTTGCATGGAGGGTTGCCCTGCCAAAGCCTGTTTGCACGCTTTGCGGGCCCACTTTGTGTAGGGTGCGCTGCGCGCACCAAAGGCCTCAGCGAGCGCGGCGGTGCGCATGGCGCACCCTACGGGAGAGCGGCAGCCGGCCCCTACCGCTCAGAACAGCTGGGCCTGACTGCCCGGCCTCAGCACCCCTTCCAGCTCCAGCAGCGCCTGCTTGCGCGCCAGGCCACCGGCATAGCCGGTGAGGCTGCCGTCGGTGCCGATGATGCGGTGGCAGGGCACGATGATGGAGATCGGGTTGAGCGCATTGGCCCGGCCGATGGCGCGGGCCGAGGTCTTGTGCGGCAACAGGCGCTCACCCAGCTGGGCATAGGTCAGGGTGACGCCGTAAGGCACCTCGCGCAGATGGCGCCAGGCCAGGTGCTGGTAGGCGCTGCCGCGCGGCGCCAGGGGCAGATCGAAGACCCGGCGCTGGCCGGCGAAGTACTCACCGATCTGCCGCGCGACCGGGGCCACCGCCGCCGTGTCGCGCTGCCAGGCATAGCCGTGCCAGATGGTCAGCGGCTGGTCTTCCGGCGGGAAGTCCAGACGCAGCAGGGCGCCCTGCTCGTCCACCAGGGCCAACAGGCTACCCAGCGGCGTGTCGAACAGATCGCCGAAGGCCGGCTCGACGGAGGATGGCGACATGCGGGGTTCCTGCAAATGATGGCGGCCGGAACATGCTAGCACCAGGGCCAGACGTAGGGCGGGTGCAACCCGCGAGCACGGCTACGCGGGTTTCACCCACCCTACACAGCAGCGGGATTTACAGCAGTCCTTCGGCCTGCAGCGCCTGCTGCACCGCCGGGCGGGCGCGCCATTGCTCGCGCAGGCGGGCGATGGCCTGCAGCTCGGCGAACGGGCCGCCAATGCGCAGCAGCCAGGTGGTGAAGATGCCGAGGTAGGCATCGGCCAGGGTGAAGCGCTCGCCCACCAGCCACTGGCGCTCCTGCAGGTGCCGCTCGATATGCTGGAAGGCCTGCAGCAGCTGCACCTGGGCCTGGGCGCGAATGCCCGGATGGGCGGCTGCGTCGGCCGAGTAGCGTTCCGGGCGGTTGAGCGGGCGGAACGAGGCGGCGTGCACTTCCGCCGCCAGGTAGCCGAGCCAGCTCTGGATCTGCGCACGCTCGGCGCTGCCGGCCGGGGCGAACAGCGGCGTGCCCGGCACCTGGTCGGCCAGGTACGGCAGGATCGCGCTGTTCTCGGTGATCAGGGTGCCATCGTCCAGCTGCAGGGCCGGCACGCGGCCCAGCGGGTTGATCGCGTGGATCGGCGAGTCCGGGGTGCGCAGGGCGACCTTCTCGATCTGGATCGGCAGACCCAGCTCAAGAACGGCGATATGCGAAGCCAGCGAGCAGGCGCCGGGGGAAATGAACAGCGTGGTCATCGGGAACTCCTTGTACTGAATAAAAAAGGGGCCGCCCCCCCTGCCTGGAAAGAGCGGCCCCACGAACCGTTGCGGTCTGGAGGAACCCGATGCCGCCAGTCTAGAGACGGTATGTGACAGGTTCGCGTCCGAGCCAAATCCGTTCTCAGCGAGCGGTAATCACCGCCAGCTTGGTGATGCCGGCTTTCTCGATAGCGGCCATGGCCTTGGCCACCTGGCCGTAGTCGACCTGGTCGTCGGCCTGCAGCTGCACCTTGAGTTCGGCGTCCTTGGCCTTGGCCTGCTCCAGATTGCTCTGCAGCAGCTCGGGCTGGATTTCGTCCTTGTTGATGAACAGCTTGCCTTCGCCGTCGATGCTCACCACCAGCGGGTCTTTCTGATCCGGTGGGGCCACGGCTTCGGTCTTCGGCAGGTTGATCGGGATCGAGTTGGTCAGCAGCGGCGCGGTGACGATGAACACCACCAGCAGCACCAGCATCACGTCGACCAGCGGGGTGACGTTGATCTCGGAGAGAACCTCGTCGCTGTCCTGGGTTGAAAAGGCCATGTCAGGACGCCTCCTTCACCGGTTGGTTGCCGCCCACGCTGCGCTTGCCGGCAGGATGGACGATGACCTTGAACGCGCTCTTCTGCGCCAGGCTGTAGAAGTCGTGGGCGAAGTCGTCGAGGTCGGCGGCGGTGAGCTTGAGGCGCCGCAGGAAGTAGTTGTAAACCAGCACCGCCGGCACGGCGACGGCGATACCCACGCCGGTGGCGACCAGCGCGGCGCCGATCGGCCCGGCCACGGTTTCCAGGCTGGCGTTGCCGGCCAGGCTGATGCCCTTGAGCGCTTCCATGATGCCCCAGACGGTGCCGAACAGACCGATAAAGGGCGATGTACTACCAATACTGGCGACTACTGCCAGGCCGCTTTCCAGGGAGCGACGCTCACGCTGGATCTGCTGGCGCAAGGCACGTTCGAGGCGATCCTGGTGGTTGATCGCCTGGCTCAGGTCGCCCGGCTGCTGGCCGTCGTGCACCTGGATCGCGGCGAAGCCGGCCTGGGCCACATGGGCCACCGCACCGGTGTGCTGCTGGCCCAGTTCGGCGGCGGAGTCCAGGCTGGTGGCGCTCCAGAACAGCTTGAGGAACTTGCGATCCTGGAAGCGCTGGCGGGCGAACTGGATGCCCTTGATCAGGGCCAGGCCCCAGGTCAGGACGGAGAAGCCGATCAGCAGCCAGATGACGCTGTGCTCGACCGATTGCAGGGGGGAGTCCACTAACAGATTCATGATGCGTTCCTCGTAAAACGTATTTCAGTCGATTCGGTTCAATTCAGTGCAAACGGCCAGTCAGTTCAAACGAAAGTCCAGCGGCACCGTCACCCAGCCTTCCTGGGCCACGTCGCCACGCTTGGCCGGGACGAAGCTCCAGCGTTTGACGGCGCGTACCGCCGCTTCGTCGAGGGCGTCACGGCCACTGCTCTTCTGGATCTGGATATCGCTCGGCTTGCCGTTGGCCAGCACATGCACCCGCAGCAGCACCGTGCCCTCCCAGCCGCGGCGCTGGGCCAGCGACGGGTATTCCGGCGCCGGGTTCTTCAGGTACGCGGCGTTGGCCGACGGCGGTGTTTCCTTGACCGGCGCCGGCGTTGGCGGAGCGACCGGAGCTGGTGGCGGTGGCGTTTCCTGCTTCGGCTGCGGCGCTTGCTCGACCGGTTTGGGCAGCGGTTTCGGCTTGGGCGGCTGCGGCTTGGGCTTCGGCACCGGCTTGGGCGGTGGCGGCTTCACGGCCAGCTCCTCGACCACCGGTGGCGGCGGTTCGACCACTTGTGGCGGAGGCGGCGGGGCGGCGAATTCGATGGTCATCGGCGGGATTTCCACCGGCACTTCCGGCAGCACCGGCTCGGGCCGGCTGGCCAGCCAATGCAGCACCGCGCCGTGCAGGGTCAGGGCGAACAGGCCGAGCAGTACGGCCTCGCGCCGGCCCAGCACCGGCTTGCCAGGTTTGGGCAAGTGGCGCTGCAGGCCCAGGGCCTGGCGTAGCGAGACACCCAGATCGAGCACTTCGCCGGGGCTGCGCGCGTCGCGCCAGAGCACGTCGGCGGCGAGATCGGCTTTGTGGACATTGCCCATCGGCAAGACTCCTGAAAATCGCTTCTGCATTCGGTGCCGATCCGCGAAACGCCCATGGCAGAGCGGCTCGGCCTTGGTGCAGATGATTAGCGAGGCGTCTTATCTCATAAAGTAATCTTTAATTAGTTGTTAATTTCTTTATGGAATATATAAATCGTAAATAACTGATTTAAAAAGATTTTTATCTTTCAATGCCTTTGAGGCATGGGAAAATTGCCTGCAAGGCATGGAAAGCGCCTGGCTTCGGCCAGCCAGGTGCAAACCACCCAGCGCCGCTCTGGATTCCCGCCTGCGCGGGAATGACGAGGTAAGGATGAGCCGTGGCGTCATTCACCGGCTCCGCCATTCCCGCGCAAGCTGGACAGCGGCTCTATCGCTGAACAGCGCTAGCGTTGGCCCGCAGGGGAATAACCCAGGAAACATGCGAGCACAGCACCTATGTGGTCGCTCATCTATGCGTTGTAGTCGCCTGCTCCTTGGATTCCCGCCTGCGCAGGACTGACGGTTCTCTGCAGGACTTCCCCTCTGCCTCGTCATCCCCGCGCAGGCGGGGATCCAGTGGGGGACACGCCGATACAACACCTAGCTGGGACATAGCGTAAAAAAACGGCGCACCCGGGATGGGTGCGCCGCGAGGTAGGCAAGCGTTGCAGATTGGTCAGAACGGCCGGCTGCCGGCCAGGCTGATGCGCTTCATGCGCCGCCGCTGGGTGGCCGGGAAGGCATTGCGCGCATGCAGGGTGGCCTGGTCGTCCCAGTACACGATGTCGCCCACTTCCCACTTGTGGGTATAGGAGAAGCGCGGGTTGTGCAGGTGCTCGCGCAGGCGGGCGATCAGCGCCGCGCCCTGCTCCGGGTCGTAGCCAGGAATCTCCACCTCGGTGTGCACGCTGAGGTAGAGCAGGCGCTTGCCGGTTTCCGGATGGGTGCGCACCAGCGGGTGCTCGGTGCCCTGGATCGGCTCGATGTCCGGCGTGCGGTAGGTGACGAAGCCGCCGCCATAGCCGCCGTTCTTGATGCGCACGAAGGGGTTGTAGTTGATCAGCTTGAGCTCATCGATCTCGCGCTGGGTAGCTTCGTCCAGAGCCCGGTAGGCCAGGGCCAGGTTGGTCCAGCTGGTCTCGCCGCCCTGCTCTGGTACTTCCAGGGCATACAGCAGCGAGCCGGCCGAAGGGGTCGGCGTCCACTGGTGGTCGGTGTGTGCCGGTAGGGCGAAGTTGCCCAGTTCGCCGTCGCCGGTGTTGGCCACCTTGACGATATCCGGCGCCTTGCCGTCGTCGCCGGAGGACAGCACGGCGAAGTCCGGGTGCGGCTGGAACACCGAGCCGAACCAGGAGGCGAAGCGCAGGAACTGCGCATCGTCCAGCTGCTGGTTCTTGAAGATCAGGATCTGGTACTCGCGGTGAGCCTGCTTGAGGGCGAGGATCTGCTCGGCCGTGGGATCCTGGCGGCCATCCAGGCCATGCACCTCGGCACCCAGCGGGGCGTTCAGAGGCACGATGCGCAGGCCGTCCGTGACCTGTTCCTGACGCAATGCGCTGACGTTGTTGCTCATGACAGTCTCCCGGTTCAGCCCTTGCGGGTGGTCTGGCTGCGGCGGCCGTCGAGGGCCACCGGTACATCGCCGGCCAGGGTCACGCGGCGCACGATGCGATCCTGCTGGCCGTAGTCGTCGACGGCGTAGTGCTGGGTGGCGCGGTTGTCCCAGATCGCCACGTCGCCTTCCTGCCAGCGCCAGCGCACGGTGTTCTCCAGGCGGGTCACGTGGCCCTGGAGGATGTCGAACAGGCGCTGCGAGTCGCCCTGCGACAGGCCCTTGATGCGCTTGACGAAGTGGCCGAGCAGCAGGCTGCGCTGGCCGCTCACCGGGTGCACGCGCACCAGCGGGTGCTCGGTCTCGTAGACAGTGGAGGCGAACACCTTGCGGTACTCCTCCAGACGTGCCGGGTCGACGCTGGGCTTGATCGCGGCGTAGTCGTACTCGTTGCTGTGCACCGCCCAGAGCTTGTCGGCCAGCTCGCGCAGGCTGTCCGGCAGATCCTGGTAGGCGCTTTCGGTGTTGGCCCAGACGGTGTCGCCACCGGCCTTGGCGGCCACCACCGAGCGCAGGATCGAGGCCTTGGGATAGGAGTCGACGAAGGTCACGTCGGTGTGCCAGGAATTGGCCCGGTGGCCCTGGGCGCCGTCCAGCTCGAGCAGGTAATGGGTGCCTGCGCGCACCGGCACGGTGGGGTGGGCGATGGGTTCGCCGAGCAGCTTGGCGAAAGCTTCCTGGGCCTGGTCGTCGAGCTGGTGCTGGCCGCGGAAGAACAGCACCTTGTGCTCCACCAGGGCGGCCTGGATGGCCTCGACCGTGGCCGCGTCCAGACTGCCGGACAGGCTGATGCCTCGGATTTCCGCGCCGATGCGTCCGGCAACCGGGTGGATGTCGAGCTGTACTGCGGGTTCGATAGCGATGGCTGCGTTACTCATGTCATTTCTCCTTGCTTGAGATTTGCGTGACGGCACGTCAGAAGTCGTAACGCAGGGATACACCTGCAGTGCGCGGCTGGCCCACGGAGGCGGTGTAGGCGCCGTTGATGTAGGCGAAGGCACTCAGGTAGTAGTCGGTGTCGGTGGCGTTCTTGACCCACACGGAGGTATCCAGCTGGCCGTCGCCGAGGTCGGTGCGCACACCGGCGGCCAGGTTGACCAGGCCGTAGCCGTCGATCTTCGACAGGTCGGAGTTGTCCAGCGTGCCTTCGGCTTCGGAGCGGTAGGAGTAGCCGGCGTTGATGTAGGGCTTGATGCCGTTGTCGATCTGCCAGGCGTACTCGCCGTTGAGGTTGCCGATCCATTTCGAGGCGCCGACCACCCGCTCGCCGGTCAGGTCGCAGGTGGCGGTCGGGGTGACCGTGCTGACCTCGCCGGGGCACGGCGCGTTCTCGAAGCTGAGGTAGGTGACGTCGTTGTACGAGCCGTTGACGTTGAGGGTCAGGCCGCGAATCGGCAGGGCCGTTGCTTCGAACTCGACGCCGCGTGAACGCACGCTGCCGGCGTTGGCCAGTACCGACACCGGGGTCGGCGAGCTGGCAGTGGTGGTCAGGGTGGTGGCCTGGTAGCCGTGGATGCCGGTCCAGAAGATGTTGGCGTTGAACAGCAGGCGGTTGTTCAGCAGGGTGCTCTTGAAGCCCAGTTCGGCATCGTTGGCACGCTCCGGGCCGACCAGCAGCGAGTCGGCGCCCAGGGTCGGGGCACTGGCCACGGCCAGGTTGACCCCGCCGGACTTCTCGCCATGGGACAGCGAGGCGTAGCCGAGTAGGTCGTCGGTGAACTTGTAGCTGAGGCTGAGCAGGCCGGACGGTGCAGCGTTGTGCAGGTTGAGGTCGCCGGAGTCGTAGGCGCCGAGCTGGCGGTTACGAATTGCCTGCAGCGCCGGCGGCAGGGCGGCGCCACCTTCGGGCGCGAAGCGCTCGACCTTGGCTTGCTTCTCCTCGTAGGTGCCGCGTACCCCGGCGGTGAAGTCGAGCTTGTCGGTCAGGTGCCAGGTGCCCTGGCCGAACAGCGCGAAGCTGTCGGTCTCGACCTTGCCGTTGGCCTTGCTGTAGACGTTGTTGAAGATCCCCGGGTTGGCACCGGTGAGGAACAGGTCGGCTTTCGGGCCGTAGTCGGTGAAGGTCTTGTTGCCCAGGTTCTGGTTGAAGATATAGCTGCCCAGTACGTAGTCGAAGGCGCCGCCGGTGGGCGAGGCCAGCCGGATTTCCTGGGAGAACTGGCGGTCGTGGACTTCCACCCCGGTGTTGTTGATCGCCGCGACATTCAGGGTTTCATCGTTGGCCGGGGTGAAGTGCCAGTAGCGGTAAGCGCTGATCGAGGTCAGGGTGTAACCGCCGTTGAGGTTCCAGTTGGCCTCCACCGAGCTGCCGCCCTGGTGCACGCTGACGTGCTGGCGGCCGTTGATGTTGACCTTGTGGTCGTCCGGGTCGCGATGCGGCGCGGCACCGGCCAGCGCGGCGCGATCCCAGTAACGCTGCGGCGCGCCGTACAGCACCATGGTGCCGTTGCTGGAGTCTTCGGCGTTGTAGTCGTTGATCCAGCGCAGGTTGAAGTCGTCGTTCGGTTCGAACAGCAGCTGGCCACGCACGCCTTCGCGCTCGCCACCGTTGAGGTCATCGCCGTTGTAGGTGTTGTCGATGAAGCCATCGTCGCGAGTGCGGTAGGCCGACAGGCGCCCGGCCAGGGTCTCGGTGAGGCCACCGGAGACGGTGCCCTTGCCCTGGAAGTAACCACGCTCGCCACCGGACACCTCGATGCTGCGCTCGGGGGTGAAGGTCGGTTTGCGCGTGCTGATGTTGAGCACGCCGGCGGTGGTGTTCTTGCCGAACAGGGTGCCCTGCGGGCCGCGCAGCAGCTCCAGCTGTTCGATGTCCAGCAGGTCGAACACAGCCATGCCCGGGCGGCCCAGGTAGACGTTGTCCAGGTACACCCCGGCGCTGCCTTCCAGTCCGTCGCTGGCCGGGTTGTTGCCGATGCCGCGCACCGCGATGCTCGACTGGCGGGCGTGGATGAAGGCGACGTTGACGCTCGGCAGCACCTGCTGCAGATCCTGCACCTTGTACACCTTCTGCTGTTCCAGGGTGGCGCCGCTCAGGGTGGTGATCGGCGTCGGCACGTCCTGCACGTCTTCCTCGCGACGCCGCGCGGTGACAGTGACCTTGTCCAGCGCCACCGCCTCTTCAGCACTCGGCGTTTCAGCTTCCGCGGCCCAGGCATGACCCGGTGCGGCCAGGCCACCGAGGGCCAGCAGCAGGGTCAGGGCATATTCCGGGGTATTCAGGCGTTGCAGAGCCAGAGGTCTGGCGATACGCGGCGTTCGGCTATGAGGCATGTGTGGTGTTCCTGTTCTGGGGGCCCGGCCCGAAAACCGGGCGATAACGAGCCGCAGCGCGCGCCCGGCGCACTGGTGAAATTCGCTAGTGGAAAGTGGCGAGCGCGCCGCAGGCGGCTCAGCGCGCGGTCAGCGACAGCGGCGCATGGACTCACGCAGAACGGGTGATGCAGCTGGCTGTTTCATCGGGCTCCCCCCTGATTGCTGGCCATATCAATATTCCTTTTTGATCTATTTATATTGATTTACTTAGATTGACGGAATAAGAGCCTGCATTTAAAACCAGCACCCAGGACGGCACAAATGCCTTCTACCTATATTTTCAATGCCGGGAACGCATCATGGATCTGCGCCAACTCCGCTACTTTCTCGCCCTCCACGAGCACCGCAGTTTCGTCCGCGCAGCCGATGCCATGGGCATTACCCAGCCGGCCTTCAGCCGCAGCATCCAGGGCCTCGAGCATGAACTGGGCTGTGTCCTGGTGGATCGCGCGAGCAAGGATCTGCGTCCCACGCCGGAAGGCCAGGTGGTGCTGCAGCACGCCCTGACCCTGGTACGCGGCGCCAGCAACCTGGCCCACGAGATCAACCAGATGACCAAGCTGGATGCCGGCGAGCTGCGCTTCGGCTGCGGCCCGGCGCTGGCCGCCAAGCTGGTGCCCGAGGCCCTACTGCAGTTCATGCAGCGCTACCCGCGCATCCGCGCACGCTTCGAGGTGAACAACTGGGAGAGCCTGAGCCGCAGTCTGGGGCGCGACGAGATCGAGTTCTTCATCGCCGACATCCGCCACTTCGAGGCCGACCCCAGCGTGCAGACCCAGGCGCTGCGCCCGCGCCCCGGCCTGTTCTTCTGCCGCCCCGGGCATCCGCTGCTGGCCAAGGAGAGCCTGTCGACCAACGACCTGTTCGACTACCCGCTGGCCGCCACGCGTATTCCCATGGGCGTGCGCAAGCTGCTGGCCAATCTCAGCGGCAAGACCAGCTTCGACCCGCAGCTGGAGTGCGAGCACTTCGCCCTGCTGGAAGAGCTGGTACGGCGTAGCGACGCCATCGGCATCGCCACTCGCGAGGCCATCGATGAACCGCTGCGCCGTGGCGAACTGGTGCAGCTGTACCTGCGCAACCTGCCGACCAACCTGGACAGCCTCAGCGCACGCTGCGGCATCGTCACCCGCACCGGCTTTCGCCTGTCGCCGGCGGCGCGGGCGATGATCGAGCTACTGGTGCAGCTCGATCGCGACCAGGCCGAGGCGGTGGCGGCCTGAAACGCCAGCGCCCGGACAAATGTCCGGGCGCTGGGTTGACCTACGACCGCACTCAGGCCAGATCGGCACCCTGCAGGCGGTTGTCCGGCTGCTCGCGGCGCTCGGCGCGCATGGCGAAGAACACCAGCACCACCAGCACACCGGCGAGAATCGCCGAGGAGCCCACGGTGCCGAAATCCAGCCCGCCTTTCTCGTGGGTCTTGGTCAGCACATCGCCGAGGGTCGCGCCGAACGGGCGGGTCAGCACGAAGGCGATCCAGAACAACGCCACGCTGGAGATGCGGGTGAACTGCTTGGCCAGCGCCACCACGGCGATCAGGCTGCCGATCAGCAGCGCGCCGCCGGCGAAGCCGAGGCCGGAGTCGTCCGCCAGGTAGTCGCCCAGGGCCGTGCCCAGGGTGTTGGAAACCAGGATCGCGCCCCAGTAGAACAGCTCGCCACGGCGGCTGACGATGTTGTCCACCGCCAGCGACTTCTCGCTCAGGCGCCACAGCCCGAGCACGCACAGCAGCAGGGTGACGAGGATCGCCGAGCCACTGGCATAGCCCAGGCCCAGGGTGCGATCCATGAAGTCGGACATGGTGGTACCGGCCGTGCTGGTGGCGAGGATCACCGTCCAGTACAGCGCCGGCAGGTAGCGACGGCTCATCAGCTGGCCGCTGAGGGCGACCAGGAACAGGCCGATGAGGATCAGCGAACTGACGGCATAGCCGACGTCGAGGGTCATCGACAGCAGATCGCCGGCGGTTTCGCCGAGGGTGGTGGCACAGATTTTCATCACCCAGAAGGCCAGGGTGATTTGCGGCAATTTATTCATCCGGTAGCTCCCGTAGTCGGAACGTGCATGGCGTCCGGCGCAGGAGGCAGCCGGCCCGCGCACCTTAGGCGGGCTCGTGTGAAAAACAGGTTAAAAAATGTTCAACGAAGCATTGCCTGGCCGGCGTCTGCGCGGGCATAAAAAAACCGCGGCCTGGGCCGCGGTCTGCGTTCCTTCGCGTCCACTCCCCCCTTAACGCTGGGCCTGTACCTCGGCGGCCTGGGCCTGCAGGGCGGCATCGAGGAATTGCGGCTGGCTCCAGGTGCTCACCTGGAAGCCCTTGCGGATCAGGCGCTGCTCGGCAGCCAGGTCGACGCTTGCCTGCAGCCTGGCGAGGAAGGCCGGATCCAGCCGCGGATCGAAGATGGCACTGAAGCTGGCGTTATCCAGATCGCTCTGGATCAGCACCTGCGGGTAGCTGGCCAGGCCGGAGACCAGCTCCACGTAGGCCTGCTTGTTGGCCTCGTTGCGCAGCCACTGCACGGCCTTCTGCTGGGCCTTGAGCAGCCGCGCGGTGATGTCCGGGTGCTGGTCGACGAAGGCGCCGGTACCGAGCAGCACCGCCTGCACACTGCCCACGCCCTTGAGGTCGTCGGTGTTCAGCGGCAGCTCGGCCAGACCACGCTGCTGCAGGGCGATCAGGTTGCCGGCGCCCCAGGTGGCGTCGATCTGCTTGGCGGCGAGAGCGGCGCTGGCGGCGTTGAAGTCCAGGTTGATCACCTGCAGGTCGCGTTCCTTGAGGCCCTGGCTGGCCAGGGCGGCAGCGAAGGACAACTGGTTGGCGGTGCCGCGGAAGATCGCCACGCGCTTGCCCTTGAGGTCGGCCAGGGTCTTGATCGCCGAGCCCGGCACCACGCCCAGGTACAGCCGCACGTTGCGCGCCGAGGCGCTGAGCACACGGGTATCCAGGCCATTGGCCTTGCCGATGATGGCCGCCAGGTCGCCAAGGTAGGCGAAGTCGACCTGGCCGTTGGCCAACGCCTCGTTGATCACCGGGCCGGCGCCCTTGAAGAAAGTCCACTGCACCTTGATGCCGTCGGCGGCGAATTCCTGCTCGAAGATCTGCTGGCTGCGCAGCACATCCACCACCCCGCCGCCGCTGTGCTGACTACCGGCGCTGAGGTCGGGCACGGCGATGCGAATGGTCTGTGGCTGCTCCGCCGCCTGGGCGGACGGCAGGTAGGCCAGCAGGCCGAGCAGCGCCGGCGTGGCGAGCAGCGCAAAGACAGTCATGCCGGCGGACTTCACCTTGTTGGCCACCTCGGGCGGTGGCAGGTAAGCCAGCAAGCCGATCAGCGCCGGTGTGGCGAACAACACGACGAAGGAATCGAACAGGCTTTTCATGGCACGGGGCTCCTTGATGCAGGGCTGGATGCTCGCGGCATCCCTTGGCGCTGCACTTAGGCATGTCCGAGATATAAGAAATAAATAATAAAAAATTATTTTTTAGTAACCAAAACACCTAAATCAGTCGGCACGCGGCCGCCAGGCCAGATGCAGCAAAGGCATAAAAAATATTCGGCAAAGGCATTGGCCGAGCTCTCGCCGAGCTCCTTTAAATGGCCTCTCTTATCGCTCAAAAGAATTGATGAGAGTTTTTATATGCCTTTTACACCATCTGCTTATAGCGATTCACAAGGGGGCCACTGACATGAGCCACAGCCCCGCCCTTGCCCTGCCCTATTCCCTGCCCGCCTGGCACTGGCGGCGCGGAGCCGGCCATCTGCTGCCCTGGCTGCTGCCGCTTACCCTGCTACTGCTCTGGCAGGGCGCCAGTCACTACCAGTGGATGAGCGAACAGGTACTGCCGGCACCGGCGCTGGTCTGGCAGACCCTGCTGGAGCTGGGCCGCGGCGAGCTCTGGCAGCACCTGGCGATCAGCCTGCAGCGCCTGGCCTGGGGCCTGCTCGGCGGGGTCGCCAGCGGCGTGCTGCTGGGCAGCCTGCTGGGGGCCAGCCCGCGCGCCGAACGCCTGGTCTACCCGAGCTTCGCCGCTCTCACGCAGATTCCCACCCTGGCCTGGATCCCGCTGTTCATGCTGCTGTTCGGCATCGGCGAGGCGCTCAAGCTGGTGGTGCTGATCAAGGCCATCATAGTGCCGGTGACCATCCATACCCTGGTCGGCGTGCGCGACGCCCAGCCGCGCCTGCGCGAGGCCGCCGCCGTGCTGCGCCTGCCGCTGCACCTGCGCCTGTGGCGGCTGACCATCCCCGCCGCGCTGCCCTCATTCATGGCCGGCCTGCGCCTGGCCCTGGCCACTGGCTGGGCCTCGCTGCTGGCGGTGGAACTGCTGGCCTCCAGCGAAGGCCTCGGCTACCTGATGGTCTGGGGTCGCCAGCTGTTCATGCTCGACATAGTGTTCGTCTGCATCCTGATCATCGGCCTGTTCGGCGTGGTACTGGATCGCGGCATCCAGTGGCTCGACGGCCGCCTGCTGTACTGGCCGCACCCGCCGGCCGCCGAATTCCGCCGCGTACCTTCCGGGCGCGGCTGGCAGCGCCTGCAGGCCTGGTACCTGCCACTGGCACTGACTGCCCTGTGGCAACTGACCTGCAGTGCCGACTGGGTCGACGCACAGATCCTCGTCAGTCCGCTGGCGGTGCTGCAGGCCACCTGGCAGGGCCTGGCCGACGGCAGTCTGGCCAAAGGCCTGCTGCTCAGCCTGGGCCGCGCCGTCGCCGGCCTGCTGCTGGGCGGCAGCCTGGGCCTGCTGCTCGGCGTGCTGCTCGGCCTGTGGCGCCCGGCCGAACGGCTGCTCGGCCCGACCCTGTCGGCGCTGCGTCAGGTCGCCATCTTCGCCTGGGTGCCGCTGCTCACTGCCTGGTTCGGCCTGGGTGAACTGGCCAAGCTGGTGTTCGTCGGCCTGGCCACCTTCTTTCCGCTGCTGATCGCCAGCCAGCGCGGCATCGCCGCCCTCTCGCCACAACTCGACGAGGCCGCCCGCGTGCTGCGCCTCGACCGCCGCCAGCGCCTGCTGCGCCTGGTGCTGCCGGGCATCGCCCCGGCGCTATTCGCCGGCCTGCGCCTGGCGCTGATCTTCGCCTGGCTGGGCACCATCGGCGCCGAGTACTTCATGCCCTCGGACGGCGGCATCGCCAGCCTGATGATCGGCGCACAGCAACTGTTTCGCATGGATCAGGTGATGGCCGGGATGCTGCTGATCGGCATCACCGGCGCCCTGCTCAACAGCCTCGGACAACTGATCGAAGCGCGCGCCACGCGCTGGAGAACCGCATGAACAGCCTGACCCTGCATGACCCCCGCATCCTCCTTGGCCTGCCGCCGGCGCCGCCGCTCGTGCGTTTCAGCGCAGTGAGCAAGCACTTCGCCGAGCTGGAGGCGATCCGCGAATTCAGCCTGGATATCCGCGAGGGCGAGTCCATCGCCATCCTCGGCTCCAGCGGCTGCGGCAAGTCGACCCTGCTGCGTCTGCTGGTCGGCCTGGATCGCCAGTTCGACGGCCGCATCGAGGTCGCCGGCAAGGCCATCGCCGGTATCGGCAGCGAGCGCGGCATCGTGTTCCAGGAGCACCGCCTGTTCCCCTGGCTGACCGTGGAGCAGAACATCAACCTCGGCCTGGTCAACGAAGACCTGACCCAGGCCGAACGCTTCCGCCGGGTCGAGGAATTCATCCAGCTGGTCGGCCTGGATGGCTTCCAGCGGGCCTACCCGCACCAGCTCTCCGGCGGCATGGCCCAACGCGTGGCCATCGCCCGCGGCCTGGTGGCCAGCCCACGCATCCTGCTGCTCGACGAACCCTTCGGCGCCCTCGACGCGCTGACCCGCCAGCAGATGCAGGACGAGCTGCTGGCCATCCGCAAGCGCGCCGGCATCACCAGCCTGCTGGTCACCCACGATGTCGAGGAGGCGATCTTCCTCGCCGACCGCGTGGTGGTGATGGCACCGCGCCCGGGGCGGATCAAGCGCATCGTCGAGGTCGACCTGCCACACCCGCGCAACCGCAGCAGCTACGACTTCCACCAGCTGCGCGAGGACCTGTTGTTCGAGCTGACCGGCGACGGCGACTACCGCGCCCCGCCGCCGCGGGTCGAAGACCTGCCGCTGGCCTCCATCGCCTACTGACTTTTCCGCCCGCCGGCCCTGCCGGCGAACCACCCTAGTTTCGTGAGACTCGCATGAGCAAGCGTCCCAACTTCCTGCTGATCGTCGCCGACGACCTCGGCTTCTCCGATCTCGGCGCCTTCGGTGGCGAGATCGCCACGCCCAACCTCGACGCCCTGGCCCTCAACGGCCTGCGCCTGACCGACTTCCACGTGGCGCCGACCTGCTCGCCGACCCGCTCGATGCTGCTCACCGGCACTGACCACCATATCGCCGGCATCGGCGCCATGGCCGAGGCCATCGCCCCCGAGCAGATCGGCCAACCCGGCTACGAGGGCTACCTCAACGAGCGCGTGGTGGCCCTGCCCGAGCTGCTGCGCGAGGCCGGTTACCAGACGCTGATGGCCGGCAAGTGGCACCTGGGCCTCAAGCCCGAGCTGGCGCCCCATGCGCGCGGTTTCGAGCGCTCCTTCTCGCTGCTGCCCGGCGCCGCCAACCACTACGGCTTCGAGCCGCCCTACGACGAGAACACCCCAGGCGTGCTGAAGTCGACGCCGGCGCTGTACATCGAGGACGACCAGTTCGTCGACCAGTTGCCCGAGGGTTTCTATTCCTCCGACGCCTTCGGCGACAAGCTGATCCAGTACCTCAAGGAGCGCGACCAGAGCCGGCCGTTCTTCGCCTACCTGCCGTTCTCCGCGCCGCACTGGCCGCTGCAGGCGCCGCAGGAAGTGGTGGCCAAGTACAAGGGCCGCTACGACGCCGGCCCCGAGGCGCTGCGCCAGGAACGCCTGCAACGGCTCAAGCAGCTCGGCCTGGTGGCCGAGGACGTGCAGGCCCACCCGGTGATCGCGCTGCCCCAGGAATGGGACAAGCTGACTCCGGAGAAACGCGCGATCTCGGCGCGCACCATGGAGGTGTACGCGGCCATGGTCGAGCGCATGGACTGGAACATCGGCCGGGTGGTCGACTACCTGCGCCAGCAGGGCCAGCTGGACAACACCTTCGTCCTGTTCATCTCCGACAACGGTGCCGAGGGCGCGCTGCTGGAAGCCTTCCCCAAGTTCGGCCCGAACCTGCAGAGCTTCCTCGATACGCACTACGACAACAGCCTGGACAACATCGGCAACGCCAACTCCTACGTCTGGTACGGCCCGCGCTGGGCGCAGGCAGCTACCGCGCCGTCCAAGCTGTTCAAGGCCTTCACCACCCAGGGCGGCATCCGCGTGCCGGCGCTGATCCGCTACCCGGAATTCGCCCGCCAGGGCGGGCAGATCAGTGGCGCCTTCAGCACGGTGATGGACGTCACCCCGACCATTCTCGACCTGGCCGGCGTACGCCACCCCGGCACCCGCTGGAACGGCCGCGAGGTGGCGGCGCTGCGCGGCAAGTCCTGGCTCGGCTACCTCAGCGGCGAGACCAGCGAAGTGCACGACGAAGACACGGTGACCGGCTGGGAACTGTTCGGCATGCGCGGCGTGCGCAAGGGCCAGTGGAAGGCGGTGTACATCCCCAAACCGCTGGGTCCGGCCAGCTGGCAGCTGTACGACCTGAGCCAGGATCCCGGCGAGACCACCGACCTGGCCAGGAACGAGCCGGAAAAACTGGCTGCGCTGATCGAGCACTGGGACGACTACGCCGAGGAAACCGGTGTGGTGCTGGCCGCCTCGCCGTTCCAGCTGTAATCCTCACCTCGTCATTCCCGCACAGGCGGGAATGACGGTGCTCCTCTTCTCAGTCCAGCACGATGCAGTTCTTGCCCTGCTGCTTGGCGCGGTACATGGCCGCGTCGGCGCGGGCATAGAGGTCGTCGAGGTCGTCACCGGGACGCAGGCTGGTCAGGCCCTGGCTGATGGTCACGCCGAAGCTGGCATCCTCGACGCTGAACTGCAGGCGCTGCACCTCGCGCTGCAGCCGTTCGGCCACCTGCAGCGCCTGCTGCAGGTCGCAGCCGGGGAACACACCGGCGAACTCCTCGCCGCCGATGCGCCCGAACAGGTCATCGCGGCGCAGCACGTAGGCGCCGCAGTGGGCCACGCGCTGCAGCACACGATCGCCGAGCTGGTGGCCGTAGTTGTCGTTGATCTTCTTGAAGTCGTCGATGTCGAGCAGCATGAACGCCAGCGGCCGGCCACTGCTGCACGCCTCGTCGAACAGCGCCGTGGCCTGTTCGAAGAAGTGCCGGCGGTTGTTCACCCCGGTCAGCACGTCGGTGGTGGCCAGGCGGTGCAGCTCGCCCTGCAGCTCCTTCTTCTCGGTGATGTCCTCGGCGATGCCAACCACCAGCGGCGTGCCGCCAGAGCCGCCGCGCGGGCTGACGAAGCACTTGTCGCTGAGCCAGCGGATCTGCCCGTCGCCGCGGATGATGCGGTACTCACGCTGCTCCACCGCCCCCAGATCGATCACCGAGGCCAGGCTCTGCGCGGCGAACTCCATGTCGTCCGGGTAGATGCTGTTGCGCCATTCGTCGTAGCTGGCCATCAGCAGCGCCGCCGAGCGGCCGAACACCGTCTCGTAGGCCGGACTGACGTAGACCACCTGCTGCTGCCCCCAGTCGAACGCCCACAGCACCACGTTGACGCTGCCCAGCAGGTTGCTGACCAGCTGCTCGCGCTCGCGCAGGCGCTCCACCTCGCCACGGCTGTGCAGCAGCGCCAGGGTCAGCTGTTCGATCTCGCTAGGCTCGCGGCTGTCGTCGCCCATGGCCCCAACCTTCTCGGTGAAACTGTCTAGTCCGAGCTTAAGCGGCCAGCAGCGGGCTGGCGATGGGCAGCCATGACCGATGTGACGGATGGCTGAAAAATAACCAAACGGTCAGAAGCCGAGGAACCCTGGCAGCCCGCCGCGGTATCACCGCCGGCCGACGAACATGCTCAGGATCGGCACGCGACACTGGCGCACGGGTCGAAACGTCAATAGCGCCTAGGGACAATGTCTTTTTCGCCGCGCTGGGATACTCTGGCCATCGAGAATTTGCCTTACACAGGAAGCAACAATGGACACCCTGCACAGCATGCGCGTGTTCGTCCGGGTCATCGACAGCGGCAGCTTCACCGCCGCCGCCCAGGCCCTGGATCTGTCCACCGCCCAGGTGTCGCGGCTGGTCTCCGAACTGGAACAGCAGCTCGAAGCCCGCCTGCTGCACCGCACCACCCGGCGCCTGGCGCTGACCGAGGTGGGCGAGCGCTACCTGCAGCGCTGCCGACAGATTCTCGGCGAGGTCGACGAGGCCGCCGCCGAGGCCCGCGGCGCGCATCTCAAGCCCAGCGGCCGCCTGCGCGTGCACTGCATGATCGGCCTCGGCCTGCAACACCTGACCCCACTGATCGCACGTTTCCACGAGCGCTACCCCGAGGTGGTGGTCGAACTGACCCTGTCGCAGCGCGATCCCGACGTGATCGAAGACGGTTACGACGTGGTGATCGCCTTTGCCCGCGAACTGCCCGACTCGCAGATGGTTGCCCAACTGCTCGGCCCCATGTACAGCGTGGTCTGCGCCGCCGCCGACTACCTGCGCCAGCGCGGCGTGCCGCAGACCCCGGCGGATCTGCAGCAGCACAGCTACCTGCGCCTGCTCGACCTGCTCTACCCGGACACCTGGCTGCTCAGCGACGAGAACGGCGACTATGACGCCCTGCCGCAGGAGAGCTTCCAGGTCAATATCGCCGAGTCGCTGATCCGCGTGGCCCAGGCCGGCATGGGCTTCTGCCTGCTGCCGTCGTTCGTCGCCGCGCCGCCGCTACGCGACGGCAGCCTGCTGCGCATCCTCCCGCAGTACCGCCTGCGCGAGCGCAACATCTACGCGGTATACCCGTCGCGGCGCTTCCTCGATGCCAAGATCAAGAGCTGGGTGGAGTTCCTCAAGGCCGAGCTGCCGCCGCTGTTCGCCCAGGACGAAGCGATAGTCGACGACCCGACTCACTGGGCCGACGCCAGCAAATTATTACCCAATAGGTAACGGTAAATCGCCGAAACGGCGGTTTTTCCCCCACGCGCCTCTCCCTACCATGGCTCCCGAGTTCGAAAGAGTCCCGTGGAGGATCAAGATATGCGCGTTAACCTGCTTCTTACTGCCATTTTCGCTGCTTTTCCCCTGTTTTTCTCTCAGCTCAGCCTGGCTGAAACCAGCCAGTCGATGAGCGACTTCCAGGCTGCCCTGCAGGCCCGCCAGCACCAGGCCGCCGAGCAGACCGCCAAAGCCGACGCCGCCGAAGCCAAACAGGCTCAGGCCGGTCAGGACGAAACTGCCCGCGACAGCTGATCACTCTGCTCTCGCCCTTCCCTCCTGACGTCCGACTGCTCCTTTGCTGACGTCTTGTATTGGCCGCTCGCCCCCCCGAACGGCCTTTTTTTGCCCGGCAATCCGCCAAATTCCCCCCACGGCCCCGCGTGCAATGCGCATGGCAATGGCCGGCCGCCATCAAAAATAACCAAAAAGAATATTAAAATTCTTAAATAGTATTTTTAAGAATAAAACTTCTCTCCTTACTATCTGCTCCACGCCCCGCCACCCACCCAATCGCAGGGGCCCCATCCAAGGAGCAGAGTCATGAGCGCAACCCTCAGAAGCGTCGAAGGCCAGGACGAAGCCGGCATCCTGCGTGAAATCCAGGTAGCCCTGCAGAACCTGCGCTTCGGTTCGGTGGAGATCACCGTGCACAACGCCCAGATCGTGCAGATCGAGCGCAAGGAAAAATTCCGCCTGCAGGCCCAGAACAGCAAGCACGCCTGATCGGCGCGCCACGCAAGCCGACTGGACAACCGGAGGAGGTGAACCATGAACCCGAGCACGAAGAAGGCCACGAGCATGCCCACACGCCGCCAACGAATGTGTAGCTGAGCGCAAGGCCCCGACAGCCAACGCACCAACCTGAACAAGACCGAATATTTCTAGGAGCTACACCATGTCCATTCGCAATTTCGCCCTGGCCGCCCTGGCCAGCGCCCTGATCGCCAGCCCGGCCTTCGCTGCCACCGAACTGCTCAACGTGTCCTACGACCCGACCCGCGAGCTGTACCAGGAATACAACGCCGCCTTCAACAAGCACTGGCAGGCCGAAGGCCACGAAGCCATCACCGTCCAGCAATCCCACGGTGGCTCGGGCAAACAGGCTCGCGCCGTGATCGACGGCCTCAAGGCCGACGTGGTGACCCTGGCCCTGGCCGGTGATATCGACGAGCTGAACAAGATCGGCAAGCTGATCCCCGAGGACTGGCAGACCCGCCTGCCGCAGTCCAGCACCCCGTACACCTCGACCATCGTGTTCCTGGTACGCAAGGGCAACCCGAAAGGCATCAAGGACTGGGGCGACCTGACCAAGAAGGGCGTGGAAGTCATCACCCCGAACCCGAAAACCTCCGGCGGTGCGCGCTGGAACTTCCTGGCCGCCTGGGCCTGGGCCAAGCAGACCTACGGTAGCGATGCCAAGGCTCAGGAATACGTGAAAGAGCTGTACCAGCACGTACCGGTACTGGACACCGGCGCCCGCGGCTCGACCATCACCTTCGTCAACAACCAGATCGGCGATGTGCTGCTGGCCTGGGAAAACGAAGCCTTCCTGGCCCTGAAAGAGCAAGGCGGCGACCAGTTCGAAATCGTTGCCCCGAGCCTGTCCATCCTCGCCGAGCCGCCGGTGGCCGTAGTCGACAAGAACGTCGACAAGAAAGGCACCCGCGAAGTGGCCACTGCCTACCTGCAGTACCTGTACAGCGAAGAAGGCCAGCGCATCGCCGCGAAGAACTTCTACCGTCCGCGTGACGCCAAGGTCGCGGCCGAGTACGCCAAGCAGTTCCCGCAGCTGAAGCTGGTCACCATCGACAAGGACTTCAACGGCTGGAAAGAAGCCCAACCGAAGTTCTTCAATGACGGCGGCATCTTCGACAAGATCTACCAGGCGCAGTAAGCGACTGAAAGCAGCCACAGGCCGATACCCTCGACCTGTGGCTTTTTGGTGTGTAGGGCGGAACAATCGCGGGCGAGGAACCTGCTCACGACCTTTTGGACTAGAGCCAGACAAGGAAAAAACCGGCGAGGAAGCGGAGTTTACGAGCTGTAAATGAGCATTCCGAGCCTGTTTTTGACGCGGTATGGCCGACGGACAGAAGATCGTGAACAGGTTCTAACCGCAACACCGGCTCACGCGGGTGTATTCCGCTCTACGGCGCTCCACAACGGAATAAGGGACAGACAATGTCACGCCGCATTTCCCCCGTCATACCCGGCTTCGGGCTGACGCTGGGCTACACCCTGGTGTACCTCAGCCTGTTGGTGCTGATTCCCCTGGGTGCCATGTTCGTCCACGCCGCCCAGCTCAGCTGGGAACAGATCTGGGCCATCGTCAGCGCACCTCGCGTCGTCGCCGCACTCAAACTGAGTTTCTCCACCGCACTCTACGCCGCCATTCTCAATGGGCTGATCGGCACCCTGCTGGCCTGGGTGCTGGTGCGTTACAACTTCCCCGGACGCAAGCTGATCGACGCTATGATCGACCTGCCGTTCGCCCTGCCGACCGCCGTTGCCGGTATTGCCCTCACCGCGCTGTACGCCCCGGCCGGCCTGGTCGGGCAGATCGCCGCCTGGCTCGGCTTCAAGATCGCCTACACCCCGCTGGGTATCACCCTGGCGCTGACCTTCGTCACCCTGCCCTTCGTGGTGCGCACCATCCAGCCGGTACTGGCCGACATCCCGCGCGAAGTCGAAGAGGCCGCCGCCTGCCTGGGTGCCAAGCCCTTCCAGGTGTTCCGCCATATCCTGGTGCCGGCCCTGCTGCCCGCCTGGCTGACCGGCTTCGCCCTGGCCTTCGCCCGCGGCGTCGGCGAGTACGGCTCGGTAATCTTCATCGCCGGCAATATGCCGATGAAGACCGAGATCCTGCCGCTGCTGATCATGGTCAAGCTCGACCAGTACGACTACCACGGCGCCACCACCATCGGCGTGCTGATGCTGGTGGTCTCCTTCATCCTGCTGCTGCTGATCAACCTGCTGCAGCGCCGCATCGAACGCCCGTAAGGAGGCCGCCATGACTTCGACAACCCTGTCGGCCGCCGCCGCGGCCAACGCTGCCCGCCGCGGCAACCGTGCCGGGCGCATCGCCCTGATAGTCACGGCCTGGCTGGCCTTCGCGATCTTCCTGCTGCTGCCGCTGTTGGTGGTGCTGCACGAGGCGCTCAAGCTCGGCCTGGGCACCTTCTTCAGCGCCCTGATCGAGCCGGACGCGCTGTCCGCGCTGAAGCTGACCCTGCTCGCCGTGGGCATCTCGGTGCCGCTCAACCTGGTGTTCGGCGTGGCCGCCGCCTGGTGCGTGAGCAAGTACGAGTTCACCGGCAAGAGCCTGCTGGTGACCCTGATCGACCTGCCGTTCTCGGTCTCGCCGGTGATCGCCGGTCTGATCTACGTGCTGCTGTTCGGCGCCCAGGGCTTCTTCGGCAAGTGGCTGCAGGAGCATGACATCCAGATCATCTTCGCCCTGCCGGGCATCGTCCTGGCGACCGTGTTCGTCACCGTGCCCTTCGTCGCCCGCGAGCTGATCCCGCTGATGCAGGAACAGGGCACCCAGGAAGAGGAAGCCGCGCGCCTGCTTGGCGCCAACGGCTGGCAGATGTTCTGGCACGTGACCCTGCCCAACATCAAATGGGGCCTGATCTACGGCGTGGTGCTGTGCGCCGCGCGGGCCATGGGCGAGTTCGGCGCGGTATCGGTGGTGTCCGGGCATATCCGCGGCTTCACCAACACCCTGCCGCTGCACGTCGAGATTCTCTACAACGAATACAACCACGTCGCCGCGTTCAGCGTGGCCAGCATGCTGCTGGCCCTGGCCCTGATCATCCTGCTGCTCAAGCAGTGGAGCGAAGCGCGTCTGTCCCGTCTGAAATCCGCAGACGACGAGGAGTAAGTTTCATGTCGATCGAAATCCGCAACGTCACCAAGAATTTCGGCGCCTTCCGTGCGCTCAACGACATCAATCTGGACATTAACAGCGGCGAGCTGGTGGCCCTGCTCGGCCCGTCCGGCTGCGGCAAGACCAGCCTGCTGCGCATCATCGCCGGCCTGGAGACTCCGGACACCGGCAATATCGTGTTCCACGGCGAAGACGTGTCGCAGCACGACGTGCGCGATCGCAACGTCGGCTTCGTGTTCCAGCACTACGCGCTGTTCCGTCATATGACAGTGTTCGACAACGTCGCCTTCGGCCTGCGCATGAAGGCCAAGCACGAGCGCCCCAGCGAAGCGGAAATCGCCAAGCAGGTACACGAGTTGCTCGGCATGGTGCAGCTCGACTGGCTGGCCGACCGCTACCCGGAGCAACTCTCCGGCGGCCAGCGCCAGCGCATCGCCCTGGCCCGTGCCCTGGCGGTGAAGCCCAAGGTGCTGCTGCTCGACGAACCTTTCGGCGCCCTCGACGCCAAGGTGCGCAAGGAGCTGCGCCGCTGGCTGGCGCGCCTGCACGAGGAAGTGCATCTGACCAGCGTGTTCGTCACCCACGACCAGGAAGAAGCCATGGAAGTGGCCGACCGCATCGTGGTGATGAACAAGGGCGTGATCGAGCAGATCGGCGCGCCGGGCGAGGTCTACGAGAGCCCGGCCAGCGACTTCGTCTACCACTTCCTCGGCGACTCCAACCGCCTGCATATCGGCGACAACCAGCACCTGCTGTTCCGCCCGCACGAAGTGTCGCTGTCACGCGAGGCGGTAGCCGAGCACCAGAGCGCGGAAGTGCGCGATATCCGCCCGCTCGGCGCGATCACCCGGGTGACTCTCAAGGTCGCCGGCCAGGACGAGCTGATCGAGGCCGAAGTGGTCAAGGATCACGACAGCCTGACCGGCCTGGCACGTGGCGAGACCCTCTACTTCAAGCCCAAGGTCTGGCAGGCCCACAGCGCCCTGTAAGCCGCCCTCGCCCGCTCCTGAAAAGCCCCGGCCCCGTGCCGGGGCTTTGTGTTTATCCGGAGCAGTTGTCGCGATCTGCGGAGAAAAACCGGCGTAGCACATGCTATTGAGCGACAACTATTGATCGCCAACATTGCGACGCAAATCACTCTTTTGGCTCATCCTTTGCTATGACAAGCGCAGTAGGCTGTTGGAACTGCGTGGCACGCTGTCCAGTGTCAAAGATCCCGCGGTTCACAAGAATAATAAGGAGCACCACGGCATGAACCGTAACCCTTTGTTTCGTCTGTTTTTTATCCTCCTGATCGGGCTTTTCTCAAGCCTTTCGGCACATGCTTTCTCGGCCCCCATGACGGCCGCCGAGCAAGTCCAGGTGTATGCCTGCCGAGCCACCAGCAGCCTGCTGTTGCTGCGCGGCGAAGGTTTCCAGGAAGCCCACCTGGCTCGTCTGGAGAAGGACATCGCCAACCTGGAGAGCGCCGCCCAGACGGCCATGAGCAGCAGTTCGGAAATTCCCGGCCTGACCACCAAACTTGTTACCCAGTTACGCCTGGGTGTTTCCTTTGGCCCCAAAGAAGACAACATGCCCTGGCGCTATCCGCAGGAGCTGGCTGATTCGCTGCGTGCCCTGCTCACCGTCACCCGCGCCGTACCCGGTGCCACCGCCGAAGGCGAGCTGCCGGCCAAGGTCGAATACCTCGCCGTGCAGTACCTGAGCCGCTCCTACATCGGTACCTTCGAAATCGCCCGCGAGCAGCCGGACAACTACCTGGGCCAGGACGAGCGCGTGCTGGTGCCGGAGATCGATCAGGAAATGGCCGCCCTGGACGACAAGAACAACCCGGGCAATGCCAAGGTCAAGACCCGCTGGAACTTCCTGCGCGCCGCGCTGATGGACATGAACAGCGGCAGCAATGCCCTGGCCAGCGCCTCCGGCCGCGCCTTCGCGCCGACCACCGTGGATCGCCACGCGCGCTCGCTGACCGATCAGTGGATCTCCATCAACCAGTTGGCCGGCACCCCGTAAGCCCCACCTGCGCAGACATTAGCAGCCGGGCCATGGCCCGGCTTTTTCATGCCTGCTGCGCGCGGTAGTCGCGCGCCGCCGCCAGCAGCCAGTCACGGAAGGCACGCAGCGCAGCGGACTCGGCCTTGCGCTCGGGAATCATCAGGTAATAGGCCTTGTCGCTGCTGTGCAGCACCGCCGGGTGGGCCGGCACCAGGCGCCCCGCGGCCAGCTCGTCCTGGATCAGAAAGGGTGGAATCAGCGCCACGCCCATGCCGTGGGCGGCGGCCTGAGCCAGCATAGAGAACAGCTCGTAGCGCGGCCCGCCCAGGTCGTGCGGCACGCTCAGGCCCTGGCCCGCGAACCACTGGCGCCAGGCATAGGGCCGGGTGCTCTGCTGCAGCAGCGGCAGCTCGGCCAGCTCGCTGGCGGCGAACTGTACCCGCCCACCCAGCAGCTCCGGGCTGCATACCGGCACGGGTTCTTCGGGCATCAGCACATGGGCCTCGGTGCCCGACCACTCGCCGTCGCCGAAGTAGATGGCGGCATCGAAGGCGGTATCGGCGAACAGGAACGGCCGGGTGCGGTTGGTCAGGTGCACCGTCACTTCTGGATGCAGCTGCTGGAAGGCCTTGAGCCGTGGCACCAGCCATTGGGTGGCGAAGGTCGGCACCACCGCCAGCTCGATGGCCACCGCGCCCTGGCGGCCCATGGTGGCCAGGGTGTCGCGCTCCACTGCATCCAGCTGCGCCGCCACCTTGCGGCTGTAGGCCAGGCCCGCTTCGGTCAGCTTCACCCCGCGCCGCGAGCGACGGAACAGCTCGATGCCGAGGAACTCCTCCAGCCCGGCGATCTGCCGGCACACCGCACTCTGGGTCAGTGCCAGCTCGTCGGCGGCCTTGGTGAAGCTCTGGTGGCGGGCGGCCGACTCGAAGGCCACCAGGGCAGCGGTGCTGGGGATCTTGCGGCGCATCTATGCCATGACCTCACTTGCTGAAGATAAAAATGCCTTATCAGGCTATCTCGGAGTGAGTAAATCGCACAACAGCGTGCGAAATCCTCGTTTGCCCAAGGCGCCCGGCGGGCCTAGTCTTTGTCCATCGACCGGCCAGGCCCACAGGCGCCGCCGGCCTTCACTGCCCGCTTCGAGGACTCCACCATGGCCGCCAAGGCAAGCTTCAACTGGATCGACCCGCTCCTGCTGGATCAGCAACTGACCGAAGAAGAACGCATGGTGCGCGACAGCGCCGAGCAGTTCGCCGCCGACAAGCTGGCCCCGCGCGTGCTGGAAGCCTTCCGCCATGAGCAGACCGACCCGAAGATCTTCCGCGAGATGGGCGAAACCGGCCTGCTCGGCGCGACCATTCCCGAAGTCTACGGCGGCAGCGGCCTGAACTACGTGTGCTACGGCCTGATCGCCCGCGAAGTGGAGCGCATCGACTCCGGCTACCGTTCGATGATGAGCGTGCAGTCGTCCCTGGTGATGGTGCCGATCTTTGAGTTCGGCAACGAAGCCACCAAGCAGAAATACCTGCCTAAACTGGCGTCCGGCGAATACATCGGCTGCTTCGGCCTGACCGAGCCGAACCACGGCTCCGACCCGGGCTCGATGATCACCCGCGCCAAGAAGGTCGACGGCGGCTACCGCCTGACCGGCGCCAAGATGTGGATCACCAACAGCCCGATCGCCGACGTGTTCGTGGTCTGGGCCAAGGACGATGCCGGCGAGATCCGTGGCTTCGTCCTGGAAAAAGGCTGGCAGGGCCTGAGCACCCCGGCGATCCACGGCAAGGTCGGCCTGCGCGCCTCGATCACCGGCGAGATCGTGATGGACAACGTGTTCTGCCCGGAAGAGAACGCCTTCCCTGACGTACGTGGCCTGCGCGGCCCGTTCACCTGCCTCAACTCCGCCCGCTACGGCATCAGCTGGGGTGCCCTGGGCGCCGCCGAGGCCTGCTGGCACACCGCCCGCCAATACACCCTGGATCGCCAGCAGTTCGGCCGCCCGCTGGCCGCCAACCAGCTGATCCAGAAGAAGCTGGCCGACATGCAGACCGAGATCACCCTGGCCCTGCAAGGCTGCCTGCGCCTGGGGCGGATGAAGGACGAAGGCACCGCCGCGGTGGAAATCACCTCGATCATGAAGCGCAACAGCTGCGGCAAGGCCCTGGACATCGCGCGCATGGCCCGCGACATGCTCGGCGGCAACGGCATCAGCGACGAATTCGGCGTGGCCCGGCACCTGGTCAACCTGGAAGTGGTCAACACCTACGAAGGTACCCATGACGTGCACGCGCTGATCCTCGGCCGCGCGCAGACCGGCATCCAGGCGTTCTTCTGACCCCTGCTCCCCTCTCCGCCGGGAGAGGGGGCTGCCTAACCCATTCGCCTGCCCGTGAGGTTCCCATGCCTGGCGCCCTGTCGCATATCCGTGTCCTTGACCTGTCCCGCGTGCTCGCCGGCCCCTGGGCCGGGCAGATTCTCGCCGACCTCGGCGCCGAGGTGATCAAGGTCGAGCGCCCGGGTACCGGCGACGACACCCGCCACTGGGGCCCGCCCTACATCAAGGACGCCGCCGGCAACGACAGCCGCGAGGCGGCCTACTTCCAGTGCGCCAATCGCAACAAACAGTCGCTGACCCTCGACTTCACCCAGCCCGAGGGCCAGCGCCTGGTGCGTGAACTGGCCGCGCAGTGCGACGTGGTGCTGGAGAACTTCAAGGTCGGCGGCCTCAAGGCCTACGGCCTCGACTATGACTCGCTGAAAGCGGTCAACCCGCGACTGATCTACTGCTCCATCACCGGCTTCGGGCAGAACGGGCCCTACGCCAAGCGGGCAGGTTACGATTTCATGATCCAGGGCCTCGGCGGACTGATGAGCCTGACCGGCAAGCCCGATGGCGAGGAAGGCGCCGGCCCCATGAAGGTCGGCGTGGCCCTCACCGATATCCTCACCGGGCTGTACGCCACGGTCGGCGTGCTGGCCGCGCTGAACGCCCGCGAGCAGAGCGGCCTGGGCCAGTACATCGACGTCGCCCTGCTCGACGTGCAGGTGGCCTGCCTGGCCAACCAGGCGATGAACTACCTGGCCACCGGCAGCGCGCCCAAGCGCCTGGGCAACGCCCACCCGAACATTGTTCCCTATCAGGACTTCCCCACCGCCGATGGCGATTTCATCCTCGCCGTGGGCAACGACGGGCAGTTCCGCAAGTTTTGCGAGGTCGCCGGCCTTCCGGCTTTGGCCGACGACTCGCGCTTTTCCAGCAACAAGGCGCGGGTCGCCCACCGCGCCGAACTGATCCCGCTGCTGCGCCAGGCCACGGTGTTCAAGACCACCGCCGAATGGGTGGCGCTGCTCGAGGAGGCCGGCGTGCCCTGCGGGCCGATCAACGACCTGGCCCAGGTGTTCGCCGATCCGCAGGTGCAGGCCCGCGGCCTGCGGGTGGAGCTGGCCAACGGCCTGGGCAGCGTCACCCCACAGGTGGCCAGCCCGCTGCGCCTGTCCGCCACCCCGGTGGACTACCGCCTGGCGCCGCCGCTGCTCGGCGAGCACAGCGAGGCGATCCTGCAACGCCTGCTCGGCCTGGACAGCGCGGCCATCGCCAGCCTGCGCAGCGCCGGCGTGGTCTAGGTCGCCAGCAGCAACTCGCCAGCAGCCAGACGATCTTCGAGGAACTGCATGTAACGCAGCATGGCGCGCCGCGCCAGGCTGGCATGCTGTTCGAGCAGGGCCTCGGCCAGCGCCAGGCGCAAGCCGCCCAGCTGCTGCATGGCGCCGGCGGACAACTGCTGCGGATAGCTGTCGGCCAGGGGCCCGAGTACATGCACCAGCAGGGCCAGGGCCCGATTGCCGCTGAGTTCGGCAATCGCCCGGTCGAGTTCGCTGCCCGCCACCAGGCAATCCACCGCACCACCACCGCGCAGACGCTCGCACAGCGCCAGCAGGCTAGCCCGCCCGGCGTCATCCAGGCGCGCGGCCGCCAGGCTGGCCGCCGCCAGCAGCAGCGAACGCCACACGCGGAAGCAGGGCTGGCGCGGCATGCCGCTGTGGCGCAGGTAAGCGATGGACAGGCCGATGGTGTAGCTGGGATCCGGCGTCTGCACGATCAGCCCGCCCTGCTGGCCGCGGCGGCTGCGCAGGATCGCATGCAGCTCGAGCACACGTACCGCCTCGCGCAGCACCGCCCGGCTAACCCCGTGCAGCGCCTGCAGCTCGGGCTCGGCGCCGAGGCGCGCACCGGCACGCAGGCCGGCCGCCGCGATACCGCGGGCAATCACCACGGCCAGGCGGTGCGCGCTCTTGTCGTAGAGCTTGCGGATAGCCACCACCGGCACCGCCTCCAGACTGCTGACATCGCTGCTCGGGCCGCGGCACAGGCTGCCGCGCAGGCGTTCGATCAGGCGCCGACTGAAGGCCAGCTGCTCGCGCACGCTTTCCTGGGCGGCATGCCCGTCGCCGGCGACCACCGCCTGCAGCAGGCGCAGCTTGAAGCGCCGGTAGTCGTCGAACACCGCCTGCATCTGCTGCCGGGTCTCGTGGCGCTGCAGGGTACGGCTGTTGATGGTGACGTAGCACAGCGCCTCCAGCAGCAGCGCCAGCGCCGGGTTGTCGGCCACCCGGCAGACGAACTCGCGGATCGCCACGTGCAGCTGCAGTTCGCAGGCGAAGTCGGCATCGGGCGGCGCCTGCAAACGCCGGATCAGCACCCGCGCCGGGGCGATGTCGCCATCCTGCAGGCGCTCGGCGGCCAGTTCGGCGACCTGGCACTCGATCAGCTCGCGGGCCTCATAGACTTCGCCATAGCTGACGTCGGTCAGCTCCAGGTAGGTGGCCAGCGCCAGCACCGCCGCATCGCCGGCCTGCTGTTGCACCACCAGCCCGCCGTTGCTGCCGCGGCGCATGCTGGCCACGCCATGACGCTCCAGCTGACGGATCGCCTCGCGCAGGGTGGCGCGGCTGACGGCATAGCGCTGCAACAGCTGCGCCTCGGTGCCGAACAGCGCCCCCAGCGGCCAGCCGAGGGCGGCAATGTCCTGCTGGATGGCCGCCGCCACCCGCTCGGCCAGCTTGGCCTGGCGGCTGCCGGCCGGGCTCGCCGCCGCCGTTGCGGTAGATTCCGGCCGCGGCGTCCCCGTTGCGACATAAATCGGCATGTTGCCCGCCTGATCCTTGGAGAAGGCTTCACTTTAACCGGTTTTGCCCACCACTGACTCTGCTGTGCCGCACACCCTGGCAGCGCTTATTCGCCGCAGGCCAGCGCGCAGATTCAGCACACTGATAACACCTCGGCGCGATACTAAGCCGGACTGATATCGACCTAAGCTGCCAGCTCCCAAACCACCTTGTGGAGCCTGCCCGTGACTAACAAGAACAACGGCTACCCCTCCAGCCTGTCCGCCTGGACCACCGTGGTGATCCTGATGGTGGCCTACGTGCTGTCCTTCATCGACCGGCAGATCCTCAACCTGCTGGTCGGCCCGATCCGCCGCGACCTGGTCATCAGCGACACCCAGATGAGCCTGCTGATGGGCCTGTCCTTCGCCCTGTTCTACACCGTCTGCGGCATCCCCCTCGGACGCCTGGCCGATACCAGGAGCCGCCGCGGCCTGATCGCCATCGGCGTGCTGTTCTGGAGCGCGGCCACCGCCGCCTGTGGCATGGCCCGCCTGTACTGGCAGTTCCTGCTGTGCCGGATCGGCGTCGGTGTCGGCGAGGCGGCCCTGTCGCCGGCCGCCTATTCGCTGATCGCCGACAGCTTCCCGGCCGAGCGCCGCGCCACCGCCATCAGCGTCTACTCGATGGGGGTGTACCTGGGCTCCGGCCTGGCCTTCCTGCTCGGCGGCCTGGTGATCACCTTCGCCTCGGCCCAGGGCGACCTGCACTTGCCAATAGTCGGCGAAGTACGCCCATGGCAGCTGATCTTCCTGATCCTCGGCGCCGCCGGGGTGCTGTTCAGCCTACTCATGCTGGCCGTGCGCGAACCAACGCGGCGCGGCATCGGCGCCGGGGTGACGGTGCCGCTGAGCGAAGTCGGCCGCTATATCCGCCGCAACCGGCGCACCGTGCTGTGCCACAACTTCGGCTTCGCCGGCCTGTCCCTGGCCGGCTACGGCAGCGGCGCCTGGATTCCCAGCTTCTACATCCGCACCTACGGCTGGGATGCCGGCCAGGTGGGCATCGTCTACGGCAGCCTGGTGGCGCTGTTCGGCTGCATCGGCATCGTCTGCGGCGGGCGCCTGGCCGACTGGCTGGCCCGCCGCGGGCAGACCGACGCCAACCTGCGCGTCGGCCTCTATGCGGCGCTCGGCGCCCTGCCCTGCGTGCTGGCCTTCCCGCTGATGGACAGCGCCGTGGCCGCCAGCGTGCTGATGGCGCCGACCATCTTTTTCCTGAGCATGCCGTTCGGCGTGGCGCCGGCGGCGATCCAGGAGATCATGCCCAACTCGATGCGCGGCCAGGCTTCGGCCATCTACCTGTTCGTGGTCACCCTGTTCGGCCTCGGCCTCGGCCCGACCTGCGTGGCCCTGGTCACCGACTTCGTGTTCGCCGACGACCAGGCGCTGCGCTACTCGCTGCTGATCGTCACCGCCAGCGCGGTGCTGGCCGCCATCGTCCTGCTCTGGGCCGGGCTCAAGCCTTACCGGGCCAGCCGCCAGCTGCTCCAGCAGTGGGCCCCGGAAACCCGCGAAGAAGCCCCCGCGGGGCAGCTGAAAAGCGCCTGACCGCCACCCTCCCTGCCTACTCAAGCCCCGCTCTGCGGGGCTTTTTGCATCAGCCATAACGGCGCTGATGGAGGCGCATTCAGCCCGGTGTTGATGCCTGCGACGATCCAGCCCCGGCAAGGCCTTTCATACTTTCGAGCTACAGGACAAATCCTCCCTTGGTGCGCTTATCCGCCTGTCATCCCCTGCGTAGGGTTCTGCACAGTTCCACCCCCATCCACGGAGAGCCGCATGACAAAAACAACACGGCCCGGAATCTTCCAGCCACACGCCCTCGCCTTTGCAATCGCCCTCGGCAGTGCCGCTCCGGCCTACGCCGTCAACTTCACCATCGGGGAAATCGAGGGTCAGCTCGACTCGTCGCTTTCGATCGGCTCCAGCTGGTCCACCGCCAAGCCGGACAAGGATCTGATCGGCGCCGCCAACGGTGGCACCGGCTACACCCAGACCGGTGACGACGGGCGCCTGAACTTCAAGCGCGGCGAGACCTTCTCGAAGATCTTCAAGGGCATTCACGACCTCGAACTGAAATACGGCGATACCGGCGTATTCATTCGCGGCAAGTACTGGTACGACTTCGAACTGAAGGACGAGAGCCGCCTGTTCAAGGACATCGACGACCACAACCGCAAGGAAGCCGCCCAGGCCTCCGGCGCGCAGATCCTCGACGCCTTCGTCTACCACAACTACCAAATCGCCGAACTGCCGGGCAGCGTACGCCTGGGCAAACAGGTGGTGAGCTGGGGTGAGAGCACCTTCATCGGCAACAGCATCAACTCGATCAACCCGATCGACGCCGCGGCATTCCGCCGTCCGGGTGCCGAGATCAAGGAAGGCCTGATCCCGGTCAACATGTTCTACATGTCGCAGTCGATCACCGATCAGCTGTCGGCCGAAGCCTTCTACCAGCTGGAATGGGATCAGACCGTCGCCGACAACTGCGGCACCTTCTTCTCCAGCGCCGATGTCATCGCCGATGGTTGCGACACCAACTACACCATCCTCGGCCCCAGCTCGATCGCCTCGATCCAAGCTGCCAAGTCGGGCGCCTTCGGCGCGGCAGCCAGCAGTGCTCTGAGCGGCGTGAACATCACCGACGAAGGCCTGATCGTGCCGCGCGGTGGCGACCACGACGCCCGCGACTCCGGCCAGTGGGGTACCGCCCTGCGCTGGCTGGGCGACGAGACCGAGTACGCCGCCTACTTCATGAACTACCACAGCCGCACGCCGAGCGCGGTGTTCACCAATGCCAACGAGGCGGACATCACCGCCGCTCTGACCACCCTGGGCGGCGCGCTGGCCAAACCGATCCTGCTGGGTCGCGGCAGCTATGCCCTGACCTACCCGGAAGATATCCGCCTGTACGGCCTGAGCTTCTCCACCACGCTGCCCACCGGCACCGCTTGGTCGGGTGAGATCAGCTACCGGCCGAACATGCCGCTGAACATCAACGGCACCGACATGACCGCCAAACTGGCCAACACCGTGGTCGCCGGCCTAACCAACGGCGGTTTCGCCGGCGCCCTGGACACCGCCGGCATGGTCAGCAAGGGCTACAACCGCAAGGAAGTGACCCAGGCACAGACCACCCTCACCCACTTCTTCGATCAGGTCATGGGCGCCGAGCGTCTGACCCTGGTCGGTGAAGTCGGCGTGACAGCCATCGGTGGCCTGGAGCACCGCGACGAAGTGGCCTACGGCCGCGACTCGATCTATGGCTCGCCGCACGGCACCGACGTGTCGAACACCGATGCGCTGGCGGACTACGGCACCCACGGCTTCTACACCAACACCTCCTGGGGTTACCGCGCCCGCGCCATCTGGGACTACAACGACGTGTTCGCCGGGGTCAACCTCAAGCCCAACGTCGCCTTCTCCCACGATGTGGACGGCTACGGCCCGGTGTTCAACGAAGGCGCCAAGGCAGCCAGTATTGGCGTGGATGCCGAGTACCTGAACACCTACACCGCCAGCCTCAGCTACACCAACTTCTTCGATGGCGACTACAACACCCTGACCGATCGCGACTTCGTCGCGCTCAGCGTTGGCGTGAACTTCTAATTCCGGCTCCACAGAGAATCAGTCTATGAAAACAACAAGCAAACTGATCACGGCGCTCACCCTGTCCCTGCTCGCCAGCAGCGTGCTGGCGGCGGTGTCGGCGGACGAAGTGGCCAAGCTCGGCAGCAGCCTGACGCCGATCGGCGCGGAAAAGGCCGGCAACGCCGCCGGCACTATCCCGGCCTGGGACGGCGGCTTGCCGACCAACGCCGCGGCGGTCGACGCCAACGGCTTCCTCGGCGACCCGTTCCCCAACGAGCAGCCACAGTTCACCATCACCGCGCAGAACCTCGACCAGTACAAGGACAAGCTGTCCGAGGGCCAGATCGCGCTGTTCAAGCGCTATCCGGAAACCTACAAGATGCCGGTGTTCGTCACCCATCGTACGGCCAACCTGCCGCCGGACATCGAGGCGCGGATCAAGGTCAGCGCGGCCAAGACCACGCTGATGGAAGGTGGCAACGGCCTGAAGGACTTCACCGACAGCCGCTACTACGCCTTCCCGATCCCGCAGAACGGCCTGGAAGTGGTGTGGAACCACATCACCCGCTACCGCGGCGGCAACATCCGTCGTCAGTACATCCAGGCTTCGCCGCAGACCAACGGCACCTACAGCGCGGTCAACTTCCAGGACGAAGTGTCCTTCCCGGATGGCATGAGCGACATCGCCCCGGCCAAGGCAGCCAACGCCCTGCTGTTCTTCAAGCAGCGCGTCACTGCCCCGTCGCGCCTGGCCGGTAACGTGCTGCTGGTGCACGACTCGCTGGATCAGATCGCCGAGCCGCGCATGGCGTGGATCTACAACGCCGGTCAGCGCCGCGTGCGCCGCGCCCCGCAGGTGGCCTACGACGGCCCGGGTACCGCCGCCGACGGTCTGCGCACCTCGGACAACTTCGACATGTTCAACGGCGCGCCGGATCGCTACGACTGGAAGCTGGTGGGCAAGAAGGAGCTGTACATCCCCTACAACAACTACCGCATCGCCTCGCCGAGCGTGAAGTACAGCGACATCCTCAAGGCCGGCCATACCAACCAGGATCTGGCGCGCTACGAGCTGCACCGGGTGTGGGTGGTGGAAGCCACGCTGAAGGCCGGCGAGCGCAACATCTACGCCAAGCGCCGCTTCTATGTCGACGAGGACTCCTGGACCATCACCCTCTCCGACCTCTACGACGGCCGTGGCCAGCTGTGGCGCGTGGGTGAGGCGAAGATGATGCCGTACTACTCGCGCAAGGTGCCGGCCTATGCCTTCGAAGGGCTGTACGACATCATCGCCGGGCGCTACATCACCGTCGGCATGAGCAACGAAGAGAAGAGCTTCGTGCAGTTCGACATCAAGAGCTCGATGGCCGACTTCACCCCGGCAGCCCTGCGCAACGCCGGCGTCCGCTAGACCGCCACACAACGCTGCTCCTAACTTGAGGCGACCCTTGCGGTCGCCTTTTTTATCGCCACACGGCAGCATTATTGATGCGGCAATTAGTGCACTATTCAGCCGATAGTGCCGACTGCAGAACCCCGTATGATCAATTGAGTCCCCATCGACCGTACAAACACAAGAACAGCGTCGAGGCCAGCACATGCATGACAATGTCCGCGCCCTGCCCATGGCCGCGCGCCACCGCCCCCAGGACAGCGCCCTGCCGCGCCTGCCGGTCGGCCACATCACCCGCCAGCGTCTGAGCCAGCGTCTGCTCGCCAGCGACGCCCGTCTGACCCTGATCAGCGCCGCCGCCGGTTTCGGCAAGAGCGTGCTGCTCAACGAATGCGCCCGCCAGGCCGCCAACAACACCCGCCTGGTCTGGCTCGACCTGCTCGGCCACCCGCTGAGCCCCGCGGAGCTGCTCGCCCGGGTCGCCGCCGCCCTGCAGATGAGCCCCGGCGAAGGCGACCCCTGTGCCGAACTGAGCCAATTGCTCGGCCGGGTCGAACAGCCGCTGTGGATCATCCTCGACGACTACCCGCGGCAGCCCTGCGCCGAGCTGGACGCCTGCCTCGACCACCTGCTGGAACGCGCACCGCATACCCTGCGCTGGTGGATCAGCGGGCGCCGCCGGCCAGCCTGGAACCTGCCGCGCCTGCTGTTGCAGGGCGACCTGCTGGAGCTCGACGCGCAGAGCCTGGCCCTGGACAACGACGAACTGCAGCGTCTGCTCCGCCAGCGCCAGCTGCAGCTGCCCGACGAACTGCTGGAGCAACTGCTGGAACACAGCGAAGGCTGGCTGGCCGGCATCTGCCTGCTGCTGATCGACGGCGACGCGCACAACCTGACCCAGCGCCTCAACGCCGGCACCCCGCTACTGCTCGACTATCTACAACGCGAAGTGCTCAGCGAGCTGCCCGAGCCCCTGCTGCACGCCCTGCGCATCCTCGCCCACATGCCGCGCTTCTGCACCGCGCTGTGCGAACACCTGCTGGAAGACGAAAGCGGCCCCGCAGTGCTCGAGCAGCTGCGCCAGCGCCAGCTGTTCCTGCGCAGCCTGGACGGTTGCGGCAAGTGGTTCCGCCTGTGGCGCCCGCTGGCGACCATGCTCAAGCAGCTGCCCGGCAGCCTGACGCCACACCAGGCCCACGTGCATGCCTGCCAGTGGTTTGCCCAGCGCGGCGAAGTGCGCGAGGCGGTGGAACACGCACTGTGGGCCGAGCAGCCGGAAGTGGCGGCCAACTACCTGCAGCGCTACGGCCAGGATCAGCTGCTGATCGGCCATAGCGTCGCCCAGTTCCTGCACTGGCGCGACGAGCTGCCGGCCAGCCTGTTCGCCAGCACCCCGCGGCTGATCATGCTGCACGCCTGGGCCCTGATCATCTGCGCGCGCCTGGACGAGGCCGACCTGTGCATCGCCGGGCTCAGCCGTTTCCTGCCGCAACCCGACGCCCGCCGCCAGCAGCAGTTGATCGCCCAGTACCAGGCGGTACTCGGCGTGCTGCAGCGCCAGCGCGGCCTGCGCAGCGCCGGCCAGCACTGCCTGGAAGCGCTGGCAGTGCTCAACGAATCCGGCTGGGCGCAACGCATCCTCTGCCACCAGGCCCTGGCCCAGCAGGCCATGATCGAAGGCGACCTGGACAATGCCCAGCAGCACAACCGCGAGGGCCTGCGCCTGGCGCGCCAGCGCGGCAACCGCCTGTTCGAGGCGCTGCTGAGCGTCGACCGCAGCCACTTCCTGGCCATGCTCGGCGAGCCGGGGCGGGCCCTGGAGCAGGCCGAGCAGGCCATCCAGGAACTGCGCAGCGCCGACCTGCGCGGGCCCATGCTGGCCCGCCTGCTGTTGCTGCGCGGCAGCCTGCTGGCGTCCCAGGGCGCCACCCTGGAAGCCGACGAAGTCCTGCAAGCCGGTCTCGCCGAGGCAGAGAAGTGCGAGGACGCCTACCTGCTGTTCGGCTACCAGGGCCTGGCCGAGCTGGCCGCCCTGCGCGGCCAGTTCGAGCGCTCCCAGCAATTGCTGCGCAAGGCCGAACGGCAGATGCAGTGGCTGCAGGTACCGGAAGTGCGCTACCGCGAGGTGCTGCTGCTGAGCCAGGGCCATCTGTGGCTGCAGCAGGGCGAACTGGACAACGCCCTGGCCTGCTTCCAGGCAGTGTGCCAGCGCATGCTCAACGAACGCCTGCTGGCCCCGTCCGGCTTCTATGACCTGCAGCTGCGTGCCCGCCACCTGAACGCCCACACCCGCCTGCTGCTCGGCCAGCAGGCCGCCGCCAGCGCCGAGCTGCGCAGCCTGCAGGCGGAATTCCAGCACTCCGGCCATCGCCGCCTGGCTGCCGAATGCAGCCTGAGCCTGGCCGAGGCGCAGTTCCTCGGCGAGCAGCGCGAGGCCGACGACAGCCTGCGCCAGGCCGTCGCCGAAGCCGAGCGCCTGACCCTGCGCCGTCCGCTGCAGAGTCTCTACCAACGCCGCCGCGAGTGGCTGGAGCGGGTGCTGCCGGCAGCCACCTGGCAGCACTTCCTGCTGCCCACGGAAACCCCGCCGAACCTGGCACTGGAGCCGCGCGAATCGCTGCTGAGCAAGCGCGAGCTGGCGGTGCTGGAGCTGATCGCCCAGGGCTGCTCGAACCTGCAGATCGCCGAGCAGCTGTACATCTCCCTGCACACGGTGAAGACCCACGCACGGCGGATCAACGTCAAGCTCGGCGTGGAACGGCGCACCCAAGCGGTGGCCCGGGCCAAGGCCGAGGGCTGGATCGGCTGAGCCTCAGGCGGCAGCCGGCAGCGCACTGCGCGCCGCCAGCTGCTGGTGGCGCCACACGGACAACGCCACCCCGCCGAGCAGCAGGGCGATGGCCAGCAGCTCCAGGGCGCTCGGCAGACGCTGCAGGTAGATGAAGCCGTAGACCAGGGCGAACAGCGTTTCGAATACCACCATCTGGCCGCTCAGGGTCAGTGGCAGGCGCTGTGCGCAGGCATTCCACAAGGCGTAGCCGAGCCAGGAGGCGACCACCGCCAGCCCCGCGTTGATCAGCCAGAAGCTCTGCCAGCGCTCGGCGCTCAGCGGCGGTTGCAGGCTGTCGAAGCCCAGCAGCCAGGCGCCCAGCCAGATCAGCGCGGCCAGCAAGCCGGTGGCCAGGCCCAGCAGCAGCGACCACTCGTTGCTGCCGAAGCGCTGCTGGCGCTTCATACAGCGCGCATTGTCGGTGACGAAGAAACTCCAGCTGGCCAGCGCCAGCGCCGCGCAGCCGAGGCCGAGCAGCTGGTCGAGCAGCGACTGCTGCCGCGCGGCGGCGCCAGCCAGGGTCTCCAGGTTGATGCACAGGATGCCCGCCAGGATCGCCAGCAGCGGCCCGACCAGCTGGCGCAGCGGCGGCGCATCGTGCTCATGGCGGCCAAGCAGGGTCACGGTCAGCGGCAGCACGCCGATAATCAGCGAGGTCGGCGCCACGCCCACCCGCTGGATGGCCTCGGCGAGCAGCACGAAGTACAGCAGGTTACCAGTCAGGGCCAGGCGCAGCAGGGTCGGCACATCGCTCCAGCGCAGCTTGCCCAGCAGCTCGCGAGCTATCGGCAGGGTCGCCAGCAGGGCGACCAGGCCATACATCAGGAAGCGCCCGCAGCTCAGCAGCAGGGGCGGAAAATCGCCCAGCAGCAGCGGCGCAAGAAATACCAGACCCCAGACCGCGCCGGCCAGGCCACCGAACATCACACCTTGTTTCATACTCATAGCTGTTCCCATAGGCTCGCCGGCAGAAGGCGAACTCAGGGCTCAGGCTATGGGGCCCTGACACTCTCGACAAACGAATAGCGGGCACTCAGTCATTCCATATAGGAATGTCTCTGTTAGGCTTTGCCAGTCTTCTTCCCCACGGAGCGCCATCCATGAGCCGGCTCAGCAAGCAGCTCCCACCCCTGGAAACCCTGCTGTTCTTCGAGGCGGTGGTGCGCAACGGCAGCTTCACCCGTGCCGCCAGCGAGCTGTACCTGACCCAGGGCGCGGTGAGCAAACAGATCAAGGCCCTGGAGCAGAGCCTCGGCGTGCCGCTGTTCGAGCGCCAGGCCCGCGGCATCAGCCTGAACGCCGCCGGCACGGCACTGTATGCCGAGGTCGGCCCCCTGCTGCAGCGTTTGCAGGCCACCGTCAGCGCCATCCGCACCGAACACAGCCAGCAGGCGGTGAGCATCACCTGCACCCAGTCGGTGGCGCACTACTGGCTGTTCCCGCGGATCGTCGCGTTCAACCGCCTGCACCCGCAGATCACCATCAACATCCAGTCGACCAACGACGTCAACGAGAGCAGCTGCGCGCGCTGCGACCTCGGCATCCTGTATGGCGACGGCGCCTGGAGCACCCTGCACGGCGAGCCGCTGTACCCGGAGGTGGTGTTCCCGATCTGCCACGCCAGCCTGGATATCGGCCCCGTGGAGACCCTCGAGCAGCTGCAGGCGCTGCCGCTGATCCAGCTCGACTCCTCGGCCTGGGACTGCATGGACTGGCGCGACTGGTTCCGCCACTTCGGCGTCGACTACCGGCCGCCGCGCTCGGCACTGACCTTCAACCAGAACACCCTGGCGTTCAACGCCGTGTTGCAGGGCATGGGCGTCGGCCTGGGCTGGGACTTCATGGCCCACGACCTGCTGGCGGCCGGCACCCTGCGCCAGGTCGGGCCATTGCGCCTGCACAGCGGGCGCCACGACTACCTGGTGCACGCCCGCCACCGCAAGTTGTCGCCGTCGGCGCAGACCTTCTACCAGTGGCTGCTGACCCAGGCCGGGCCCTCGACTGCCGGGCACACAGCGGCTGCGCCGCAAGCGGCCCCCGCGCCCCAGAAAAGCAAACGTGACGCCTCCTAACCATTCAGTCAACTTTTAGACCAGAGTGGACAAAATAGTCCAAAAGGTAGCTGGCAGACGGCCACTTTTACGGCACACTGGCGCCGCCGGATCGCGTCTTTTTCCGCCTGTAGGCGGCGAAAAACGGCGATTTCGGCCTCAGTAACTGGCTGATTGCCAGTACGCAGCGCTTCAAGCAGCATGCGCCCCGCTCGTGGGGGGAAAGAACAAGAATCCACTGAGCTGGGTAGCACGGTTGCCGTATCGACAGAAGGAGGCGTCGATACCCGTCATGGCAGGGGAAAGCCCGGTTTGAGGAGTCAAAGAATGCCCGCAAGGGTTGTATTGGTTGATGACCACGAGTTGGTCAGGGCCGGAATTCGCTCGCTGCTGGTGGAAGCCGGCTATCAGGTGGTTGCCGAGGGCAACGATGGGGATCAGGTGATCGCCCTGCTCGAAGTGCACAGCCCGGATGTACTGCTGCTGGATCTGACCATGCGCCGCTGCTCGGGCCTGGAGGCGCTGACCCGGGTGCGCTCGCGCTGGAGCGAGCTGCCGGTGATCCTGCTGTCCATGCACGACACCCGCGACTACGTGATCAAGGCCATGCAGATGGGTGCCTCCGGCTACCTGCTGAAAGACGCCGCGGTGATCGAACTGCAGCTGGCCCTGCAGGCCGTGCTCAGCGGCCACCGCTACCTCAGCCCGCGGGTGGCCGGTCAGGTGATCGATGCCGCCGCCGGGCACAGCGTGGAAGCGCCCCTCGAGCTGCTCACCAACCGCCAGCAGGAAGTGCTCTATTGGCTGGCCAAGGGCAAGAGCAACAAGGAAATTGCCTTCATCCTCAACCTCAGCGTGAAGACCGTGGACACCCACCGTGCGCAAATCATGGATCGCCTGGGCATCCGCGACCTGGCCAGCCTGGTGCTGTATGCCCTGCGCCGCGGCATCATCAAGCTCGATGAGTGAACCCCGCCTGAAAACGGCTCGGTAAAACTACCTAGCCGCTCCGCAAAACGCTGATAAGCGCCTGCGCGCCGTTTGCATAAGCTGCATGTACTGGAAGGCCCAGTGGCATTTTGCCACTGATCGGCCTGGCCGGCTGTCGCCGACGAAAACCCGACGAACTGCCCTGGCTTTAACTATAAGAAATAAGGCTGGTCGCGTGATCCTCCCCCCGTTGCCCGGAGAACTCTCCATGGTCGAACGCCCACGGCTGCTGACCCTGACTTCGCGTCCCTGGTTGTTGCTTGGTGTGGTGGCCATTCCGGTGGCCTGTCTATGGCTGGCCCCGATCTGGTGGCAAGGCGCCCTGATCGCCCTGCTGCTGCTCGGCTGGCTCGCCCTGCTGCTCGGCCAGCGCCCCGCCGCCCCCACCGCCAGCCACGTCGCCAGCGGCAACGACACGGAACTGGAACAGACCCGCGCCCACCTGCAGGGGCTGCGCGAGCTGCTCGATGCGGTGCTGCCGCTATGGATCCGGCATATCGAGCTGGCCCAGGGCCAGACCTACAGCGCCGCCGGCGGCCTGACCGAAAAATTCATCCACATGAGCCAGCAGATGCGCCAGGTGCTCGACTTCGGCAATAGCGGCGAGGGGGCGGATGTCTCCAGCGTGCTGCGCGAGGCCCAGGTGGCCCTGCCCCAGGCGGTCAAGGCCCTCGGCGACTCCGACCAGGAACGCGAGCGTTTCCTGGTGGAAATCCGCGAGCTGGGCAGCTTCGTCAGCGAGCTGCACGGGATGGCCGAGGACGTCGCCAAGATCGCCTCGCAGACCAACCTCCTGGCCCTCAACGCAGCCATCGAGGCGGCCCGCGCCGGCGAGAGCGGCCGCGGCTTCTCGGTGGTGGCCGACGAAGTGCGCAAGCTGTCGTCGTTGTCCGGCGACACCGGCACCAAGATCACCGAGAAGGTGCAGGTGATGGGTCGTGCCATGGAAGCCATGGTCGCCCATGCTGAACAGATGTCGAGCCGCAGCCGCAGCAGCATCGAGGAAGCCGAGCGCATCGTCGGCCACGTGCTCGGCGAGCTCGGCAGCGGCCTCAGCCAGCTGGAACAGCGCCTGCAACTGCTGCAGAGCAACAGCCAGGAAGTCGAGCACACGGTGAGCGGCGTGCTGGTCGACCTGCAGTTCCAGGATCGGGTCAGCCAGATCATTGCCCAGGTCACCCAGGACATCCAGCGCCTGCAGGCCAACCTGGGCCAGGAACCGCCGCCCACCAGCAGCGAATGGCTGCGGGTGCTGGAAGCCAGCTACACCACCCTCGAGCAGCAACGCGTGCACAGCGGCCAGGGTTCCGCCGGCGTCGAGCAGTCGTCGGTGACTTTCTTCTGAACCATCCGCCAGAACACAGGAAGCGAGCCAATGGGCAAGACCGTAATGATCGTGGACGACTCGACCAGCTTCCGGCAGGTCGTCGGCATCGCCCTCAAGGGCGCCGGCTATGACGTGCTGGAAGCCTGCGACGGCAAGGATGCGCTGAGCAAGCTGGACGGCCGCAAGATCAACCTGATCGTCTCCGACGTGAACATGCCGAACATGGACGGCATCACCTTCGTCAAATCGGCCAAGCAGCTGCCGGCCTACAAGTTCACCCCGGTGATCATGCTCACCACCGAAGCCGGCGAGGCCAAGAAGGCCGAGGGCAAGGCCGCCGGCGTGCGCGCCTGGGTGGTCAAACCGTTTCAGCCGCCGGTACTGCTGGATGCCGTATCCAAACTGATTCTGCCCTGAGGTTGGCTGCCATGGCCGAGATCCACAGTCGTGAAGAAGCCGGGCGGTACATTTCCGCGGTACAGGGCGAGTTCAACATCTACCACGCCAACCAGTTGAAGGACGAACTGCTCGACCTGCTCGGCCAGCACCAGCAGCTGGATATCGACCTGGCCAACGTGCAGGACTTCGACAGCAGCGGCGTGCAGATCCTCCTGATGCTCAAGCGCGAGGCGCAGCGGCGCAACAAGCAACTGACCTTCGTGCAGCACTCGCACAGCGTGCGCGAGGTGCTCGACCTGCTCAACCTGGTGGCCGAACTGGGTGACCCGCTGGTGATACCGCTCGACAGCCCGGGAGAGCGCCCATGAACCTCGACCAAGCCCGCGGCGCCCTGGTGCAGGAAGGCCGCGAACTGCTGGTGGCCATGGAAGAAGCGCTGCTGGAGATCGAGAACGGCGGCTACAGCACCGACCGGGTCAACGCCATCTTCCGCGCCGCGCACACCATCAAGGGTTCGGCCGGGCTGTTCGGCCTGAGCTCGCTGATCGACTTCACCCACGTGGTGGAAAGCCTGCTGGATCAGGTACGCAACGGCGAGCAGCCGCTGGACGGCAGCATGCTCTCGCTGCTGCTGACCTGCAGCGACTACATCGGCAGCCTGCTCACTGCGGTCGAGGACGGCCAGGAAGCCATCGAGCCCAACCCCGAACTGCGCGCCTACCTGCTCGACCAGCTCAACCAGTGCCTGCTCCAGGGTGAGACTGGCGAAGCGGCTGCGGCCGCCGAGCCGACCAGCCAGCTCAGCACCCTGGCCATGCCCCAGGCCGAAGGCCGGGTCGACGTGCTGGAAGGCGAGGCGGTCAGCAGCGACCTCTGGCACATCTCCCTGCGACCCAAGGTCGACGTGCTGCGCCACGGCCTCGACCCGCTGTCATTCCTGCGCTACCTGAGCAAGCTCGGGCGCATCGTCTACCTGCACACCCTCACCGAATACATCCCCGACGCCGCCGGCTTTGATGCCGAAAGCAGCTACCTGGGCTTCGAGATCGAGTTCGAGTCGAGCGCCGCCAAGCAGGAAATCGAGGATGCCTTCGAGTTCATCCGCGAAGACAGCCAGCTGCTGATCCTGCCGCCGCACAGCGCCATCGACGCCTACATCCGCCTGATCGCCAGCCTGCCGGAATCGCCCGGCCGCCTGGGCGAGATCCTGGTGCGCAGCGGTGCCCTCACCGCCCATGAACTGCAGCATGTGCTCGATCTGCAGAACGCCGCGCCGCAGCCGGCGCCACCGCTCGGCACCCTGCTGGTGGAGGAACAGCTGGTGGCGCCACCGGTGGTCTCCGCCGCCCTGCACAAGCAGAAGCAGGCCGAGGAGAAACGCGCCCACGAGCAGGTATTCATCAAGGTCGAAGTGGGCAAGCTCGACCAGCTGATCAACCTGGTCGGCGAACTGGTGATCGCCGGCGCCGCCGCCAGCCTGTCGCTGCGCCAGGGCGACCCGGCGGCCATGGCCGAGGCCAACGAAGGCGTCGCCACCCTGGTCGAGCGCATCCGCGATGCCTCGCTGTCGCTGCGCATGGTGGCCATCGGCGAAGTGTTCCAGCGCTTCCCGCGGGTGGTGCGCGACATCAGCAAGGAGCTGGGCAAGGACATCGAGCTGCTGATCACCGGTGCCGACACCGAGCTGGACAAGTCGATGGTGGAAAAGCTCGCCGACCCGCTGATGCACATCGTGCGCAACGCCATGGATCACGGCATCGAACCCTCCGAGGCGCGCCTGGCCGCCGGCAAGACCGCCCGCGGCACCCTGCGCCTGAACGCCTACCACGAGTCCGGCAGCATCGCCATCGAGGTCAGCGACGACGGCCGCGGCCTGGATCGCCAGCGCATCCTGGCCAAGGCCATCGAGAAGGGCCTGGTGCAGGCCGACCAGGTGCTCAGCGACAACGAAGTATTCCGCCTGATCTTCGAACCCGGCTTCTCCACCGCCGAGCAGGTCACCAACCTCTCCGGCCGCGGCGTGGGCATGGACGTGGTGCGGCGCAACATCGAACAGCTGCGCGGCGAGGTCGAGGTGCTCAGCGAATTCGGCCTGGGCAGCACGGTGCGCATCCGCCTGCCGCTGACCCTGGCGATCATCGACGGCTTCCAGGTCAAGGTGGCCGACGAGACCTTCGTCCTGCCGCTGGATCAGGTCATCGAATGCGTCGACCTCGGCGAGCAGGAAGGCCAGCACGACCTGCTCAGCCTGCGCGGCGAGGCCCTGCCCTATGTGCGCCTGCGCGACCTGTTCGACCTGCCGCCGGCCGTCGGCATCCGCGAGAGCCTGGTCGTCCTGCAGTTCGGCCAGAGCCGCGCCGGCGTGGTGGTCGACCAGCTGATCGGCGAATTCCAGGCGGTGATCAAGCCGCTCGGCAGCCTGTTTCGCAGCGTTTCCGGCCTGAGCGGCTCGACCATCCTCGGCGATGGCCGGGTCGCCCTGATTCTCGATGTCGCCCACCTGGTGCAGAAGATCACCCACCAGGCCAACCAGCTAGGTCGCCAGCCGGCCCCGCTCGCTCCCCCTTTGCATGCAGAACAATAACCAGGAGACACCCATGAGCTGGTTCACTCAGCTACGCCTTGCAACCAAACTGACCGTTTCCTTCCTGCTGGTCGCGCTGGTCTCGCTCGTCATCGGCGGCTTTGGCACGGCCAAGCTCAAGCAGGTCGACGGCATGATGAGCAGCATCTACTTCGACCGCCTGATCCCGATCCGCGACCTCGGCCAGGTCAAGTCCGAGACCATCCAGCACTACCGCCGCCTGTACGTGGCCCTGGCGCTCAACGAGGTCGAACAGACCCGCGAGCAGGACAGCAAGAACCAGAAGTCCAACGAGACCATCGACAAGGCGTTCACGGCCTATCGCAACACCGTGCTGACCCCGGAAGAAGAACAGACCATTGCCGAATACGACAAGGTACTGCCGGCCTACCGCGAGTCGGCCGACAAGGTCATGGCCCTGCTCAAGGCCGGCGACCACCAGGCCGCCGACCAGCTGATCCGCCAGGAAACCCGGCCGATCTTCGAGAAGCTGCTGGAGACGGTCAGCCATCTGGTGGATATCAACGACAAGACCGCGGAACAGGTCAACACCGAATCCACCGCCATCACCAACAGCATCGTCAACCTGATGATCGGCCTGATGATCGGCGGCTTCGTCCTCGCCGTACTGATCGGCATGCTGGTCACCCGCATGATCGTGCGCCAGGTCGGCGGCGAGCCGGCGGATGCCGAGAAGGCCCTGCAGCGGGTGGCCGCCGGCGACCTCACGGTGGCCATCGCCCTGCGCAACGGCGACCAGACCAGCATGCTGTTCAGCCTGCAGCAGATGGTGCAGAAGCTGCGCTCGATCATGGGCGACGTGCGCATGACTGCCGACTCCCTGGCCTCGGCCTCCGAACAGGTGGCCGCCTCGGCCCAGGCGCTGAGCCAGAACGCCTCCGAACAGGCGGCCAACGTCGAGGAAACCAGCGCCTCCGTCGAGGAAATCGCCGCCACCGTGGCGCAGAACAGCGAGAACGCCAAGGTTACCGACAGCATGGCCAGCCAGTCGTCCAAGGACGCCGAGGAAGGCGGCGCGGCGGTACGCGAGATGGTCAACGCCATGCGCCAGATTGCCGGCAAGATCGGCATCATCGACGACATCGCCTACCAGACCAACCTGCTCGCCCTCAACGCGGCGATCGAAGCGGCGCGCGCCGGTGACCATGGCAAGGGCTTCGCCGTGGTGGCCGCCGAAGTACGCAAGCTGGCGGAACGCAGCCAGGTGGCCGCCCAGGAGATCGGCGCGGTGGCCAGCGACAGCGTGACCCTGGCCGAACGTGCCGGTCAGCTGCTCGACCAGATGGTGCCATCGATCCGCAAGACCGCCGACCTGGTGCAGGAAATTTCCTCGGCCTCGCGCGAGCAGAACACCGGCCTGGAGCAGATCAACCTGGCCGTCACCCAGCTGGCGCAGACCACCCAGGTCAACGCCTCGGCTTCCGAGGAGCTGTCCTCCACCTCCGAGGAGATGAGCGGCCAGGCCGTGCAGCTGCAGGAGATGATCCAGTTCTTCCAGTTGGCCGAAGGCAGCCCGCACAGCAGCACCGCCAGCCAGGGCGGGCGGCCGCGCAAGGCCGTGCCGAGCGGCAAGCCGGTACAGCCGCTGCGCCGCCAGGTGCAGGACGAGCAGATCGACGAGTCGGCCTTTACCCGCTTCTAGGAGTAGCGCGATGACCACCCTGCCAGCCCAGGTACCAGGCCGCCCGCCCGCCGTGGCGGAAACGCCGCTGACCCAGCAGTTCCTCACCCTGACCCTGGGCAACGAACTGTTCGCCCTGCCGATCGAGCACATCCGCGAGATCATCGAGTTCGGCAGCCTCACCGAAATCCCCCTGGTGCCGCCCTTCCTGCGCGGGGTGATCAACCTGCGCGGCGCGGTGGTACCGGTGATCGACCTGTCGGTGCGCTTCGGCCGCGAACGCACCAGCATCGCCAAGCGCACCTGCATCGTCATCGTCGAGGTCACCCAGGACGACAACCAGCAGCTGATCGGCATCATCGTCGATGCGGTCAACGAAGTGCTGGCCGTGGAGGGGCACCAGCTGGAAACCCGCCCGGCGTTCGGCGCACGTATTCGTGCCGACTTCATCGCCGGCATCCTCAAGCAGAACGAGCAGTTCGTCATCGTCCTGGACATCCCCCAGGCGCTGTCGCTCGACGAACTGGCGCAACTGGTCGGCGAACTCGACCAGCCGGCTCCGTGAGGCGCGTATGGCGGATGGCGGCATGAGCATGACTCCAGCTTCGGCTTCGCACATCGTCCTGAGCGAGCCGGAGTTTCGCCAACTTCAGCAGCTGTTCTACCAGCGCGTCGGCATCCAGCTGCCGCCGGTGAAGAAGCCGCTGATCTGCGGGCGTCTGTCCAAGCGCCTCGGCGCCCTGCAGATGGGCAGCTACCGCGAGTACTACCAGCACCTGATCTCGCCGGCCGGCGCGACGGAGCTGGAGGTGGCCATCGACCTGATCACCACCCACGAGACCTACTTCTTCCGCGAACCCAAGCACTTCGACTTCCTGCAGCAGAAGATCCTGCCGCAGGTGGCCACGCAGAGTGATTTCCGCGTGTGGAGCGCGGCCAGCTCCAGCGGCGAGGAGGCCTACACCCTGGCCATGCTGCTCGACAGCGGGCGCAGCCGTCAGCCGTGGAGCGTGATCGGCACCGATGTCAGCCAGCAGGTGCTGAGCAGCGCGCGTCGCGGCCTGTACGTGATGGCGCGCGGCGAGCGGATTCCGCAGCACTACCTGAAGCGCTACTGCCTCAAGGGCCGCGACCGCTACCACGGCTACTTCCTGGTGGAGCGCAGCCTGCGCGAACGGGTCGAGTTCCGCCCCGGCAATCTGACCCAGGCGGCCCCGGAGCTGGGCCAGTTCGACCTGATCCTGCTGCGCAACGTGCTGATCTATTTCGACATGCCGACCAAGCAGCGGGTGCTGCACAACGTGGTCGAACGCCTCAAACCCGGCGGCTGGCTGATGGTCGGCCATTCCGAGGCGCTGCACGATACCCGCCTGCCGCTGGAGCTGGTGACCTCGTCGATCTACCGCAAGGTGGCGCAATGAGCAGCAAGCGCTTCCTCAACCCCGGCGACCTGTACTTTGGCAGCGGCGAGCTGCGCGTGGAAACCCTGCTCGGCCCCTGCGTGGCCATCGTCCTGTGGTTCCCCAAGGCGCGCAAAGGCGGCATGTGCCACTTCCAGCTGCCCGGCAAGCGCCGGGTCGCCGAACATGCGCGTGACCTCGACGGCCGCTACGGTGGCGAAGCCTGGATCTGGCTCAAGCAACAGGCGCGCGCCCACGCCCTGAAACTGGCCGAGGCCGAGGTCAAGCTGTTCGGCGGCTCGCGCACCCTGAGCAACCCCGGCTCCAGCCTGCGCCAGGAGATCGGCGAGCAGAACATCGAATTCGTCGAGCACCTGGCCGACAGCGCCGGCCTGCACGTGGTCAGCCGCGACCTGGGTGGCGACGGCTACCGCTACCTGCGCTTCGACCTCAGCACCGGCGAGGTCTGGGTACGCCGCGGCGGCACCCTGGCGATCAAGGCTCTGGAGGAGCTGCCGCAATGAGCATCAAGGTGATGATCGTCGACGACTCGGCGGTGATGCGCGAGGTGATGCAGCAGCTGCTGGCCCCGCACAAGGACATCGAGGTGGTCGGCGCGGCCATGGATCCGCTGCTGGCCCAGCAGAAGATGGAGCGGGTGTGGCCCGACGTGATCCTGCTCGACGTGGAGATGCCGCGCATGGACGGCATCACCTTCCTGCGCCAGATCATGGCCACCCGGCCGACCCCGGTGGTGATCTGCTCGACCCTCACCGAGAAGGGCGCCGACATTACCCTGCAGGCCCTGGCCGCCGGCGCGGTGGAGGTGATCACCAAGCCGACCATGGGCCTGCGCGATTTTCTCCAGGACAGCGCCCAGGACATGCTCACCGCCATCCGCACGGCGGCCAAGGCGCGGGTACGCGCCAAGGCACCGGCCAGCGCGCCACTGAGCAAGGCGCCCAAGCTCGGCGCCGAGGCCCTGGTGGAGCTGCCCAGCAGCGGCCTGCTCAACCAGCGCACCACCGAGAAGATCGTCCTGCTCGGCACTTCCACCGGCGGCACCCAGGCGCTGGAGCAGGTGCTGGTGGAGCTGCCGGTGAACGCGCCGGCCATCGCCATCGTCCAGCACATGCCGGAGAAGTTCACCCGCAGCTTCGCCGAGCGCCTCGACTCGCTGTGCGCCATCGAAGTGCGCGAGGCCCAGGACGGCGACCGCATGCTGCCGGGCCGCGCGCTGATCGCCCCCGGTGGGCGGCACATGCTGATCAAGCGCAGCGGCGGGCAGTACCTGGTGGAGGTCAAGGACGGCCCGCTGGTCAGCCGTCACCGGCCGTCAGTCGACGTGCTGTTCCGCTCGGCAGCGGTGCAGGCTGGGCGTAATGCCCTGGCGGTGATCATGACCGGCATGGGTGACGACGGCGCCCGCGGGCTCAAGGAATTGCATGAAGCCGGGGCGCACACCTGCGCCCAGGACGAAGAGAGTTGCGTGGTATTCGGTATGCCGAAAGAGGCGATCAAACTAGGCGGCGTGAATCAGGTGATCTCGCTGGACGACATTCCCCGAGTCGTAATGAGCTGGCGCTAGGGAGCACGCACGATGGTTCCGAACAGACTGCCCCAGCACCTGCTGGTGGTCGATGACAGTGAAGTACAGCGCCAGTTCATGGCCGAACTGTGCAGCGACATGGGCATCGAGAACGTGCTGCAGGCAGTGGATGGCTTCGACGCCATAGCCCAACTGAAGACCAATCCGCAGATCGAAGCCCTGGTGCTGGATCTGGAAATGCCCGGCATGGACGGCGTGCAGGTGCTCCATGAACTGGCCCGGCTAAGCCTGGATCCGGCCGTGATAGTGGCCAGCGCCCGCGAAAGCGTGCTGCTCAACGTGGTCGAGAGCATGGGCAAGAGCCTTGGCCTGCGCCTGCTCGGCGTGCTGCAGAAACCGCTGCTGCGCGAGCAGCTGCTGGGCAGCCTGAGCCGTTTCTCCGCCGTGCAGCTGCGCACGGAAAGCGACGAGCAGCAGCCCCAGGGCCCGCACCTGGATGAACAGGACGTGCAGCGCGCCCTGCACAACCACGAGTTCGTCGCCTACTTCCAGCCCAAGGTGGCCCTCGCCGACGGCGCCCTCAACGGCGTCGAGGCGCTGATCCGCTGGCAGCACCCACAGTACGGCCTGCTCACCCCGGCCTGCTTCATCGAGCTAATCGAACGCAGCCAGTACATCTCCGAGATGACCCTGCAGATGCTCGACATGTCGCTGCGTTATTGCCGCCAGTGGCACGCCACCGGCCTGCCGCTGAGTTTCTCGATCAATGTCTCGGCGCGCTCGCTGGCCGACTCGCGGCTGGCCGACGCGATCATCGACCGGGTCAGCGCCAGCGGCATCGAGCCGCGCTACGTGATCCTGGAGATCACCGAGAGCGCCATCATGACCGACCTCGGCACCACCCTCGGCACCCTGGCGCGCCTGCGCCTGAAAGGCTTCGGCCTGTCGGTGGACGACTACGGCACCGGTTTCTCCTGCATGCTGCAGCTGTCACGGGTGCCCTGCACCGAGCTCAAGGTCGACCGCGCCTTTGTCAACGGTGCCAGCCAGAGCCTGCACCTGCGCATTCTCCTGGAAAGCGCCCTGGACATCGCCCGCAAGCTCAGCCTGCGGGTCGTTGCCGAAGGCGTGGAAACCCGCGAGGACTGGCAGCTGCTGCGCAGTCTCGGCTGCGGCGAGGCGCAGGGCTACTTCCTGGCCAAGCCGATGCCCGGCGATGCCCTGCTGCCCTGGTGGCGCGGCAACCAGGAGCGCATCCGCCAGCTGGTTCCGGTCATCAGCTAGCCGCCCGCCGCGGCGCCGGCCGCCGGGTGGACGATCACCGTGGCGGTGATGCCGGCTGCCAGCAGCACGCCGTCCGGCACCCGGTCGAGGTGGATGCGCACCGGCACGCGCTGGGCCAGGCGCACCCAGTTGAAGGTCGGGTTGACGTCGGCCACCAGCTCGCGGCTGGCCGGGTTGTCGCGGTCGTAGATGGCCCGGGCGATGCTCTCGACATGGCCGTCCAGGCGCTCGCCGCTCATCAGCTGCAGCTCCACCGGGTCGCCGACCGCCAGGTGCGGCAGCTTGGTCTCCTCGAAGTAGCCGTAGACCCAGTAGGAGTGCTGGTCGACCAGGGCCATCTTGGCCTCGCCAACCCGCGCGTAGTCGCCGGGGTGCACGTTGAGGTTGGTCACGTAGCCGTCCACCGCGGCGCGCACTTCGGTGCGCTGCAGGTTGAGACGCGCCGCCGCCAGCGCCGCCTCGGCCTGCTGCAGGTCGGCCGCCGCCGCCGCGGCCAGGTTGCTGGCATCGTCCAGGCTCTCGCGCGAAACCACCTGCTCGTCCATCGCCGCGCGGCGGCTGGCGTTCTGCCGGCGCATGGCGCTGCTGGCGCGGCGCGAAGCCACCAGGGCTTCGGCCTGCTGCACGGCGAGGCGGTAGTGCTCGGGGTCGATCTGCAGCAGCAGGTCGCCCTTGCGCACCTGCTGGTTGTCGCGCACCGGTACCGCCACCACGATGCCGGAGACATCGGCGGCGACGTTGATGATGTCGGCACGCACACGGCCATCGCGGGTCCACGGGCTGTCCATGTAGTTGAGCCACAGGCTGCGCCCGAGCAGGGTGGCGGCCAGCAGGATGAGCAGGGTCGCCAGCAGGCTGAAGACGGATTTCAGGGTCATGGTCGGCTCGTGGTTAGCGGTAGAGGGGCAACGCCATGCCGGCGAACAGGCAGGCGAACAGGCACACGCGAAACAGCGCCGGGTGCCAGACCAAGCGGTACAGGTTGGCGCCGGCCAGCAGGCGGTCGAGGCACCAGCAGAGCACGGCGGCGACCACGAACAGCAGGGTCAGGGTCGGCATGTACAGGCCGTGCAGGGCGATTTCGCGGGGCAGACCGTCAGGCAGCATGGCGCGGGATTCCGGTTGGGGAACTGGGGTACAGCGGCGACTGCGGGTCGAGCAGCGAGCTGCGGATGAAGTGCAGGTAACTGAGCACCCGGCGCAGCGGCGAGCTCTCGAAGTCCGGCGCGCAAGGCTCGGCGGTGCGCCGGGTGGTGGCGATGGCCTGTTCGACCGCCGCCAGGGCACGCCCGCGGTTGCCCGCCGAGGGCTGCACGAACAGGCGGATCAGCGCCCGGCCGAGCACCCGCACCGCCAGGCGCCAGGGCATGTCCTCGGCGTAGCAGGGCTGGGCCGGCAGGGCTTCCTGCTCGTGGCGCAGCTCGATCACCGCATGGCCGATTTCCAGCACCAGCAGCATCCAGCGCAGCAGGTCGCGCTGCACCTGCGGGTTGCGCGCGGCCAGCCCGTAGGCCTGGCTGAGCAGGTCGCGGGTGCCGCTCTCGAAGGCCGGCTGCAGCCCCGCCAGGCGCGCGCTGACCGCCTGCACCACGCGCAGGCGCAGGTCACGCTGCAGGCGCCGCCATAGCCAGGCGCTGGTCGGTGGCAGCAACACGGCGGCGAAGGCGGCGGCCAGCAGCTGGGCCAGGAGCATGGCCAGGTAGGTGTTGAGCATGCGCCCGGGGTCGTACAGCGCCAGGTTGGCCGGGATCGCGCCGAAGCTGAAGAACACCAGCAGGCCGAGGCCGGCGCCAGCCCAGCGCGGGCGCAGGGTGAAGAACACGCCGAGGGCGAACACCGGCGCCAGGGCCAGGGCCAGCAGCGGGAAGCCGTCCAGGTGCGGCAGCACGAAGAAGGTCACGGCGAAGCCGAGCAGCGCCGCCAGCAGGGTGCCCGCGGCCATCTGCATGGCCAGCTTGGCCGGGTCGGCGGCGCTCGAGCTGAGCGCCGCCACCACTGCGGCGATCAGCACGAAGGTGCTGCCGCTGGGCCAGGCGGTGGCGATCCAGAACAGGCCGAGCAGCAGCACCATCAGCGCAGTGCGTGCGCCAGCCACCAGGGCGGCGAGCAGGTTGGCCTTGGTCGCGAAGCGGTGCGGCCAGTCCTCCCGCGCGTGGCGGTGGGCAGCCAGCGAGGCGTGGGTCTGGGCGTACTGGTGGAGGTCGTCGGCCAGGCGATAGAGCAGCTCGGCGGCGGTGTTGAAGTCGAGCCGCTGCTCGGGCTCCACGCGCAGGGCGGCACGGGCCAGGCGAATGTCCTGCATCAGCCCCGGGCGCTGGGCGTCGAGCTGGGCGGCCAGGCTGGCCGCGTCGCGGTCGGTGAGCGGCCGCCCGCGCCAGGGCTCGAGCATCTCGCGCAGGCGCTGCAGGCTCGGGTGCAGGGCCTGCAACACGGCCTCGGCGCCCTGCCCGCGCAGGCGTTCGAGCAGCTGGTGGAGGGCGTGATAGCGGGTGCTCAGGCGCATGAACTCGCTGTTCAGGCGGGCCAGGCGACCGCTGCGCAGGCGCATGTGCGGGTCTTCGAAACCGGTGGCGCTGCGCAGGGTTTCCAGGCTCACCGTTTGCGCGGCGAACGCCAGGCTGGCCGCTTCGAAGGCCGGCCGCGCACCGCCATCGAGGTGCGCGAGGGCGAACTCGGCAAAGCTGCCGAAGCGCTGGTAGAGGGCATTGCGCAGGGCCGCACTGGCCGTCTGCGGCCACAGGGTGGCACTCACCACGCTGGCGCAGAGAATGCCCAGGGCAACTTCCAGCAGGCGCCACACTGCCTGCATGAAGGCGATGTCCGGCTGCTCGGCGGCGGGCAGGCCGACCAGGGTCGCGGTGTAGCCGGCAAGCATGCAGGCATAGGCGCGGAAGTCGCGGTAGCGCGCGGCACCGGCGGTGCACAGGCCGATCCACAGGGCCACGGCGAGCAGGAACAGCACCCGCTCCTGGGCGAACAGGGCGATCAGCAGCAGCATCACGCCGAGGCCGACCAGGCTGCCGAGCAGGCGGTAGAAGCTCTTGGCGAACACCTGGCCGCTCTGCGGCTGCATGACGATGAACACGGTAACGGTGGCCGTGCCCGGCTGCGGCAGCTCCAGGCGCAGGGCCAGCCACAGGGTCAGCAGGGCGGCCAGCAGCACCTTGGCGATGTACAGCCAGGTCACCCCATCGCTGCGTGCCCACTCGTACAGGGCACGCTGCAGGCGTTCGCCAGCGCTCGCCGGGCGCAGGGACAGGGGCGCGCCCATCTCAGCGCGCGGCCTGCGGCCGTACGGCCACGCTGTGCGGCTGCAGCTGCGCCTCGGCCGGGCTGTCCGCCGCCTCCAGCAGGCCGCCACCGAGGGCCACCAGCAGGCCGGCGTGGGCTGCCAGGCGCGCGGCCTGCACCTGCTGCTCGACCTGTTGCTGCTGGAACAGGCGCGACTGCGCATTGAGCACGTTGAGGTAGTCGGTAAGACCGCCGCGGTAGGCCTGGGTGGCGATGTCGTAGGTGCGCTGGGCACTGGCCACCGAGGCGGCGGCGAAATCCTGCTGCTGGCGCAGCGAGTGCAGGCGGATCAGCTGGTCGGAAATCTCGCGCAGGGCACCGACCAGGGTCTGGTTGTACTGCGCCACCGCTGCATCGTAGCCGGCCGCCGCCTCGCCCAGGTGGGCGCGGCGCAGGCCGCCGTCGAAGATCGGCAGGGAAATCGCCGGGCCGATGCCCCAGCTGGACTTCTGGCCCTTGAAGAACTCCAGCATGCCGCCGCCCACCGCGCTGTAGCCAAGGCTGGCGACCAGGTCGACGTTGGGATAGAAGTCGGCGCGCGCCACCTCCACGCCTTGCGCCTCGGCGGCCACCTGCCAGCGCCGGGCAACCACGTCCGGGCGATGGCCGAGCAGCTCCAGCGGCAGCTGGCTGGGCAGCCCCGGCTGGCCGGCCAGGCTCAGGCGCGGGCGCTGCAGCACGGCGCCGGCACCCGGCCCCTGGCCGGCCAGGGCGGCCAGGCGGTTGCGGTCGAGGGCGATGGCCTCGTCGAGCGCTTCCAGCTGGCGGCGGGTCTCGGGCAGCGGCACCTCGGCCTGGCTGACCTCGAACTGGGTACCCAGGCCGCCGGCCAGGCGCCGCCGGGCCAGGTCGAGGATCTGCTCCTGCTGGTGCAGCAGGGCCAGGCCGATGTCGCGCTCGGCATGGTGCAGGGAGAACTGGATGTAGGTGCGAACGATGTTGCTCTCCAGCTCCAGCTGCGCCACCCGCAGTTCGGCGGCGGCCATCTGCGCCAGGTTCAGGTAGCGCTCGCTGTTGCTGCGCTCGCGGCCCCAGAGGTCGAGGGCGTAGCTCAGGCCGAGGGCGGCGTTGTTGTTCCAGCTGGTGGTCTTGGCCAGCTCGCCGGGGCCGTAGAAGTAGTCGTCCGGCCAGCGGTGGCGGCTCAGCGAGATATCCGCGCCAACCTGCGGTGCCTCGACGGCCTCCGCCGCGCCGGCCATGGCCATGGCCAGGCGCACCCGCGCGGTGGCTTCATCGAGGCTCGGGCTGCCATCCAGCGCGCGGGCGATCCAGGCGTCCAGCTGCGGGTCGCGGTAGTCCTGCCACCAGTGCTGGCGCGGCCACTGCGCGGCCTTGGCGGCCTCCTGAATGGCCGCATCGCTGGCCAGTTCGGGGTTGCCGAGGCGCTGTTGGCGGGGGGCGATGCCATGGGTGCTGATGCAGCCGGCGAGGCCGGCAAAAACGACGAAGGAGCCGACGAACGCCAGTCCCTGCACAAGGTGACGCGACACTGTGGATGATCCTGCTGATTTGGCGCGAAACGCCCGTGAACCCGGGCGGCAGGAGGATTCTAGGCAGTGCGGCAGGGGCGGATAAGCGCACGGATGGGTGATAGATCATTACCCCGGACGAAACAATCGCCGCAGCGCCCCGGCCCAAGGGCAGATTCGCCGGTTGGCGATTAGAACGGGCTACCTGATCGTCAAACCGTCTAAGCATTCTCGACCGGGCCGCAGGCCCCGGAATCCGCCACCTGCCGCCCGGAACGGCACTCGCCGGGGCTTGCCCTCAGGAACCGGCAGACTGACCTGAAAGCCCCGTGCCAGAAGCCTCGACAGGCACAAGAACATCGCCGAAGGCGCTGCCGATACTGGCCCTTGGCTAGCTTGACGGCCCTGCCTGGTCGGCTAAACCGATCTACACAGCGCCATCAGGACAGCCGTTGGCTGGCGCTGACCCGCACCGGGCTGCCTGCTGAACGGGCGATCCGGCCGGGTACAAGGAGTTCGCTTGATGAATGGATGCATTATTTCCGCATTACCTGTTCAGGTTCGATCTACCCCTTCATCTGCCGTGCAACCGGCTCGCCAGCCGCCCGCCCCGGTCACTGCCCACGCGCACTGACCCGCCGCGGGTACGCCGAGCCGGCGCCGCGTCGCCCCCGCCGCCTGCTGTGCGGCCGCCGGGCAGCCTCTCCTTGTGCGTTCGAGCCCGGGCCAGATGCCCTGGCTGCATGAGCCCGCTCGGCCCGGCCGAGGGTCGTCATTCCACTTCGAAGAGGTTTGCCATGAAAGGGATCAACAAAAGCGAACTGGCCCGTCTGCAACTGCGCACCCGCCGCGCAGTCAACCCGCAGCACACCCATACCGGCGCGTTGCTGGCGGCCCGCCACCAGTTCGCCCGCACCTATTCGATCAAGCTGCTGAACAACTTCGTCGGCAGCAGCCCGCTGGGCGCCGAGCTGCTGACCCTGCTCACGCCGGCGCCACAGGATCGCAGCCAGGATCACCTGCTGCTGGGCGACCAGCCGATCGCCCGCGAGGCGCTGGACTGGGATCCGCACAACCACCTGCTCAGCTGGCACCAGGGCAGCGGCGCGCAGGCGGTCAGCGGGCGCATCGAGCTGCTCCCCGACCACACCAAGGGCTACGGCTACATCACCCGCGGCGACGCGCACTTCTCGGTGGAGATCGACCTCAAGCCGGTGTCCTACACCTGTGCCGTATCGGCCAATGCCGGGCAGTACGTATCCGGCGACGCCAGCGGGCCCAAGCTGAACTGGGACGTGAAATCCGCCGAGTGGAAGAACGCCACCTGGATCGACCAGGCCCTGCGCTTCACCTACGGCCTGACCGACAAGGGCCCCTTCATCGGCCAGCCCGACCCCCATGTGCTGGTGGAATTCTCCGACCTGCAGACCCGCACCGACTGGGCGCCGCAGCCGGACTTCGACTTCACCCTGCTGCTCACCGCGGAGTTCCGTTTGATCTTCAGCGCCAACCAGGGCGTCAACCCGGACGCCGACGACCGCGGCAGCAGCCCGGTGAAAAGCGTGTTCCCCTACCAGCTGGCCTTCAACTTCGACGGCTTCGCCAGCAGCTTCGAGGGCGCCTACCTGACCGGCGAGAACACCATCCTCGGTACGCCCTACGCCATCCGCGGCATAGTCGACAACCCGGCCATCGCCGGCTTCTACGGCCTGATCGACCACACCAGCGGCCAGCACAGCGGCCTGGTGCAGGTACACGACGGCCAGCTGGTGATCGACGGCCAGGCCGTGGCCAATTCCCGGGTGCAGGGCAACCGCCTCATCTGGCAGGGCCTCAGCGCCGCCCAGGCCCAGGCCAGCGGCCTGGGTGCCGATGGCCATCTGGAGTTCTCCGAGAATGGCGAGCGCATACTCAACGGCAGCCACGCCGGGGTCGGCAAGCGTCACTGCGCCGCCTCGCTGGTACGCCTGGCCGACCACCTCAGCGCGCCACAGGCCAGCCTGCGCCAGACCATCGCCAGCACCCGCAGCTCCCTGCACAACCAGCTGCTGGCCGGCACCCCGCTGAACATCCATACCCTGCTCGGCATGTCGCCGTTCCAGCAAACCACGGTGGACAGCCACGGCGTGCCGAAGAAGGTGTGGAGCGAGGTGGTGCGCGACAACTCGATGCAGGACTTCTACCTGATCCTGCAGTACTACATGGATCCCGAACTGCGCAGCGAATTCATCTCGCCCAACCCGCCGCAGCTCAGCGCCGAACTCAAGGCCATCGCCGCCATCAAGGGGGCCAAGGGCCAGCTGCCGCAGGACTGGTACAAGAGCCTCAGCGTGGCCTACCTGAGCAGCGCCCTGGCGCGTACCGACGACCCCGGCGCGCCCTACCTGAACGGCGACCGCGCCGGCAAATGGCTGTCGCAGCAGGTGGCCATCGACGAGGTGTACCAGGCCCAGTCGCCGCAGCTGTATGCCAACCGCTGGCGCATGCAGTTCCCCGACACCGCGTTGTTCCTCCAGGATCAGATCGACAACAACGGCCAGTACGCGCCGCTGATCGACCAGGATCTGGCCAGCTGGATCACCCAGATTCGCGCCACCGTCACCGGTGACCAGAAGCAGATCGACGAGCTGATCACCATGGTCACCGAGGCCGCCAGCAAGGGTAAACAGAGCCTGTACTGGGCCTACCTGATGTTCCGCTACTCGACCCAGCCCTCGGCCCTCAACTACCTGCGCATGATCTCGCTGAACAGCAACACCGGTCTCGACGGCTCGGCCTTCGCCCAGCGCGTGCAGACCAACCTGGCCGTGCTCAACGTGCTCGACCCCAGCGGCTTCTTCTGCAACCAGTACACCCAGGTGATCCAGACCTTCCAGATCGGCAACATCCTGCCGACCCTGATCGACTACAGCGGCAACATGGATCAGTACGCCTACTCGGTCGACAAGGTCATCAGCGAGTTCATCAAGCAGTACGGCAACTCCACCGACCCGCAGATCCTCGACATGATCCGTCAGCTGCGCGAGGCCCAGCAGCAGGGGCAGATCCGCGAGGTGCTCGACACCTTCGCCAGCCTGTCCGCCAGCTTCGCCGGCATCTACGAGTGGGAACAGCTGGCCGCCAAGTTCGCCGCCAGCTGGCCCATCACCAGCAAGGTCAGCCTGCTCGCGGCCAAGGCGATCACCCTGGCCGCCGCCTCCGTGGGCATCGCTGCCTTTGTCTACGGGGTGATGGACTGGAAGAACCTCAGCGATGCCCAGCGCACCCAGGTGGTGCTCGGCGGCATGCAGGTGTTCGCCCAGCTGCTCGGCACCGTGATCCGCCGGGGCACCGCCTACACCACCATCTTCCGCACGGAGAACACCTGGGGCTCGTTCTTCAAGAGCGTATGGAAGAACGATGTGCTGGAGCTGGCCAATACCCGCGGCAGCAACGGCCTGTCGCGCTGGCTGGTGCGCGACGCCTCGCTGGAGGCCAAGCTGCTGGTCGCCGGCGCGGAAGAAGACCTCGGGGTGGTGGCGAAGATCTTCGGGCGCAACCTCGACGAGTTCATCGCCACCCGCCTCGGCGCGCTGTTCGCGGTGGCCAACATCGTGCTCAGTGCCATTGCCATCGCCAACTCGGAGTCCGGCCTGGAGACCGCCGGCAACGCCCTGTTGCTGGCCTCGGCGTCGCTGGAGCTGATCGCCATTCTCGGTGAATGGGCGCTGGGGGCCGCCGGCGTCGAGGTCATCGGCGGCCTGGCGGTGGCCACCATCGCCTCCGGGGTGGCGGTACTGGCGGCCTTCGCGGCGATCGCCGGGGCGATCATCCTGCTGGTACTGGCCTTCCGTCCACAGAAGACGCCGATCCAGAAATTCGCCGAAGACCAGGCCAAGAAGGCCGGTTTCTACATGGAGGACAAGGCCGCCATCGATGCCCTCAACATCACCGGCGGCGCCGCCAACCAGACCTCGCCGAAACTGGTCGGCATCGGCCTGCAGTACAACGGCAACTACCAGCAGACGCTGACCTTCAACACCGATGGCTCGCTGGGCATCGGCGCGCAGAAGCTGGACTTCAGCACCGACTTCTTCCTCGGTTCCGATGCCCTCGGCCGCACCACCCTCTCCACCCTGCTGGCGCTCGGTGGCGAGACGGTGAACAACACGCCGCGGCAGAAGCTGGTGATCCTCACCCTGGACGACAACAAGAAGGTCTGTGCCGTGCCGCCCATCGCCGACACGAACAAGGCCAGCCAGCAGCTGTGGGCCAGCGAGTATGCCGGCGACCCGCAGTTCGACAGCCAGGGCACCCTGGTGGCTGCCAAGTTCCGCTTCTACAACTGCTACTGGAACGACCAGAAGCAGAAGCTCTACCTCAACAGCGACGGCCAGACAGTCTCTACCGGCAGCAACGGCACGGCCTGGACGGTGGCCCTCACCACCATGGCCCCCAGCCTGCTGGCGATCCGCGATTTCGACCTGTGGGACTACAACCGCGACCAGCGCATCACGCCCTTCCTCGGCCAGCCCGGCAGCGCCCCGCGCAAATGGGAGATCAATCCGGCACTGCCGGACTTCCTGCAGTTCGACGCCAGCAGCGGCGCCATCTCGCAGAAAACCGGGGTGGCACCCCGTGGCATGGCGGCGCAGAGCTACAAGCTGACCGTCAAAAACGACTACGGCAGTACCGACTGCAGTTTCTCGGTACGCGTGCAGATCTTCGTCCCGCCGGTGTTGCTGCGCCGCGCCGATGACGATCTGCAGTTCGCCGTAGCCTGAGCCAGGAGGGCCGCCAGCATGTCCAACGATCCTGTAGAAGCGATGTTCACCGCCCTCCCCGCTTTCGGCGCGAACCCCGTGGGGGTCGTGGCCAAGGCGGCCCTGCTCAGTCGCCTGGAAGGGGCCACGCCGGGCAAGCACACCCAGCCGTGGCCCCGCTCCGCCGGGCCGAGCTTTCGCGACATCTTCTTTCCCGGCTACACGCCGGCCGCCTACACCGACAACGTCAGCGGCAGTACCGGCCTGAACGACGACTTCTGGTCCGGCTTCGCCGTCGCCACTCTGTGCCAGGCGATGTACAACATCACCTCGAGCCTGCGCAAACAGCTCAAGTCCGGGGACATCGACAACGCCGTCAACAACTGCAACGCGCAGATCACCAGCAGCGCCCTGCCGCTCTATGCCGTGGCCCTGCAACAGGGCTATGCGCCCTTCACCCAGGCCTACAACGACTGCCCGGACAAACCCCAGGCCCTGGCTGCCTACAGCGCCCAGCTGCAGAGCAGCAACTACCTCAACGCCCTGGCCGTGCAGTACCACGGCCAGGGCGGCCTGCCCAACTTCGACTGGCTGCTGTGGCACCACTGGGTCAAGCTCAGCATCCTTGGCAGCCCGAGCAGCAGCATCAACGGCATCATCGCCAGTGTGAAAAGCAGCCTGGCCAGCCTGCAGGTGCCGCTGCCCGGCAACGTCGATGCCGGCACCTGGCTCACCTACAACAGCTGGATGTCCACCACCGACCCGGGCCGCCGCCGGCTCGACTGGAACGATATCGCCGGCGCCGCCCGCGCCGGCATCCTGGAGCGGGTCTGCACCTACTACCCGGGCGCCCGTTCGATGTCGTGCATGGACGAGGAAAACTCCTACGAATTCACCGCCAATGGCCAGCCCGGCACCGGCTACCGGGACACTGGCGGGGGCGGTTGCTGCTTCGCCGCCGGCACCGGCGTGCTGCTGGCCGATGGCAGCGAACGACCGATCGAGACCCTGCAACCCGGCGCGCAACTGGCCACCACTGCCGGGCCGCGGCGCCTGGCCCTGGTCGCCCGGCCGTGGCGGGCCGGACGCGCGCTGTATCGGCTCGACGAGCTGCCGATCGCGGTCACGGCCACCCACCCCTTTCTGCGCTTCCCCCAGGCCGGCCAACCGGCGCTGTGCAGCATCGACCCGCTGCTGCTCAACGCGCGCATCCCCGGCCTGGCCGCGCTGGGCATCGCCCCGCTGGGCGCCGGCAGCCCGCTGCTGCGTCTGACCGCGGACGGCAGCCCGCAAGCCTACCCGCTGCGCCAGCTGCAGCCACTGGAGGGCAGCGGCAGCGCCGACGAGCAGCTCTACGACCTGCTGCTGGAGCCCGGCCCGGAGCCGGCCGGCTACCTGGTCGGCGGCGCCGGCACCTACCTGGCGGTGAGTGCGGAAATGCCCGATATCGGCGCCCATGCCGACATCGCGCCGGGCTTCCTCGCCCTCACCCAGAGCCTGTACCACGAGCTGCACAACGATATCGCCGGGCTGCACCAGGACGAGCTGGCACCACTGCTGGAGCGCCTCGCCGTGCAACTGGGCCAGCAGCTGCTGGGCAGCGCCCTGCAGCAGGTGCGCCAGCGCCCGCCGGCCTTGCGCCAGAGCAACCTGGCCAACGCCGACGCGCACAGTGCCACCAGCGCCTTCTTCGACCTGCTCGCCCGCCCCCACGGCCCGAACCTGCGCAGCAGCGCCCAGCCCAGCGACTTCAACTGGCAACTCAACCTGCTCACCGAACAGCTGCTCGGCAACCTTGGCGACACCCTGCTGGCGCAGCTGGCCCTGGGCTGGCGCGAGGCGGGCAGTGCCGAGGGCGACACCCTGGCCATCAGCCTGTTCGAGGTCAGCCTGCTCAACGGCCAGGCCTTCGCCGCAGCACCGCTCGAGCTGCAGCTGAGCCTCGGCGAGCAGCGCCATGTGCTGGAAGAAAGCCGCCAGCGCCCGTCCGGCCCCTTCAGCCGGGCCATCGACCAGGTGCTCTACTGCCCGCTGGCCGACAACGGCGAACTGGCGGAACAGCTGAGCCTCGCCTGCCAGGACGGCACCGGCCAGACGCTGCGGGCGCAGATCTACCTGCCGCCGCGCCTGGACACCGGCTGGCGCGCCTGCGAAGGGCTGCTGCGCGACCACCGCGACCAAGTCGCCGGCATCTGCCGCCTCGACCTGCGCCTGCTCAGTAGCGCCGCCATCGAGCGTGAACAGCAGCGCCGACAGCACTGGGATCAGGCCCAGGCCGAGCACTACCTGAACAACCTGCTGCAGGCCGTGCTGCAGGCCCTGCCCGCCCAGCTGCAGGAGTTCCGGGCCCACCAGGCAGAGCGCCAGGCCGGCCCCGACAGCGCCATCCCGACCTAATCCGCCGACGCACAAACGCCGAAGGCCCCGGGCATCTGCCACGGGGCCTTCGTTTTATTGCAGTCTGGCGCACCAGGCGGGATTCGAACCCACGACCCCTGCCTTCGGAGGGCAGTACTCTATCCAGCTGAGCTACTGGTGCGTTGCGGGGCGCAATCATACGCATCCGATGGGCAGGCGTCCATGCGGGCCGTCGGGGCTTTTGCTCAGAGCTCCTGCATGGCGAAATCGGCCTTGCTCACCCCGCAATCCGGGCACAGCCAGTCATCCGGCACCTCGGCCCAGGGCGTGCCGGCGGGGATGCCGTCGTCCGGCCAGCCGGCGGCTTCGTCGTAGATCAGCCCGCAGATCACGCAGATCCAGCGCTTCATACCGGCACCTGGCTGCGCAGCGGGTGCAGGTGGCGGTCGAAGTCGGCCAGCGAGGGGAAGCCCAGCGGTTCGAGGCTTTCCAGCTGAAGCAGGTAGTCGGCGTATTGCTCGAGAATGTCTTCACGCCCCTGTTGGCTGATATAGGGCACATGGTAGGCGGCGAACGGCGGCAGCACGCTGAACCCGGTGTAGGCCAGGGTGCCGCGCTGCAGCGGGCGCAGCATGGGCTCCCAGGCGCCGTGCACGGCTTCTTCATCGGCGAACATGTGCTGCTGGCCGCCAAGGCTGAAGCTGAGCAGCGCGCGCTTGCCGGCCAGGCCGCCGCGGTCGTAGAAGCGCAGGCCGCCGTAGCACACGCCGGAGACCAGCACGCGGTCGATCCAGCCCTTGAGGATGGCCGGCACCGAGCACCAGAACAGCGGGAAGTTGAGGATCAGCAGGTCGGCCCAGAGCAGCTTGTCCAGCTCGCCGGCGATGTCGGCGGCCAGCGCCTGCTGGCCATGGGCGTGGCGCTGTTCGAGGGCATAGACCAGGTAGTCCGGGTTGCTGCGCTGCTGGAAGTCGGCGGCGCTGGCCACCGGGTTCCAGTTCATCGCATACAGGTCGGAGACCTGCACGCTGTGCCCGGCCTGCTGCAGGGTGGTCACGGCAAGGTCCTTCATCGCCGTGCAGAAGGACTGCGGCTCGGGATGGGCGTGGACGATCAGGATATTCATGGGGTCTTCGAGCAGTGCGGCTCCCCTCTCCCGCCGGGAGAGGGGCCGGGGGGGAGGGATCAGGCGGTCTGCGCGGATTCAGCGGCCGGCTTGTTCAGCGGCTGCCAGCGGTTGGCGCGGGCGAAGGTGCCGAAGTCGTTGAAACGCACCCCGGCCTCACGCATCACCTGGTGCGCCACCGGCGCGGTCAGCTGACGGATATAGAAGGGTTCCTTGACCACGAAGTGGTGGATGCCGTGGGTGCTGCCGAAGTTGAAGCAGAACGCCTGCAGCGGCCACAGCCACCAGGGGTTGAGCACCTGGGTCTGCTGCACCACGTTGCCGGCCTCGATGTCGCCGTAGTAGTGCATGTTCGAGCTGATGAAGTGCAGGCAGAAGGTGCGCAGCACGTTGGGCCCGACCAGCACCACCACGGCGATGGTCACGCCATGCATCACGCTCAGGGTGGTGGCCGACCAGGCGATCGGCGCGCCGGCCAGGCTGGCGATGAAGTCGATCAGATGGAAGCCGAGGAACACATACCAGGTGCTCCAGTTGAGCAGGCCCAGCGGCGCATAGCCCTTGAGGGTGCGGCTGACGATCATCTTCTTGTGCGCCCAGGTCTTGGCGCGCAGCAAGCGGATCAGCGAGGACATCACGTTGTCGCCGACCATCAGCAGGCGAGCGATGCCCCAGGGCTCGCCGTTGGTGATGGCGCGCTCCTCGATATCGGTCTCGCTGCCGGACACCTTGTGGTGGTTGAGGTGCAGGTGGCGGCGAATCCACGGGTTGATCGTGCTCGGCCGCGCCAGCCACACCAGCGCCATCATCAGGTTGTGCGGCACGCGCTGCTTGCGGAAGTACATGGAGTGGATCAGGTCGTGCTCCAGCTCGTGGGTCAGCGAGGCGAAGAAGGCATTGGCCAGCAGGCAGGCCCACCAGGCGATAGCACCTTCCAGGTAGAGCCAGGCCGAGCCGAGCATGCCGGCCAGGGCGAAGGCCAGGATGGCGGCGCCGAGGGCGTCCTGGTGCTGCAGGATAGGGTAGCGCTGGCGCAGCTCCTCGCCACGCGCCATCACCACGCTACGGATGTGGGCGGCGCGCTGCTGGTCATTGTGCAGGGCATGGGTTGCAGGAGTCGGGGTCATGCACGCATCCTCTTGTAGCGGCGCCATGCGGGGCGCCACGGATCGTTGTAGTAATCAGGCCAGGCTAGAGTGCGCGCCGCCGCCGTCAGCCGCCTGACCGACAACGCCAACCTGTTGACCGAGAATGCCAACCTGCATGACTGAAGCCTCCACCCTGGCCAGCTGGACTCGCGCCCTGCGCCGCCAGCTCGACTCGCTCGGCCTGGACAGTACCGCGCTGTGCCAGCAGGCCGGCCTCGACCCGAGCCAGCTCGACGACCCCAATGCGCGCTACCCGCTGTCCGCCACCACCCGTCTGTGGCAACTGGCGGTGGCCGCCAGCGGCGATCCGGCGCTGGGCCTGAGCACCTCGCGGCATGTCGCCCCCACCACCTTTCACGCCCTCGGCCTGGCCCTGGTGGCCAGCGGCAGCCTGCGCGAGATCTTCGAGCGCATCGTGCGCTACCACCAGGTGGTCAGCGATGCCCTGGAGCTGGAGCTGCGCGAAATAGGCGAAGTCTGCGAACTGCACCTGCGCCTGCCGCCGGGCGCCCTGGCGCCGGCCCCCGAGGCCATCGACGCCTTCGCCGCCATCTACGTACGCACCTGCCGCAATCGCCTGGATCGCAACTACGCGCCACTGGCCGTGCACCTGCGCCGCCCGCCACCAGCCGACCCGCAACCCTGGCTGGACGTGTTCCGCGCGCCGCTGCACTTCGCCGCCGCCGAAGACATGCTGTGCTTCGCCCGCGCCGACTTCGACCGCCCCCTGGAAGACGGCAACCCCGAGCTGGCCGCGCACAACGAGACGGTGCTGCAGAAGCGCCTCGAAGCGCTGCAACCGGACACCGTGGTGCGCCGCCTGCGCCGCGCCCTGGAGCAATGCCTGCCAAACGGCGAGCCGTCCGCCGAAGCCCTGGCCCACGGTCTGCACCTGAGCCTGCGCAGCCTGCAACGCCACCTCAGCGACGAAGGCAGCAGCTACGAACAGGTGCTCGCCGACACCCGCCACGCCCTCGCCGTGCAACATCTGCAGAGCGCCGACTGCTCGATCAGCGAGATCGCCTACCTGCTCGGTTTCGCCGACAGCAGCAGCTTCAGCCGCGCCTTCAAACGCTGGAACGGGCAGAGCCCGAGCCAGTACCGCGAGCGCCTGCGCGGCGCCTGTAGCGCAGAGCGAACGGCACTACAGCGGCGCCGGCACAAACGTTCTGAATATTGAACATTGCTGTACGCACCGCCCGCGCACCCCGATTCCCGTACAACGCAGGCCTGCCCTGGCGGGGACACAGCTAAGGAGAAAATCACCAAGGCTGGGGGGTCGCTCATTCTTTTTGGCTATTTTGTTGGTTTTATCGAACGTCGCTCTTGCCCTTTGTCGACGCTGGCCCTAGGATTCGTTTGAGATTTCAAACGCTGGGCGGCCGCATTCGGCTGCCCGCTTTTTTGCTTGATGCCCCGTCGGCGCCGCGCACCAGGAGAACAATATGCAACTGAAAGACGCCCAGCTGTTCCGTCAGCAAGCCTATATCGACGGCACCTGGCAGGACGCCGACAGCGGCCAGACCCTCGAAGTCAACAACCCGGCTACTGGCGAAATCCTCGGCAGCGTGCCGAAGATGGGTGCTGCTGAAACCCGCCGCGCCATCGAAGCGGCCGACCGCGCCCTGCCGGCCTGGCGTGCACTGACCGCCAAAGAGCGCGCTGGCAAGCTGCGCCGCTGGTTCGAACTGATGATGGAAAACCAGGACGATCTGGCCCGTCTGATGACCCTGGAGCAAGGCAAGCCGCTGGCCGAAGCCAAGGGCGAAATTGCCTATGCCGCCTCCTTCCTGGAGTGGTTCGCTGAAGAAGCCAAGCGCGTCTACGGTGACGTGATTCCGGGCCACCAGCCGGACAAGCGCCTGATCGTCATCAAGCAGCCGATCGGTGTTACCGCCGCCATCACTCCGTGGAACTTCCCGGCCGCGATGATCACCCGTAAAGCTGGCCCGGCCCTGGCCGCTGGCTGCACCATGGTGCTCAAGCCCGCTTCGCAGACTCCGTACTCCGCTCTGGCCCTGGCCGAGCTGGCCGAGCGTGCTGGCATTCCGGCCGGCGTGTTCAGCGTCGTCACCGGCAGCGCCGGCGCCGTAGGTAACGAGCTGACCAGCAACCCGATCGTGCGCAAGCTGAGCTTCACCGGCTCCACCGAAATCGGTCGCCAGCTGATGGCCGAATGCGCCAAGGACATCAAGAAAGTGTCCCTGGAACTGGGCGGCAACGCACCGTTCATCGTCTTCGACGACGCCGACCTGGATGCCGCCGTGGAAGGCGCGCTGATCTCCAAGTTCCGTAACAACGGCCAGACCTGCGTGTGCGCCAACCGCATGTATGTACAGGACGGCGTGTACGACGCCTTCGTCGACAAGCTGAAAGCCGCCGTGGCCAAGCTGAACATCGGCAACGGCCTGGAAACCGGCACCACCACCGGCCCGCTGATCGACAACAAGGCTGTGGCCAAGGTGCAAGAGCACATCGAAGACGCCCTCGGCAAAGGCGCCACCCTGGCCATGGGCGGCAAACCGCACGCTCTGGGCGGCAGCTTCTTCGAGCCGACCATTCTGATCAACGTGCCGAACACTGCGGCCGTGGCCAAGGAAGAAACCTTCGGCCCGCTGGCGCCGGTGTTCCGCTTCAAGGACGAAGCCGACGTGATCGCCATGTCCAACGACACCGAGTTCGGCCTGGCTTCCTACTTCTATGCCCGTGACCTGGGTCGCGTGTTCCGTGTGGCCGAGGCCCTGGAATACGGCATGGTCGGCATCAATACCGGCCTGATCTCCAACGAAGTAGCGCCGTTCGGCGGCGTCAAGGCCTCCGGCCTGGGCCGCGAAGGCTCCAAGTACGGCATCGAGGATTACCTGGAGATCAAGTACCTCTGCCTCGGCGGTATCTAAGTCAAGAATTTCCGTGGGTGTCGGGTGACAGGCAGGAGCCGTGGTCACCCGGCGTCGGCGTTTCCGGTGGTGGCACCGGCGAACCCTGCGACGGGCCTGCAGGTGCGCGACAGTTCGATCATCGTTAGCTGTCGCTCCCGGCAACCGTCATCATCCTTGGACCGGGCCGCACAAGAGCGGCTTATGAGGACACCATGAGCAAGAACGAATCCCTCCTGCAACGTCGCCAGGCCGCTGTGGCCCGTGGCGTCAGCCAGATCCACCCGATCGTCGCCGAGCGCGCCGAGAACGCCACCGTGTGGGACGTCGACGGCCGCGAGTACATCGACTTCGCCGGCGGTATCGCCGTGCTGAACACCGGTCACCTGCATCCGAAAGTGATCGCTGCCGTGCAGGAACAGCTGACCAAGCTGACCCACACCTGCTTCCAGGTGCTGGCCTACGAGCCCTACATCGCCCTGTGCGAAGAGATCGCCAAGCGCGTACCGGGCAACTTCGCCAAGAAGACCCTGCTGGTCACCTCCGGCTCCGAAGCCGTCGAGAACGCCGTGAAGATCGCCCGTGCCGCCACCGGCCGCGCCGGCGTGATCGCCTTCACCGGCGCCTACCACGGCCGCACCATGATGACCCTGTCGCTGACCGGTAAAGTGGTGCCCTACTCCGCCGGCATGGGCCTGATGCCGGGCGGCGTGTTCCGTGCCCTGGCCCCGTGCCCGCTGCACGGCGTGAGCGAAGACGAGTCGATCGCCAGCATCGAACGCATCTTCAAGAACGACGCCCAGCCGCAAGACATCGCCGCCATCATCATCGAGCCGGTACAGGGCGAAGGCGGTTTCTACGTCAACTCCAAGCCGTTCATGCAGCGCCTGCGCGCCCTGTGCGACCAGCACGGCATCCTGCTGATCGCCGACGAAGTACAGACCGGCGCTGGCCGTACCGGCACCTTCTTCGCCACCGAGCAGTTGGGCGTGGTGCCTGATCTGACCACCTTCGCCAAATCGGTCGGCGGCGGCTTCCCGATCTCCGGCGTCTGCGGCAAGGCCGAGATCATGGACAGCATCGCCCCGGGCGGCCTGGGCGGTACCTATGCCGGTAGCCCGATCGCCTGCGCCGCGGCCCTGGCCGTGATGGAAGTGTTCGAGGAAGAGAAACTGCTGGAGCGTTCGCAAGCCGTGGGCGAGAAGCTCAAGGCCGGCCTCAACGCCATCGCCGCCAAGCACAAGGTGATCGGCGACGTGCGCGGCCTGGGTTCGATGGTCGCCATCGAGCTGTTCGAAGGCGGCGACCACAGCAAGCCGGCCGCCGAGCTGGTTGGCAAGATCGTTGCCCGTGCACGCGACAAGGGCCTGATCCTGCTGTCCTGCGGCACCTACTACAACGTCATTCGCTTCCTGATGCCGGTCACCATCCCTGATGCCCAGCTCGAGAAGGGCATCGCCATCGTCGCCGAGTGCTTCGACGAACTGGCGTAACCACTCTGCCGCGTCGCCCTTGCTCTCCTGCGGGGCGACGCTCAGAACCCGCCTGAGGCTCACCAGGCCAGGCGTTTCTTTGAGGCCCGCAACCCAAGGTTGCGGGCCTTTTTTTGCCTGCGATTCAGGCTTTGTGTTGGTAAGCGAGTCGTAGGGCGGGTGCAACCCGCGCCACTGGCAACGCGGGTTTCACCCGCCCTACCCGGCTGTGCGCCGATCACAGGGCGCCGCGTGCGGCCAGGCCAACACTGGCTCGTGCTTTTAACGGACAAAACAAAGGGGCCTCACGGCCCCTTGTTGGTGATCCGGTGCGGCCCCTACTTGAGCTTGGCGCGGCGTTCGGCAAACAGCTTGGGCAGGGCACGGGTGCTGGCCTCCAGCACCGCGCGCAGCGGTGCCTGCTCGTAGAGCGCGGCGTACTCGCCAAGCTGCGCGCTGGGGGTACGCCGGTAGGCGTACAGCATGAAGGCCTCCACGCCGCTGGCACTGGAGGCGCGCAGCGGCGCGACCTGGGCCGCGGTCTGCTCGCCCAGGGCCTTCTCGTCGATGTTCTTGCCGCGGCTGCGCAGGGTCAGCAGCGCCTGGGTCTTGCCCACTTCGTAGCGCAGCAGGGTGGCCAGGTCGGTGGTGTGCGCGGCCTTGTCCAGGCGGCGTACCAGCTCCAGGCGATCCTGGCGCGGCGGGCGCTCGCCCAGCTGGGCACGATAGGCAGCCAGGCCACCATCCGTGCCCACCGCGCGCTCGGCCTCGGTGAAGTGGCGGGCCAGCGGGCTATTGAGCAGCGCCAACGCCTCATCCAGCTGCGCCTTGGGCAGCTCGCGGCTCAGCTGGCGGGCCAGGTCAGCGCACAGCGGGCCGGCGGCGAAGGCCTGGGCCAGCTGCTTCTGCTGCTTGGCCGGCATGCCGCGCTGCAGCAGCGGCGCAGTCTGCTCGCAGAGCAGGCGCACTCCGGCCAGATCCAGAACCTGGTCGAGCACCGGGCTCGGCTCGGCCGCCTGGGCACTGGCAAGGGCAAACAACAGGGGGATGAAAGTCAGCAGACGCATGCCGGGGGATTCCATGGAAATATCTTCAGCCTAGTCAATGCCAGGCGGCCAGACCAGCTCTGGCATGGGGCTTGGCGCCAGCTTCGGCGACGCGCGGGGAACGCCGCAGATGCCGGCCGGCATCTGCGCGCGCAGGACTCAGGCGGCCTTTTTCGGCTCGACCTTCTTTTTCTTCGGCACTACGTACTTGAGCAGGCCCTGGAACCAGATCACCAGTGCCGGGTTGCCCTGGATCTGGATGTCCTTGTTCTGGATGCCCTGCATGAAGGCCAGCTGCTTGTTCTTCGCCTGCATGGTGGCGAAGCCGTACAGCGCATCCTTGAAGCCGATGGCGAACGCCGGCTCGCCCGCCTTGCCGGCACGGCTGCTGACGCGCTGATCCTTGATGATGAACTGGCGGGAGACCTTGCCGTCCAGGGTGTGCAACTGGAACACCAGATCCTTGCCGGCCAGCTGCTGCTGGAACTCGGGATTGGTGCGGCTGGCCTTGGCCATCAGGCGACCCAGCATCCAGAGAAGAAAGCGGAATTTCATGGCGCAGCCTCGAATTGGGGGGGAAATCGGCGGCGCATTGTAGCGATTTGCGAGGAGGACTACATCCTGCGCGAAGCAGGCTATGCAGCGGGTGATCCGGGGCCTGGCGACCCCGGATGCGGGGTGCTTAGTTGACGGCGTCTTTCAGCGATTTACCCGGCTTGAAGGCAACGGTGTTGCTGGCCTTGATCTTCACCGGCTGACCGGTTTGCGGGTTTTTCCCGGTGCGGGCACCGCGATGGCGTTGCAGGAAGGTGCCGAAGCCCACCAGGGTCACGCTGTCCTTGCGGTTCAGGGCGCCGGTGATTTCTTCCAGAACGGCGTTGAGAACGCGGTTGGCCTGGTCTTTGGTCAGATCTGCCTTTTCGGCGATAGCCGCGGCGAGTTCAGGTTTACGCATAGATGCCTCTTTGACGGTTTGTTGTTTTTGTGTCCGTGCTGTCCGTCCGGAACAGCGCCCAAGGCGCCGCAACAGCTCTGCGCTGCGGCAGACCCGAGGGAGGATGGCACGCCATCCGGCACTGCGCCAGTGCCGCTGGAACGGTTTGTTCGGGCAATGACATGGCGTTTACGACAGAACCAGTGACGTTCTCGCCAAAAGCCCGACAAATCCCCGTTTTAGAGGCTGTTCGGCCCACTTGCCCGGCGCCGATCCTGACCAGCGGTCGCCCGTCATCCCGCGCCGAAAATGCAAACGGCGGCCCTGGGGCCGCCGTTCACCGGGTCTTGCTGGCCCTGTACGGGCCGTTGATCAGGCGATTTCGATCATCTCGAAATCGCCCTTGCCGACGCCGCAGTCCGGGCACAGCCAGTCGGCCGGCACGTCTTCCCAGCGGGTGCCGGCAGCAATGCCGTCATCCGGCCAGCCCTGGCTCTCGTCATAGATCAGGCCGCAGACCACACATTGCCACTTCTTCATCGCATCCACCTCGTCGTTCGGGCTGCAGGCGCCGCCTCTGCGGGCGGATGCCTGGTCAAAAAATCAGCAGGCTTTTTACTGGCCCGCGCGCCGCTGCGCAAGCCCCAGCGAGCTGAACGGGCATGTTAAGCTCGCGCCTCCCGACTCAGCCGAAGCCGTTGCCGTGCCCCCCGCCTCGCTCGCCCACCCGCCCCGCTGGCTGAATGCCGCCCAGTTGCACCCGGCCCCCGCGCCGCTCCAGCGCGACTGGCTGTTCGATCGCGACTCGCTGACCCGCCGCCTGACCGCACTGAGCGCCGGGCAGTTCAGCGTGCTGCCGTTGCAGCAGGGCTGGCAGGTGCTGCGCGTCGACGAGTGTGCCGCCCTGCAGCTGCCGGCCGGCAGCCAGGGCTGGGTGCGCGAGGTGTTCCTGCGCGGCGCCGGCCAGGCCTGGGTGTTCGCCCGCAGCGTGGCCGCACGCAGCGCCCTGGAAGGCTCCGGGCTCGACCTCGGCAAGCTCGGCAGCCGCTCCCTCGGCGAGCTGCTGTTCAGCGACCGCGCCTTCTCCCGCGAGGAGCTGCAGGTGTGTCGCTACCCGGCCGCCTGGCTGCCCGCCGAGGTGCGCGAGGAACGCCTGTGGGGCCGCCGCTCGTGCTTCTGGCGCGACGGCCTCGGCGTGCTGGTGGCCGAGGTATTCCTGCCGACCTTCTGGCAGCACGCCGGGCACTCATAGGAACGAGCTTTGCTCGCGATTTTTGCGCTGCGTCCGCTTCGCGAGCAGAGCTCGCTCCTACAGCCTGGCGCCCTGCCCGTATAATCGCCGCATCGTGTCCGGAGAGCCGCCGATGTACACCACCCTGCTGCAATCGCTGAACCGCCTGCACCCGCGCGCCTGGGACTTCATCCAGCTGATGCGCCTGGACAAGCCGATCGGCATCTACCTGCTGCTGTGGCCGACCCTGTGGGCCCTGTGGGTGGCGAGCAAGGGCGTACCGAGTGCCGGCCTGCTGTTCATCTTCGTGGCCGGCGTGCTACTGATGCGCGCCGCCGGCTGCGTGATCAACGATTACGCCGACCGCCACTTCGACGGCCACGTGGCGCGCACCCAGGCACGCCCGCTGGCCAGCGGCAAGATCAGCGTGCGCGAGGCGCTGACCCTGTTCGCCGTGCTGGTGGCGCTGAGCTTCGTGCTGGTGCTGTTCACCAACCTGACCACCATCCTCCTGTCGTTCGGCGGCCTGGCCCTGGCCGCCTGCTACCCGTTCATGAAGCGCTTCACCTTCTACCCGCAGGTGGTGCTTGGCGCGGCCTTCTCCTGGGGCATGCCGATGGCCTTCAGCGCGGTGACCGGCGAGCTGCCACCGCCGGCGGCCTGGCTGCTGTACCTGGCCAACCTGCTGTGGACGGTGGCCTACGACACCTACTACGCGATGACCGACCGCGAGGACGACCTGAAGATCGGGGTCAAATCCACCGCCATCCTGTTCGGCGACGCCGACCGGGTCATCATCCTCACCCTGCAGGGCCTGGCCCTGCTGTGCCTGGCCATGGCCGGCGCGCGTTTCAGCCTGGGCATCTGGTTCTTCCTCGGCCTGTGCGGCGCCGCCGCCTGCTTCGCCTGGGAGTTCTGGAGCACTCGCGAGCGCGAGCCGCAGGCCTGCTTCGCCGCCTTCCTGCACAACCACTGGGCCGGCCTGGCGATCCTGCTGGGCATCGTCATCGACTATGCGCTGCGCTAGATCAGCGGCTGCCGCAGGCCTGTCACATCGCTGCAATAATTCCGTTATCTAATGCGGCGCAGACAGATAAACCGAGGCGGGAACCCATGGTTGGCAAGAACATCCTGATCGTTGACGACGAAGCGCCGATTCGCGAGATGATCGCGGTGGCGCTGGAAATGGCCGGCTACGACTGCCTGGAGGCGGAAAACACCCAGCAGGCCCACGCCCTGATCGTCGACCGCAAGCCCGACCTGATCCTGCTCGACTGGATGCTGCCCGGCACCAGCGGCATCGAGCTGGCCCGCCGGCTCAAGCGCGACGAGCTGACCGACGACATCCCGATCATCATGCTCACCGCCAAGGGCGAAGAGGACAACAAGATCCAGGGCCTGGAAGTCGGCGCCGACGACTACATCACCAAGCCGTTCTCGCCGCGCGAGCTGGTCGCCCGCCTCAAGGCCGTGCTGCGCCGCGCCGCGCCGAACGACGGCGAGTCGCCGATCGAAGTAGGCGGCCTGCTGCTCGACCCGATCAGCCACCGCGTCACCATCGACGGCAAGCCGGCCGAGATGGGCCCCACCGAATACCGCCTGCTGCAGTTTTTCATGACCCACCAGGAGCGCGCCTACACCCGCGGCCAGCTGCTCGACCAGGTCTGGGGCGGCAACGTGTATGTCGAGGAGCGCACCGTCGACGTGCATATCCGCCGCCTGCGCAAGGCCCTCGGCGAGGTCTACGAAGACCTGGTGCAAACGGTGCGCGGCACCGGTTATCGTTTCTCCACCAAGAGCTGAGCCGTCCGGCTTGCCTGCAGTCACGAAAGGAAGCGCTAGGTGAATCAAAACTGGCGCGGCGCCCTGGCACGCCGCCTGCTGCTGTTGCTCGCCGGTTGCGGCCTGCTCGGCCTGCTCAGCGGCCAGTACGCCTGGTGCCTGGTACTGGGCCTGGGCGGCTACCTGCTGTGGCACCTCAAGCAGCTGCTGCGCCTGCACAAGTGGCTGAGCGAGCGCCAGGCCGACGAGGCCCCGCCGGAAGGCTACGGCCTGTGGGGCGAAGTGTTCGACAGCATCTACCACCTGCAACGCCGCGACCAGCGCGTGCGCGGCCGCCTGCAGGCGGTGATCGACCGCGTGCAGGAGTCCACTGCGGCCCTGCGCGATGCGGTGATCATGCTCGACAGCGACGGCAACCTGGAGTGGTGGAACCGCGCCGCGGAAACCCTGCTCGGCCTGAAGACTCCGCAGGACAGTGGCCAGCCGATCAGCAACCTGCTGCGCCACCCGCGCTTCAAGGAGTACTTCGAGCAGGGCAACTACCGCGACACCCTGGAGCTGCCCTCGCCGATCAATGACCGCCTGCGCCTGCAGGTGCAGATCACCCAGTACGGCAACCGCGAGCACCTGATGCTGGTGCGCGATGTCACCCGCCTGCACCAGCTGGAACAGATGCGCAAAGACTTCGTGGCCAACGTCTCCCACGAGCTGCGCACGCCGCTGACGGTGATCACCGGCTACCTGGAAACCCTGCTGGACAACGTCGAGAACGTGAATCCACGCTGGCTGCGCGCCCTGCAGCAGATGCAGCAGCAAGGCGCGCGCATGCAGAACCTGCTGAATGACCTGCTTCTGCTGGCCAAGCTGGAAGCCACCGACTACCCCTCGGACAACCTGCCGGTGGCGGTCGACCTCCTGCTGCTGTCGATCAAGAACGACGCCCAGGCGCTGTCCGCCACGCGCAACCACCGCATCAGCCTGGAGGCCGACGCCGGCCTCAAGCTCAAGGGCAGCGAGGCCGAGCTGCGCAGCGCCTTCTCCAACCTGGTGTTCAACGCAGTGAAGTACTCGCCGGAAGAAGGCGAGATCCGCATCCGCTGGTGGGGCGACGAACAGGGCGCGCACTTCAGCGTTTCCGACAACGGCATCGGCATCGAGGCCAAGCACCTGCCGCGCCTCACCGAGCGCTTCTACCGGGTCGACTCCAGCCGAGCCGCCAACACCGGCGGCACCGGCCTCGGCCTGGCCATCGTCAAGCATGTGCTGCTGCGCCACCGCGCGCGCCTGGACATCGCCAGCGTGCCGGGCAAGGGCAGCACCTTCACCTGCCATTTCCCCGTGCAGCAGGTCGCCACCCGCCAGCCGGCCTGAGCCGGCAGAAACATCGTGCCGGCTTTTGCGACTTGCAATCGCCTGCATCTGCCGCCACCCTTTAGCCTTCTCTGGTCACCCCTACCCCCCAATGGATCCCTCCTCTAGTCACTCCGCCGCCACCTATTTCGCCGATATCGGCCTCGTGCTGTTCGCCCTCTTCCTCGTTCTGCTCAACGGCTTCTTCGTTGCCGCCGAGTTCGCCATGGTCAAGCTGCGCGCGACCAAGGTCGAAGCCATCGCCGAGGAAAACGGCTGGCGCGGACACATCCTGCGCACCGTGCACAACCAGCTCGACGCCTACCTGTCGGCCTGTCAGCTGGGTATCACCCTGGCCTCCCTCGGTCTCGGCTGGGTTGGCGAGCCGGCCTTTGCCGAACTGCTTACCCCGCTGCTGAGCATGCTCGGCGTGGAGTCGGAGAAGCTGGTTCACGGCATCGCCTTCTTCTTCGCCTTCTTCATCATTTCCTACCTGCACATCGTGGTCGGCGAACTGGCACCGAAGTCCTGGGCAATCCGCAAACCCGAGCTGCTGTCGCTGTGGACGGCGGCGCCGCTGTACCTGTTCTACTGGGCCATGTACCCGGCCATCTACCTGCTCAACGCCAGCGCCAACGCCATCCTGCGCGTCGCCGGCCAGGGCGAGCCGGGGCCGCACCACGAGCACCACTACAGCCGCGACGAACTCAAGCTGATCCTCCACTCCAGCCGCGCCCGCGACCCCAGCGACCAGGACATGCGCGTGCTGGCCTCGGCCGTGGAAATGGGCGAACTGGAAGTGGTGGACTGGGCCAACTCGCGCGAGGATCTGGTCTACCTCAACAGCAACGCCAAGCTGGATGAAGTGTTCAGCCTGTTCCGCCGCCACAAGTACAGCCGCTTCCCGGTGTACGACGAGGAAACCGCCAGCTTCGTCGGCCTGCTGCACATCAAGGATCTGCTCCTGCAGCTGTCGCTGTTCGAGATGCTGCCGTCCAAGTTCAAGCTCACCGAGCTGCTCCATCCACTGGAGCGGGTGACCAAGCACATGCCGCTGTCCAGCCTGCTGGAACAGTTCCGCCAGGGCGGCGCGCACTTCGCCCTGGTCGAAGAGGCCGACGGCAAGGTGGTCGGCTTCCTGACCATGGAAGACGTGCTGGAAGCCCTGGTCGGCGATATCCAGGACGAACACCACAAGGCCGAGCGCGGCATCCTCGCCTACCAGCCAGGCAAGCTGCTGGTACGCGGCGACACCCCGCTGTTCAAGATCGAGCGCCTGCTCGGCATCGACCTCGACCACCTCGAGGCCGAGACCCTGGCCGGGCTGGTCTACGAAAGCCTCAACCGGGTGCCGGAAGAGGAAGAAGTGGTCGACGGCGAAGGCCTGCGGGTGATCATCAAGAAGATGAAAGGCCCGAAGATCGTCCTGGCCAAGGTGCTCAAGCTGGACTGAGCACCTGCCGCTGCGCCGCGACTGCCGGCGCCGCGTGCTCGCGGATAAGATCGGCGGCCTTCTCGCCGATCATGATGCACGGCGCGTTGGTGTTGCCGCTGATCAGCGTCGGCATGATCGAGGCATCCGCCACCCGCAGGTTGTCCAGCCCGCGTACCCGCAGCTGCGGGGTCACCACCGCCAGCTCGTCCGTGCCCATCTTGCAGGTGCCCACCGGGTGGAACACCGTGGCCGCGTACTGGCGCAGGTGCGCCAGCAACTGCTCATCCGTCTGCACCTGCGGCCCCGGCAGCATTTCGGCGCCGCGCAGGCCATCGAACTCCGGCTGGGCGAGAATCCGCCGCGCCAGCTTGACCCCCTCCACCAGCACCCGGGCATCGCGCTCGTCGCTGAAGAAGTTGAAGTCGATGGCCAGGCTGCGGTCGGCCGCCAGGCGCACCTCGCCGATGCTCTGCGGGCGCAGCACGCAGGTGTGGATGGCGTAGCCGTGACCCCACTCGAACAGGCGACCGCGATGGCTGCGATAACCGGGCACGAAGTGCATCTGCACATCCGCCAGCCCGTCCGCCAGCGGCGTGCGGGCGAAGCCGCCGGCCTCGACGTAGTTGGTGGTCAGCCAGCCCATCCGCCGCGCCAGATACTGCAGCGGCGCGGCCAGCACCTTGCCCAGCGAGCCAAGGGAAAAGCCCAGCGACAGTGGGCTCGGCGAACGCACGGTGACCAGCCCGTCGATATGATCCTGGAGGTTCTTGCCGACTCCCGGCAGGTCGACCTGGCAGGCCACGCCGGCGGCTTCCAGCTCGGCCCTCGGGCCGATGCCGGACTTCAGCAGCAGGTGCGGCGAGCCCAGCGCGCCGGCACACAGAATGGTCTCGCGCCGGCACTGCAGCACCCGCGTCTGGCCGCCCTGGCGCAGCTCCACGCCGGTCACCCGGCTGCCATCGAGCAGCAGCCGCTGCACCTCGCAGCCGCTGAGCACGCTGAGGTTGGCGCGCCCGCGCAGCGGATGAACGAAGGCGCGGTAGCTGGACAGCCGCCGGGCATGCTTCTGGGTGACGTTGTAGATGCCCGCGCCTTCCAGCGTGCCGCCATTGAAGTCGTCGTTGCGCGCCAGGCCCAGACGCGCGGCGGCGCGCACATACAACTCGGACAGCGGGTTGGGATCGCGCGGTTTGTCCACCCACAGCTCGCCTTGGGTGCCGTGGTAGTGCAGCGACTGGCCGAGGCGGTTGCCCTCGGATTTCCTGAAGTACGGCAGCACGTCGTCCCAGCCCCAGCCGGGGCAACCGGCGGCTTCCCAGCGCTGGTAGTCGCTGGCATCGCCACGGATGTAGATCATGCTGTTCATCGCGCTGGAGCCGCCCAGGGCCTTGCCGCGCGGGGTGTGCAGGCTGCGGTTGTTGAGCTGCCGCTGCGGCGCAGAAAAGTAGTTCCAGCTGAACACCTTGCTCTTGTACAGGCTGATGGTGCCGGCCGGCACCTGTACCCGCGGACTGGCATCGCTGCCGCCGGCCTCGATCAGGCACACGCGCACGCTCGGGTCGGCGCTCAGGCGGTTGGCCAGCACGCAGCCGGCCGAGCCGGCGCCGACGATCAGATAGTCGAAGCCGTGCTCGGCCGTCATCTCAGTGCACCTCTTCCATGTCGTCGTGGAGCAGTTCGAGGATGTGCCGCTTCATGCGGATGAACTCCGGCTCCATGACCACGTCGAGGTGGCGCGGGCGCTCGATCGGCACCTGCAGGATCTCCTTGATCCGCCCCGGCCGCGCGCCCATCACGTAGATGCGGTCGGCCAGCAGGATCGCCTCGTCGATGTCGTGGGTGACGAACACCACGGTCTTCTTGCTGTTGCCCCACACCTGCAGCAGCAGCTGCTGCATCTGCAGACGGGTCTGGCTGTCGAGGGCGCCGAACGGCTCGTCCATCAGCAGGATCTGCGGGTCGTTGGCCAGCGCCCGGGCGATTGCCACGCGCTGCATCATGCCGCCGGACAGCTGCTTGGGGTAATGCTCGGCGAACTTGGCCAGGCCGACTTCGCCCAGGTAGAAGTCGACGATGGAGCGGATCTCGTTGGCCGGCAGGCCACGGCGCTTGAGGCCGAACTCGACGTTCTTGCGCACCGTCAGCCAGGGGAACAGGGTGTAGCTCTGGAACACCATGCCACGGTCGGCGCCCGGCCCCTCGACCTTCTTGCCGCCGACGTAGATTTCCCCGTCGCTCGGCTCGGCCAGGCCGGCGGTGAGGTAGAGCAGGCTCGACTTGCCGCAACCGGACGGCCCGACTATTACCGAGAACTGCTGATCCGGCACCTCGAAGGACACGTTGTCCAGGGCGGTGAAGGTCTCGCCCTTGGGCGACTGGTAGCGCAGGCTGACATTCTTTACCTGCAGACGGGCCGGGGCATCGGTGTGCTCGCTCGGCGCAGTCACGATATGCGGTTTAACGGCTAGTGCGCCCATGCGGCAATCCTCAGTCGGAGCAGACGGAACAGTTGGTCGGTCACCAGGCCCAGCAGGCCGATGATGGCGATAGCGAGGAAGATCACGTCGACCTGGAAGCCACGCATGGCCTTGAGGCTGATGTAACCCAGGCCGCTGGATGCGGCGACCAGCTCGGCCACCACCAGGTAGGTCCAGGCCCAGCCCATGGTGACGCGCAGGGTGTCGAGCACGCCGGGCAGCGAGGCCGGGCCGAGCACGTGGAAGATCACGTCGCGGCGGTTGGCGCCAAGGGTGTAGCTGGCATTGACCAGATCCTTGGCCACGCCCTTGGAGACGTCGGCAACCATCACCAGCTGCTGGAAGAACACGCCGAAGATGATCACCGCCACGCGCTGCTCAAGACCGATGCCGATCCACAGGATGAACAGCGGCACGAAGGAGGTCACCGGCAGGTAGCGGATGAAGTTCACCAGCGGCTCAAGCAGCGCCTGAACGATGCGGAAGCTGCCCATCAGCAGGCCCAGCGGCACCGCCACCAGGGACGAGACGATGAAGCCGATCATCACCACTTCGATACTGGCCCACACGTGCTTGCCGAGGGTGCCATCGCCCGCCAGGCGCACGGCGGCAGCCACTACATCGCCGGGGGTCGGCAGGAACATCGACGGCACCACGCCGCCGTAGGACAGACCGGCCCACAGGCCGATCACCAGCAACCAGCACAGGGTGCTGGCGCCGAAAATAAGGCGGCCGGGCAGCTCGACCTTGGGGGTCAGGCAGCGTTGCAGCCAGGATTTTTGCGTGGCCATTAACCACCTCCACATCAACAGCAGGAATGTCCGCCGCACACCTCGAAGGGTGCGGCGGCGCGGGTACTTCATGACTTCTCGAACCAGGCAAACGCCGAACAACTCATTTACCGTCGCTCCCGCGCAGGCGGGAGCCCAGGTGCCACGGAGCATCTGGATTCCCGCCTACGCGGGAATGACGTTTGCTCTGTACTTCCCTAACAGCCGCGGCCGGGACGAAGAGTCAGTAGCCGATCACTGGGGAGTCACGAAGGCGGTATCCACCAGGTCTTCGTACTTCACGTCGTAGGTCTTGCCCTGCAGCTGGGTCCAAGTCTCGTTGGCCAGCTTGATGATCTCGGCGATATCACCCGACTTGCCGGCGGTACCGAGCAGCTTCTCGCTCATGGCCTGGTCATAGAACTTCACGCCCTTGGCGGCCTCGGCCAGATCCTTGGGATCGGACAGGTAGCCGCCGACGCCCTTGGCCATGATCGCGTAGGCCTCCTGCGGATGGGCCTTGGTGTACTCGACCGCCTTGTACAGGCCCTTGACCAGCGCCTTGACGTCGTCCGGCTGCTTGTCGACCACATCGCAGGACAGCGCCACCACGTCGACGATCACGCCGGGGGTCTCGGTGCTGTCGATCAGCACCTTGCCCTGGCCCTTGGCCTTGACCAGCGACAGGTGCGGCTCCCAGGTCACCGCCGCCGGTACGCGGCCGGCGATGAAGGCGGTAGCCGCGTCGTCGGCGGTCATGTTCTGGATTTCCAGGTCGCTCATGCTCATGCCCTTCTGCTTGAGCAGGTAGCTCAGCCAGAACTGCGACACCGAACCTTCGTTGACCGCCACGGCCTTGCCCTTGAGCTGGTCGAGGCTGGTCACGTCCTTGCCCACCAGCACGCCGTCGCCACCGTGGGATTCATCGAGGGCGGCCACTGCCTTGAAGCAGAAGTCCTTGGAGCGGTACTTGAGGATCTCGTCGATGGTCGAGGCCGAGCCGGAAATCTTGCCGGAGGCCTGGGCCGCCATGTACATGGCCGACTCCTCGATCACGCTGAACTCGACGTCCAGCCCCTGCTCCTTGAAGTAGCCGAGGTCGCGGGCCAGGTACAGGGTGCCGTAGCCGACCCAGGTGGTATGGCCGATGGACAGCGTGCCGGCCTGGGCCGTGGCGGCCATGCCGGCGGCCAGAGCGGTACATGCAAAAGAGCGGGCGATGCGGTGGCGCAAGGTCTTGTTCATGTGGAGCACTCCCTCAGCCTGTTGGCTTTAGTTATTGAAATCTCGGGGCAGCGGGCCGATTTCGGCCAAAACCTCTCCTGTCCGCCGGCACCTGGCCGGCGGCTCTGCATTACAGGGCCCTCTGCGGGGCCTGGGGTGAAACGCTCCTCTGCCGCAACCGGCAGAGGGCGGTGCGCGGTCTAGAGCAGCTTGAGCTCGCGGCCGGTGCGATCCACCGCGCGCTTGGTTTTCTCCACCAGCTCGTCAAGCTCGGCGTGGGTCGCCACCAGTGCCGGGGCCATGATCATGCGGCCCAGGGTGGAGCGGATGATCAGGCCTTCGTCGAAGCCGACGGTGCGGCAGTGCCAGGCGATGTCGTTCTCGTTGGCGAAGCGCTTGCGGCTGGCCTTGTCCTCGGCGAACTGCAGCGCGGCGACCATGCCCGCGCCCTGCACGTCACCGATCAGCGGGTGGTTGGCGAAGGTCTCGCGCAGCAGCTTCTGCAGGTACGGGCCGGTGTCGTTCTTCACTCGGCTGACGATGCCTTCGTCGCGCAGCGCCTTGAGGTTGGCGATGGCCACCGCCGCCGCCACCGGGTGGCCGGAGTAGGTCAGGCCGTGGGCGAACACGCCGCCGCGGTCGACCAGCACCTCGGCCATGCGCTTGGAGAACACCAGGCCACCCATGGGGATGTAGCCGGAGGTGAGGCCCTTGGCGATGGTCAGGGTGTCCGGCTGGAAGCCGAAGTGCTCATGGGCGAACCACTCGCCGGTACGGCCGAAGCCGCCGATCACTTCGTCGGCGCACAGCAGCACATCGTACTGACGGCAGATGCGCTGGATCTCGGCCCAGTAGCTGGCCGGCGGGAAGATCATGCCGCCGGCGCCCTGGAAGGGTTCGGCAACGAAGGCGGCGACGTTCTCGGCGCCCAGTTCGAGGATCTTGGCTTCCAGCTCGCGGGCCGCCTTGAGGCCGAAGGCTTCTTCGCTCAGGTCGCCGCCCTCGGCGAAGTAGTACGGCTCACCGATGTGGGCGAAGTCCGGCAGCATGCCGCCCATCTCGTGCATGAAGCCCATGCCGCCCAGCGCAGTGCTGCCCAGGGTGGAGCCGTGGTAACCGTTCCAGCGGCCGATCATGATCTTCTTCTGCGGCTGGCCGAGGATCTGCCAGTAACGGCGCACGCTGCGGATCAGCACCTCGTTGGCCTCGGAGCCGGAGTTGGTGTAGATCGCGTGGCTGTAGTGGGCCGGCAGCAGGCTGAACAGCAGCTCGGACAGCTCGATCACCCGCGGGTGAGTGGTGTGGAAGAACAGGTTGTAATACGGCAGCTCGGCCAGCTGGCGGGTAGCGGCGGCGTTGAGGTCTTCGCGGCCGTAACCGAGCGCGGTGCACCACAGGCCGGACATGCCGTCCAGGTAGCGCTTGCCGTCGGTGTCCCACAGGTGCAGGCCCTGACCCTTGGCGATCACCAGCGCACCTTTCTCGTTGAGCGCTTTCTGATCGAGGAAGGCGTGAATGTGGTGGGCCGCATCCAGCGCCTGGTAATCCTGGGTGGAACGGGTCGGGTTGATCTGGGCAGTCATCGCAAGGGCTCCTGGCATGCCGGTACGCAACTCAACGGAGTTGGAACCAGGTCGTTTTCAACTGGGTGTATTTGTCGAACGAGTGCAGCGACAGGTCGCGGCCGAAGCCGGACTGCTTGCCGCCGCCGAAAGGGACGCTGACGTCGAGAGCGTCCACCGTATTCACCGACACGGTGCCGGCCTTGAGGGCGCGCGCCACGCGGTGGGCGCGATTGAGGTCGTCGCTCCACACCGAGGCGGCCAGGCCGTAGATGCTGTCGTTGGCCAGGCGCACGGCCTCTTCTTCGCTGTCGAACGGCATGACCGCCAGCACCGGGCCGAACACCTCTTCGCGGGCCAGGCGCATGTCCGGGCGCACGCCGGTGAAGATGGTCGGCTCGATGAAGTTGCTGGAGCCGTTGTAGCTGAGCTGACGGCCGCCGCAGACCAGCTGGGCGCCTTCGCCCTGGGCGCTGCGGATGAACTCCAGCACCCGTGCGGTCTGCCGCTCCTCGACTATGGCGCCGGCGCCACTGGCCGGGTTCAGCGGGTCGCCCGGCAGCCAGGCGCGGGCCTTGGCCACCAGACGCTCGACGAATTCATCGTGGATGCTGCGCTCGACCAGCAGGCGCGAGTTGGCCGAACACACTTCGCCCTGGTTGAAGAAGATGCCGAAGGCCGCCTTCTCCGCGGCCAGGTCGAGATCCTGGCAGTCGGCGAACACCAGGTTGGCGCTCTTGCCGCCGCACTCCAGCCACACCTGCTTGAGGTTGGACTGGGCCGAGTAGGCCATGAAGTACTTGCCCACTTCGGTGGAGCCGGTGAAGGCCAGGCAGTCCACGTCCATGTGCAGGCCGAGAGCCTTGCCGGCTTCCTCGCCGAGGCCCGGCACCACGTTGAACACCCCGGCCGGGATGCCGGCTTCCAGGGCCAGTTCGGCCAGGCGCAGAGCGGAGAACGGCGACTGCTCGGCCGGTTTGAGAATCACCGAGTTGCCGGCGGCCAGGGCCGGGGCGAGCTTCCAGGCGGCCATGTCCAGCGGGAAGTTCCACGGCACCACGGCGGCGACCACGCCCAGCGCTTCGCGGGTGATGGTGGCGAGCACGTTGGGCGCGCTCGGCGCCACTTCGTCGTACAGCTTGTCGAGGCTTTCGGCATACCAGCGGAACACCCCGGCGGCGCCCGGCACGTCGATGTTCCAGGCGTCCATCACCGGCTTGCCCATGTTCAGCGAATCGAGCAGGGCCAGTTCGTCGCGGTTGGCCAGGATCAGCTCGGCCAGTTTGAGCAGCACGGCCTTGCGTTCGCCCGGGGCGCAGCGCGACCAGCTGCCGGCCTCGAAGGATTGCCGTGCGGCCTGCACCGCCAGCTCCACATCGGCTGCACCGCAGGCGGCGACATTGGCCAGCAGTGCGCCGGTGGCCGGGTTGCGCGAAGCGAAGGTCGCGCCCGACTCGGCGCCGACCTGGCGACCATTGATGATGGCCCGGTCGATGAAGCGCTGCTGTTCGGCACGTCGTTGCCAGTCACTGAGCTCGTACACCGCTATCCCCTTCTCGCAATTGGATTGCTGTTGCGAACCGATGGTGGCCGAAACCGGGGGATAGGAAAAATATTAAAAATGTCTTCGGGACATACGAAAAAGCTGCCTTGCGCCGCACCAGCACAGGGCAGCACGCCAGCTTGTTGGGCAGGCTTGCGCCGGGGCCAGCCAGCCACCGTCGACCCAGCGTCCACAGCTACGCCGGGCACTCCGACGCAGGCCGCGCCGGGACTGGGCAGGCGCCATCCAGAGCGCTCGCCGGGCGCTTGCGAGGGCGCGTCAGCGAGCGGCCGGAAGCGGGTGAAATCGACCTGTCGAGCGCACTATTTCGGCGCGCTAGGAGTGTGGAAAAACGCTCCCGGCGCCGCCTTGCGCACCACCCTCAGCGGCGGGTCAAAGCGCCGTACAACTCGGCGCGGCGCTCGGCCATATAGGGGAAAGTCGCCTGCCATTCGCCACGCTGGCTGCGGTCGAGATCGACCAGCAACAGCCCCTCGCCACCGGCCAGGGCGCCCAGGCGCTGACCATCGGGCGCGGCCACGCAGGAGCCGCCGAGAAACGCCAGGCCGTTCTCGATCCCGCTGTGGTTGCAGTAGGCGACGAACAGCTGGCTCTCCACCGCCCGGGTCGGCACGATCAGCTCCGGCACCGCGCGGTATTCCGGAGTCAGCGCGGTCGGCACCAGCACCAGTTCGGCACCGGCCAGGGCGTGGTGACGCACGTTTTCCGGGAACTCGACGTCGAAGCAGATCAGCAGGCCGACCCGCCAGCCGGCGAACTCGAACGGCGCATCGAGCTGCTCGCCAGGAGTGAACACCGCCTGCTCCATGGGCCCGAACAGATGGGTCTTGCGGTAGTTGGCCAGGCGCTGGCCGGCGACGTCGATCAGCTGCGCCGAGTTGTACGGCTTGCCGCCCTGCGGGTGGCGCTCCGCATAGCCGTAGCACAGCGCCACGCCATGCCGGCGGCACAGTTCGGCGAGCTGCTGCGCCGCCGGGCCGTCAGCCGCCTCGGCCAGCTCCGCCATCTGCGCCGGCACGTTGTAGCCGCCCAGCCACAGCTCCGGACACAGCAACAGCTGCGCCCCGGCCGCAGCCGCGGCGCGCAGCTGGCCATCGATAGCGGCGAGGTTGGCGGCGACATCGCCGGGAAAGCCTTGGGTTTGCCAAAGGGCCAAGCGCATATGAGCTCCTTATTACCTGTTTGAGCTGTCAGGATTTCGTGTACGGCTCTTGCAAGCAACTATCGCTCCCCGCCGGCCGGCGGAACAGGAGCCGGCAGCAGGAAAAATATCGTCGCTGCCGAACAAAATGCTCACCAGCACCTGCCGCCTACCGGCCCTGAACGCGCTATGGTGAGCGCAAGCGGATCTACCGAGGTTTGTTGTGGCTTCCTATACCCTGCGTCAGTTGAAGTACTTCGTCACCACCGTGGAATGCGGCAGTGTCGCCGAGGCGTCGCGCAAGCTGTACATCGCCCAGCCGTCGATCTCCACGGCGATCAAGGGCCTGGAAGAAAGCTTCGGCGTGCAGCTGTTCATCCGCCACCACGCCCAGGGCGTATCGCTGACCCCCAGCGGCGCGCGCTTCTACCGCAAGGCCCAGGAGCTGCTGCGCATGTCCCGGGAGTTCGAGCAGAACGCCCTGGCCGACAACGACGTGGTATCCGGACAGATCGACATCGGCTGCTTCGAGACCGTCGCCCCGCTGTACCTGCCGCGCCTGATCGCCGGTTTCCGCGAACGCTATCCGGGGGTGGAAATCCGCCTGCACGACGGCGAACAGCAGGAGCTGGTGCAGGGCCTGACCGGCGGCCGCTTCGACCTGGCGATCTTCTACGAGCACGACCTCGACGGCACCATCGAGACCGAACCACTGATGCCGGCGCAACGGCCCTACGCCCTGCTGCCGGAAGGCCACCGCTTCGCCAGCCAAGCCCAGGTCTCGCTGCGCGACCTGGCCCTGGAGCCGATGATCCTGCTCGACGTGCAACCCAGCCGCACCTACTTCGTCAGCCTGTTCGAGGAACTCGGCCTGAGTCCCAACATCGTCTTCGGCTCGCCCTCCATCGAGATGGTGCGCGGTATGGTCGGCCAGGGCTTCGGCTTCTCGGTGCTGGTCACCAAGCCGCATTCGGAATGCACCTACGACGGCAAGAAGGTGGTGTGCATCGACATCAGCGAAAACGTCACCGGCTCCGCCCTGGTCGCCGGCTGGCTCAAGCGCGCCCAGCTGACCAAACCGGCGCAGCTGTTCGTCGAGTACTGCAAGGAGCAGTTGGCGCCCGCCGGCAAATGAGGCCCACCCAGCAGCACCGCTTCGGCAACAGCAACCAGGCACACTGGCCACACTTGCCATAAGCTTGCCTTGGCTTGGATGGCAGCCGTGGCGGCTGCCCTTACAGGAGTTGCTCATGGCTAAACTGCTTTGCGCCGTACTGCTTGGCTGGATCGCCGCCCTTCCCGGCCTGAGCCTGGCAGAACCCGTCCCCCTGGTCGCGCAGACCGCCGAGCAGCCGGCCGTCGAACTCAAGATCGCCAATCGCAGCATCATGCTGTTTCGCGCCAGCCTGCTCGGCGAAGCCCCCAAGCAGCGGGTGCACCGGGCCGAACAGGTCATCCGCGATGTGCTGGCCGATATGGACGAGCCGGCGGTGCGGATCGAGCCGATCCACGACAGCTATGTGGTGCTGCTGGGCGACCAGCGGGCCTTTTTCGTCACCCCGCAAGACCTCGATCCGCTGCTGTATCCATCCGCCCAGACCATGGCCCAGGCGGCGGCAGACAACTTGCGCCTGGTCGTCAGCGAAACCCACGAAGGACGCAACCTGCAGCTGATGCTCAGGGCACTGCTGTTCAGCGCCATCGCCACCAGCGTGTATGCCCTGCTGCTCGCGGCTATCGCCTATGCCAGGCGCCGGCTGCTGGAGCGCCTGCCGCACCTCCTGCACCGGCACAACCTGGCCGTGAAGCTGGGGCAGACGCCACTGATCGACACGCGTCAGCTCTACCCGGTGATTACCCGTCTGTTCTGGGGCTTGCGCTGGCTGCTGATCCTGCTGCTGAGCTACGAATGGCTGAGCTTCGTCCTGTCGCAATTTCCCTACACCCGGCCCTGGGGCGAGAACCTCAACAGCTACCTGCAGGAAGTTGCACTCTATCTGCTGAACAACACCGTCGATGCCGTGCCGGGCCTGGTGATTGCCGCCATCATCTTTGTTCTCGCCCGCGCCGCCAGCAGCTTCTCCAGAAGCCTGCTGCGACGCCTGGCCAGCCCCGGCCCGACGCGCAACTGGCTGACCCAGGAAACCCTGCAGCCCACCATGCGCCTGACCGCCCTGGCCATCTGGCTGTTCGCCCTGGCGATGGCCTACCCCTACCTGCCGGGCGCCGGCACCGAGGCATTCAAGGGATTGTCGGTACTGGTCGGCCTGATGATTTCCCTGGGCGCCTCCAGCGTGGTCGGCCAGGCGGCCGCGGGCCTGATCCTGACTTACTCACACACCTTTCGGGCCGGCGAATACGTGCGCATCGGCGAATACGAGGGCACGGTCAGCGAGGTCGGCATGTTCAATACGCGCATCCGCACCGGCCTGGGCGAAGAACTGACCCTACCCAACTCACTGATCACCGGCAGCGTGACCAAGAACTACTCGCGGGCCGTGGAGGGCCAGGGTTATATCGTCGATACGGTGGTCACCATCGGCTATGACACCCCCTGGCGCCAGGTCGAAGCCATGCTGATAGAAGCCGCCCTGCGCACGCCCGGCATCTCCGACAAGACCGCACCACGGGTATTCCAGACGGCTCTCTCGGACTTCTATCCGGAGTACCACCTGGTGGCCCTGGCCCTACCCACCCAACCGCGCCCACGCGCCGAGCTACTGAGCCAGCTGCACGCCAATATCCAGGATGTGTTCAACCAGTACGGCGTGCAGATCATGTCGCCGCACTACCTGGGCGATCCCAAGGATGCCAAGTGGGTGCCACGCGAACACTGGTATGCGGCCCCGGCCAAACCGGCAGAACAACCGCCCGGCGACTGAGTCCGCTCCGGCCCTAGCCGACAGGTTTCAGCACACTCAAGGTAATGTTTCAGTGGCCGATGGACAGCGGGATGGCAAAACCGTAGCGTCAGACTTGGATGAGCAAGCGGATGCTAGGTCATCGGGCTTGTCGTGCTGGACGTATTTTCTTGCGCAGTTTGTCGTGATCTCCACGAAGAGCCTTGAGTGCGTAGCGACTTAGTTAGCGACAGGGAATTTTCCAACACACTTGCAGTGTGTGATGCGACAGTGATGTCGCCTAATGATAGTTGAGCAACAGGGTGAAACCGCAATGAAGCGCTCTTTAGCCGTAGTTCTTGGATTGGCGCTATTAGGCACATCCGGACATTCCTTTGCTGAGTTCGATGACGACATTACGCGCTCACTAACCATTCAATGCAGTTACTCAGACTACAAGACATTTCAATTTGAGACAGTCTCAGTTGAGGGAACAAAAATAGGAGTTGGTGAACCGGCCTCGATCAAGGAATTTCAAAGAGGGGGGAAAACACAAAGCGCTACCTATACTGTCAAGCCGGGCGAAATTGCAGAGTGTATTTTTCCCTCAGGCAATAGAGTTCGTGCGAAGGTCGGGGAAGGAGCGGCCCGTCCCTACGGTATGTGCGGTGGTGATCCTGAGGTTTTTGCTTCCGTTTGGGTGAATAAAAGAAAGATCGCATCCCGTATCTGGTTTACGGGGCACTGCTGGGAAGAAAGCGAAAATCCTGACGTGAGTTTCAAATTCTCTGGTTACCAGAATGTATCAGTTCAGAAATGTCATACAGAACGAGTTATTGAGCCAGAAACGAGTGAAAATAATTCAAAATCCAGATCGAGGCAGCCCCTGTCAGTCTGTGTAGATTTTCCAGATATATCGCGTTTCCCTCGCGACGAATTGGAATACCCCCGTTCAACTCAGAAAGCTCCGACCGTTGGTACGATTGAGCTTCTGACAGGCTCGCATGAAGTCTGTAAGGCCACACTTGAAGAGCTAAGAGGAGATTTCTATTCGTTCGGCTCCTATCCAAATCAAGCGGCGATCAAACTACGTCGTCCCGATTGGGGCAGTCCTTCAGCCGAGCTACCCACGGAGTTGGCAGGCAGTAGCGAAAGTGTTTTTGACTTTGACAACGATGGAAAGCTTGATCGTGTTCTTCACCGAAACTTTGAATCAAATTACATGGATGGGTCTGTGCTTCTTGTTGAGCGTGGAAGCTCTGCAACAAAGCTAAGCGTACCCGCCTCACCCATGGATGAAGCTTCTTGGCTTATTCCTTGCCAGATGAGTGCCACACGATATGGAATTCGTGACTGTCCCATCTTTTCTCAAAAAGGCGATGATGCTGGTTTCTGGATGCAGCAAGGAGGAAAGGAATCTGTATATTTCCGGGCTCGATATTCGACCGTTTCCCCTTTCAACTTCAATGGCGAAAGCTACATCGGGGTAAATAGTCAGTCAGAGGATACGAAGAATTTCGTTGCTGTCGTAAAGCCAATGCCAAACAAGACGTTTCAGCCGATGTGCCTCTTTAGGAAGGTCACCGAGAATTTCTAGATATTGCGCATATCTAGAGCTTTCCCAACCCATCAATCTACAGGACGCTGCGCAATAAAGCCGCGCAGCGCCGGTGTAAAATGACTGACAACTACGAACTCAACGATGGCCACATCCACGAGGCCATTGATCGAATTGATGTCGCAATCAACTATCTTCAATAAACGCTTGCAGAGCACTCACTTATAAATTCAGTAAATTAATACGAAGCAGCGGTGCAAGCAGTAATAAAAATTCTTTCCGACTTATATCAAGAAATAGGCCAAAACGATCACATCTCAGAAGTTGCAAAGAAACACAAATTGAAAGCCGGTTACATTTCCGCCGAAGTTTAGCAATGCTCTCAACTGCCTCTCACTTTGCTCCAACACTTTCGCACTACGCGACTTAGCCCAAAGCCCAACTAACCACCACCTGGAGTCCATATGCCAAGCCCCCTGCTTCTGCCCATGGCCGCCCACGTAGCACTCGCCGCTCTGCTCTATGTGCTGCTCACCATTGCCCGCGCACCGAAGATCTGGGGTATTGGCCAGCGGGCGGATGGTTCCAATCCCTGGGCGATGATCGAGCCGCGCATCAGCGCCAATCTGTCCAACCAGTTCGAGTGGCCGCTGTTTTTCTATGCGGCCTGTCTGCTGCTGATCCAGGCGCAGGTGGATAGTGCCGCGGCGGTGGTGCTGGCCTGGGTGTTTATCGGTGGGCGGTTGTTGCATAGTGGCGTGCAGATATTCACCAGCAATGTTCGGTTGCGCGGGTTGGTGTTCACGATCAATTTTCTGGCTGTGCTTGGGCTTTGGGCGGTGGTACTGCAGGTGTGGATGGCTGGGTAGATATCTGTGCCGGGCCACTGGATTCCCGCCTTCGCGGGAATGACGGAGTGAGAGGCATAACTCCGCGCCATACCTCCTACCTCGTCATTCCCGCGGAGGCGGGAATCCAGGTTGGCAACTCCAGAGCCTGCCTTGATACAAAACTCTCCAGCCACTCAAGGCGCTGCCGAAGGAACAACAACGTCCAGGAAGGACAGCCATGCTTAAAGGACCTGCCGTTTACATTCTCGCCAGCCAGCGCAATGGAACGCTCTCCGTTGGCGTAACCAGCGACCTGATCAAACGTATCTGGGAACACCGTGATGGCTGTATCGAAGGCTTCACGCAGCGCTATGACGTGCATCAGTTGGTCTACTACGAAATGCATGAGTCCATGCCTGGCGCCATTGAGCGGGAGAAGCAGCTGAAGAAATGGCGACGGGAGTGGAAGCTGAGGTTGATCGAGGCGAGCAATCCTGAGTGGCGGGACTTGTGGGAGGAGATTGTGAGGTAGGTCTTGGGGCCGTGAGGTTGGCACAAGGCTGGCCGATTCTTCTGCAGGTCTGGCGCTGGCGCTGCTGGATGATTCCCCTTCAGGCCAGCGCAAGCGCTGTTCAGCGATAAAGCCGCTGTCCCGCCTGCGCGGGAATGACGAGGTAGGGGGTATGGCGCGGAGTTATTCCTCTCACTCCGTCATTCCGACAGCCGCTTTAGCGTTGAGCAGCCTTGGCCCATGCTGCCGGGGCCACAGATCACGGTGGCGATGCCGGCCTCATCGAACAGGACACACGGCTCTGCAGCGGGCTTATTCCGCCGCTTCGGGTACGCAAAAGGCCTTGCTGTAGTAGCCGGAAGGATCGAAGCAGCACACACGTTTCTTGCCGGAGGCCAGCATGTCGCAGGCATCGGCGATGCGCTTGGCGCGGGTCTTGGGCTGCTTGGCGGAGGTGATCCAGTGAATCCAGTCCAGGCGCGCGAGGGTGGTGGTCGCCTGCCACACCGCCAGCGCCGCCGGGGCGGCCTGCAGGGCCTCGTGCAGATCGGCAGGAACCTCGGGCTCCGGCTCCTGCGCCAGGGTCATGAGCTCCAGGGTGACGCTGTCGCCGGCCGTCACTCCGGCCGCCTCGCACAGCTGCCGGCTGAGCGGCAACCAGTGGCTGAGCTGGCCGTCCGGCTCGAGGGTGGCCTGGAACTGCTGGTCGGCGAGCGACACCGCCACCGTTACCCGGCCGCGGCGGGGCAACTCGGCACTCACTGCCTCGGGCAGCACGACGAAGGCCCAGAAGGCATCGCCGCCGGGCTTGGCGGGACGGCGCAAGGTCGCGCTGAAGGTGGAGCGGTTTGCGTTGGTAGTCATGGCGTATCCGCAGCCGATGGGCCGTCCCGGGTGATGGACAGCAGCAAGCCTAGCTGCGAATAGCCTACAGGTGATCGGTTCAGGCCGTCTGCTGCAGCCATGCCACCAGCCGCGCCAGCATGGCGTCGCACTGGGCCAGTTGATCGAGGCTGACGTATTCGTCCGGCTTGTGGCCCTGCTCCATGCTGCCGGGGCCGCAGATCACGGTGGCGATGCCGGCTTCGTCGAACAGGCCGCCTTCGGTGCCGAAGGCCACGGTGGAAAAATCCCGCGAGCCACTGAGCAGGGCCAGCAGTTCGGCGGCTTCGCTGCGGGCGTCGGTGAACAGGCCGGGGTAGGCGCTCAGCGGGGTGAAGCGGATCGCCGTGTCGGCCTGCACCGCCTGCATGCGCGGCAGCAGTTCACGCGCGGCATAGTCCTGCAGCTCCTCCGCCACCTGTTGCGGGTCATCCGCCGGCAGGGCGCGCACTTCGAAGTCGAACTGGCATTCGGCAGGCACGATGTTGAGGGCACGGCCACCGCTGATCACGCCGGTCTGCACCGTCGAGTAGGGTGGGTCGAAGCGGGCGTCGTGGCGTTCCGGCGCGGCCAGGCGCTGGCCGATTTCGCCGAGCTTGCCGATCAGCCGCGCCGCGTACTCGATGGCGTTGACGCCCTGCGGCGCATAGGCCGAGTGGCAGGCGGCGCCGTGCACCTGGCAGCGCATCGCCAGCTTGCCCTTGTGGCCGAGCACCGGGCGCATCTCGGTCGGTTCACCGATGATGCAGATGGCCGGGCGCTCGGGGCTGGCGCGCAGTTGTTCGACCAGGCTGCGCACGCCGAGGCAGCCGACTTCCTCGTCGTAGGAGATGGCGATATGCAGCGGCAGGCGCAGCGGCTGGGCGAGCAAGGCCGGCACGGCGGCCAGCACGCAGGCGATATAGCCCTTCATGTCCGCCGTACCACGGCCGTAGAGCTTGCCGTCGCGCTCGCTGAGCTGGAACGGCGGCACGCTCCAGGCCTGGCCGTCGGCCGGCACCACGTCGCTATGCCCGGACAGCATCACCCCGCCCGCCCCGCTCGGGCCCAGGCGCGCGTGCAGGTTGGCCTTGGTGCGCTCGGCGTTGAATAGCAGCTGGCTGGCGATGCCAAAGCCGGCCAGGTAGTCGCGGACGAACTCGATCAGCGCCAGGTTGGACTCGCGGCTGGTGGTGTCGAAGGCGATCAGTTTTGCCAGCAGGGCGCGGCTGTCGGACATGCCAGGTATCTCCGTGGTGGGCGGGGTTGCCCCTCACCCCGGCCCTCTCCCGGAGGGAGAGGGGGTGGTTCGAAGCTTACTCGTCGCCCGGCACGCCGTAGCTCGGCGCCTGGGTCGGGTCGAGGGCGCGGGTGATGTAATCCTGCATCTGCGGCTGGTAGGCACGCCAGAGGCCGGCCAGCTCGCCGATGGGATCCTGCTCGGCCCAGTCGACGCGCAGGTCGATGATCGGCCAGACCAGCTCGCCCACCACCTTGAGCGCCGCCGAATGCACCGGGCCGGCTTCGCCGCCGGCGTCCAGCGCCGCCTGCATGGCCGCCAGCAGGCGCTCGGCCAGGCAGCCGCCGGCCTGCTCGAAGGCGATGACCATGGCGTCGATCACGCCCGGAGAGCTCAGCAGGTTGCCGGCCGCCACGCACTGCTCGCCGGCCCGCGCATGGTGCACACCTAGGGCCTCGCTACCGGTGAACAGCGCGGTAGCGCCGTGGCTATCGACCACCGTGACCTGGCGGAACTGGCCGTAGCCGTTGCTGCCCAGGGCCTTGTCCAGAGCGGCCGAGGGCTCCAGGCCGGCTTCCAGCAGATCGAGCACCTGCGGGCCGAGGGCCGGCAGGGTGATGTTCTGCGTGGCCACCGCACCGACCCCGGCGCGCAGCCAGGGGCAGCGGGCGCCGACGGCGATGCTCGACGAGCTGATGGCGATGCCCAGCTGGCCAGTCTCGGCGCAGCGGCCGACGATGGAAAAGGTCATGGACGCTCCTTACTGATTCCAGTCATCCGGGATGACCGCGATCACATCGATTTCCATCAGCCACTGCGGCTGGCCGAGGGCCGACACCACCAGGCCGGTGGAGATCGGGAACACGCCCTTGAGCCATTTGCCGACTTCGCGGTAGACCGGCTCGCGGTAGCGCGGGTCGATGATGTAGGTGGTGGTCTTGACGATATGGCTGAGGTCGCTGCCGGCCTCTTCGAGCAGTTGCTTGACGTTCTTCATCGCCTGCTCGGCCTGGGCCGCCGGGTCGCCGAGGCCGACCAGGTTGCCGTTGAAGTCGGTGCCGACCTGGCCGCGCACGTACACCGTGTTGCCGGCGCGCACGGCCTGGCACAGGTCGTTGTCCAGGGACTGGTTGGGGTAGGTGTCCTTGGTGTTGAACATGCGAATGCGGGTGTGGGTAGGCATCAACTTACTCCCAGGGTTCTGACAGTGGGGGCGGCTGCCGCGGCGTCGGCCTGACGCTGCGCGGCATCGCGGTAATCGGCGTATTGGCGCTGCGTGGCGATGTGCCCGGCGATGTGCTTGGCGTCGTGCCACACACCCCAGATAAAGGTCGAGCCACGGCGCGACAGCCACGGCAGGCCGACGAAGTACACCCCCGGCTCGCTGGACACGCCGCGCTGGTGCTGCGGCTTGCCCTTGGCGTCGAAGGCATCCACCTGCAGCCAGCTGAAGTCCACGGCGTAGCCGGTGGCCCAGATGATCGAGGTGATGCCGGCCTGGGCCAGATCCAGTTCGAGGATCGGCTGGCTGACGCAGGCCGGGTCGGCGTAGGTCTGCCGTGCCTGCGGTTCTTCCGGCAGATCCAGGCCGTTGCGGGCGATATAGGCATCGGCGGCGTCGAGCAGCGACAGGTAGTTCTCGTCGCCACGCGCCAGGTTGTCGGCCAGGTCGTCCTGGAAGCTCACCACGCCGTCCTTGAAGGCCTTGGTCAGGCCGACCAGGGTCATGCCCTCATGGGCCAGGCGGCGGAAGTCGATGGTCTGGCCGCCGCGGGCACCGCTCACGGCGATAGTCACGTGTTCCTTGCCCGGCTGCGCCGCTTCCAGATCCCACAGGCCGAGCACGCCCAGCCACCAGCAGAAATCACGGTTGCGGTAGCTGCGCGGCGGGCGGTCGTGGGCACCGACCGACAGGTAGACCTGGCGGCCGGAACGCATCAATTCATCGGCGATCTGCACCCCGGACGAACCGGCCCCGACCACCAGCACGGCGCCTTCGGGCAGCTGCTGCGGGTTGCGGTAGGCGGCGGAGTGGATCTGCAGGATGCGCTCATCCTGCGGCGCGATCGGCGGGATCACCGGGCGCTGGAACGGCCCGGTGGCCGAGACCACGCGGCGGGCCTGAATCACTCCGGCAGAAGTCTCGACGGTGAAGCCGGGGCGGTTGGCGTTGCGCACCACCTTGTGCACTTCCACGCCGGTGCGGATCGGTGCGTTGAACTGGCGGGCATAGGCCTCGAAGTAATCGGCGACCATTTCCTTGGGGGCGAAGGCGTCGGCGTCGAGGTCGAATTCGCGCCCTGGGAAGCGGTCGTGCCAGACCGGCCCGTTGGCCACCAGCGAATCCCAGCGCCCGCTGCGCCAGGCTTCGGCGATGCGGTTCTTCTCCAGCACCAGGTGCGGCACACCGAGCGCGCTCAGGTGCTCGCTGACGGCCACGCCGGCCTGGCCGGCACCGACCACCAGGGTGTCGATTTCAACGGGTTCAACCTTGCTGCCTGGGCGCTGCGCGAAGGCGGCTTGATTCAGGTCGGTCATGGCTTGCTTCCTCGGCGCATGTTCTGCTGTTGCGGCCATCTGTGGGTGTTGGCCGCATTCTGTTCAGAGCCGGGGATTCGCGAAATTATGTTTTTTGTAGTCGCTGGCTAGGAAAAAGCTGCACGCCCGCACCCCATCAGGCCTGCAGGCTGAAAGGCCCGGGCCATAGGCTTTTTAGCGTCAACCACGACAAATCGGCTAAGGCCGGACACGACCCTTGGTCAGCTACGAGCAGGCTGGCGGCCTGCGTGCCTTAAGGTGGGCCTGACACCCACGCCGCGCACTCGGGCGCCAACGCCCGGCGGCCCAGCTGGAGGTACGGCCATGACCACGCTGCACTGCACCCACCGCAACCACGCCATCCGCGCCGACGTTGTCGAACACCCCGGCATTCCCACGCCCTGGGCTGCCGGCTGCCAGATCACCCAACCCGACGGGCACACTACCCGGCGCCTGGCGCTGCCGCTGCAGCAGCGCTTTCTCGCCGAGCTGGACAACGCCCAGCACGCGGCACTGGCCCACGGCAAATGGCTGGTGGATCAGCATCTGGATCACGGCCGGGCGCTGAACTAGCGCCCGACCGCCACTAGCGGATCAGGGCCTTGCGCCCTGATCCCGCGCCCGCTCAGGGCGCGAAGTGGAATACGCAGAGCTTGTTGCCCAGCGCATCGCGGAAGTAGCAGCCGTAGAAACCGCTGCCTTCGCCGCCGCGCTCGCCCGGGGCGCCTTCGTCGCGGGCGCCGTTGGCCAGCACCCAGGCGTAGATTTCATCGACCAGCGCCGGCGAGGCGCATGGCAGGGCGACCATGGTGCCGTTGCCGGCACTGGCCGGCTGGCCGTCGTACGGCTTGGTGATGGCGAACATCGGCTTGCCCGGCTGGCTCACATAGAAGGTGCTGCGCTCGCTGCTCCAGTCGCCGGGCACGGCGCCGAGCTTGGCCAGCAGCGGGTCGTAGAATTCGCGGGCCTTGTTCAGATCGTCAACGCCCAGCATCACGTAACCAATCATCGTTGTTGCTCCTTGGTGAGGGTGCGCAGACGCTAGCGCAGGGCACAAGGCTTGTCATCGCGCATGTGCAGCTGATTGTGTCAGCGCAGCGACTCGCTCCACCACCGTCGTTCCCGCGCAGGCGGGAACCCAGTGGCCGGCAACCCGGCGCATTCCCGTCAAGCACCCTGGATCCCCGCCTGCGCGGGGATGACGGGCCTGAAAGTCAGCAGTACCGGAGCAGCCGCTCAGGCCGGCACGGTGCGGGTCAGCTGTTCCAGCAGCTCCAGGTCGGTGTTCATCCCCGAGGTCTCGCGGATGCGGCCGAGGATCTCCTTCTTCAGGGCGAGAAACTCCGGCGCCAGCTTCATGTCCTGATTGCGCTCGGCCGGCAGCGGCACCTCGTAGATGGTGTCGATGCGCCCCGGACGCGGCGCCATCAGCACCACGCGGCCGCCGAGGTAGATGGCTTCCTCGACGTCGTGGGTGACGAACAGGATGGTGCTCTTCTCCAGCCGGTGCACATGGCGGATCAGGTCGTGCATCACCTCGCGGGTCTGCGCATCCAGGGCGCCGAAGGGCTCGTCCATCAGCAGGATCTGCGGCTTGGGCATCAGCGCGCGGGCAATCGCCACGCGCTGCTGCATGCCGCCGGAGAGCTGGTTGGGGTAGGCCCTGGCGAAGGCCGACAGGCCCATCAGGGTCAGCAGTGCATCGGCGCGGCCGCTGGCGACTTCCACATCGGCATCGTTGCGCACGGTGTCGCTGACCACCTTGAGCTGGCGGCAGAACTTGATGTTCTCCATCACCGTCAGCCAGGGGTACAGGCTGTAGTGCTGGAACACCATGGCGCGGTCGATGCCGGGGCCGTGGATCGGCGCGCCGTCGACCTGGATCGAGCCGGCGCTGTGCTGCTCCAGGCCGCCGATGCTACGCAGCAGGGTCGACTTGCCGCAGCCGGAAGCGCCGACGAAGGTGATGAATTCGTTGCCACGGATATCCAGGCTGACATCCTGCAGCGCTTGCACCTCTCGGCCCTTGCTCTTGAACAGCTTGTCGACGTGGCGAATCTGGATCTTGCTGTCAGTCATGGCGCTTACCTCTTCATCCAGGGGAAGGCCACGCGGCCGAGCCAGCGGAACGCCTGGTCGGTGAGCAGGCCGATGATGCCGATCAGGATGATCCCGGCGAATATCTTGTCGGTGTGCATGTAGCGCTGCGCCTTGAGGATGGCGTAGCCAAGGCCGGAGTTGGCCGCGACCAGTTCGGCCACCACCAGGTAGGTCCAGGCCCAGCCGCAGGTAATGCGCAGGGTGTCGAGCAGTGCCGGGCGCGCCGACGGCAGGATCACCAGCTTGACGATCTCGCTGCGCGAGGCGCCCATGGTCTGCGCCGCCTCGATCTGCGCCATGGGCACGCGGCGCACGTCCTCGGCGACCATCAGCACCATCTGGAAGAAGGTGCCGATAAAGATGATCAGCACCTTGGAGCCTTCGTCGATGCCGACCCACAGCATGATCAGCGGGATGAAGGCCACCGCCGGCATGTAGCGGATGAAGTCGGTGAGTGGTTCGAGGAACGCCTGTACCGGGCGGTAGGTGCCGATGTACAGGCCCAGCGGCAGGGCGATCAGCGCCGAGGCGGCGAAGCCGGCCATGACCCGGTACACGCTGATGCCGATATCGGCGAGCAGGCCCTCCTCGCTCCACCAGCGACCGACCCGCGCCAGCACCGCATCCGGGCCGGGCATGAACATCGGGTTGCTCAGGCCGAGATAACTGGCCAGCCACCACAGCAACAGCGGCAACAGCAGGCCGGCGCCGGCCAGGCACCAGACGGCGCCGCGCGGCAGCTCGCCGCGAATCACCCACCAGCTCGGGCGCGCCGGCGGCACGCCGGCCTCACGGGTGGGCAAAGGTTGATGGGCGGTCATGGGCTTACCTCCTCGGGAAACAGCGGTCGCTCGCGTACCTGCCAGCCACCCAGCGGCGGCGTGGCGCCGAGGCCGGCGAGCACGGCCGGGGTGAGCAACTGGTCGGGCTGATCGGGATCGATGGTGGCCGGCAGCAGCGCCTGGCCGCGGCGCTCGGGCAGGGTCGACAGCTCGATGCGCCAGGGTTGCGCGCCGCCCTGGTGGCGGCCGAAGGACAGTTCGAAATCCAGCAGGCGGCCGTCATGGCCCTGCTCCAGCAGCACGCCGAGCGACTCGGCGGGCGGCAGCTGTTCGCCCCGGCAGGCGGCGAACAGGAAGTAGTCGCCGGCCAGCAGCAGGCAGCCCTGGCGCCCGTCGAACGCCGCCAGCCACACGCCCCAGTTGCGCCCGAGGGATTCCGGCAGGCGCTCCCAGACTTCGTGATAGCTGCCGTCGAGGCCGTCTTCAAGCAGGTAGTCGGGGCGCTCGAAGCGCATGCGGCCGATGTCGTCGCGTCCGCTGGGCGGCTGGAAGTCGATGGCGCGGTGCCATTGACACAGCTCGCCGCTGATCTCGGTAACGCCGGCGAAACCGGCCTGGGTCGCCAGCTCAGCCGCGCTGGCGGGCGCCGGTTGGGGAATGCGCAGGTCGGCGAACAGGCTGGCGGTCTGCAGCCAATAGACCTGGGTGGCAGTGTCGTGCACGCCACTGGTGGTGGTCAGCAAAGTGCGCTGCCACACGCCGAGGTAGGCGTCGGGAATGGGTTTCATGAATGGAACTCCGGGAACTGCCGCAGCCCTCGGTAGAAGGCCATGTCGTGGTTGGGCCACAGCTCGCCGCCGGTTTCCGCAGCCAGCACCTTGAGCTTGCGGATGCTGGCGATGGCCATGTCCTCGCGTTCCTGCCAGAGGGTGCCGGGGGCGATTTCCTGCTCGAGGTTTTCCGTCAGGTCGGCGGCGTCGCCGGCGAGGATCACCGGCTTGCCCTGGGGCAGCTCGATCAGCAGCGACATGTGCCCGGCGGTGTGGCCGGGGGTGTTGATCGCGCGCACGCCGGGCACCAGCTCGTACTCGTCGGTCTGGATCTTCCACTGGTAGTCGCCGGCGAAATCGTCGCCGAAATAGGCGTCGTCGGCCTGGGCCCTGGCCGCTGCCAACTCAGCGGCGTGCACATGCACCTCGGCGCCGCAGACTTCACACAGGCCGCCGGCATGATCGAAGTGCAGGTGGCCGAGGAACACCAGGTCGATGTCCGCCGGGGTCAGGCCGAGGCGGGCGAAGTGCGCCGGCAGGCGCTGTTCCTCGCTCATCTGCGGCGCGCCCATGGAGAAGCCGCCGTACCAGCGTTCGCGCTGGGCCGGGTCGGCGATCTTCTGGTAGTCGCAGCCAACGTCGTAGAGGATGCGCCCGTGCCTGGTCTCGATCAGGTAGGCGAGGATCGGCGCCTCGATCATCTGGCCGTGGCCGCGCTGCCAGGTGGAGATCGACTTGTCGTAGCGGTGGGTGGCGGTGAGCAGCGGCCAGAGTTTGGTCACTTGGGTCATGGGGCGTCCTTCCATTCGGCGAGCAGACGCCGACTGTCGCACACCCGGCCGAACAGGCCACCTTCCACATCGACCATGGCGAGGGCGGCGGCGTGCAGCTCGGGGTAGGCCGAGGCGCAGGCGTCGCTGACCAGGGTGCAGGCGTAGCCACGGTCGACCGCGCTGCGCAGGGTCGAGTGCACGCAGACCTCGGTGGTGACGCCGGTGATGATCAGCTCGCTGATGCCACGATTGCGCAGCAGCAGCTCCAGATCGGTGGCGGCGAAGGCGCTGTAGCCGGGCTTATCGATCACCGGTTCGCCGGGCAACGGCTGCAGCTCGTCGATCAGATCGTGGCCGTATTCGCCGCGCACCAGCAGCCTGCCCAGCGGCCCCTGGCTGCCGATGGGCGCACCGGCATTGGCCGCGCGCAGGCGCTTGGGCTCGGGCAGGTCGGACAGATCAGGGCGATGGCCTTCGCGGGTGTGCAGCACCAGCAGGCCACGCACGCGGGCGGCAGCAAGCAGGGCCTGGATCGCCGGGATCGGCGCGCGCAGCAGGCCGATATCCAGACCGGCCTGGTCGGCGTAACCGCCCGGCGCGCAGAAGTCGCGCTGCATATCGATGACGATCAGTGCCGTGCTCACAGGGCGAACTCCTTGCGCACCGCACTGGCGATGCCGCCGGCGATGTCGGCGGCCATCAGCGCGCCCTTCTCCGCCGTCGAGCCCTTGGCCGAGGACAGCACGCCGGACGGCGGCACCCACTCGGTGCGACTCGGGTACATGTCGTAGGGCGGAAAGTCGGCCGGTGGTTCGTCGGGGATCAGGTCGATGCGCACCAGATGCGGCAGGTAGTGCAGCATCAGCGAGGTCTCGATCACTGCCGCGTGCTCCAGAGCGAAACCGGGGAAGCCATCGGGGAACACGTCGGCCAGGGTCTGCTCGCTGCAGAAGTCCCAGTGCTCCAGGCGCATCACCTGCAGCTTCGCCGTCGGACCCAGCTCGCGCATGGCCAGCTCGATACCTTCGGTGACGAACCACTGGTTCTCGTAGTGGCCGTCGACCAGCACCAGGCGGGTCACGCCGTGGCGGGCGAACTCGCGCACGGCGTCGCGCACCAGGGCGATCAGGGTCTGCCCGTCGAGGCTGGTGGTGCCGCAGAAATGGTTGCCGCCGCCGCACTTGGGCTGCGACTTGTAGCCGTAGGACAGGGCCGGGGCGACCAGGCCGCCGACGCGCGCGGCGACGTCCTCGCACAGCGCGCTGGCCAGCAGCGCATCGGTGCCCAGCGGCAGGTGCGGGCCGTGCTGCTCGGTGGCGCCGCAGGGCAGGAATACCACGGGCGAATCGCTGCGCACGCGGCGCTCGTACTCGACCCAGCTGATCTGATCCATCCGTACGCTCATGGTTTGGCCTCGCATAACACTGCAGAAGATTCCGTTGTCGGCCGCGCCGCCAGCAGTGCGGCGGCCAGCACCAGGGCGCCACCACACCATTCGCGCAGGCCCAGTTCGCGCTCGCCGAGCCAAGCGGCAGTGAGTACCGCCACCAGCAGTTCGACCACCACCAGTACCGCCGCGCGGCCGGCTTCGACATGGGTGAAGCCGTACTGCGCGGCGCCCATGGCGACCAGCCAGAACACCCCAAACAGGGCGATCAGCCCCCACAGCGGCGCGCCGATGGCGGGCAGCGGCGTGGCCTGCAGCAGGCAGAACAGACCGCCGAGCACGGCGCTGCCGATAAAGGCCACCACCGCCTTGCTGGCCAGCGGCACTCGCTCGGCGGCGCGGGTAGCCAGGTTGTTGAGGGCGAACGCCAGGCCGGCGGACAGCGCCAGCCAGTCGGTCAGGGTCAGCGGGCGGAAAGTGTCGGGGCTGATGCCCAGGGTCAGGCCGATGCCGAGCATGGCCAGCAGCAGTGCGCCGACGCGCAATGCGGTGAGCCGCTCGCCAAGCAGCAGCCAGCCACCGAGCAGGCCCCACACCGGCGCCAGGTAGAACAGCAGCATGGCGCGCACCACGTCGCCTTCCGACAGCGCGCCGACCAGCCCGGCCGTGGCCCAGCCGCCGCATACGCAGATCGCCAGCAAGGCGCGGCGTTGCGGCCACCAGGCGGCGCGCTGGCGCCACAGTAGCGGGATGGCCAGCAGGCTGAGCAGGCCGTAGGTGTAGAGCACCACCGGCATGCCGGCCAGGCCGCGCCCGGCCAGGTATTCCAGCGGCAGCCAGCCGAGGCCCCAGAAGCTGGCGCCGAGCAGCAGAACCAGCTCAGGTCGCAACAGGGTACGCATCTCAGCCCCCCATCCAGGCGCCGCCATTGGCGCCGAGCATCTGCCCATGGAAGAAGCTGGCGCCGGGCGAGACGAGGAACAGCACGGCGGCGGCGATCTCTTCCGGACGACCGAGGCGGCCGGCGGGGATCGCCGTTTCGCGGGCGATCATCTCGGCGCTCATGAAGTCGGCGGAAACCATCGGCGTATCCACCGGGCCCGGCGCCACGCCGTTGATGCGGATGGCCGGGGCGAATTCGCGGGCCAGCGCCCTGGTCAGGCCGATCACTCCGGCCTTGGCCGTGCAGTAAGCGGCGTAGTGTTCGCGGCCGAGCTGGCCCAGCTCCGAGGCGATGTTGACGATGCTGCCGCTGCCGCGCGACTGCATATGCGCCAGGGCGTGCCGGCAGCAGCGGTAGACCGCCGTGAGGTCGACGCCGAGCAGCTTGGCCCAGTCGTCCTCGCTGGTCTCGAGGAAGGGCTTCTCCAGAATGATCCCGGCATTGTTGACCAGGATGTCGAGGTCGCCCTCGGCGAGCACCCAGCCGAACATGTCGGCGACCTGCCCACGCGAGCCGACATCGGCCTGCACCGCGCGCGCCTGCCCGCCAGCAGCGGCGATGCGTGCCACCAGCGCGGCGGCCGCCTGCGGCTGGTCAAGATGGTTGATCCACACCGCGGCGCCCGCCTCGGCCAGCGCCAGGGCGATGGCCCGGCCGATGCCCTGGGTGGCGCCGGTAACCAGCGCGGTCTGTCCGGCCAATGGCCGCTCTTGTCCTGCACGACTCAATGCATCACCTCTCCATGGCTGACCGACAGCGCCTGCCCGGTCAGCGGCGCAGCCAGTGCGCTGCCGAGGAACAGGAAAGTACCGGCGAGATCGGCCGGGGTCAGCAGTTCCTGTACCGCCTGGGCGGCGAGGATCAGCGCCAGCTCCTCGCCCTCGCTGCGCCCGCTGGCGGCGGCCATCACCCGCAGCGAACGCATCGCCGCCTCGGTGCCGATCCAGCCCGGACACACGGCGTTGACCCGGATGCGCCGCGACCCCAGCTCCCAGGCCAGCGAACGGGTCAGGCCGATCACCGCGTGCTTGCTGGCGACATAGGCGGAAAAGCCCGGCACGCCTTTCAGGCCCCAGATCGAGGCCTGGTTGATCACGCTGCTGCCGGCGCGCAGCTGGTGCTGCAGGGCGCGGGTCAGGCGCAGCATGGAGGCCACGTTGTTATCCAGTAGCGCCTGCCAGTGGGCATCGGCTGCAGCGCCGAGATCGGCCAGCGGGGTGGCGTACTCGACCCCGGCGTTGTTGATCAGCACATCCAGCGGCCGCTCGCCGCGCTGGGCGGCATAGGCGGCGATGGAGTCACTGTCGGCCAGGTCGACGGCGGCCGCGCTGACCACAGTCAGCGGCGCCAGTTCGTCGGCCACTGCGGCCAGGGCCTCGGCGTTGCGATCGAGCAGTTCCAGGTGCGCGCCCTGTTCGGCGAAGGCGCGCGCCAGGCCACGGCCAATGCCGCTGGCGGCGCCGGTGAGCACTACCTGTTTGCCGCGGTAATCGATCATCGTCATACCGCCGTCAGAAAGGACACGCCAACCGCGCCGTAGAAGCCATCGGCGCGGTGCGGGCCCTGCGGCTCGACCAGCCCGTAGTCGTCGTCGAGCACCCGGCGCAGGCGGTGCTGGTGGAAGCTCTTGAACAGCAGGTGCATCGGCAGCACCTGGGCGTAACTGTCGCCGTACAGCTCGGCGTGCAGTTTGGGCAGGCGGTACCAGGGCGCCACCGGTTTCTCGTGGTGGGCGTTGTGGTAGGCGAAGTTGAGCAGCAGCAGGTCGAGCACCGGCCAGCGCACCGAGACCACGTTGCTGAAGGTGTTCATCTGCTCGTAGGGGCGGTCGCGCAACTTGTCGTCGGGGATCTTGCCGCTGTCCTCGAGCACTGCGAAGGCGTCGTAGGTGTGCTGGTAGGCATCGGTGAAGCGCAGCACGGTGAGCATGATCGACCAGGCCACGAAGTACAGCAGCACAGCCTTCAGCGACACGGCCGCGACCAGGGCGAACAACGCCGTGCGCAGCAGCAGGGTCAGCACCACCTTGCGCCGGTTGGCACGGTGCTTCTCGTTGCGGGTGATGAACGGCAGCACGATCACGTAGTAATGCATGATCAGCTCCACCGCCGGCACATAGGCCCACTCGGCGGCCAGCACCAGCTTGCGCAGCCAGCCGGGGCACTGCTGGTTGAGGAAGCGCTTGGTGTCGAAGGTGATCACGTCGGCGCGGTCGACATGGTGGCGCATGTGCTTCTTGCGCAAGTCCTGGAAGCCGGCGTAGCAGCTGCCACACAGCCAGCTGCACAGCTCGCCGGCGCGCTCGTTGTTCAGCGGCTTGGCGAAGATGGTGCCGTGGGCGAATTCGTGAATCAGGTAGGCGGCGATGATCATCGCGTGGCCAAGCAGCAGGGTGCCGGCCAGGTTGAGCAGCCAGCTGTCGGCGAACAGCAGGGCGAAGCCGGCAGCGTAGCCACCGAAGGCGTAGGCCAGGGCCAGGCTGTTGGCCAGCTTGCCGTCGGCGTAGCGATAGAGCTGGGTGGACATGGGTTCCTCCGGGTTACGGGTGGAGTCATGGGCGGCCTGGATAACCACCTTCGTCGGCTTGGAGCAACGCCGAGCGGTGTGGATAACTACCCGCCCTCAATCCTCGTCACTCCCGCGCAGGCGGGAATCCATTGCGCTGCCTGGCTGGATCCCCGCCTGCGCGGGGATGACAGTGGTAGTCAGGGTGCCTACGGGGTAGCGCCTTTTACTTGCTCAGGGTCTCGACGAACTGGGCGTCGAAGGTGCTGGCGAAGTCGGGAATGGCCGGGATCTGGCCGTTGTCCTTGAGCAGCTGGCCGATCACCGCGCCGCTGCCGAAGAACGAGCTGGTGGCGTCGGACTGGGTGAAGTTCTTGCCCATCTCGGCCAGCGGGATGTTGTACACGCCGCTCATCTGCGCCTTGGCTTCCTCGGCGCTGACGCCAAGCACCTTGCCGATGATCTTGGCCGCCTCGTCCGGGTGGCTCTGCATGTAGGCCAGGCCATCCAGGTAGCCCTGGATCAGCGCCTTGATCGCAGCCGGGCGCTTGGCGATCACCTTGTCGTCGAACACCAGCACGTCGGTGATCAGGCCCGGGGCGTCCTTGGAGGAATACACCACGTGGAACTTGTCGCCGGGCATGCCGAGGATCTGCGACACGTTGGGCTCGTAGGTCACGCCGACCGGCAGGCTGCCGCTGGCCATGGCGCCGGGGATGCCCTCGGGAGTCATGTTCACCGGGCTGATGTCCTTGTCCGTCAGGCCGTGGCTCTTCAGCGCGTAGGCGAGCAGGAAGTCGGACGGCGACAGCGGGTTGAAGCCGACCTTCTTGCCCTTGAAGTCGGCCACCGAGGTGATCGACTTGTCGGCAACAATGGCGTCACCGCCGTTGGAGAAGTCGATCGGCATCACCACCTTGTGGTTCAGGCCCTTGGCTGCACCGCCGACCACCTGGTCGTAGGTGAGCATGCCGCCGTCGAGGGCGCTGCCGACCATGGCCGAGGGAATCAGCGCCGGATCGTTGAAGAACTGCAGCTCGACCTTGAGGTTGTGGGCCTTGTACAGGTCGAGTTCGTCGGCGACGTAGAAGGGTGCGTAACCGGCCCAGACAACGGTGCCGATCTTCATCTTCTCGATGGCCTGGGCGGTAAACGGCAGCACACCGGCAACGGTGGCGAGACTGGCGCAGAGCAGGGTCTTGCGCAGCGAACGCAGGGACAGCAGGGTCATGGCATTGCTCCTACACGTTGGAATTCGGGCACGGGATGACGTCACGTCTCCCGGGCTTTTCTCCCGCCGTGTAGCCCTGATCCTTAGGGCCGGAAAACTCTCGGACCAGCGTCTACTCCTGTAGACCGGAACCCTAGTTCGCCTCTGGTGCAGCTCCAATGTGCCAAGCGTCATGAGCGCCAGCCGACTGCTGCCGGCGCGGGTGACTCATCCCGTTCGAGGGGGATTTTGCAAGTCCGGTGCCAGGCGCGCGCCAATTCCCGAACGCACAGAAAAAACCGCAGCGATTCAGCAACTTGGCGAAATGGACAGGATCAGTCGCAAGGAGCCGGCGGCGCCTCCGGCCCAGGTGCGCGCACCAGAGCCAGGCAGGCCGCCTGTTTTTAGTGCCGGGCGGCGGTGGCCGTGGCGAAGTTGGGCAGGCTGTCCACCGGCTGGGCGAAGTCGAAGGGGATCGACTCCAGGGCCAGGCCGACGTTGCGCTGCACCACGAAGTGCAGGTGCGGGCCGGTGCTGTTGCCGGTGTTGCCGGACAGCGCCAGGGAATCGCCCTCCTCCACCCGCTGGCCTTCCTGCACGCGCACCGAACCGCGGGTCAGGTGCAGGTACACGCCCATGGTGCCGTCGTCATGCAGGATGCGCACATAGTTGCCGGACGGGTTGTTGCCGCGCCCGCTCTGGTGGTTCTCCACCTTGACCACCATGCCCGCGCGCGCCGCAACTATCGGCGTGCCCACCGGCATGGCGATATCCAGGGCATAGCGGCCCTTGGGGGTGAAGTGGCTGTACTTGCCGTTGGCGCCCTGGGTCAGCTTGAACGGCCCGCCGCGCCACGGCAGCGGGTAGCGGAACAGCAGCGGCTGCAGCCGTGGGTCGCCCATGGCGTAGCGCAGGCGCGGCTTGTAGTGCATCGGCTGGGCCGGATCGAGCGGCGCCAGGGTGGCCAGGCGGATATTGCTGCGCGGCGGCAGCACCCAGCGAATCGGCTGTTCGGGCGCGCCGACCACGTTGCTCACGCGGCTGAAGCCCAGCTCGATCTCCACCGGGGCGTACAGGTCGTTGCGCACCAGCAGGGTCTCGCCGGCGTCGTGCTTCTTGGTTTCCAGCTTCACCAGGTTGTCCAGGCGCTCGACCATGCGATCGCGGAACACGAACACCTGGGCGCCGGGCACGGCCTTGTCGCTGTAGGTCACCGTGCCGTTGCGGTCGACATACTTGTAGATGGTCAGCGCGCCGGCCTGACTCGCGGCCAACAGCAGCGCCAAGAAAATGAATGAACGCCCTAGCATAAGTTCGCGGAATTTAATGGTTATTGGTATCCGGGGCTGAGAAGACTAGCAGCGCCCCCGCGGCGCGGCGAGCCCGGCCACCGTGGCCTGTGCGGCAATCGGCAGAGCGCAGCGGGGTTTTCCCCGGCTATCCGACGAAAGGCGCGCGGCAGAGCGCTCAATCCGACCTTGGTCGAACAGGCGCCCGCAGGCCCAGCGCCTAGACTGCCGGCCTGTTTTCCGCTGCCCGAGGACTGCCCCATGTACGCCGAACGCATCCGTCTGCCTGCCCTGCTGGACAAGGTCATGAGCGCCGCCGAGGCGGCCGCCCTGATCGAAGACGGCATGACCGTCGGCATGAGCGGCTTCACCCGCGCCGGTGAAGCCAAGGCGGTGCCGCGTGCCCTGGCCGAGCGAGCCAAGAGCCAGCCTCTGCAGATCAGCCTGATGACCGGCGCCAGCCTGGGCAACGACCTCGACAAGCAGCTCACCGAGGCCGGCGTGCTGGCGCGGCGCATGCCGTTCCAGGTCGACAGCACCCTGCGCAAGGCGATCAACGCCGGCGAGGTGATGTTCATCGACCAGCACCTGTCCGATACCGTCGAGCAGATCCGCAACCTGCAACTGAAGAAACCGGACATCGCGGTGATCGAGGCGGTGGCCATCACCGAGGACGGCCACATAGTGCCGACCACCTCGGTGGGCAACTCGGCCAGCTTCGCGATCTTCGCCGAGCAGGTGATCGTCGAGATCAACCTGGCGCACAACCCCAATCTGGAAGGCCTGCACGACATCTACATCCCGACCTACCGGCCGACCCGTACGCCGATCCCGCTGGTCAGCGCCGAGCAGCGCATCGGCAGCGGCGCCATCCCGATCCCGCCGGAGAAGATCGCCGCCATCGTCATCACCGAGCAGGCCGACTCCTACTCCACCGTCACCGCGCCGGACGCCGACACCCAGGCCATCGCCGACCACCTGATCGCCTTCTTCGGCCGCGAGGTCGATGCCGGGCGCCTGCCGTCCAACCTCGGCCCGCTGCAGGCCGGCATCGGCAGCATCGCCAATGCGGTGATGTGCGGCCTGCTGGAGTCGCCCTTCGAAGACCTGGTGATGTACTCCGAGGTGCTGCAGGACTCCACCTTCGAGCTGATCGACGCCGGCAAGATGCGCTTCGCCTCGGGCTGCTCGATCACCCTGTCGGAGCGCTGCAACGCGCGGGTGTTCGGCAACCTGGAGCAGTACAAGGACAAGCTGGTGCTGCGCCCGCAGGAAATCTCCAACCACCCGGAGATCGTTCGCCGCCTGGGCATCATCGGCATCAACACGGCGCTGGAGTTCGACCTGTATGGCAACGTCAACTCGACCCACGTCGGCGGCAGCAAAATGATGAACGGCATCGGCGGCTCGGGCGATTTCGCCCGCAACGCGCACCTGGCGATCTTCGTCACCAAGTCGATCGCCAAGGGCGGGGCGATTTCCAGCGTGGTGCCGATGGTCAGCCACGTCGACCACAGCGAGCACGACGTCGACATCCTGGTCACCGAGATCGGCCTGGCCGACCTGCGCGGCCTGGCCCCGCGCGAGCGGGCGCGGGCGATCATCGACAACTGCGTGCACCCGGACTTCCGCGGCGTGCTGAACGACTACTTCGTGCGTGCCTGCGCCAAGGGCGGCCACACCCCGCACATCCTGCGCGAAGCCATGCAGTGGCATATCAACCTGGAAGAGTGCGGACGCATGCTCGCGGGCTGAGTCACGTAGAGCGGATGGCGCTTCATCCATCCACCACGGCTCCGCACGACCGGTGGCTTTTGGGCTGTCGGATAGTGCGGAGAGCAGCTCCTGCAGTTGCCGTTGCTCCTGCTGGATTCCCGCCTGCGCGGGAATGACGGCGTGGGTTGGATGCCCTTGTGTACCCCCATGCCTCGTCATTCCCGCGCAGGCAGGAACAGCTGTATCGCTGAACAGCACTTGCGCTGGCCCTAAGGGAGATAATCCAGAGCGCGCGGAGCTGCAGCCATGTAGGGCAGGTGAAACCCGCGCGTCGCACGCAGGTTTCACCCGCCCTACGCGCCTCGCCCATCCACTACGGCCTTTCCTGAATGCACAACGGCGCCCTGAGGCGCCGTTGGCGTTGCCGCGTGGCGCTCAGGCGCCAGGGGTGAAATGCTTCTGCGCGCTACCGCGGGCAATCAGGCGCGACAGGTAGTCGAGCTTCTGCGGGTCGCGGTCGACGAACTTGAAGGTCAGCTGCAGCCATTCGCTGTCCGGCTTCGGCTCCAGCGCCGCCACCGCATGCAGGTAGCCGTTGAGGCGCGCGGTCTCGGCGGCCTCGCCCTGCTCCAGATCGAGCACCGCGCTTTCCAGCACCTGCGGCAGCAGCTCGCCACGCCTGACCACCAGCAAGGCTTCCTTGAGGCTGAGCGCCTTGATCACGCAGTCCATGCTGCCGCCGGGCAGTCGCAGCTGGCCCTGGCCACGGCCGCTGGGCGCTGCGCTGGCAGCCTTGGGCGCCGGCTTGGCCGCGGCTTCTGGCTTGGCAAAAGCAGCGGCAGCGGCCGGCGCGGCAGGCTTGGCGGCGGGCTTGACCACTTCGCTCTTGCCGCCGGTGAGGGCAGCCAGCGAGTCGTTGGCGAAAGCGCCGCTGCTGAGCATCTTCGGTGGCGCGCTGGCGGCCAGGGCCTGCAGCTTGCCGGCGCGGTGCAGGGCCTTCTTCACCTTGGTGATCAGCTGTTCGTTGGAGAAGGGCTTGCCGATGAAATCGGAGACGCCGGCCTGGATCGCCTGAACGACGTTTTCCTTGTCGCCACGGCTGGTCACCATGATGAACGGCACGATTTTCAGGCTGTCCTGCTCGCGGCACCAGGTGAGCAGTTCGAGGCCCGACAGCTCGGGCATTTCCCAGTCGCAGAGGATCAGGTCGACCGGCTGCCGGCTGAGCATCTGCTGGGCCTTGCGCCCATTGATCGCTTCTTCGATCTGGATACCGGGAAAATGATCGCGCAGCCCCTTCTTCACCAGATCACGAATGAAGGTTGCGTCGTCCACTACCAGCACGCTGACTTTGCTCATCGACCACTCCTGACAGAATGTCGGTAAGCATAGCTGCGGATGATGGCCCAAGGCCAACTGGCAGGCCTCGGTGATTTCCCCAGCAGACGACCGGGCCGCGGCCCGGTGTCTGCCCAGTGACTCATTCGCCCTTGGCGGTGCCCTGCACTTCTTCCTGCATGCGCGCCAGACCGAGGTGGCGCACATCGGTGCCGCGCACCAGGTAGATCACCAGTTCGGCGATGTTGCGCGCATGATCGCCAATGCGTTCCAGCGAGCGCAGCACCCAGATGATGTTCAGCACGCGGGTGATCGAGCGCGGGTCTTCCATCATGTAGGTGACCAGCTCGCGCAGGGCGGTCTTGTACTCGCGGTCGACGGTCTTGTCGTACTGCGCCACCGACAGGGCCAGGTCGGCATCGAAACGGGCGAAAGCGTCCAGCGCCTCCTGCACCATCTTGCGTACCTGGTCACCGATGTGGCGCACCTCGACGTAACCGCGCGGCGACTCACCTTCCTCGCACAGCAGGATGGCGCGCTTGGCGATCTTCGACGACTCGTCGCCGATGCGCTCGAGGTCGATCACCGACTTGGAGATGCTGATGATCAGGCGCAGGTCGGAGGCGGCCGGCTGGCGGCGGGCGAGGATGCGCAGGCATTCCTCGTCGATGTTGCGCTCCATCTGGTTGATCTGGTCGTCGATCTCCCGCACCTGCTGGGCCAGACCGGAGTCGGCGTCGATCAGCGCGGTGACCGCGTCGTTGACCTGCTTCTCGACCAGGCCGCCCATTGCCAGAAGATGGCTGCGCACCTCCTCCAGCTCGGCGTTGAACTGCTGGGAGATGTGATGGGTGAGGCTGTCTTTGTTGATCATGTGAGAGTCCTGAGCCGGGATTTGCATCTTCTCCCCCACTCGCGGGAGAGGGGGTGGGGCGGGCCGCGTTCGGATGTGGGAGGCCCAGCCATCTGGAACTCCCTCACCCTAACCCTCTCCCTGAGGGAGAGGGGACTGTCCTGCGTTAGCCGTAGCGACCGGTGATGTAATCCTCGGTCTGCTTCTTCGCCGGGTTGGTGAACAGGGTGTCGGTGTCGCCGAACTCGATCAGCTTGCCCATGTACATGAACGCGGTGTAGTCGGAGACCCGCGCGGCCTGCTGCATGTTGTGGGTGACGATGACGATGGTGTACTTGCTCTTCAGCTCGTAGATCAGCTCTTCGACCTTGAGGGTGGAGATCGGGTCGAGGGCCGAGCAGGGTTCGTCGAGCAGCAGCACTTCCGGCTGCACCGCCACGGTACGGGCGATTACCAGGCGCTGCTGCTGGCCGCCGGAGAGGCCGAGGGCGGAGTCATGCAGGCGATCCTTCACTTCGTCCCACAGGGCGGCGCTCTTCAGCGCCCATTCGACGGTCTCGTCGAGCACGCGCTTCTGGTTGATGCCCTGGATGCGCAGGCCGTAGACCACGTTCTCGTAGATGCTCTTGGGGAACGGGTTGGGCTTCTGGAACACCATGCCGACGCGGCGACGCAGCTCGGCGACGTCCACGCCCTTCTTGTAGATGTCGTGGCCGTCGAGGCGGATCTCGCCCTGTACGCGGCAGCCGTCGACCAGATCGTTCATCCGGTTGAAGGTGCGCAGCAGGGTCGACTTGCCGCAGCCGGACGGGCCGATGAAGGCGGTCACCCGCTGTTTCGGGATGTTCATCGACACGTCGAACAGCGCCTGCTTGTCGCCGTAGAACAGGTTGAGGGCGGGCACTTCCAGGGCGACAGTTTCCTGCGCCAGGTTGAGGCCCTGCTTCTGCCGGCCAAGGGCGGCCAGGTCGATACCGTGGGTGTGTACTTCGTGCTGCATGGGAGGCTCCCTACGCTAACAATTCGTTCAAGCCGCCGCGGCCGGTGCCGCGGCGACGCAAGTCATCAATGATCCAGCGCCTTGTACTTCTCGCGCAGGTGGTTGCGGATGAACACCGCGCTCAGGTTGAGCAGGGCGATCACCAGCACCAGCAGCAGCGCGGTGGCGTACACCAGCGGGCGGGCGGCTTCGACGTTGGGGCTCTGGAAGCCGACGTCGTAGATGTGGAAGCCCAGGTGCATGATCTTCTGGTCGAGGTGCAGGAACGGGTAGTTGCCGTCCACCGGCAGGCTCGGCGCCAGCTTGACCACGCCGACCAGCATCAGCGGTGCCACTTCGCCGGCGGCGCGGGCCACGGCGAGGATCATGCCGGTCATCATGGCCGGGCTGGCCATCGGCAGTACCACCTTCCACAGGGTCTCGGCCTTGGTCGCACCAAGGGCCAGGGAACCTTCGCGCAGGGCCCGCGGGATGCGCGCCAGGCCTTCCTCGGTGGCGACGATCACCACCGGCACGGCGAGCAGCGCCAGGGTCAGCGAGGCCCACAGCAGGCCCGGGGTACCGAAGGTCGGCGCCGGGGCGGACTCGGGGAAGAACAGGCGGTCGATCGAGCCGCCCAGCACATAGACGAAGAAGCCCAGGCCGAACACGCCGTAGACGATCGCCGGGACGCCGGCCAGGTTGTTCACCGCGATGCGGATGATGCGGGTCAGCGGGCCCTGCTTGGCGTACTCGCGCAGGTAGATGGCCGCCAGCACGCCGAACGGGGTGACGATCACGGCCATGATCAGGGTCATCATCACGGTGCCGAAGATCGCCGGGAACACGCCGCCCTCGGTGTTGGCCTCGCGCGGGTCGTCGCTGAGGAATTCCCACAGCTTGCTGAAGTAGAAGCTCAGCTTGGTGGCGACGCCCATGGCGTTCGGCTGGTAGGCGTGCACCACCTTGCCCAGGCCGATTTCCTGCTCGCGACCGTCGACCGTACGCACCGTCACGCTGTCGCGGTTGAACTGCTGGTGAAGCTCGACCAGCTGGGCCTCGAGCACCTTGTACTGGGCATCCAGTTCGGCGCGGCGGGCATCCAGGTCAGCCTGGGCGGTGGCGTCCAGGCGCTTCTCCAACTCCAGCTTGCGGCTCTGCAGGCGCAGCTGTTCGAGGCCGTAGTTGATGTGGCCGATGTCGCTCTTCTGCAGGCGACTGATCTGCTTGAACAGCTCGTCGCTGCGCTTCAGGCGCTCTTGCAGCTCGTTCCAGGCAGCATCGCCATCGGCCACCACCTTGCCGTCCTGTTTGACGTTGACCAGGTAGCCATAGAAGTTGCCCCACTCGCGGCGTTCCAGGGTCAGCAGCTGCTCGGGCTGGCGCACGTTGCTCAGCCACTCGGCGACCACCCAGCTGAAGTCGGCGCCAAACACTTCGCGGTTGCCGACCTTGAACAGCTCGCGGGTCATGAACTCGCCGCCCTTGGTGTCAACCGGCATGCCGGCCGAGGCCAGGCGTGCACGCGGCACTTCTTCCTTCTGCACCAGCTCGCCGGCGATCACTCGCGCGGCTTCGCCGGGCACCTGGTAGTCGGCCTCGATCACGTCGGCCGGCCAGAAGTGGCCTAGACCGCGCACGGCGATCACCGACAGCAGGCCGATGGTCATGATCACGGCGATGGACACGCCGCTGGCGGTCATCCAGACCCAGGGGGCACCGCTCTTGAACCAGGATTTGAGGTTCTGCTCTTTGCTTTTCACGGACGTCTACCTTCCCAGTTCTCAGAGCGACGCGTATTTCTTGCGCAGGCGGGTACGGATCATTTCCGCCAGGGTGTTCATCACGAAGGTGAAGCTCAGCAGCACCAGCGCGGCGAGGAACAGCACGCGGTAGTGGGTACTGTTGACCTCAGACTCGGGCATCTCCACCGCCACGTTGGCGGCCAGGGTGCGCAGGCCTTCGAAGATGTTCATGTCCATGATCGGCGTGTTACCGGTGGCCATCAGCACGATCATGGTTTCGCCGACCGCGCGGCCGAGGCCGATCATCAGCGCCGAGAAGATGCCCGGGCTGGCGGTGAGGATGACGACCCGGGTGAGGGTCTGCCAGGGCGTGGCGCCGAGGGCCAGGGAACCCTGAGTCAGGCTCTTGGGCACACTGAACACGGCGTCTTCGGCGATCGAGTAGATGTTCGGGATCACCGCAAAGCCCATGGCCAGGCCGACCACCAGGGCATTGCGCTGGTCGAAGGCGATACCCAGGTCGTTGCTGATCCACAGGCGCATGTCGCCGCCAAAGAACCAGTTCTCCAGGTGGCCGCTCATGCCCAGCGAACCGGCACCGACCAGCAGGATCACCGGAATCAGCAGCGCCGACTCCCAGCCATCCGGAATCAGCAGGCGGATGCGCTCCGGCAGGCGGCTCCAGGCGTAGGCGGCGAACAGCACACCGAGCGGAGTGAGCAACAGCAGGCTGAAGATGCCCGGCAGGTGACCTTCAACATAGGGCGCGAGGAACAGACCGGCGAAGAAGCCAAGGATCACCGTCGGCAGCGCTTCCATCAGCTCGATCACCGGCTTGACCTTGCGACGCATCGCCGGGGCCATGAAGTAGGCGGTGTAGATCGCCGCGCAGATGGCCAGCGGGGCGGCCAGCAGCATGGCGTAGAAAGCTGCTTTCAAGGTGCCGAAGGTCAGCGGCGCCAGGCTCATCTTCGGTTCGAAGTCGCTGTTGGCCGAGGTCGACTGCCAGACGTACTTGGGCTCGTCGTAGCTCTCGTACCAGACCTTGCCCCACAGCGCACTCCACGACACTTCCGGGTGCGGGTTGTGGATCACCCAGCGCTGCAGCTGCGCGCCATTGGCCAGCAGCAGGCGGTTGGCGCGCGGCGACAGGGCGCCCAGGACGCTACCGTCGGCAACCTTCTCGGTCAGCAGGGTGCGGTGCGCGGTACTGTGGAAGATGCCCACCTGACCTTGCGCGTCCAGGGCGACAAAGCCCTTGCGGCGCTCCTCGGGGAGGATCTGGGTGATCGCCGCGTTATCCAGCTGGAAGCTGCGGATCGGCGTCAGCGCGGACTTGCCGTCGGCATCACGCACCATGAACCACTGGCCGATGCCGCCCTGGCTGTCGCCGATCAGCAGCGAGATGCCACCGAGCAGCGGGCTCACGCTGGTCACCGCGGCATCACCGTGGAGCAGGGTGTAGCGGCCGTTGAGGCTCTTGCTGCGCAGGTCGAAGACATCCGCGGTGGCCTTGCCGTTGAGCACGTAGAGCCACTGCTGGCGCGGGTCGATGACCAGCGCTTTGACCGGGTCGGCGATCTGCGGCAGGGCGATCTGCTCCTGCTCCAGGCTGACTTCGCCGGTCATCATGTTCTCTTCACGGCTGATCGCCAGCAGCTGCAGCTGGGCACCGTTGGAGCCGGCCAGCATCAGGCTGTCGCCGTTGTCGCTGACCGCCACGTGCTCGAGCGGCAGGCCCTCGGCGTTGAGGGCGATGGGCGCCTCGCCGAACGGATAGCGCAACACCGGAGTGATGGTCTTGACGTTGTTCGGGTAGCTGACCTTGTACTCGTGCTGGAACACCAGCACCTGGCCGTTGGACAAACCCAGGGCAACGCGATGGCTGCCCGGCTGATCCTGGCTGACCGAAACCACGCTGACGCCGGCCGGCAGCGGCAGCTGGTAATCCTTGAGGGCGTCACCGCTCTTCAGGTCGAAGAACTGCACCTGGCCGCTGCGCTCCAGGCGCATGGCCACCTTGTTCTGTTCTTCCACGGCGAGCAGCAGGGCCTCGCCCTTGCCGGCCAGCCAGCTGGGCTGCTGGGCCGGGCGCGCGGTGATCTCGGCACCGGCGAAGATCGGCATGACCACGTAGGCCAGGTAGAAGAAGATCAGGGTGATACAGGCCAGCACGGCCAGGCCGCCGACGGAAACGTACCAGCGCGCCAGGCGATCCTTGAGGGCGCGGATGCGGCGCTTGCGTTGCAAGGCCGGGGTATTGAAGTCCAGCCGGTGGCTGTTCGAGGAAGCGCTCATGCTGTTGTTGGCCAGGTCGTTCATGAGGAATTCTCGCGGGCGAAGGCCGCTTGTTTTGCAGGGTCTTCAATCTAGCCGTCTTGTGTGACAGAAAGATTACAGCGTGGTGACGCGACAACGCCCGCCGCTCCAGAGGAGGGCGGGCGTCAGCGCATGGCAGCCGCGACGGATGGGCGCGGCGCCACTGGGCCTGGGGATTACAGGCCGGCTTCTTTCAAGGCTTTCTCAACCACTTTGGACGGCAGCGGGATGTAACCATCCTTGACCACCACTTCCTGACCCTGCTTGGACAGCACCATCTTGACGAATTCGGCTTCCAGCGGCGACAGCGGCTTGTTCGGTGCCTTGTTCACGTAGACGTAGAGGAAACGCGCCAGCGGGTATTTGCCGGACAGGGCGTTGGTTTCGTTGGCTTCTTCGGTCTCGCCCTTCTTGTTGACCAGCGGTACGGCGCGCACGCTGGCAGTCTTGTAGCCGATACCGGAGTAGCCGATGCCGTTCAGCGAGGAGCTGATCGACTGCACCACGGAAGCCGAACCCGGCTGCTCGTTGACGTTAGGCTTGAAGTCGCCTTTGCACAGGGCTTCTTCCTTGAAGTAGCCGTAGGTGCCGGATACCGAGTTGCGCCCGAACAGCTGGATCGGCTTGTCGGCCCACTCGCCGGTCAGACCGACGTCGCCCCAGGTCTTGATGCCGCTACCGCCGCACAGGTGGGTGGCGGAGAAGATGCCGTCGACCTGCTGCATGGTCAGCTGCTTGATCGGGTTATCCTTGTGCACGAACACGGCCAGGGCGTCGATCGCGACCGGGATGGCGGTCGGCTTGTAGCCGTACTTCTCTTCGAAGGCCTGCAGTTCGTTGTCTTTCATGGTGCGCGACATCGGGCCGAGGTTGGCGGTGCCTTCGGTCAGGGCGGGCGGCGCGGTGGAGGAGCCGGCGGCCTGGATCTGGATGTTCACGTTCGGGTAGAGCTTCTTGTAGTCCTCTGCCCACAGGGTCATCAGGTTGGCCAGGGTGTCGGAGCCGACGCTGGACAGGTTACCCGATACACCGGAAGTCTTTTCGTAGGTCGGCAGAGCCGGGTCGATAGCAGCCACCGCCGATGCGGCGCTTACGCCAGCGGCGACGAAAGTCAGGGCCGCCATCAAACGCTTGAGTTTCATGCCTTGCTCCTAGCAGGAAGGGGTTGTGATGGAACGGGCCCAAGTATCCGCAGGCCGCATGAACACTCTATGACTGGATTGTGACAATTGGATGAAGGCCGGCAGGTCCGTGCAATTTTGTATGCTGCAGGCCAATACCGTCAGGAGCATGCCCATGCCACGCCCTCGCCTGCTGCCGTTCTGCCTGCTGGCCCTGGCCTGCCTGGCCCATGCCGAAGAAGCCACGCTGAGCGTGGAGGCCGGCACCGGCCCCAACCCGCAGCTGCCGCCGCCGAACCCGGGCCTGCTGCCAACGGTGAACATCGCCCCCGCCGTGGGCTGGCCGGCCGGCGGCAAGCCCACGGCGGTGGCCGGCACCCAGGTCAACGCCTTCGCCGAGGGCCTCGACCACCCGCGCTGGCTGTACCTGCTGCCCAACGGCGACGTGCTGGTGGCCGAGAGCAATGCGCCGCAGCGCGGCGAAGGCTTCAACGTCAAGGACTGGATCGCCGGCAAGATCATGCAGCGTGCCGGTGCCGGGGTGGCCAGCGCCGACCGCATCACCCTGCTGCGCGACAGCGACCACGATGGCGTGGTCGACCTGCGCACGGCGTTCCTGGAGAACCTGCATTCGCCCTTCGGCATGGCCCTGGTCGGCAATGACTTCTATGTGGCCAACGCCGACTCCCTGGTGCGCTTTCCCTACCAAGCAGGGCAGACGCGGATCAGCGGCGCGCCAACGCTGGTCACCGAACTGCCCGCGGGGATCAACCACCACTGGACCAAGAACGTCATCGCCAGCCCCAACGGCAGCAAGCTCTACGTGACCGTCGGCTCCAACAGCAATGTCGGCGAGAACGGCCTGGAGATCGAGGAAGGGCGCGCGGCGATCTGGGAGGTCGACCGCGCCAGCGGCGCCAAGCGCCTGTTCGCCAGCGGCCTGCGCAACCCCAATGGCCTGGACTGGGAGCCACGCAGCGGCGCGCTGTGGACGGCAGTCAACGAACGCGACGAGATTGGCAGCGACCTGGTGCCGGACTACATCACCTCGGTCAGGGACGGCGGCTTCTACGGCTGGCCCTACAGCTACTACGGCCAGCATGTGGATGAGCGGGTACAGCCGCAGCGCCCCGACCTGGTGGCCAAGGCCCTGGTGCCCGACTACGCCCTCGGCCCGCATACCGCCTCGCTGGGGATCGCCTTCGTTCGCCACAGCGCCCTGCCGGGCATGGACGAAGGCCTGTTCGTCGGCCAGCACGGCTCGTGGAACCGCAAGCCGCACAGCGGCTACAAGGTGATCTTCGTACCGTTCAAGGACGGCAAGCCGAACGGCATGCCGGTGGACGTGCTGAGCGGCTTCCTCAGCGCCGACGGCGAGGCGCTGGGCCGCCCGGTGGACGTGATCGAGGACAGCCAGGGAGCCCTGCTGGTAACCGACGATGTCGGCAACAAGGTCTGGCGGGTTACACCCAAGCCCTGACCGGCGCGCCAGCGCTTTAGGTAGGGCGGGTGAAACCCGCGGTGGCACCATCGCGGGCTTCACCCGCCCTACGCTTACCCAAACTCAGCGGCGCTGGCTGGCCAGGTAGATACCCACGGCCAGCCCCAGGCCGCACAGGGCCAGCACGTAATAGGCCGGGCCCAGCGGGTTGGCCTTGAGCAGCAGGGTCACCAGCATCGGGGTAAGGCCGCCGAAGATGGCGTAAGCCAGGTTGTAGGAGAACGACAGCCCGGAGAAACGCACCACCGGCGGGAAGGCCTTGACCATCACATAGGGCACCGCGCCGATCACCCCCACCGCCAGGCCGGTCAGGGCGTACAGCGGGAACAGCCAGTCCGGATGGGCCTTGAGGCTGCTGTAGAGCGTCCACGACAGCACGGCCAGCAGCAGGCTGCCGCCGATGAAGGTGCGCCCGGCGCCAAAGCGATCCGCCAGCAGGCCGGAGGCGATACAACCGAAGGTGAGGCAGACGATGGCCAGGCTGTTGGCCTTCAGCGCCGTAGCGGCGGCAAAGCCGTACTGGCTCTGCAGCAGGGTCGGGGTCATCAGGATCACCACCACGATGCCGGCGGTGAGCACCCAGGTCAGCAGCATCGACAGCAGCACTGCCGCGCGGTGTTCGCGCAGCACGGCCTTGAGCGGCAGCTCGGCGGCCAGCGCTTTGCGCTGCTGCAGCTCGGCGAATACCGGGGTCTCGTGCAGCCACTGGCGCAGGTACACGGAGAACAGGCCGAATACCCCGCCGACCAGGAACGGCACGCGCCAGGCCCAGTCCAGCACCTCTTCGGGGCTGTACAGGCTGTTGATCAGGGTCGCCATCAGCGAACCGAGCAGGATGCCGAAGGTCAGCCCGGAAGTCAGGGTGCCGCAGGCGAAGCCGATATGCCGCGCCGGCACGTGCTCGGCGACGAATACCCAGGCGCCCGGCACTTCACCGCCGATCGCCGCGCCCTGGATCAGGCGCAGCAACAGCAGCAGCAGCGGCGCGGCCATGCCGATCTGCGCGTAGGTCGGCAGCAGGCCCATCAGCAGGGTCGGCACCGCCATCATGAAGATGCTCAGGGTGAACATGCGCTTGCGCCCGAGCAGGTCGCCGAAGTGGGCCATGATCACCCCGCCCAGCGGGCGTGCCAGGTAGCCGGCGGCGAAGATGCCGAAGGTCTGCATCAGGCGCAGCCACTCGGGCATGTCGGCCGGGAAGAACAGCTTGCCAACCACCGCGGTGAAGAACACGAAGATGACGAAGTCGTAGAACTCCAGCGCGCCGCCCAGGGCGGAGAGCGAAAGGGTCTTGTAGTCGCTGCGGATCAGGGGACGCGCCACGGGGGCGGCGCTGGCGAGTTCGCTGGGCATAGGGCGTCGTTCTTATGAGGTGGCAAGGCTGCGCCGCACCCTAGCAAATTTGGCTCCAGGCTGCAGCTTCCCCGGCAAAAGCGGGACTGCACGGTCGTCCTTTGACGCGCACCTCTATATACTGCGCACGGCCCGCTCAGCGCGGGTCGCAGCCTGCCACCGACACAGCCAACGATAAGAATCGACCCGCGGGGCCCAGCAGCATGATCGAACTCGAACAGGAAGACCCCATCCCTCAGGGCGATCTGGCCTTGCAGATCACCGCCTTGCCGCGCGAAACCAACGGTTTCGGCGATATCTACGGCGGCTGGCTGGTGTCGCAGATGGATCTGGCCGGCACCGCCATGGCCAGCAAGGTGGCCGGCGGGCGTGTTGCCACCGTGGCCATCGACCGCATGGCCTTCCTGGTTCCGGTAGCGGTGGGCGCCCAGCTGTCCTTCTACACCCAGGCTCTGGAGGTCGGGCGCAGCTCGATCCAGATGCTGGTCGAGGTATGGAGCGACGATCCGCTGTCCAGCGAGTGGCGCAAGGTCACCGAAGCGGTGTTCGTGTTCGTCGCCATCGACGGCAGCGGGCGCACCCGCCCCGTTCCGCCACGACGCGGATAAGCCCGGAATAGACAACGCCGACTTCAAGTCGGCGTTTTTCTGCGCGCTTGGCCTTTGCCCGCCACTGCGGTCAAATGCAGGCAGTCCCTTTGGAGAACAGGCACATGAGCCAGGCACAGGTTGAACGGGTGGAGCTCGACGAGCTGGTCTGCTGGCGCGTACGCCAGGGCCGCAGCGAGCTGCTGGTGGCGCAACAGGGCGCCCAGGTGCTGCGCTTCCAGCAGGGCGAACAGCCGCCACTGATCTGGCTCAGCGAAGAGGCCGCCTACCGCCGCGGCCAGTCGGTACGCGGTGGCGTACCGGTGTGCTGGCCGTGGTTCGGCGACCTGCAGCGCAACCCGGCGGCGCTGCAGGCGCAGCACGCCAATCCGGCCCAGGCGGCAGCCCATGGCGGGGTGCGCGGACTCGACTGGCAGCTGCTGGGCATCGACAGCCAGGACGACGCGGTGGAGCTGCGCTTCGCCTTCGACAGCCGCCAGCAGCCGCTGGCCGACTGGGCCCAGGCAGCCAGCCTGGAGCTGCGCATCCGCCTCGACCAGCGTCTGCACCTGGAACTGAGCAGCCGCAACCATGGCGACCAGCCGCTGGCCCTGAGCCAGGCGCTGCACACCTACCTCGGCGTCAGCGACATCCGTCAGGTCAGCGTCGCCGGCCTCGACGGCTGCCGCTACATCGAGACCCTGGACGGCTGGCAGGAACGCCGCCAGCAGGGCGAGCTGAGCTTCGCCGGCGAGACCGACCGCATCTACCTCGACGTACCGCCGCAGCTGAGCCTGTTCGACGCCGGCTGGCGCCGCCGCATCCACCTGCAGGCCAGCCAGTCGCGCTCGGCAGTGCTGTGGAATCCGTGGATCGACAAGGCCAAGCGCCTGTCGCAGTTCGCCGACGACGCCTGGCAACGCATGCTGTGCATCGAGACGGCGAATGTCTGGGACGACTGCCTGGAGCTGGCACCGGGCGCCAGCCACAGCCTTGGCCTGAGCCTGTGGAGCGAGCCGGCGTAGGGCGGGAAAACCCGCGCTACCCGCGGTAACCCCTATAGATCGTCGTCGGTCACCACCCGCACCAGGCTGGCATCGAGGGCATAGGCGGCATCGGCAAGGTCGTTGCTGACCGTCTCGATGTGCAGCGGCCCCTCGACCCACAGCGGCGCATAGATGTCGTCGAGGGCGATGCCCTGGGGATAGCGCACCAGCACGATCTGGTTCGGTGGCGGCGGTGGCACATGGATGCAGGCGCCCGGATAGGGCACCAGGAAGAACAGGGTGCTGCGGCCCTTGGCGTCACTCTCCAGCGGCACCGGGTAGCCACCCAGGCGGATCGCCTTGCCGTTCAGCGCGGCCACGGTCTTGGCCGAATACATCACTGCCGGCATGTCCTTGTCCTGCTGCTTCAGCCCGCCCTGGCTGCCGAAGGTGCCATCCGCTTCGGGCGTGTCGTGGCTGATCTCCGGCATGGCCTCCAGGGCCTGCTGGTCTTCGGCCGGCATCAGCTCCAGCCAGTCGGTTTCGGGCAGTTCGGCATGGGCCAGCAGCGGCAGCAACAGCAGGGTCAGAAGAAGGCGGCGCATACGCGGGTCTCGGCTCGGCAAAGCGGCTAAGACTAACCCTGCCGCGGGCCGGTTCCCAGCCGCCTCAGCTCTTTTTCAGCACGCCGTAGAGCAGCAGCAGGACGATGGCGCCGACCACCGCGCCGATAAAGCCGGCCGCCTGCCCCGCCGCATAGATGCCCAGCGCCTGGCCGCCGTAGGTGGCCGCCAGCGAGCCACCGATACCGAGCAGGATGGTCATGATCCAGCCCATGCTGTCATCGCCGGGTTTGAGGAAGCGGGCCACCAGGCCTACGATCAGGCCGATCAGAATAGTGCCGATAATGCTCATGGTGTGCTCCTTTTGAGAGGCCTGAAACGAACAAGGCGCGCCGCGAGGCACGCCTTGTTGTGACCGGAGCACAGCGGCAGGGTTCAACCCTGGATCAGCGCCTCGACCTCGGCGATGCGCGCCTTGAGGGTTGCCATGTCCTTGCTGCGCAGGGTGGCATGACCGACCTTGCGCCCGGCCTTGAAGGCCTTGCCGTAGTGGTGCAGGTGGCAGTCGGCGATGGCCGCGACCTTGCTCACCTCCGGCACGCTGCCGAGGAAGTTGAGCATGGCGCTCTCGCCCACCTTGGCGGTGGAGCCCAGCGGCAGGCCGGCAACGGCGCGCAAGTGGTTCTCGAACTGGCTGCACTCGGCGCCTTCGATGGTCCAGTGCCCGGAGTTGTGCACCCGCGGGGCGATCTCGTTGGCCTTGAGGCCACCGTCGACTTCGAAGAACTCGAAGGCCAGCACGCCGACGTAATCCAGCTTGGTCAGCACACGGCCGACGTAATCCTCGGCCAGCGCCTGCAGTGGGTGCGCGGTGCTGGCGATGGACAGGGCCAGCACGCCGCTGTCGTGACGGTTGTGCACCAGCGGGTAGAAGCGCGTCTCGCCGTCACGGGCACGTACGGCCACCAGCGACACTTCGCCGGTGAACGGCACGAAGCCTTCGAGGATGCACGGCACGCTGCCCAGCTCGGCAAAGGCACCGACCACGTCTTCCGCCTTGCGCAGGACTTTCTGGCCCTTGCCGTCGTAGCCCAGGGTGCGGGTCTTCAGCACTGCCGGCAGGCCGATGGCGGCTACCGCGGCATCCAGGTCGGCCTGCGACTGGATATCGGCGAATTCCGGGGTGGGGATGCCGAGATCCTTGAACATCGACTTCTCGAACCAGCGGTCACGGGCGATGCGCAAGGCCTCGGCGCTCGGGTACACCGGCACGAACTGGGAGAGGAAGGCCACGGTCTCGGCCGGCACGCTCTCGAACTCGAAGGTCACCAGGTCGACCTGGTCGGCCAGCTGGCGCAGGTGCTCCTGGTCGCCGTAGTCGGCGCGGATATGCTCGCCGAGGGCCTGGGCGCAGGCATCCGGCGCCGGGTCGAGGAAGGCGAAGCTCATGCCCAGCGGGGTGCCCGCCAGAGCCATCATGCGGCCCAGCTGGCCGCCACCGATTACGCCGATCTTCATCTGTTGGGCCTCGCTCAGGAACGCGGATCCGGGTTGTCCAGCACGGTCTGGGTCTGCTCGTCGCGGAACTGCTTCAGACGCTCATGGAATTGCGGGTGCTGGTGGCCGAGGATGCTGGCCGCCAGCAGGGCAGCGTTGACCGCACCGGCCTTGCCGATGGCCAGGGTGGCGACCGGAATGCCGGCCGGCATCTGCACGATCGACAGCAGCGAGTCGACGCCCGACAGCACGGCCGACTGCACCGGCACACCCAGCACCGGCAGGTGGGTCTTGGCCGCGCACATGCCCGGCAGATGGGCGGCGCCGCCGGCACCGGCGATGATCACCTGGATGCCACGACCGTCGGCCTGCTCGGCGTACTGGAACAGCAGATCGGGAGTGCGATGGGCCGACACCACCTGCACTTCATAGGGGATGCCCAGCTTTTCCAGCATCTCTGCGGTGTGACTGAGGGTGCTCCAATCGGACTTGGAGCCCATGATCACGCCAACCAGTGCGCTCATCGTTTTGCCTCTAGCTCGGGCGCCTTGCGGCGCGACAAAAACCAACAAGCCACGCATTCGGCGTGGCTTGTTATGTGCGGGCCAGGCCGCATGGGGCCTGGAGGCGGCGCAGTATACCGGAAAGCGGCGGACGTCGCGCCCCCGCCGTGACCATTTGTCAGCTGGCGGTCACGCGCCCTGCCCCAGACCGCCTTCCAGCTTGCGCCAGAGCAGGCGGATCGCCGCCTTGCGCGACAGCACGCAGCGGTACAGGCGGATCTCCAGCGGCACCTGCCAGTGTTCGCTGCCACAGATGGCCAGCTCGCCGCGGGCCAGTTCGGCGGTGACCGATAGGCGCGGCACCCAGGCCACACCGAGGCCCTGCATGGCCATGCTCTTCAGACTGTCGGCCATCGCCGTCTCGTACACCGTGCTGGAGCGCAGGGCGCGCTGGCGTAGCAGCTGGTTGACCGAGCGACCGAGGAAGGCGCCGGCGCTGTAGGCCAGCAGCGGCACGCTCTGCCCGCTGTCGAGGTCGAACAGCGGCACACCGTCGTCGCCCACCGCACATACCGGCAGCATCGAGGTGGCGCCCAGGTGCAGCGAGGGGAAGATCTCCGGCGCCAGCTGCAGCGCGGCGTCCGGGTCGTAGTAGGCGAGGATCAGGTCGCAGGCACCTTCGCGCAGGGCGTGGATCGCCTCGCCGACGTTGCTCGCCACCAACCGGGTATTCAGCGGCAGGCCCTCGCGGCGCAGGCGGGCGATCCATTCCGGGAAGAAACCGAGGGTCAGCGAGTGCGCGGCGGCGATCTGCAGCACCTCGCCCTGCTGGCCTTCGACATTGTGCAGGTGACGCACCACCTCGCCGAGCTGCTCGACCATGTTGCGCGCAGTGACCAGGAACAGCTGGCCGGACTCGGTCAGCTCCACCGGCGTGCGCGAGCGGTTGACCAGGGTCAGGCCCAGCGCCGCCTCCAGGCTGCGGATGCGCCGGCTGAAGGCCGGCTGGGTGACGAAGCGCTTTTCCGCCGCCTGGGAAAAGCTGCGGGTGGCGGCCAGGCTGACGAAGTCTTCCAGCCACTTGGTTTCCAGGTTCATTGCTTCCTCGGCTTGGCTTTCAGCGACTTGGCTGCGTTAGGAGAGGTGTGCCTAAGGGGAACAGCACCCCAACAAGCGTTCGATATTATGCACGCGCGACATTTCTGCTGGGTCACTGCGACATTATGCCGTTTGTGCATACCATAGCCTCTAACAGCATTAGCCGACAAACGGGTTAAGCCCCATTCTATTGGGCATCGCGGCAATCGCCGTATCCATCAGAGATGAATCTCATCATGTCCGCTGCTGCATCCACCCGCATCGAAAAAGATCTGCTCGGCAAACTTGAAGTGCCTTCCGAGGCCTATTACGGCATCCAGACCCTGCGTGCCGTGCAGAATTTTCGACTGTCCGGTGTACCGCTGTCGCACTACCCGAAACTGGTGATCGGCCTGGCCATGGTCAAGCAGGCCGCCGCCGATGCCAACCGCGAGCTGGGCCACCTGTCCGCCGCCAAGCACACCGCGATCAGCACCGCCTGTGCACGCATCATCCAGGGCGAGTTCCACGAGCAGTTCGTGGTCGACATGATCCAGGGCGGTGCCGGCACCTCGACCAACATGAACGCCAACGAGGTGATCGCCAACATCGCCCTGGAAGCCATGGGGCACGAGAAGGGCGAGTATCAGCACCTGCACCCGAACAACGACGTGAACATGGCGCAGTCGACCAACGACGCCTACCCGAGCGCCATCCGCGTCGGCCTGCTGCTCGGCCACGACAGCCTGCTCAACGCCCTGGACAAGCTGATCCAGGCGCTGGCCTCCAAGGGCCTGGAGTTCGGCCATGTACTGAAGATGGGTCGCACCCAGCTGCAGGACGCCGTGCCGATGACCCTCGGTCAGGAATTCCGCGCCTTCGCCACCACCCTCGGCGAAGACCTGCAGCACCTCAAGCGCCTGGCCCCGGCCCTGCTCACCGAAGTGAACCTGGGCGGCACCGCCATCGGCACCGGGATCAACGCCGACCCGGCCTACCAGAAGCTGGCCGTCGAGCGCCTGGCGATCATCAGCGGCCATCCGGTGGTGCCGGCAGCCGACCTGATCGAGGCCACCTCGGACATGGGCGCCTTTGTGCTGTTCTCCGGCATGCTCAAGCGCACCGCGGTCAAGCTGTCGAAGATCTGCAACGACCTGCGCCTGCTCTCCAGCGGCCCGCGCACCGGGATCAACGAGATCAACCTGCCGGCACGCCAGCCGGGCAGCTCGATCATGCCGGGCAAGGTCAACCCGGTGATTCCGGAGGCGGTCAACATGGTGGCCTTCGAAGTGATCGGCAACGACCTGGCGCTGACCCTCGCCGCCGAAGGCGGCCAGCTGCAGCTGAACGTGATGGAGCCGCTGATCGCCTACAAGATCCTCGACTCGATCCGCCTGCTGACCCGCGCCATGGATATGCTGCGCGAACTGTGCATCGACGGCATCACGGCCAACGAGCAGCGCTGCCGCGAGCTGATGGAGAACTCCATCGGCCTGGTCACCGCGCTGAACCCCTACATCGGCTACGAGAACGCCACCCGTATCGCCAAGACCGCGCTGGACACCGGCCGCGGCGTGCTGGAACTGGTGCGCGAGGAAAAGCTGCTGGACGAAGCCACCCTGGCCGACATCCTGCGCCCGGAGAACATGATCGCACCGCGTCTGGTGCCGCTGCAGGGCTGACCCTTCATCGACCGAGAGGCACCCCCACGCCTCTTTTAGGGATGGCCTCGGCCATCCCGTTTTATCGCTCACCCCGGGCTGGCTCCACCACCCGAGGCGATAACGAAACGTCTGAGGCTCACCAGGCCAGACGTCTTCCCTTCTGACCCGCCCTCTCGGCGGGTCTTTTTTTGCCCGTCATTCCAGCTCGAACAGGCCGTTGGACAGCGGCGGCCCGGCCAGGCGCTGGCGAATGTCGAGGTCGATGCGCGGGTCGTCCGGGCGGTACAGCATGATCTGCCGGTAGGCGTTGACCCGGTTGATCTCGGTGCCGAGGAACTCCCACACCACCCGGGTGCAGGCCGGGTTGCGCCCGTCGCCGCTGGATACCCCGGTCTTCAGGCCATTGAGACGACTGATGCGGCTCTTGAAGCTGGGGATCAGGATGGTCTGACTCATCTCGTTGATGGTCAGCGACTCGTAGTCCATCAGGAACAGCCGATCCTGCAGCTGGAAGGCCGCGCCCAGGTAGCGGCAGCGCACCCAGTCCTCGGCCTCGCCGGCGCGGCTGCGCTCCTGGCGTTCCTGGCGCTCGAACAGGAAGGTGCCGCGCTCCTCGCGCAGGTGCACCAGCGACAGCAGGATGTAGCCCGGCACCGACATGCAGTTGGAGTATTCGAAGTAATAGCCGCAATAGCGCCCGAGGTTGCCGGCGTTGTCACGCAGCGGCTGCAGCAGCTCCAGCAGCGGATCGCCTTCGGCAACCTTGCCCGGCGTGGCGCCACGGGCGCCGATCAGGCGGGCGAACTGCTCCGGCGGCTGGCCCAGCTCGTAGTCCTCGACGCCGAAGAAATCGCAGATGCGCTTGAGGTTGTAGGCCGTCGGCCGGCTCTGCCCGCTGAGGTACTTGTTGAACTGGGCGCGATTGATCGCCAGCTTGCGGCAAACCTCGGCGATCGAGCGGTAGTGGCTGCACAGCAGCTTGAGATTGTCACCGAGGTGCTCGGACATGGCGGCCACCAGACTGATGCAAGTGACGCCACTATAGCATCAACTCGCGTCAATTCGCCGCGACCCGCGAAATTGCCCCCACCGGGCAGCGGGTCGACCATGCGCCCCCACGGCTTTTGCTGTGCCGCACTTATCCACTCGAACAATAAGAATCGAGGTCCTCGCCATGCTGGAAATGCTCAACGATTTCCTGTCCGGAAAACTGCTGATCGTGCTGATCGTCGGTTTGGGCAGCTACTTCACCCTGCGCTCGCGCTTCGTCCAGTTCCGCCATTTCGGCCACATGTTCAGCGTGTTCAAGGAATCCATCCGCGGCAGCGCCGGCCAGCTGAGTTCCTTCCAGGCCCTGATGCTCAGCCTCGCCGGCCGCGTCGGTGCCGGCAACATCGCCGGGGTCGGCATCGCCGTGACCCTGGGCGGTCCGGGCGCGGTGTTCTGGATGTGGGTGACCGCCCTGGTCGGCATGTCCAGCAGCTTCTTCGAGTGCTCCCTGGCCCAGCTGTACAAGCGCGCTGACGGCGACGGCCTGTACCGCGGCGGCCCGGCCTACTACATCCAGCACGGTCTCAAGCTGCGCTGGATGGCGCTGACCTTCGCCGCCCTGCTGCTGGTCACCTACGGCTTCGCCTTCAACGGCCTGCAATCGTTCACCGTCACCCACTCGCTGGAGAACGCCTTCGGCTTCCCGGTGCAGTACACCGGCATCGCCCTGGCCGTGCTGCTGGGCCTGGTGTTCCTCGGCGGGATCAAGCGCATCGCCGCCGTCTCCGACCTGCTGGTGCCGGTCAAGACCCTGGCCTACATCGCCGTCACCCTGTACGTGATCGCCACCCAGATCGAACTGGTGCCGGGCATGCTGGTGACCATCGTGAAGAGCGCCTTCGGCCTCGAACCGGCCTTCGCCGGCCTGCTCGGCAGCGCCATCGTGATGGGCGTCAAGCGCGGCGTGTTCGCCAACGAAGCGGGCCTGGGCAGTGCGCCGAACGTCGCCGCCGTGGCCGCCGTGCGCCATCCGGTAGCGCAGGGCGTGGTACAGGCGTTCAGCGTGTTCCTCGACACCTTCGTCATCTGCACCTGCACCGCCCTGCTGATCCTGCTGTCGGGCTTCTACACCCCGGGCTTCGAAGGCGACGGCATCGTCCTGACCCAGAACTCGCTGGCCGCCGTGGTCGGTGACTGGGGGCGGATCTTCGTCAGCGTAGCGCTGAGCCTGTTCGTGTTCACCTGCATCCTCTACAACTACTACCTCGGCGAGAACAGCCTGCAGTTCCTCTTCGGCCGTGGCCGCGCGGTACTGCTGACCTACCGCGGCCTGGTGCTGGCGCTAATACTGTGGGGTTCGGCGCAGAACCTCGGCACCGTGTTCGCCTTCGCCGACATCACCATGACCTGCCTGGCCTTCGTCAACCTGGCCGCCCTGGCCATGCTGCTGAAAGTCGGCCTGCGCCTGATGCGCGACTACGACCGCCAGCGCGCCGCCGGCGTGAAGACCCCGGTGTTCGACCCGCAAGGCTTCGCCGACCTCGAGCTGGATCCTGGCGCCTGGCCGGCCAACCCGCAGCCGGCAGCCGCCGACGAGCGCGTGGCCCTGGCCCACAGCCTGCACCAGCGCTGATTCTCGGCAGCACCAAGAGAAGGGGGCGCACAGCCCCCTTTTTCTTGCCCAAAGGCCGGCGGTTCGCCGTTACACTCGGGCAGAATCGCTCCGCCGTTATCTGATCGGATATCCGCATGACCCCATCGCAGAACCTGCTGGTGCTCTACACCGGCGGCACCATCGGCATGCAGATGAGTGAGTCCGGCCTGGCCCCGGCCTCCGGCTTCGAAGCCCGTCTGCGCGCCGAACAGGCGGCACACCCCGAGCGCCCGGTACCGAGCTGGCGCTTTCGCGAGCTGAGCCCGCCACTGGACAGCGCCAACATGACCCAGGCCCACTGGCTGGCCATGCGCGACGCCATCGTCCAGGCCGTGGACGCGGACGGCTGCGATGCCGTGCTGCTGCTGCATGGCACCGACACCCTGGCCTACAGCGCGGCGGCGCTGAGCTTCCTGCTGCTGGGCCTGCCGGTACCGCTGCTGCTGACCGGCTCGATGCAGCCGGCCGGGGTGGCCGGCAGCGATGCCTGGGCCAACCTGTTCGGCGCCCTGGCCCTGCTCGCCCGCGGCGTGGCGCCTGGCGTGCACCTGTATTTCAACGGCCAGCTGCTGCACGGCGCCCGCGCCAGCAAGCTGAAGAGCGAGGCGTTCGACGCCTTCGCCGACCACCAGCGGCCGCGCCACGGCCAGCGTCTGGCCGCGCTGCCGGCGGCGCTGCACTACCGCCAGCCACGCCAGCCGGTACGCCTGGCCGTGCAACCGCTGTTCCCCGGCCTGGCCGCCGAGCAGCTGCGCGCCCTGCTCGCCAGCGGCGTGCAGGCCGTGCTGCTGGAATGCTACGGCAGCGGCACCGGCCCCGCGGACAACCCGGAGATCCTCGCCGCCCTGCGCGAGGCCCGCGCCCGTGGCGTGCTGCTGGCGGCGATCAGCCAGTGCCCGCAGGGCCATGTCGAGTTCGGCGTGTACGCCGCCGGCAGCGCCCTGGCCGGCTGCGGCCTGGTCAGCGGCGCCGGCATGGGCCGCGAAGCGGCGCTGGGCAAGCTGTTCAGCCTGCTCGGCGCCGGCCTGCCCCTGGCCGAGGTGGAGCGCCTGCTGCCCCTCGACCTGTGCGGCGAACTGGCGGACTGATCCCCCCTCTCCCTAGGGAAAGGGGGCGGCTCGTCACCCCAGCGGCGCGAACACCGACCAGCCGATGCGCTCGCTGAGCAGCTCCAGCGCGCGCAGGCCGGCCAGCGAGTTGCCGGCGGCGTTCAGCTCCGGCGACCACACGCAGACGCTGAAGCGCCCCGGCACCACCGCGACTATCCCGCCACCCACCCCGCTCTTGCCCGGCAGGCCGACCCGGTAGGCGAAGTTGCCGGCCTCGTCGTACAGCCCGCTGGTGGCCATGATGGCGTTGACCTGTTGGGTCTGCCGCGGCGTGAGGATCGCCTCGCCGCTCTGCGGGCAACGTCCCTGATTGGCCAGAAAGCCGCAAGCGCGGGCCAGGTCGACGCAGCTCATGGCCAGGGCGCAGTGATGGAAATAACTGCGCAGCACCGCCTCCACCTCGTTGTGGAAGTTGCCGAAGGACTGCATCAGGTAGGCAGCGGCGGCATTGCGCGCGCGGTGCTGGTACTCCGACTCGGCCACCTTGGCATCCGCCACCAGCTGGGCGTTGCCCGCCAGGCGCCGGACGAAATCGCGCATGGACAAGGCCGGCGCGGCGAAGCGCGACTGGTTGATGTCGCAGATCACCAGGGCGCCGGCATTGATGAAGGGATTGCGCGGGCGACCACGCTCGAACTCCAGCTGCACCAGCGAGTTGAACGGCTGGCCGGACGGCTCGTGGCCGAGACGCTGCCAGATATCCTCGCCGGAATACTGGATGGCCTGCACCAGGCTGAACACCTTGGAGATGCTCTGGATCGAGAACGCCTCGCTGGCATCGCCGGCGGTGTACAGGCTGCCATCCACCCCGCACACGGCGATGCCCAGGCGCTCGGCCGGCACCTCGGCCAGGGCCGGAATGTAGTCGGCCAGCTTACCCTGCCCCAGCAGGGGGCGAACCTGTTCGAGAATGTCGTCCAGCAATGCCTGCATCTTGGTACCCAGCGCGATCCCGGGCGATATGCCCGCACATGCCGGAATAGACGCTGCCGACGCCGTGTAGAGCACAGCGCCTGGGCGTTTTGCGGGCACAAAAAAGGGTGGCCGCAGCCACCCTTTTTCACACCCGCGCAGCGATCAGTGCAGGCCCTGGATATAGCTGGAAACCGCAGCGATATCCTTGTTGCTCAGCTTGGCAGCGATGGAACGCATGACCATGGTGTCGCCATCGTTGGTGCGCTCGCCTTCGCGGAAGTTGGTCAGCTGCTTGGCCACGTAGGTCGCATGCTGGCCACCCAAGTGCGGGAAGCCGGCAGCGGCGTTGCCGGCGCCATTCGGCGAGTGGCAACCGGTGCAGGCCGGCATGCCTTCTTCGACCTTGCCACCGCGGAACAGCGCTTCACCGGCATCGACCAGTTTCGGGTCGGCAGCGCCGACACCCATCTTCTGGCTGGCGAAGTAGGCGGCGATGTCGGCGATATCCTGCTCGCTGAGGTTGTTCAGGATGCCGGTCATTTCCAGCACCTGGCGCTTGCCGCCCTTGATGTCATGGATCTGCTTGCGCAGGTAGCGCTCGCCCTGGCCAGCCAGTTTCGGGAAGTTCGGTGCGGCGCTGTTGCCGTCCGGACCGTGACAGGCGCCGCACACGGCGGTCTTGGCCTGGCCAGCCTTGGCATCGCCGACGATGGCGTCGGCGGCATGCGCGGCAGCGGAGACACCCAGGGTCAACAGCAGGCTCACGAGTACTTTGTTCATCAGCTAATCCAATAACGGCTAGAGGTATAAAGAGTTTTTTACGGGACTACTCGCTCATCAACTTGATGACGGCCTGGTAGTCCTCGGCACTGCAATCCATGCACAGGCCACGGGGTGGCATGGCATTCAAACCGTTGGTCACGCTCTGTACCAGGGCATCGGTGCCCTTGGCCAGCCGCGGCTCCCAAGCTGCCTTGTCGCCCCGCTTGGGCGCCATCGGCAATTGTCCATTGTGGCAGGCCGAACAGGCCTTGGCATACACCGCTTCGGCATCCTGCGCTGCCTGCAACGTACCGGACAGGGCACACAGGACAACCGCACCAACCAATGCTCTTTTCATGGGCCAACCTCATCAGGGGCGGGAACGAACTGCGTTCTATCGCGCAGCTGGTTTGGTCGTTCCCGAGACAACGGACGGGACAAAGCGCACACAAAATCTGCGGCATTATATACTGGCGTCGCTGAAACGGAAGCGACACCATGCCGCGCCTCACGCGGCGCCCGCCCCAACCGGAACCTCCCATGCAACCCAAGAATCCCATCATTGGTCTGTGCCAACAGGCTACCTTCATGATCAGTGCGGCCAAGGTCGACCAGTGCCCGCCCGATGAGGGCTTTGAAGTGGCCTTCGCCGGGCGCTCCAACGCCGGCAAGTCCAGCGCACTGAACACCCTGACCCACGCCAGCCTGGCGCGTACGTCGAAGACCCCGGGGCGCACCCAACTGCTCAACTTCTTCACGCTGGACGAAGAGCGCCGCCTGGTCGACCTGCCCGGTTATGGCTACGCCAAGGTGCCGATCCCGCTCAAGCAGCACTGGCAGCGCCACCTGGAAGCCTACCTGAGCAGCCGCGAGAGCCTGGCCGGGCTGATCCTGATGATGGACATCCGCCATCCGCTGACCGAGTTCGACCGCATGATGCTCGACTGGTCGCAGGCCAGCGGCATGCGTTTGCATATCCTGCTGACCAAGGCCGACAAGCTGACCTTTGGCGCGGCGAAGAACGCCCTGCTCAAGGTGCGCCAGGACATTCGCAAGGGCTGGGGTGAGGGTGTCAGCATCCAGCTGTTCTCGGCGCCCAAGCGCCAGGGCGTCGAGGAAGCGCAGGCCGTGCTGGCCGGCTGGATGGGGCTGCTTGAAGAAGCCGAGGAAGGTGGCGATCACGATTTCGCGAGCTAAGGTCAGGCAAGGCGAAATTGAGCGAGGGCGCGGAGTTTACGGGCTGTAAATGAGCAGCCCGAGCTCAATTTCAACGCCGCATGGCCGACGCGCAGCAAATCGTGAGCAAAAAAAACCCCGGGCTTCGTATGGGGAGGGAGAAGACCGGGGTTCAATTCTGAACCGCTAGGGCGGGGTTCAGAGATCTGCCAACACTAAACACACATAGGAGCATCGAAGGGCTTCGTGCCATTCGTAAACTCTGACCGGCGTTCCTGGCAGATAGTTCAGATTTTTTTAAACCGCATTGCGATAAACAGCCGATTGCTAATGCGTAAACGCTTCTAAAACCAGGCCGACTGCGACCCTATGCCGCAGCCGGCGGCACACTTAGTGCGCCTCATCCCAGTTGTTGCCGACTCCCGCCTCGACCAGCAGCGGCACATCCAGCTCGGCGGCACCGCTCATCAGCGGCAGCAGGCCGGCCTTGAGCGCCTCGATCTGGTCTTCGCGAACCTCCAGCACCAGTTCGTCGTGTACCTGCAGGATCACCTTGGCATCCAGCCCGGACTGCGGCAGCCAGGCATCCACGGCGATCATCGCGCGCTTCATGATGTCCGCCGCGGTGCCCTGCATCGGCGCGTTGATCGCGGTGCGCTCGGCGCCTTTGCGCAGCGCCGGGTTCTTCGCATGGATATCCGGCAGGTACAGGCGGCGACCGAACAGGGTCTCGACGTAGCCCTGCTGGGTGGCCTGCTCACGAGTACGCTCCATGTAGGCCAGCACACCGGGATAGCGGTGGAAGTACACATCGATATAGGCCTGCGCCTGCTTGCGGTCGCAGCCGATCTGCTTGGCCAGGCCGAAGGCGCTCATGCCGTAGATCAGGCCGAAGTTGATCGCCTTGGCGCTGCGGCGCTGGTCGCTGGTGACTTCATCCAGGGCCACGCCGAACACCTCGGCGGCGGTGGCGCGGTGCACATCGCGGCCATGGCGGAAAGCGTCCAGCAGGCTCTCGTCCTTGGCCAGGTGGGCCATGATGCGCAGCTCGATCTGCGAGTAGTCCGCCGCCAGCAGCTTGTAGCCCTGGGGCGCGACGAACGCCTGGCGAATACGCCGGCCTTCGGCGGTGCGGATCGGGATGTTCTGCAGATTCGGATCGGTCGACGACAGCCGCCCGGTCGCCGCCACCGCCTGGTGGTAGCTGGTGTGGATGCGCCCGGTGCGCGGGTTGATCTGCTCCGGCAGGCGGTCGGTGTAGGTGCTCTTCAGCTTGCTCAGGCTGCGGTACTGCATCAGCACCTTGGGTAGTTCGTAGTCCTGCTCGGCCAGTTCGGCCAGCACCGCTTCGGCGGTCGAAGCCTGGCCGGTGGCGGTCTTGCTGATCACCGGCAGACCGAGTTTCTCGTAGAGGATCGCACCGAGCTGCTTGGGCGAACCCAGGTTGAATTCCTCGCCGGCGATGGCAAAGGCCTGGCGCTCCAGCTCGACCAGGCGCTCGCCCAGTTCGACGCTGTGCTCGCCGAGCAGCTTGGCATCGACCAGCGCGCCCTGGCGCTCGATACGCGCCAGCACCGGCACCAGCGGCATCTCGATCTCGCGCAGCACCTTGGCCAGGCTCGGGGTGGCTTCGAGCTTCTGCCACAGGCACTGGTGCAGGCGCAGGGTTATGTCGGCGTCTTCCGCCGCGTAGGGCCCGGCCTGTTCCAGGGCGATCTGGTCGAAGGTCAGCTGCTTGGCGCCCTTGCCGGCGATGTCCTCGAAGCGGATGGTGCTGTGGTCGAGGTACTTCATGGCCAGGCTGTCCATGTCGTGACGGGTGGCCGTGGAGTCCAGCACATAGGATTCGAGCATGGTGTCGAAGGCTACGCCCTGCACCATGATCGGCGTCGAGGCATTGGCCAGCACGTTCATGTCGTACTTGGCGTGCTGGCCGACCTTGGCCTTGGCCGGATCTTCGAGAATCGGCTTGAGCGCGCGCAGCACCGCGTCGCGATCCAGCTGCGCCGGCACGCCCATATAGGAGTGGGCCAGCGGCACATAGGCCGCCTCGCCAGCAGTGACGGCGAAGGATACGCCGACCACCTGCGCCTGCTGCGGGTCGAGGCTGGTGGTCTCGGTATCGAAGGCGATCAGCTCGGCCGCCTGCAGTTTCTTCAGCCAGGCATCGAACTGCGCCTGCTCCAGCACGGTTTCGTAGCGCGATTCGCTGGCGGCCGGTTGCTCTGCGTCCGGCTCGCCCACCTCGGCCGCCACCGGTTCGGGCTGATCGAACAGGCCGCCACTGGGCGCCGGCACCGTGGCCGGGCGGGCCTTGGGCTTCTCGCGCTGCAGTTCGTCCAGCCAGCCCTTGAACTCCAGCTCGCTGTACAGCTCGACCAGGGCCGCGCGGTTGGGCTCACCGGGATAAAGGTCATCGACTCCGACATCCAGCGCGACATCCAGCTTGATGGTCGCCAGCTCGTAGGACAGGTAGGCCATCTCCTTGTGCTCGGCGAGCTTGGCCGGCAGGGTCTTGGCACCGCGGATCGGCAGCTCGGCCACCTTGTCGAGGTTGGCGTAGAGCACATCGAGGCCGCCACCGACGCCGACCAGCAGGCCCAGCGCGGTCTTTTCGCCGACGCCGGGCACCCCGGGAATGTTGTCCACCTTGTCACCCATCAGCGCCAGGTAGTCGATGATGAGCTCAGGGCCGACACCGAATTTCCCTTTCACGCCATCCACGTCGTAGACGCTTCCGGTCATGGTGTTGACCAGAGTAACGTGCGGGCAGACCAGCTGCGCCATGTCCTTGTCGCCGGTGGAGATCACCACGTCGCGGCCCAGGGCCGCGGTCTGCCGGGCCAGGGTGCCGATCACGTCGTCGGCCTCCACGCCCTCGACGCACAGCAGCGGGTAGCCAAGGGCGCGGACGCTGGCATGCAGCGGCTCGACCTGGCCGCGCAGCTCGTCCGGCATCGGCGGGCGGTTGGCCTTGTACTCGGCGAAGATGGCATCGCGGAAGGTGCCGCCCTTGGCGTCGAACACCACCGCGAAGGGGCTGTCCGGGTACTGTTTGCGCAGGCTCTTGAGCATGTTCAGCACGCCCTTCACCGCGCCGGTCTGCAGGCCCTTGGAGTTGGCCAGCGGCGGCAGGGCATGGAAGGCGCGGTAGAGATAGGAGGAACCGTCGACCAGAACCAGAGGGGCGTTAGACATGCGCAGGATCAACCTTTTCCTGAGGGCCGGGGGTAAACTGAACCGACCATTGACGACAAAGGGACAAGGTTACCATGCGCGTACTCAACCGCCTGTTGCTCGCCAGCCTGCTGGCTGTCAGCCCGCTCTATGCCATCGCCGCCGACGACGCACCGGATGCCGACCCGGAAGTGACGATCCGCCAGGAGGGCGACAAGACCATCCAGGAATACCGGCAGAACGGCTTTCTCTACGCCATCAAGGTCACCCCGAAGAACGGCAAGCCCTACTTCCTGGTGCGCGCCGATGGCAGCGACGGCAATTTCATCCGCTCGGATGACCCGGACATGCTGATCCCGGCCTGGGAAATCTTTAAGTGGTGACCCGCCGGGCGGGCACCGCCCCGCTCATCGCTCACTAACGGACACCCCCATCATGTCGGTCTTCACCCCCCTGGAACGCCACGAACTGGAAGCCTTTCTCGAACCCTACGGGCTGGGGCGGCTGAAGGATTTCCAGGGCATCAGCGCCGGTACCGAGAACAGCAATTTCTTCATCAGCCTGGAAGGCGGTGAATATGTGCTGACCCTGGTCGAGCGCGGGCCACGGGCCGACATGCCGTTCTTCATCGCCCTGCTCGAACGCCTGCACCAGGCCGGCCTGCCGGTACCCTACGCGGTACCGACGCAGCAGGGCGAGACCCTGCGCGAACTGGCGGAGAAGCCGGCGATCCTGCAGCCGCGCCTGGCCGGCAAGCACATCAGCCAGCCCAACGCCCACCACTGCGCCGAGATTGGCAGCTGGCTGGCGCGCCTGCACCTGGCGACCCAGGGCGAGATCCTCGAACGCCGCAGCGACCGTGGCCTCGACTGGATGCTCGAGGAAGGCCCGGTACTGGCCCTGGAGCTGCACGACGAACAGCTGCCGCTGCTGCGCGCCAGCCTGCACGAAGTGGCCGAGCTGAAAGCGCGCCTGCTGGCGCTGCCGCGAGCCAACCTGCACGCCGACCTGTTCCGCGACAACGCGCTGTTCGACGGCAACCAGCTGGCCGGAGTGATCGACTTCTACAACGCCTGCTCGGGGCCGATGCTCTACGACCTGGCGATCACGGTGAACGACTGGTGCTCGCAGGCCGACGACAGCCTCGACGGGCCGCGCACCCGCGCCCTGCTCGGCGCCTATGCCGCCCTGCGCCCCTTCACGCGCGCCGAGGCCGAGCTGTGGCCGGCCATGCTGCGCATCGCCTGCCTGCGTTTCTGGCTGTCACGCCTGATCGCCGTGCGACGCTTCCAGGGCCGCGACGTGCTGGTCAAGGACCCCAACGAGTTCCAGCGCCGCCTGGCGCAGCGCCAGCAGGTCAGCCAGCTCCTACCGCTCGCCCTCTGAGGCTGGCTGCAGGTTGTACAGCCAGCGCTCGCCGCGCGGATTGGCCTGCAGCTGCAGCTGGCTGAACTCGCGCTTGTCGATCAGCACTTCCAGCTGCGCTTGCGCGTTGTATTCGCAGAAGCGCACACGCAGGCGGGTGCCCGCCGGCAGCTGGATGCCGCCGGCATCGCCCAGCGCCACTGCGCTGCGGTATTCACGAAAGTCGCCGGGGCAGAGGATATCCAGCGTCCCCGCCTGCCAGCGGGCGGCCTGGTAACCCAGCCCCGCGCTCACGCCAGCCAGCAGCACTGCCGCCGCCAGCCCCAGCCATCCCTTGCTGCGCATTCATGACTCCTTGTCAGAGCGGTTGCAGGCAGGCCGCCATGCCCGCGGCCAGGCCATCCAGCAGCTGCTCGTAGCTCTGTGCCTGGGCGCCCAGGGCATCCAGTTCGGCCAGCTGTACTGGCAGGCCGGCGCTGAGAGTTTCCGCCAAACGCGGGCGCAGCGGCGGTTCGCTGAATACGCAACTCGGCCCGGCTGCCTGCAGGCGTTCGCGCATGACGGCGACATGGCGGGCGCCGGGCTGCACTTCGCTGGCCACGCTGAACACCCCGGCATGGCGCAGGCCATAGGCCGCCTCGAAGTAGTCGAAGGCCTCGTGGAAGACGAAGAACGGCTTGCCGGCCAGTGGCGCCAGGCGCGTCTTCAGCTGAGCATCCAGGGCATCCAGGCGTTGGCCGAAGGCCTGCAGGTTGGCCTGGTAGCGCGCGGCATTGGCCGGGTCGGCAGCGGCCAGGTCGGCAGCCATCTGCGCGGCGATCACCCGCGCATTGGCCGGCAGCAGCCACAGGTGGGCGTCGAGGCTGCCGGGCTGGTGGGCGTGGTCATGCTCGTCGTGATCGGCCTCGCCACTGTCGTGCTCATGCTCGTGCTCGCCTTCACCGAAGTGACGCAGCGTCAGGCCCGGCAAGCCCTGCACGGCGACCGCCGGAGCCTCGCGACCTTTCAGGACACGCGGCAGGAAGGTTTCCATGTCCGGGCCGATCCAGTACAGCAGGTCTGCGCTCTGCACCCGGCGCACATCGGACGGACGCAGGGCGAACTGGTGCGGCGAGGCGCCCGGCGGCAGCAGCACGCCCGGCGTGCCGACGCCTTCCTGCACGGCAGCGGCAATCAGCTGCAGCGGCTTGATGCTGGTCAGCACCTGCACTTCGGCGCGGGCGGAGAGGGAAAACAGGCACAACAGGACAAGAGCGGAAAGACGCGACACGACGGCAAGACTCGGCGGGCAAAGAGTTATAGAATAACGTCTCTTCACCCGGACGTCCTCGTCATGTTCAAGCCACTGACCAGCAACACGCCCCTGGCCTGTCTGCCGCACGACCACTCGCACTGCGTCAGCAGCGCCCTGGCCGAGGCCGAAGCGCTGTGCGCCAAGCAGGGCACGCGCCTGACCGCCCTGCGCAAACGCGTGCTGGAGCTGGTCTGGCAGAGCCACAAGCCACTGGGCGCCTACGACATCCTCGGCGTGCTCAGCGAGGAAGACGGCCGTCGCGCCGCGCCGCCGACCGTCTATCGGGCGCTGGATTTCCTCCTGGAAAACGGCCTGGTGCACCGCATCGCCTCGCTCAACGCCTTTATCGGCTGCATCCACCCTGGCGAGCTGCACCAGGGCCAGTTCCTCATCTGCAAGACCTGCCACACGGCCATCGAGCTGGAGCAGGCGGCGATCAGGGACGCCATAGTGCAAAGTGCCAGCGAAGTCGGCTTCGCCGTGGAGAGCCAGACCGTGGAAATCGTCGGCCTGTGCGCCGGCTGCCGGGAGCCGCAATGAGCCAGGCGCTGATCCAGCTCGACGGCGTGGGCGTCGACTTCGCCGGCCAGGCCGTACTCAACGAGGTGCAGCTGGCCGTACGCGCCGGCGAGATCGTCACCCTGATCGGCCCCAACGGCGCCGGCAAAACCACCCTGGTGCGCACCGTGCTCGGCCTGCTCAAGCCTGACCGCGGCACGGTGCAGCGCCTGCCGCGCCTGCGCATCGGCTACATGCCGCAGAAGCTGCAGGTGGACGCCACCCTGCCGCTGTCGGTGCTGCGCTTCCTGCGCCTGGTGCCCGGCGTCGACCGCGCCGCGGTGCAGGCGGCGCTGGCCGAAGTCGGCGCCGAGCAGGTGCTCGACAGCCCGCTGCAAAGCATTTCCGGCGGCGAGCTGCAGCGCGTGCTGCTGGCCCGCGCCCTGCTGCGCGAACCGCAGCTGCTGGTGCTCGACGAGCCGGTACAGGGCGTCGACGTGGCCGGCCAGGCCGAGCTGTACCGCCTGATCACCCGCCTGCGCGACCGCCACCAGTGCGGCGTGCTGATGGTCTCCCACGACCTGCACCTGGTGATGAGCACCACCGACCAGGTGGTCTGCCTGAATCGCCATGTGTGCTGCTCCGGCCACCCGGAACAGGTCAGCAACGACCCGGCCTTCGTCGAGCTGTTCGGCCAGGACGCCAAGAGCCTGGCGATCTACCACCACCACCACGACCACAGCCACGACCTGCATGGCGCGGTGGTCGCCCAGCCCGGCCTGACCATCCACGGCCCGGCCCATGTCCACGGCCCGGGATGCAAACACTGATGCCTGACTTCCTCCTCAACGCCCTGCTCGCCGGCCTGGCCCTGGCTTTGGTCGCCGGCCCGCTCGGCTCCTTCGTGGTGTGGCGGCGCATGGCCTATTTCGGCGACACCCTGTCGCATGCCGCGCTGCTCGGCGTGGCCCTGGGCTTCCTGCTCGACATCAGCCCGACCCTGGCGGTAACCGCTGGCTGCCTGCTGCTGGCCGTGCTGCTGGTAACCCTGCAGCAGCGCCAGCCACTGGCTTCGGACACCCTGCTCGGCATCCTCGCGCCGACCACCCTGTCGCTGGGCCTAGTGGTACTGAGCTTTATGGACAATGTGCGCATCGACCTGATGGGCTATCTGTTCGGCGACCTGCTGGCGGTCAGCGGCAGCGACCTGGCCTGGATCCTCGGTGGCTGCGCGCTGGTGCTGACCCTGCTGCTGCCGCTGTGGCGCCAGCTGCTGGCGATCACCGTGCACGAGGAGCTGGCGCGGGTCGAAGGCCTGCCGGTGGCGGCCCTGCGCCTGGCACTGATGCTGCTGATCGCGGTGGTGATCGCGGTGGCGATGAAGATAGTCGGGGTGCTGCTGATCACTTCGCTGCTGATCATTCCGGCCGCCGCCGCCCAGCGCCATGCCCGTACCCCGGAGCAGATGGCGATCGGCGCCAGCATCCTCGGCATGCTCGCGGTAGGCGCGGGCTTGAGCCTTTCCTGGTACCAGGACACGCCCGCCGGGCCTTCTATCGTGGTATCAGCCGCAGCAATTTTCCTCGTAGGCTTTGCCCTGCCCCGCCGGGCCCGCTAGGATTGGGCGTTTTTTGCCCAACCAGAAACGACACAAAACCAGCGGGTCACAAAATGAATTTCAGCAAGAAGCAAGCTCTCGCCACATTCGCCCTGAGCTTGCTGCTGGGCCAGGCCCATGCCGAGTACTGGACGACCGATGAGCTGGTCAAAGGCTTCAACGGCGTCTCCGCGCAGATCGATCGCGGCGAGCTGCAGGCCGCCGAGCAGGCCCTCAGCACCCTGCAGCAGAACGTCGACAAGAGCGACGTGCGCATCGAGCAGTACCAGCGCGAGCTGGCCGGCGCCTACCTCAAGCAGGGCCAGCGCCAGCTCGCCGCCCAGGACACCACTGCCGCCGCTGCCTCGCTGGCCAAGGCCAAGCCGTACATGGCCAAGGCCCCGGGCCTGAAGGGCCAATACGAACAGAGCCTGGCCGCCGTGGCGCAAAAGGCCGCTCCGGCTGCCCCGGTAACGCCGCCGGCACCGGCCAAAGTGGTACCGAGTGCCGCCGAGCTGGCGGCCAAGGCCAAGCAGGATGCCGAGCGCGCCCAGCAGCAGAAACTCGCCGCGCAGAAAGCTGCCGCCGAGCGCGAAGCCGCCGCCCAGGCTGCCCGCCAGGCCGCGGCGGACAAGGCCGCCGCGCTGGCAGAAGCGGCCAAGCCGCGTGCCCAGCTGATCGACCCCAAGGCCGCCAGCAGCAGCGTGCCGATGCCGATGCTCGATGCCCAGGATCGCGAAGGCCTGCGCAAGCTGCTCGACGTGGTCGCCGCCGACGTGGTCGCCTTCGACTGTGCGGTGCGCCTGGAAGTGCGCGAGGCCAAGGACTACCCCTTCGTCGCCGCCCTGCTCTCGGCGCGGATCAAGAAGCTCGAGCCCGGCTTCACCCCGCAGTTCTCCCCGGTGCTCAAGCCGGATCAGGAGCCGCGCCTCGTCCTGAGCCCGCAAAGCAACGGCTGACCTCCCGGAGCTGCTGCGCGTCGGCCATGCGTCGTTGGGCAAGAGCCTCGCCCGCCTGGCCTGGCTCTAGCTCGCGAGCTCCGCAGCATCTTGTAGGGCGGGTGTAACCCGCGAGGCAGACACGCGGGTTGCACCCGCCCTGCGCGCTTATGCCTTTGCCGAAGCAACTCCGGCCAAGAAAGACTAAGAACGCATAAACAAACCGGCTAAAATGCGCGGCTTTCGGCTAACCGCCTAGGCTAGATGGAGTCGCCGCGCCCACCGGATTGCGGCTCTCACTCCCCCGTACCCACAAGGTTCGCTCCGTGATCGAGTTTCACCACGTCAACAAGACCTATCGGGTCGCCGGGCGCGATGTGCCCGCTTTGCAGCCCACCAGCCTGCGCGTCGAGCGCGGCCAGGTGTTCGGCCTGATCGGCCATTCCGGCGCCGGCAAGAGCACCCTGCTGCGCCTGATCAACCGCCTGGAAGAGCCTTCGGGCGGGCGCATCGAGATCGATGGCGAAGACGTCACCGCCCTCGACGCCAACGGCCTGCGCCGCTTCCGCCAGCAGGTCGGGATGATCTTCCAGCACTTCAACCTGCTGTCGTCGAAGACCGTCGCCGCCAACGTCGCCATGCCCCTGCAGCTGGCCGGTGAACTGAGCCGCGCCGAGATCGACCAGCGCGTCGCCGAGCTGCTGGCCCGCGTCGGCCTCAGCGAGCACGCCGGCAAGTACCCGGCGCAGCTGTCCGGTGGGCAGAAGCAGCGGGTCGGCATCGCCCGCGCCCTGGCCACCCGGCCGAAGATCCTGCTTTGCGACGAGGCCACCAGCGCCCTCGACCCGCAGACCACCGCCCAGGTGCTGCAACTGCTGGCCGAGATCAACCGCGAACTGGGCCTGACCATCGTCCTGATCACCCACGAGATGGACGTGATCCGCCGGGTCTGCGACCAGGTGGCGGTGATGGACGCCGGCACCATAGTCGAGCAGGGCCCGGTGGCCCAGGTGTTCCTCCATCCGCAGCACCCGACCACCCGCCGCTTCGTCCAGGAAGACGAGCACATCGATGAAGACGAGCAGCGCGACGACTTCGCCCATGTCAGTGGCAAGATCCTGCGTCTGACCTTCCAGGGCGAGGCCACCTACGCGCCGCTGCTGGGCACCGTGGCGCGCGAGACCGGGGTGGATTACAGCATCCTCGCCGGGCGCATCGACCGCATCAAGGACAGTCCCTACGGCCAGCTGACCCTGGCCCTGACCGGCGGCGACATCGACGCCGCGCTGGCGCGCTTCCAGGCGGCCGACGTGCATCTGGAGGTACTGCGCTGATGCTCGAACAACTGTTGGCCAACTGGCTACCCAACGTCGACTGGCCGGAAATCGGCTACGCCAGCCTCGACACCCTCAATATGCTTGGCGGTGCCACCCTGTTCACCGTGCTGCTCGGCCTGCCGCTCGGCGTGCTGCTGTTTCTCACCGGGCCGCGGCAGATGTTCGAACAGCGCGCGCTGTACGCCGTGCTGTCGCTGGTGGTCAACGTGCTGCGCTCGGTGCCGTTCGTGATCCTGCTGATCCTGATGATTCCGCTGACCGTGCTGATCACCGGCACCTCGCTGGGCGTGGCCGGCGCCATCCCGCCACTGGTGGTCGGCGCCACACCGTTCTTCGCCCGCCTGGTGGAGACCGCCTTGAGAGAGGTGGATCGCGGCATCATCGAGGCGACCCAGGCCATGGGCGCGACCACCCTGCAGATCATCTTCCGCGCCCTGCTGCCGGAAGCGCTGCCGGGGCTGATCGCCGCCACCACGGTCACCGCCATCACCCTGGTGTCCTACACCGCCATGAGCGGTCTGATCGGCGGCGGCGGTCTTGGCGACCTGGCCGTGCGCTACGGCTACCAGCGCTACCAGCCGGACGTGATGGCGGTCACCGTGATCCTCCTGCTGATCCTGGTGCAGGTGCTGCAGAGCGTCGGTGACAAGCTGGTGGTGCATTTTTCTAGGAAATAAAAAGCTCGCGCAAGTAACCCCGGATTCGCAACACCTAGAACAGCGGGCGACCGGCCACCCGTCGGACCCCGCGCCAAAATCCCACAAGGAGTTGAACCATGAAGAAACTGCTGACTGCCCTGGCCGCCGCTGCGGCCCTCACCTCCGCTGCCGCCCAGGCCGCCGACTCGATCAGCGTTGCCGCCACCGCCGTGCCGCACGCGGAGATCCTCGAATTCGTCAAACCGGCCCTGGCCAAGGAAGGCGTCGACCTCAAGGTCAAGGTCTTCACCGACTACGTGCAGCCCAACGTGCAGGTTGCCGAAGGCCGCCTGGACGCCAACTTCTTCCAGCACCAGCCGTACCTGGATGAATTCAACGCCTCGCGCGGCACTAAGCTGGTGAGCATCGCCGGCGTGCACGTGGAGCCCTTCGGCGCCTACTCCAGCAAGATCAAGAACCTCGCCGACCTGCCGCAAGGCGCCAACGTGGTCATCCCCAACGACGCCACCAACGGCGGCCGCGCCCTGCTGCTGCTGCAGAAGGCTGGGGTGATCAAGCTCAAGGCCGACGCCGGCATCACCGCCACCGTCAAGGACATCGCCGAGAACCCGAAAGGCATCAAGGTACGTGAACTTGAAGCGGCCACCCTGCCGCGCGTGCTGGCCCAGGTCGACCTGGCCCTGATCAACACCAACTACGCCCTGGAAGCCGGCCTCAACCCGACCAAGGACGCCCTGGTGATCGAAGGCAGCGACTCGCCCTACGTCAACATCCTGGTGGTCGCCGCGGCCAACAAGGACAAGCCGGCCCTGCAGAAACTGGCCAAGGCCCTGCACAGCCCGGAAGTGAAGAAGTTCATCGAAGACAAGTACAAAGGCGCCGTAGTGCCGGCGTTCTGATCGCCGCTGCCGCTGCCGCTGCCCTGCAAAAGCCCGCTCATCGAGCGGGCTTTTTTATGCCCGTCATGCACTGCCCTGGGTGACAGCTTGCCCAGCGCGGATTTTGCTGACACCGTTGGCACCATGCTGCATTCGCACCTGACCACCCTGCACACCATCGTCCTGGTGCTCGACTGCATCGGCCAGGAACGTGGCGTGCCCGCCGATCTGCTGTTGCAGGGCAGCGGCATCCGCCCGGCCGACCTGCAGCGCCCGGACATCCGCATCACCACTGCCCAGGAAATGCGCGTCTGCGCCAACGCCCTGGCCCACTGCCGCGAGCTCGGCCTGGTACTGGGCCGGCGCATGCACGTGTCGTCCTACGGCCCGCTCGGCTACGCCCTGCTGTCCAGTGCCACCCTCGGCGATGCGCTGGAGCTGGCGCTGCAGTTTCCGGCCCTGCTCGGCACCTACTTCGAGCTGAGCCTGCAGCGCGAAGGCGATCTGGTCTGGCTGTGCGCCGACGGCTACCGCGACCTGCCGGAGCTGCTGACCTTCAACGTCGAGTTCTGCCTGGCCTCGATGAAGCTGGTCTGCGACGACCTGCTCGGCCGCCCGCTGTTGCTGCGCGCCGCCCACTTCCGCCATGCCGCGCCGGCCTACGAGCGCGACTACCGCCCCAGCTTCCCCAACCCCTGCAGCTTCAACGCCGAACGCAACGCCTTCGCCTTCGACGCCAGCTGGCTGCAACGGCGCCTGCCGCTGGCCGATACGGTGACCCAGCGCGACATGCGCGAACGCTGCCAACGCCTGAATAGCGAGTTCGTCAGTCGCCAGACCCTGCTCGGCCGCTGCCGCCAGGCCCTGGCCGCGCAACTGCACAATCCGCCGGGGCTGGAAGGACTGGCGCAGCAGCTCAACTGCTCGGCGCGCAGCCTGCGCCGCCACCTGCAGGAAGCCGGCAGCAGCTACCAGCGCCTGCTCGACGAACTACGCTTCGAACGGGCCCGGCAACTGCTGGAGCAGCAGGAACTGCCGATCCACCGCATCGCCGAAGCCATGGGCTACAGCGAGACCGCCAGCTTCCGCCATGCCTTCCAGCGCTGGAGCGGCCTGCCACCGAGTCGCTTTCGCAGCTAGTAATCTGGCGCCAGGCTCGCGCTCCATCTACCGTCGCTCCCGCGCAGACGGGAGCCCAGGTGCCACCGCTCTCTGGATTATTCCCCTTCGGGCCAGCGCAAGCGCTGTTCAGCGATAAAGCCGCTGCCCCGCCTACGCGGGAATGGCGGTTTGCTGTGAGGGCAGGTTCGGGAAAGAACGCATAGGACTCGGATACCACGTGATAAATGAGAGAAATATGGCCGCTATGCCCAGCATAAATTGGCCACATCTATCCCATCTTGGCCATTCCTGTCGTTTTCCCGGGCGCTCGGGCCTGCCAACAATGCAGGCAGACGTCATGTCAGGAGAACAACAACCATGCTGACCATCTACAGCGACGACCACCGCCTGCACCACGCCCAGGGCGAAATGGTCGGCGGTGAATTCCAGCCCTGTTTCGAGATGCCGGCGCGCGCCGACCATGTGCTGGCCCGGGTCAAGGCCCAGCAGCTCGGCGCGATTCGCGAGCCAGAGGATTTCGGCCTGACCCCGATCGCGCGCATCCACAGCGCCGATTACCTGGATTTCCTGCAGAAGGCCTGGGCCGGCTGGGCCGCCCAGGGCAACACGGCCGACTTCCTGCCCGGCGTGTTCCCGGCCCGCCATCTGCGCGCCAAGCGCCCGGACGATCTCTACGGCCAGTACGGCTTCCACAGCTTCGACTGCTTCGCGCCGATCACCGCCGGCACCTGGCAGGCCGTCTACACCTCGGCCCAGGTCGCCCTCACCGCCCAGCGTGAAGTCGCCGCCGGTGCACGCAGCGCCTTCGCCCTGTGCCGTCCACCGGGCCACCACGCCAGCGCCGACGTGATGGGCGGCTACTGCTACCTGAACAACGTCGCCATCGCCGCCCAGGCCTTTCTCGACCAGGGCGCCAAGCGCGTGGCCATCCTCGACGTCGACTACCACCACGGCAACGGCACCCAGTCGATTTTCTACGAGCGCGCTGACGTGTTCGTCGCCAACATCCACGGCAGCCCGAGCTTCGAGTACCCGCACTTCCTCGGCTACGCCGACGAGACCGGGGCCGGCGCGGGCGAGGGCTACAACCTCAACCTGCCACTGGCCGCCGGCAGCGCCTGGGATGTCTGGGGCGCCGCCCTGGACACCGCCTGCAAGCGCATCGCCGCCTATGACGCGGACGTGGTGCTGGTATCGCTCGGCGTGGATACCTACCAGAACGACCCGATCTCCAGCTTCAAGCTCGACAGCCCGGACTACCTGCGCATGGGCCAGCGCATCGCCGCGCTGGGCAAGCCCACCCTGTTCGTCATGGAGGGGGGCTACGCAGTGGCCGAAATCGGCATCAACGCCGTCAATGTGCTCGAAGGTTTCCAGGGCGCCTGAGCCCGCAGAGGAGAACAACAAGATGAAGAAACTGCTCGCTGCCGCCATCTGCGGCCTCACCCTCACCGCAACCGTCCAGGCTGCCGACCGTGAACTCAAGGTCTACAACTGGTTCGACTACATCACCCCGGAAACCCTGACCAAGTTCAAGCAGGACAGCGGCATCAAGCTGACCTACGACATCTTCGACACCAACGAGGCACTGGAAGCCAAGCTGCTCACCGGCAACTCCGGCTATGACCTGGTGGTGCCGTCCAACGTGTTCCTCGCCAAGCAGGTCGAGGCCGGCGTGTTCCAGAAGCTCGACCGTAGCAAGCTGCCCAACTGGCAGCACCTCGACCCGCAGCTGATGAAGCTGATCGAGGCCAACGACCCGGGCAACCAGTACGCCGTGCCCTACATGTACGGCACCGTGCTGCTCGGCTTCAACCCGGACAAGGTCAAGGCCGCCCTCGGTGACAATGCGCCGGTGAACAGCTGGGATCTGCTGTTCAAGGAAGAGAACATCAGCAAGCTCAAGGACTGCGGCGTGACCCTGCTCGACTCGCCGTCGGAGATCCTGCCGATCGCCCTGCACTACCTGGGCCTGCCGCCCAACAGCACGGAGCCGGCCGACTACGCCAAGGCCGAGGCACTGCTGAGCAAGATCCGCCCGTACGTGCGCTACTTCCACAGCTCCAAGTACATGAGCGACATCGCCAACGGCGAAATCTGCGTGGCCGTCGGCTACTCCGGCAGCTTCTCCCAGGCCGCCAACAACGCCAAGCAGGCAAAGAACGGCGTGACCGTGGACATGCGCCTGCCCAAAGAAGGCGCGCCGATCTGGTTCGACATGATGGCGATCCCGAAAGACGCGAAGAACATCGACGAGGCCCACGCCTTCATCAACTTCCTCCTGCAGCCGCAGGTGATCGCGCCGATCTCCGACTTCGTTGGCTACCCCAACCCGAACAAGGACGCCACCGCCCTGGTCGCCGAGGCGATCCGCACCAACCCCAACCTCTACCCCAGCGCCGAGGCGATGAAGACCCTGTACACCCTCGAGCCGCTGCCGCGTGCCGCCGAGCGTGCACGTACCCGCGCCTGGAGCAAGGTCAAGACCGGCAACTGAGCCGCCTGAGCCGCGTGACGAAACCGGCCTGCGGGCCGGTTTTGCTTTTCTGCCTGCAGCTCATCGGCCCGCGTCGCACGGGTTGGACAAGGTCGTGGGCGGCTGCTTAGGTGAGCAATCTAGGGTGCGTCCCGCCGCGCCCACTGCCAGGAGCCACCGCCATGGATAGATTGCTGACTGCCCTGCCCCTGCTGGTTGTTGCCACTGCCGCCAGCGCCCAGAACCTGCCCGAGCTCGACTTCACCTGCCCCAGCGATATCCGCGTGCAGGCCAAGGCCGGCGGGCCGGTGACCATCAACGACAAGCAGGCCACCCTGCACAAGTTCAGCGAGCAGTACTTCGAAGCCAAGGGCGAAGGCGTGACCATCTCCGTCAGCCTGGATGGCAAAGGCACGCCCACCGTGTCCTACACCGGGAAAAAGGGCGCCAATGGCATTTGCGAAGTGACCAAGGAGGCCGAAGACGCCCCGGCCACCGAGGCAGCAGCGCAGGAATAGGCGCCTCAGGCGCCGCGGATGTACTGCTCCAGGTGCTGGATCAGGCCGTCCTGCTCGGCGACGGTGGCCTTGACCAGGTCGCCGATCGACAGCAGGCCCAGCAGTTGCTCGCCCTCCAGCACCGGCAGGTGGCGCAGGTGGCCGTCGGTCATCAGGCCATCGCCCGACGGATATCCGCCGCCAGCTCGCGCACCCGCGCTTCCTCGGTATCCCAGCTGCACATGAAGCGCGCGCCACCGGCGCCGATGAAGGTGTAGAAGCGCCAGCCCCAGTCGCGCAGGCGCTCCAGCGCCGGCTCGGAGAGCTGCAGGAACACGCCGTTGGCCTCGACCGGGAACATCAGGCTCACCCCCGGCACATCCGCCACCAGCTCGGCCAGCAGGCGCGCGCAGCGGTTGGCGTGGTTGGCGTAGTGCAGCCAGGCATCGTTCTGCAACAGGCCAACCCAGGGCGCGGAGAGAAAACGCATCTTCGAGGCCAGCTGGCCGGCCTGCTTGCAGCGGTAATCGAAGTCCTCGGCCAGGGCCTTGTTGAAGAACAGGATGGCCTCGCCCACCGCCATGCCGTTCTTGGTGCCGCCGAAGCACAGCACGTCGACGCCGGCCTGCCGGGTCAGCTCGGCCGGGCTGCAGCCGAGCGAGGCGCAGGCATTGGCGAAGCGCGCGCCGTCCATGTGCAGGTTGAGGCCGAGTTCCTTGCACACCTGGCTGATCGCGCGGACTTCCTCGGGGCGGTAGACGGTGCCAACCTCGGTGGCCTGGGTCAGGGTCACCACCCGCGGCTTGGGGTAGTGGATGTCCTGGCGCTTGAGGGCGATCTCGCGGATCGATTCGGGGGTCAATTTACCGCTCAGCGTCTTGGCGGTAAGCAGCTTGGAGCCGTTGGAGAAGAACTCCGGGGCGCCGCACTCGTCGGTCTCGACGTGGGCGGTCTCCGAGCAGATCACGCTGTGGTAGCTCTGACACAGCGAGGCCAGGGCCAGGGAGTTGGCCGCCGTGCCGTTGAAGGCGAAGAACACCTCGCAGTCGGTCTCGAACAGCTGGCGAAACTGGTCGGAGGCACGCGCCGTCCACTGGTCTTCGCCATAGGCGCGCTGGTGTCCGCTATTGGCCTCGGCCATGGCCGCCCAGGCCTCCGGGCAAATGCCGGAATAGTTGTCGCTGGCGAATTGCTGGGTCGAGTCGGTCATGGGCTTTCCTTGTGCGCACCGGGGGCTGATTGGATCAGCCTACTGTAAGCCAGACAGTAGGCCGACCACTGCCAGAACGGCGACAGGCACACCGCACTTTGCGACAGAAACAGATATGCCTCAAACCAGTGCAATAAAAAACTGTACCGCAACGAATATCCCGCCAACCAAACCTGAGTCAGGACTTAATCCTGCACAAATACGGCGCTCGCCAGATTTCACTGGTGACCAGTACAGCTGTGCGCATAAAAACAGAACAGTTAGCAAGCAGGCTAATAAATAGCCGCGCAATTTCACCCAGCTGTGCCTAAAAAGTTAACCGCAAAGACAGGAAAATAGGCTCCAAGTAGAACACCCTCTGATCCCGCCACAAGCGGAAGGAAGTCCACCATGGAACGTACCCTCGGTTCCGACCTGATCCACCAACATTCGGCCACCAACCTGCTCGATACCCTGCTGCTCTGGCAGCGCCGTATCATCAGCCGCCGCGAACTGGCCAAGCTGGACGAGCGCCTGCTGAGCGACGCCGGCATCAGCCTGTACCAGCGCGAAGCGGAAATCCGCAAGCCGTTCTGGCGCTGAGTCGAACGCGTCACCGCCCAAAGGGAAGCCGAGTGCTTCCCTTTTTTGTGCCCGCCCCAGCGCGGAATCCGCGCATAAAAAAGGGGAGCCTCGCGGCTCCCCACAGGGACTTGCTCGTGACCGATCAGGCCTCGATTTCCACCAGCACTTCGCCGGGGGTGACGCGGTCGCCCTTGGCCACGTGGATGGCCTTGACGGTACCGGCGATCGGCGCCTGAACCTCGGTTTCCATTTTCATCGCTTCGGTGATCAGCACGGCCTGGCCGGTCTTGACCACGTCGCCTTCTTTCACCAGCACGTCGACGATATTACCCGGCATGGTGGTGCTGACGTCGCCCGGAGCGCTGGCGTGCTTGCGCTTGCTGCCGCCACCGCCGACGAAGTCGTTGAGCGGCTCGAACACCACTTCTTCCGGCATGCCGTCGATGGACAGGTAGAAGTGGCGCTTGCCGTCGCCCTTCACGCCCACGCCGGTGATATCCACGCGGTAGCTCTCGCCGTGCACGTCGATGACGAACTCGGTCGGCACACCTTCGCCGCCGGCCGGGGCCACGCCACCGGCTTCGGGGATCGGCAGCAGCACTTCCGGAGTCAGGGTGCCGGCGGCGCGCTCTTCGAGGAACTTGCGGCCGATGTCGGGGAACATGGCATAGGTCAGCACGTCCTCTTCGGACTTGGCCAGGGCGCCGACCTCGGCGCGCAGCTTGGCCAGCTCCGGCGGAATCAGGTCGGCCGGGCGCACGTCGATGACTTCCTCGCTGCCGATCGCCTGCTTGCGCAGCTTCTCGTTGACCTTGCCCGGCGCCTGGCCGTAGCGGCCCTGCAGGTACAGCTTCACCTCGTTGGTGATGGTCTTGTAGCGCTCGCCGGCCAGCACGTTGAACACTGCCTGGGTGCCGACGATCTGCGAGGTCGGCGTCACCAGGGGCGGGAAGCCGAGGTCTTCGCGGACTTTCGGGATCTCGGCGAACACTTCGTTGATGCGGTTGAGCGCGCCCTGCTCCTTCAGCTGGTTGGCCAGGTTGGACATCATGCCGCCCGGCACCTGGTTGACCTGCACGCGGGTATCGACGGCGGTGAACTCGCTCTCGAACTGGTGGTACTTCTTGCGCACGGCGTGGAAGTACATGCCGATTTCCTGGATCAGCGCCAGATCCAGGCCGGTGTCGTATTCGCTGCCACGCAGGGCGGCGACCATCGACTCGGTACCCGGGTGGCTGGTGCCCCAGGCGAAGCTGGAGATGGCGGTGTCGATGTGGTCGGCCCCGGCCTCGATGGCTTTCAGCTGGCACATCGAGCCCATGCCGGCAGTGTCGTGGCTGTGCACGAACACCGGCAGGTCGACCTCGGCCTTCAGCGCCTTGACCAGCTCGGCGGTGGCGAACGGCGTGAGCAGGCCGGCCATGTCCTTGATCGCGATGGAATCGATGCCCATGGCCTGCATGGCCTTGGCCTGGGCGACATAGGCGTCGACCGTGTGCACCGGGCTGGTGGTGTAGCTCAAGGTGCCCTGGGCGTGCTTGCCGGCAGCCTTCACCGCCTCGATGGACACGCGCAGGTTACGCACGTCGTTCATCGCGTCGAAGATGCGGAACACGTCGATGCCGTTCACCGCAGCTTTGGCCACGAAGGCGCGCACCACGTCGTCGCTGTAGTGGCGGTAGCCGAGCAGGTTCTGCCCGCGCAGGAGCATCTGCAGGCGGGTGTTGGGCAGCGCGGCCTTCAGCTTGCGCAGGCGCTCCCAGGGGTCTTCCTTGAGGAAGCGCACGCAGGCGTCGAAGGTGGCGCCGCCCCAGACTTCCAGCGACCAGTAACCGACCTTGTCGAGCTTGTCGCAGATGGGCAGCATGTCCTCGGTGCGCATCCGGGTGGCGATGATCGACTGGTGGGCGTCGCGCAGGATGGTGTCGGTAACCGTGATTTTCTTAGCCATGGTTCAGTTCCTCACAGGCCGGCGTGGGCGGCGATGGCGGCGGCGATGGCCAGGGCCAGCTCGTCCGGTTTGCGTTTGATCGAGTAGTTGGTCAGTTCCGGGTGGGCTTCGACGAAGCTGGTGTTGAACTGGCCGCTGCGGAACTCGGGGTTGCGCAGGATTTCCTGGTAGTAGGCGGCGGTGGTCTTCACCCCCTGCAGGCGCATGTCGTCCAGCGCGCGCAGGCCGCGATCCATCGCCTCTTCCCAGGTCAGGGCCCAGACGATCAGCTTGAGGCACATGGAGTCGTAGTACGGCGGAATGGTGTAGCCGGTGTAGATCGCCGTGTCGGTACGCACGCCGGGGCCGCCAGGCGCGTAATAGCGGGTGATCTTGCCGAACGAGGGCAGGAAGTTGTTCTTCGGATCCTCGGCGTTGATGCGGAACTGCAGGGCGAAGCCGCGGTACTGGATGTCTTCCTGCTTGACCGACAGCTCCAGGCCCGAGGCGATGCGGATCTGCTCGCGGACGATGTCGATGCCGGTGATTTCCTCGGTAATGGTGTGCTCCACCTGCACCCGGGTGTTCATCTCCATGAAGTACACCTCGCCCTCGGCGAGCAGGAACTCCACGGTGCCGGCGTTCTCGTAGCCCACTGCCTTGGCCGCGCGCACGGCGAGGTCGCCGATATAGGCGCGCTGCTCGGGGGTCAACTGCGGGCTGGGGGCGATCTCGATCAGCTTCTGGTTGCGGCGCTGGATCGAGCAGTCGCGCTCGTACAGGTGCACGGTATTGCCGAAACTGTCGGCAAGGATCTGCGCCTCGATGTGCTTGGGATTGACGATGCATTTCTCGAGGAACACTTCGGCGCGGCCGAAGGCCTTGCTCGCCTCGGAGATCACCCGCGGGTAGGCCTGCTCCAGCTCCTCGCGGCTATTGCAGCGGCGGATGCCACGACCGCCGCCGCCGTTGGTGGCCTTGAGCATCACCGGGTAGCCGATGCGGTCGCCTTCGCGCAGGGCTTCGTGGATATCCGCCACGTTGCCCTCGGTGCCGGGGGTGCAAGGCACGCCGGCGGCGATCATGCTGCGCCGCGCCTCGGTCTTGTCGCCCATGCGGCGAATCACCTCGGCGCTGGGGCCGATAAATTTGATCCCGCGCTCGGCGCAGATATCGGCCAGCTCGGCGTTCTCCGAGAGGAAGCCGTAGCCCGGGTGGAGGGCGTCGCAGCCGGTCTCCACCGCCAGGTTCACCAGCTTGCGCGGGTTGAGGTAGCCGGCCAGCGGGTCGTCGCCGATGCTGTGAGCCTCGTCGGCGCGCTTGACGTGCAGCGCCATGCGATCCGCTTCGGCGTAGACCGCCACCGAGCGGATGCCCATCTCGGCGCAGGCGCGCACGATGCGGACGGCAATCTCGCCGCGGTTGGCAATGAGGATTTTCTTGATCACGAGCCTGGTTCCTCGATCACGTGAACAATCGACCGCCGCAGAGCGGTCGGCGGGTGACCGTACGGCTTGTAGCGGTCTTGTATTTACCCTACGCCGACGTGGTGATTAACCAAAATCAATATTTGTTGGGTTAGCCATTAGCCAAGACTTATAGTTAAGCCTCGAAACCCAGCCAGGCGGTCGAGAAAAATGCGCAAGTCATTGATGCGGATGACTTTCCGTCAACTGCAAGTATTCCGCGCAGTCTGCGAAAGCCGCTCCTACAGCCGCGCAGCGGAAGAAATGGCCCTCACCCAGCCGGCCGTGAGCCTGCAGATTCGCCAGCTGGAAGAGCTGATCGACCAGCCGCTGTTCGACTACGTGGCCAAGAAGCTCTACCTGACCCCCGCCGCCGAGGCGCTGCTGAAGGCCAGCGAGGACATCTTCGGCCGCCTGGAAAGCCTCGACATGCAGCTCTCCGACCTGCAGGGCTCACTGCAGGGCCAGCTCTCGCTGGCGGTGGAGTCCAGCGCCAAGTACCTGGTACCGCACCTGTTCGCCGCCTTCCGCGCCCAACACCCGGAAGTCAGCCTGCAGCTGGTGGTGGTCAACCATGCGCAAGCGGTCAAGCGCCTGTCGGTGAGCCGCGACGACCTGCTGATCATGTCGCAGGTGCCCAGCGAGCTGGCGCTGGATTTCTTTCCCTTCTTCACCAACCCGATAGTCGCCGTGGCGCCGCCGAGCCACCCGCTGTGCTCGGTGGAGCGCCTGCGCCTTAGCGATCTCAGCGCCTTCCCGCTGCTGGTGCGCGAGCCCGGCTCGGGCACCCGCAAGGCCTGCGAGGAGTACTGCCACCAGAAGCGCGCACACTTCGCCCAGACCCTGGAGGTGGGTTCCACCGAGTCCCAGGTGGAGGCGGTGATCGCCGGCCTCGGTCTGGCCCTGCTGCCGCGCCATGCGGTGCGCCTGGAGCTGGCCGCCGGGCTGCTGCGCGAGTTGCCGGTGGAGGAGTTGCCGCTGCAGCGCAGCTGGTGCGTGGTGCACAACCGCGGCAAACGCCTGTCGCCGGTAGCCCAGGCCTTCCTCGAGTTCATCCGCGCCGAACGGGCGCAGATCAGTGCACTGGGCGAGCGCTTCGCAGCGGCGCAGGGGAATTCGTGAAGGGGAAACTGGCGGCGATCATCTCAGGAAAATCAGCGATCTCCTGGTTAAGCCGACGGTTCTCGGAGTAATCCTCGATCGCCCGGCGAAACTGCATGCGGCGCAGGTCTTCCTGCTGACGGCGGTTGCGGCTGGCGGAATGCTGCTGGTCTGCGTGATGGCGGGACATGGCACGGCTCCAGTGCGAATGCGGGGAGCATCAGCATGGAAGCAGGCCATGACGGTTTGCCGACAGCGGCGTGAAGATCGGATGAAGCCGCGCTTAATCTTCTGCGGCACGCACCGACTTGGGCGACAACCGGAGGCTACGCAGGCTGCGCTTGACGCTCTTGAGGTGGTTGACCAGGCTCGGCCCGCGGGCCATGGCCACGCCCATGGCCAGCACGTCGATCACCACCAGGTGGGCGATGCGCGAGGTCAGCGGGGTGTAGATCTCGGTGTCTTCCTGCACATCGATGGCCAGGTTGACGTCGGCCAGGTCGGCCAGCGGCGTCTGCCCCGGGCACAGGGTGATCAGGGTGGCGCCGGACTCGCGCACCAGGTTGGCGGTGATCAGCAGATCCTTGGAGCGCCCCGACTGGGAAATGCAGATGGCCACGTCGGTGGGCTTGAGGGTCACCGCGCTCATCGCCTGCATATGCGGGTCGGAGTAGGCCGCCGCGGTCAGCAGCAGGCGGAAGAACTTGTGCTGGGCATCCGCCGCCACCGCGCCGGACGCACCGAAACCGTAGAACTCGATGCGCTGGGCATTGGCGATGGCGTTGATGGCCTTCTGCAGGGCCTGGGTATCGAGGCGCTCGCGCACCTCCATCAGGGTGTGCAGGGTGGTGTCGAAGATCTTCAGGCTGAAATCGGTGACCGAGTCGTCCTCGTGGATCGCGAACTGGCCGAAGCTGGCCCCCGCCGCCAGGCTCTGCGCCAGCTTCAGCTTGAGATCCTGGAAGCCGCCGCAACCGATGGCGCGGCAGAAGCGCACGATGGTCGGCTCGCTGATGCCGACCTCGTGGGCCAGGTCGGCCATGGAGCTGTGCATCACCGCCGACGGATCCTGCAGAACATGATCGGCGACCTTGAGTTCGGACTTGCGAAGCAGGTGACGGGACTGGGCGATGTGCTGCAGCAGATTCACAGGCGGGACTCGGGTTATGATCGGGCTGTAGTGATCTTGTAGTTATACTACATGAGCGCCCTGCCCGCACGGGCAAACCCGGTCGGAGTCTCCCTTTGAACACCCCCTGCGACATGCTGGTCTTCGGCGGCACCGGTGACCTGGCCCTGCACAAGCTGTTGCCGGCGCTCTACCACCTGCATCGCGATGGCCGCCTGAGCGCCGACATGCGCATCCTCGCGGTGGCCCGCAACATCCTCAGCCGCAGCGAGTTCCAGGCCCTGGCCGAACGCCGCTGCCGCGCCCTGGTGGCCCGCAGCGACTTCGACAACGCCACCTGGGCCAGCTTCGCCGAGCGCCTCGACTACCTGGCCATGGACGTCTCGCAGAGCGCCGAATTCGGCCGCCTGAGCAAGTTCCTCGGTGCCAGCGCCTGCCAGCGCGGACGCATCTACTACCTGGCCACCGCCCCCGACCTGTTCGAGGCCATCGCCGAGAACCTGGCCATCGCCCGCCTGGCCGGCGACAACACACGCATCGTCCTGGAAAAACCCATCGGCCATTCGCTGGAGTCGGCCCGCGAGATCAACGCGGCCATCGGCGCGGTGTTCAGCGAAGCCCAGGTGTTCCGCATCGACCACTACCTGGGCAAGGAAACGGTGCAGAACCTGATGGCGCTGCGCTTCGCCAACGCCCTGTTCGAGCCGGTATGGCGCGCCGGGCAGATCGACCACGTGCAGATCAGCGTCAACGAGACCCTCGGCGTGGAGAATCGCGGCGCCTACTACGATCACGCCGGCGCCATGCGCGACATGGTGCAGAACCATCTGCTGCAGCTGCTCTGCCTGGTGGCCATGGAAGCGCCGGTACGCTTCGATGCCGAGGCGGTGCGCAACGAGAAGGTGAAGATCCTCGAGGCGCTCAAACCCATCTCCGGCCTCGACGTGCAGGACAAGACCGTGCGCGGCCAGTATGCCGCCGGCAAGATCGGCGGGCAGGAAGTGCCGGCCTACTACTTCGAGAAACAGGTCGACAACGACAGCGATACCGAGACCTTCGTCGCCCTGCAGGTGGAAATCGACAACTGGCGCTGGGCCGGCGTGCCGTTCTACCTGCGCACTGGCAAGCGCATGGCCAAGAAGTGTTCGGAGATCGTCATCCAGTTCAAGCCGGTGCCGCACCGCCTGTTCGACGCCAGCCAGGCCAACCGCCTGGTGATCCGCCTGCAGCCGGAGGAACGCATCAGCCTGCAGCTGATGGGCAAGAGCCCGGGCAAGGGCATGCGCCTGACGCCGATGGAGCTGGATCTCAACCTGGCCCAGGTGTTTCCGCAGAAGCGCCGCTGGGACGCCTACGAACGCCTGCTGTTGGACGTGATCGAAGGCGACTCGACCCTGTTCATGCGCAGGGACGAAGTCGAGGCAGCCTGGGCCTGGGTCGACCCGATCCTCGAAGGCTGGCTGGAGTACTACCAGAACCCGCGCCCCTACCCCGCCGGCAGCAACGGCCCGGAACAGGCACAGAGCCTGCTGGAACTGCAGGGGCGCAGCTGGCAGGACTGACTGCGCCAGTTGCTGCGCAGCCCGCTCCGCACCTGCCACCATCGCCAACCCTGCAAGCCCCGCCGCACAAGGCGCAACAGGTGCCTGCGCAGCTTCCTGCACAGGCCTGCGCAGGCCCTTGCACAGCTTTTTGTGCGGCGCTTGGCAGAGTCCTCGCACGGCCACGCCAGCCAGCTCGTAACCATATGTTCTAAAAGGAAAAATATTTCCTGGCACAGCTCTTGAGATAGCCCCGGCTCCCGGATCAGACACGATCCATGACCCAGGCAAGGAGAGCACTCATGCCAACACCCGCGTATATGACCCTCGAAGGAACCAAGCAGGGCCTGATCACCGCAGGCACCTTCACCGAGGACTCGGTCGGCAACATTTTCCAGGAAGGTCATGAAGACCAGGTGCTGGTACAGGCCTTCAACCACCAGGTGATCATCCCGCGCGACCCGCAGTCCGGCCAGCCGACTGGCCAGCGCGTGCACAAGCCGCTGATGATCACCAAGGTGTTCGACAAATCCTCGCCGCTGATCTTCAACTCGCTGACCTCCGGCGAGCGCCTCTCCAAGTGCCGCATCGAGTGGTACCGCACCTCCGCCACCGGCACCCAGGAGCACTACTACACCATCGAGCTGGAAGACGCGGTGATCGTCGACGTGCAGTCGCGCATGCCCAACTGCCAGGATCCTGGCATGGCCCACTTCACCCACCTGGAAGACGTCTACTTCACCTACCGCAAGATCGTCTGGACTCACGAAGTGTCCGGCACTTCCGGCTCCGACGACTGGCGCTCGCCGATCGCCAGCTGATCGAGATCAGTCGCCGAGTGTTTTGCGCCTTGGGTCAAGGCACGCGGCAACGTGATAGTCGAGAATGCCCGGGCCCGAAGGACTCGGGCAGTACCGCAGCGGCCAGGCCTCCTGGCCGCTGCCATTTCGGCAAGAGGAACAAGGATGTTCGCCCCAGCCAACCAGACCCATTTCAGCCTGAGCATCGAAGGCGTCGCGCACGACCTGCAGGTGCTCGAATTCAGCGGGCACGAGGCGCTCAGCCAGCCCTTCGCCTTCACCCTGGAACTGGTCAGCGAACAGGCCGATCTCGATCTGCAAGGCCTGCTGCACCAGCGCGCCTTCCTCGCCCTGTCCAGCCAGGGCAACGGCATCCATGCCTATATCCACCAGGCCGGGCGCGGTGAATCCGGTCAGCGCCTGACCCGCTACCAGCTGGTGCTGCGCCCGCAACTGGCCTACCTCGCCCATCGCAGCAACCAGCGCATCTTCCAGCAACTCAGCGTGGCCGAGATCATCGCCCAGGTGCTGGAAGACCACGGCATCGCCCAGGGCGCCTACCGCTTCCAGCTCGGCGCCAGCTACCCCGCGCGCGACTACTGCGTGCAGTACGACGAGAGCGACCTGCACTTCGTCCAGCGCCTGTGCGAGGAAGAAGGCATCCACTATCACTTCCAGCACAGCCAGGACGGCCATGTGCTGGTGTTCGGCGACGACCAGACGGTCTTCCCACGCCTGCCGGCGCAGACCTATCAGCAGGACTCCGGCCTGGTCGCCGACCAGCCGGTGATCAAGCGCTTCGCCCTGCGCCTGGCCACCCGCACCAGCCGGGTGACCCGCCGCGACTACGACTTCGAGAAGCCGCGCCTGCTGCTCGAGGCAGCCTACAAGGGCGATGCCCAGCCCGACCTGGAGGACTACGACTACCCCGGCCGCTTCACTGAACGCCCGCGCGGCAAGCACCTGGCCCAGCGCAACCTGGAGCGCCACCGCAGCGACTACCAGCTGGCCGAAGGCGAAAGCGATCAGCCCCTGCTGCTCAGCGGCCACTTTCTGGGCCTGAGTGGCCACCCACGTGCCGACTGGAACCAGCTGTGGCTGCTCAACGAGATCCACCACCAGGGCAAACAGCCACAGGTACTGGAAGAGTCGATCACCAGCTTTCTCCCCTCTCCCACCGGGAGAGGGGCCGGGGGTGAGGGTCTATCCAGCAACCCGGACGACTTCCATCAGGGCTACCGCAACCGCTTCAGCGCCACCCCCTGGGACACCCCCTATCGCCCTCCCCTGCAACACCCGAAGGCGCGCATCCTCGGCAGCCAGACCGCCGTGGTCACCGGGCCCAAGGGCGAGGAAATCCACTGCGACCAGTACGGCCGGGTCAAGGTGCAGTTCCACTGGGATCGCCACGGCCAGGCCGACGACAAGACCAGCTGCTGGCTGCGCGTGGCCTCCAGCTGGGCCGGCGATCGCTACGGCGGCATCGCCATCCCGCGAGTCGGCATGGAAGTGCTGGTGACCTTTCTCGAAGGTGACCCCGACCAGCCGCTGGTCACCGGCTGCCTGTACCACGCCGAGCATGTGGTGCCCTACGACCTGCCGGCCAACAAGACCCGCAGCGTGTTCAAGACCCTCAGCAGCCCCGGCGGTGGCGGCTACAACGAGCTGCGCATCGAGGATCGCAAAGGCCAGGAACAGATCTATATCCATGCGCAGAAGGACTGGGACGAGAACGTCGAGCACGACCAGAAGATCCGCATCGGCCACGAACGCCACGACACGGTGGAAGCCAACAGCTACACCGAGCTGAAGGCCGAGGAGCACCGCACCACCCACCGCGACCGCAAGGTGGAACTGCGCGCCGACGACCACCTGACCGTGGCCAACAACCAGCACGTGAAGATCGGCACCGGCCAGTTCGTCGAGGCCGGCAACGAGATCCACCTCAACGCCGGCCTGAAGATTGTCCTCGAAGCCGGCAGCGAACTGACCCTCAAGGCCGGCGGCAGCTTCGTCAAACTGGATGCCAGCGGTATCACCCTCAGCGGCGCGACAGTGAAGATCAACTCGGGCGGGGCGCCGGGGGCGGGCAGCGGCAATACCAGCATGCTGCCGATCATTCCGCTGCCGGCAGCCGCCGACAAGGCCGGCAAACTGCTCAAGCAAGCCCTCTCGCAGCCAGCCCCGGACGTTATCCACAAGCTCAGTCTGCTGATCAGCCCGCTGCCGGGACACCGCGGCTACAAAAACGAGCCCTACACCCTGTATGCCGATGGTCGGCAGATCCAGGAAGGTCTGACCGGCAAGGACGGCCTGCTGGTCTTCGACCACCTGCCGGGTACTCGCCAGTACTCGGTCGAACTGGTCAACGGCCACCGCTTCGATATCGAGGTCGACGAAGAAGCCCAAGAGACCGCCACACCGCTGGCAGAAAACCTCGCTCGCCGCGGTTACCGCGACTATCAGGCGCAGGTCGAGCAACTGGAACCACTGCAATCGGCAGAAGACTATCGCCTCGCCTCATGGAACCCCACGGGTGAAACCAAGGCGTGAGTGCACGCAAGGAAGCCACATGACTACGGACTACAGCGCTCAGGCCCTGAAACTCAATATCAAGCAGTACAAAGACGGCAACACCACCATGGACTGGTTCGCGCGCAAAGCCCTCTATCCGCCGCGCGCCGGTATCGAGATCACTCCACTGATCAATGGCGAGACCGCCTTTGGTGCGGTGCATGACGCCATCCAGGCCGCTCAAAAGAGCGTCGAGATCATCTGCTGGGGCTTCGACCCGGCCATGCGCTTCAGGCCTGAGGGCGATCGTATCGGCGAACTGCTTGATCTGCGCGGCCGCTTTGGCGTCAAAAGCCGGGTGCTGATCTGGAAAAACCCATTGGCCAACATCATGGAAAACACCGTGATCGGTGATGGCCTGATGGGCTCCGGCGGCACTGCCGCTGGCTCGGGGGTGACAGCCGGAAGGCCAGCCAAGCAGCCAGAAGAAATTACCCGGCTGCAGATGCAGCACCAGCACAACCAAGCCACCATCGAGCGTCTCCAGGCAACACTGGAGAGCTCTCGGCAACGTCGCCAACGGGGTGAGATCTCCAGCTACGACTCCGCCATGGAGCGCGATACCCAAGGGCGCATCGCGCAACTGGAAGGAGAAAACCGAGCCATCGACAAGCGCATCGAGGAAGTCACCGATGCCACCACGGGTTATGGCGGCATGTCCGGCTCCGGCGGCCCCAAGCTCAACCCGCAGGATCAGGAGTTCACCCGCAACTGGTTCCGCCGTGTGCACAAGGGCTGGATGCAGAACGTCGAATTCCGTACCCGCGACTTCAGCTTCGTCGAGGGCCTGATCCCACTCTTTGGCGGCTCCACCTTTCGCATGGAATCGGATCGCTTCAGCATCCTCACCCGCCTGTTGTCTGGCGAAGCCCCAGATCTCAACTACAAGCAGATCCTCGCCTTGACCTTCTTCGCCAGCCACCACCAGAAGATGGTGCTGGTGGACTACGAAGACCCGGCCACCGCCGTGGGCTTCGTCATGGGCCACAACATGCATCGCAACTACTGGGATACCAGCGCCCACCTGTTCGATGACCACAGCGCCCGACGCACGCCAGGCTTTGGCCCCTGGCAGGACATCTCCACTCGGGTGCGCGGATCGCTGCTGCATGATCTGAACGACAACTTCAGCAGTGCCTGGGACAGGGAAACCTTCTGGGTCAAACGCTGGTTCAGCGACGGACTCAAGGAGCAGCGCAAAGCCATCCTGCCTGATGCCTTTGCAAACCCCGGCGCCAACCTGGCGCAGATCATCCGTACCCAGCCGCAGGAGAATGCCGAAACCTCGATTCTCGAGGCTTACCACAAGGCCATCGGCAACGCGCGCAATTACATCTACATGGAGAACCAGTACTTTCGCTACCCGGAGTTCGCCCAGCAGCTACGCACCCTGGCCGCCGCCTACAAGGAACGCGGGCGCAAGGACGACCTCTACCTGTTCGTGACCACCAACAACCCCAACGGCGGTTTCTACTCCAGCTCCACCTACAGCATGATGCAGGGGCTCGGCCAGGAACAGTTGATGCCCCAGGCCCAGCGCGACCTGGCCGAGAAGATGCTGCGCAAACGCAGCCGCCTCGCGGCGATCAAAGCCCATCCCACTGGCCGGGCTGGCGAAGAGGCACAGATAGCTCAACTGGAGCGTGAAATAGCCGAGCTGGAGGCCCAAGGAGTTACCCCCGAGGTGGAAGAACGCCTGGGCGGGCTGAAAAAGAGTGAGATCGAGGAACTGTCCAAGCCCAAGGAAGGTGAAGACGAGGATGCCAAACCCTATGACCTTGAAGATATACCGGGCCTGAAAGTGGTCATCGGCACCCTGACCGCCTGCTCACCAGAACCGGGTAGTCGCCTGCAACAAGACCAGCAGGCCCGTTTCCGCGATATCTACATCCACTCCAAGCTGCTGGTGGTAGACGACGTGTTCAGCCTGGTCAGCTCTGCCAATATCAACGCCCGCAGCATGCATACCGATTCGGAACTGGGAGTGTGCTCGCCTGATCCCAAACTGGCTAGGCATTTCCGTGAGGAGCTCTGGAATCTCCATGCCAAAGAAACCTTCGATGGTAGCGATGGCGTTTGCAGCGCCAAGCTGAACTTCGAAAGATGGGACACCGTGATGAATAAGAACTGGAAGTACAAAGCGAGCAACCAACCTCTGATCGCTCATCTAACCCGCTTCTGGGATGTGGAGACGCCCTATGCGACTGCGGCTGACTAAAACCCTAAGCACTGTCTTCTTCATTCTTGCCGCCATACATGGAGTACCGGCTATGGCCTATCCCACCTTCACCTGCGCCTACGAGAAAGACCATAATCCTCCACTGGATGCCGAGGCCGATGTCTGGTTTCAAGAAGCCCGGAGCCTGGAAAAGGATCTGCGCGACTGGCCTCGCGTCGTCGAACTGTATGAAAAGGCCATTGCCAAGAATCACTGGAAAGCCATGCACAACCTGGCTCGCCTCTATCGCACTGGCTGGCCGGGGCGCCCAGGGGTAGAGAAAGATACCCAGAAGATGCTCGACCTCTACGAACGCATGGTCGAACTCAAGGTGCCGCTGGGCTACTACAACTGGGCCGTCTCTGCAGAGCGGGGCAAGGGCATGCTGCGCGACGAACACATGGCCAGCTCCTACATGTTCCAAGCTGCTCAGCTAGGCAGCCCGCAGGCCCAGGTCGCCCTGGGCAACTACTTCGCCTTCTCCCTACCGCGGGAAAAGCAGGACGGCCCAATGGCTGAGCAGTACTTCCAATGCGCGGGCGCCCAGGATGTACCCGAGGCCATCATCGAAACCGCTCAGTTCTATGAGATCAGCAAGAACAACCAACCGCGGGCACTCTTCTACTACCAGCGGGCCGCTGCGCTTGGAAGCACAAAAGCCTTCATGCAGCTTTATGAAGTCTTCAATCCGCAATCAGACCCGGCTTTTACAAGGGGTTACCAATCCAACAAGCCACTCGCCGACTTCTACAAGGCGCGCATGTACGAGGTTGAGGAAAACCCGGAGCTGCGCTTCCCCGCTCTGGCTAAGGAGCATCCGCTGCCCCCTCATCCTGAGCAGGGTCTGGATGCCGAACACCCGAATCGCCGTTTCGAACTCTGATTACCGACCCACTCTTTTCAAGGAATGGAATCCATGAAAAACCCTCTGCTGATTGGCTCACTGGTCGTACTCGCCCTCTCCATCCTCTGTTTCCTGCTCGGCGGGGCCGGCCTGGCTGGCGCCGTTACCGGTGGCGGGCAGGCCGGTGGCGCTGTCGACGGCATGTTCTTCCTGGCCAAGTTGCTGCTGGGCGTGACCGTGGTGCTCGGGGTGCTCTGGCTGATCCGCGCGCCATCGCGCTGAAGACTGCCCTGGATCAAAACCCGGTGCTGGCGCGCCGGGCACTATCTGCGCCCGCTTCCATGCAGGCCCAGCCATGTCGCCGATCCATACCCCCGAACTGCTCTGCCCCGCCGGTACCCTCAAGGCCATGCGCCATGCCTTCGCCTATGGCGCCGATGCGGTGTACGCCGGGCAGCCGCGCTACAGCCTGCGGGTGCGCAACAACGAATTCGACCACGCCAACCTGGCCATCGGCATCGCCGAGGCCCATGCCCAGGGCAAGCGCTTCTACGTGGTGGTCAACATCGCGCCGCACAATGCCAAGCTGAAGACCTTTCTCAAGGATCTCGAGCCAGTGTTAGCCATGGGGCCGGATGCGCTGATCATGTCCGACCCGGGGCTGATCATGCTGGTACGCGAGCATTTCCCCGAGATGCCGGTGCACCTGTCGGTGCAGGCCAATGCGGTGAACTGGGCCAGCGTGGAATTCTGGCGCCGCCAGGGGCTGAGCCGGGTGATCCTGTCCCGCGAGCTGGCTCTGGAGGAGATCGCCGAGATCCGCCAGCAGGTGCCGCAGATGGAGCTGGAAGTGTTCGTCCACGGCGCCCTGTGCATGGCCTATTCCGGGCGCTGCCTGCTGTCCGGCTACCTCAACAAGCGCGACCCCAACCAGGGCAGCTGCACCAATGCCTGTCGCTGGCAGTACCAGGCCCATGAGGGCCAGGAGAACGAACTGGGTGGCATCGTCCCCAGCTGCCAGCCGACCCTCGGCGCGGGCCTGCCGACCGAGCGCACCTTCCTGCTGGAGGATGCCACTCGCCCGGGCGAGCTGATGGAAGCCTACGAGGACGAACACGGCAGCTACATCATGAACTCCAAGGATCTGCGCGCCGTGCAGCATGTCGGGCGGCTGCTGGCCATGGGCGTGCACTCACTGAAGATCGAGGGGCGCACCAAGAGCCACTTCTACGTGGCGCGCACCGCCCAGGCCTATCGCCGGGCCATCGACGATGCCGTGGCCGGGCGCCCCTTCGACCTGCGCCTGATGGACGATCTCGAATCCCTGGCCAACCGTGGCTACACCGAGGGCTTCCTGCGTCGCCATGTGCACGACGAGTACCAGAACTATGAACGCGGCAGCTCGTTGGCCGAGTACCAGCAGTTCGTCGGTGAATTCACCGGCCAGCGGCGTGGCGAACTGGCCGAAGTGCGGGTGAAGAATCGCTTCGCCGTTGGCGACCACCTGCAGCTGATGACGCCACGCGGCAACCTGAACTTCCTGCTCGGCGCGCTGGAGAAGGCCGATGGCACGGCCACCACGGTGGCGCCGGGCGACGGCCACATCGTGTACCTGCCGCTACCGGCGGATATCGACCTGGATCACGCCCTGCTGCTGCGCTTCAACACAGCTCCGCCTGCTCGCGCAGCAGCTGGGCAAACTGCTCGGCCGGCACCGGCGGGCTGATCAGGTAGCCCTGGATCTCGTCGCAGCGCTGGGCCTTGAGGAAATCCATCTGCGCCTGGGTTTCCACCCCTTCGGCCACCACTTTCAGCTCCAGGCCGTGGGCCATGGCGATGATCGCGCGGGTGATCGCCGCATCCTCGCCGCCGGCGGCCAGGTCACGGACGAAGGTCTGGTCGATCTTCACGTAGTCCACCGGGAAGCGCTTGAGGTAGCTGAGCGAGGAGTAGCCGGTGCCGAAGTCGTCGATTGCCAGCTTCACCCCCAGCTCACGCAGCTGCTGGAAAGTACTGATGACGTTCTCGACGTTGTCCAGCAGGTGGCTCTCGGTCAGCTCCAGCTCGAGCAGGCGCGACGGCAGGCCGGTTTCGTCGAGCACCTGGTGTACCAGGCTGATCAGGTTGCCCTGGCGCAGCTGGTGCACCGACAGGTTGACCGACACACGCAGGTCGACCAGGCCCTGGCGCTGCCACTCGCGGGCCTGCAGGCAGGCCTGGCGCAGGACGAATTCGCCGATCGGCGCGATCAGCCCGGTCTCCTCGGCCAGCGGGATGAAATCGCCGGGCGGCACCAGGCCCAGCTCCGGATGCCGCCAGCGCACCAGCGCCTCGGCGGCATTCAGGCTGTCGTCGGCCAGGCACAGCTTGGGCTGGTAGAACACTTCCAGCTGGCCGTCGGCGATAGCCTTGCGCAGCTGGTTCTCCAGCTGCAGGCGCTCCAGGGTGCAGGCCTGCAGGTTGTCGGTATAGAACTGGAAGGTGTTGCCGCCCAGGTGTTTGGCGTGCTGCATGGCCATGCCGGCCTGGCTGATCAGCGCGGAAATTTCCCGCGCGTTGTCCGGCAGCAGGCTGATGCCGATGGAAGCGCTGACCACCAGCTCGTGACCGCCCACGTCCATCGGCGTGCGCAGCTTGGCCAGCAGGCGACTGGCGGTACGCGCCAGGCCGGACAGGCTGCCGAAGCCGTCGAGAAGGATGGCGAACTCGTCGCCGGACAGCCGCGCGATGGTGTTGGCCTCGGACGCGGCCTGGGTCAGGCGGCGGGCCATCTGCCGCAGCAGCTGATCGGCCACTTCATGGCCGAGGCTGTCGTTGAGCAGCTTGAAGCGATCCAGATCGATGTGCAGCAGGGCCAGCTGGCCGTCATCCTGGCGCGCCCGCTCGCAGGCCTCGTGCAGGCGCTCGCGGAACAGGCTGCGGTTGGCCAGGCCGGTGAGTTCGTCGTAGTGCGACAGGTAACGCAGGCGCTCCTCGGTCTGCCGCCGCGACGACAGGTCGGAGAAGAAGCCGACGATATGGCTGACCTTGCCGCGAGCATCGCGCACCACGTTGAGCTGCAACCACTGCGGGTACAGTTCGCCGTTCTTGCGCGTCTCGATCAACTCGCCACGCCAGCTATCGTGGCGCTCCAGCTCCTGGCGGATCAACTGGTACTGGCGGCGCGCATCGCGGCTGCTGATCAGGGTCGCCACGCTACGGCCCAGCACTTCTTCCTTGCGGTAGCCGGTGACTTCGCTGAACGCCTCGTTGACCGACAGCAGCAGGTAGTCGGCATCGAGGATGACGATGCCTTCGCTGGCCGCCTCGAACACCGTAGCGGCCAGCCGTTGTTGTTCGTCGCGCAGCTTGCGCCCGGTAATATCGCGGCGGGTGCCGAGCATGCGCAGCACCTGGCCCTGCTCATCGCGCTCCACCGCCCGGCCGCGATCCTCGACCCAGCGCCAGCGCCCGTCGGCATGGCGCACGCGGTACTCCACGCAGTAACCGTCGGTGCGCCCCTTGAGGTGCTCGACCAGGGCCCGGCGCAGCACGGACAGGTCATCCGGGTGCAGGCGCGGCTTGAGGTGGGTCAGCACGCCCTTCACTTCCTCCTGGTGGATGCCGAAGATCTCTTCCAGGTGGCTGTGGTGCACTTCGTCGGTCTGCAGGTTCCAGTCCCACAGGCCCAGCTCGCTGGCCTCCAGGGCCAGGGCCAGGCGCGCCTCGCTCTTGCCCAGGGCGTGGCTGGCGTCGTCCAGCTCCAGGGTGCGCTGGGCCACGCGGATTTCCAGCTCGCCGTGGGCCTTGCGCAGCTCGCGCTCGGCACGGCGACGCTGCTCCACTTCGCGGGCCAGCTCCTGGTTGAGGCCTTCGGCACTCTCGCGGGCATGCTGCAGGCGCTCGATCAGCGCCTGATTCTGGAAGCGCTGCAGCAGGCTGTGCTGGATCAGGCGGTTGACCTGCCAGGCCACCACCCACAGGCTCAGCAGCAGGATCAGGCCGAGCACGCCCCAGACCTGCTGGCGCGTATCACTGAACAGCAGGTAGCCGATCGCCGGCAGCAGACAGGGCAGGGAAAACACCAGAAACGCCGCACGGCTGACCGCGTAGGCCATGCTGGCGGACAGAATCGCGGCGGCGATCAGGCCGTAGACCAGTGCCTGCTGCAGAAACTGGTCGGCCGGCACCAGAAAGATCGCGGCGAAGGCCAGGGTCAGGCCGGACACCCCGGCGCCGATCAGGAACATGCGCTGCCACTGTGGATTGGCCTGGCGCGACGGCAGGGCCGCATTGAAGGCGGCCATCTGGATCAGCCGCAGCACCGCCAGCAGCACCACCCACACCAGCCAGCCGGCCAGCAGCAAGCCGCCCTGCGGTTGCCAGAGCAGACCGGCACAGGCCAGGGCACTGAGCAGCATGAAAAAGGTGGGAACCTGGGAGCCCTGATAAAGCAGACGGGTTCGCTCGACCGCAAACTCGGTGGCGAACTGGCGACGAATGGCGCGCGCATCATCCGACGGCACGGCTGCCGTGGAGCCCTTGGGGGGATTGGTCATAGGCGATTTTCTTGTAATGGTTTGCCTAAATTTTCCCGAGCATACCCGAGCTAGAGCGCTCGCCCAAGCCTTATGCAGGCTTTTTGGCAGCATGGATCGACAAATGGCAGCACAACTGTACGCTGACTATCCATATCGATCTGGTCACGGTTTGCCGCTCCCTACCCCGGCCCGTAGAATGCCGCGATGCAAAATGATCCCGCCCGTTTCGACCCCGAACTTCTCCTCGCCTCCCTCAACGACGCGCAGTGCCAGGCCGTGGCCGCCCCGCTCGGCCGCCAGCTGGTGCTGGCCGGTGCCGGCTCGGGCAAGACCCGCGTGCTGGTGCATCGCATCGCCTGGCTGATCCAGATCGTCAATGCCTCGCCCTACAGCATCCTGTCGGTGACCTTCACCAACAAGGCAGCGGCCGAGATGCGCCACCGCATCGAGCAGATGCTCGGCCTGAACCCCAACGGCATGTGGGTCGGCACCTTCCACGGCCTGGCGCACCGCATCCTCCGTGCGCACTGGCAGGAAGCCGGGCTGGCCGAGAACTTCCAGATCCTCGATTCCGACGACCAGCAGCGCCTGGTCAAGCGGGTGATCCGCGAGCTGGGCCTGGACGAGCAGCGCTGGCCGGCCAAGCAGGCGCAGTGGTTTATCAACGGGCAGAAAGATGAGGGGTTAAGGCCGAAGAACATCCAGGCCGGCGGCGACCTGTTCCTCGCCACCATGCTGAAGATCTACGAGGCCTACGAAGCAGCCTGCGCACGCACCGGGGTGATCGACTTCGCCGAGCTGCTGCTGCGTGCCCTCGACCTGTGGCGCGACCATCCGGGCCTGCTGGCGCACTACCAGCAGCGCTTCAAGCACATCCTGGTCGACGAGTTCCAGGACACCAACGCCGTGCAGTACGCCTGGCTGCGCCTGCTGGCCAAGGGCGGCGAGAGCCTGATGGTGGTGGGCGACGACGACCAGTCGATCTACGGCTGGCGCGGCGCCAAGATCGAGAACATCCAGCAGTACAGCAGCGACTTCCCCGACGCGCAGATGATCCGCCTGGAGCAGAACTACCGCTCCACCGCCGGCATCCTCAAGGCCGCCAACGCCCTGATCGCCAACAACAACGGGCGCCTGGGCAAGGAACTGTGGACCGACGGCAGCGACGGCGAACCGCTGTGCCTGTACGCCGCCTTCAACGAGCATGACGAAGCGCGCTACGTGGTCGAGAGCATCGAGCGGGCGCTGAAGAACGGCCTGGCGCGCAACGAGATCGCCATCCTCTACCGCTCCAACGCCCAGTCGCGGGTGCTCGAAGAAGCCCTGCTGCGCGAGAAGATTCCCTACCGCATCTATGGCGGCCAACGCTTCTTCGAGCGCGCCGAGATCAAGAACGCAGTGGCCTACCTGCGCCTGCTCGACGGCCGGCATAACGACGCCGCCCTGGAACGGGTGATCAACGTGCCGACCCGCGGCGTCGGCGAGAAGACCGTCGAGGCGATCCGCGAGCACGCGCGCCACGCTGACCTGTCGATGTGGACAGCGATGCAGCAGTTGCTCGCCGCCAAGGCTCTGCCCGGCCGCGCCGCCGGCGCCCTGGCCGCCTTCGTCGAGCTGATCGAGAACCTCGCCGCCAAAGTGCTGGATATGCCGCTGCACCTGATGACCCAGACCGTCATCGAGCAGAGCGGGCTGATCGCCTGGCACCAGGCTGAAAAAGGCGAGAAGGCCCAGGCGCGGGTGGAAAACCTCGAGGAACTGGTCAGCGCCGCGCGCAACTTCGAGAACGACGAAGACGACGACCTGTCGCCGCTGGCCGCCTTCCTCACCCACGCCTCGCTGGAGGCCGGCGACACCCAGGCCGACGAACACGAAGCCAGCATCCAGCTGATGACCCTGCACAGCGCCAAGGGCCTGGAATTCCCCATGGTGTTCCTGGTCGGCATGGAAGAAGGCCTGTTCCCGCACAAGATGAGCCTGGAAGAGCCCGGCCGCCTCGAGGAAGAGCGCCGCCTGGCCTATGTCGGCGTGACCCGCGCCATGCAGCACCTGGTGCTGACCTACGCCGAGACCCGCCGCCTGTACGGCAGCGAGACCTACAACAAGGTCTCGCGCTTCGTCCGCGAGATTCCCCCGGCGCTGATCCAGGAAGTACGCCTGAGCAACAGCGTCAGCCGCCCCTACAGCGGCGCCGGCGCCAGCAAGCCCAGCGGCAGCATGTTCGCCAACGCCGAAGTGCCGGATACCGGCTTCCGCCTCGGCCAGCACGTGCGCCACGCGCTGTTCGGCGACGGCGTGATCCTCAACTTCGAAGGCAGCGGCGCCCAGGCGCGGGTGCAGGTCAACTTCGAGGCCGAGGGCAGCAAGTGGCTGATGCTCGCCTACGCCAAGCTGGAAGCCCTCTAACCCCGCTCCACCCCGGCCCGAACAGTCGGGCACACCTATAAAAACAAGGATCATCGATGAAGCGCATTGTTCTCCTGGCCAGCCTGCTGGCCCCGCTCCCCGTCCTGGCCGCCGGCTTCGAAGGCGCCTATGCCGGCCTCTACACCGGCTATGCCTGGGCCCAGGACGAAGGCACCAGCTACAACCAGCCCACCGACACGAAATCCGGCTGGACCCAGGAAACCAACCCCAGCGGCGCGCAGTACGGTGCTCTCGGCGGCTACAACTGGCTGCTGCAGAACAACTGGCTGGTAGGCGTGGAAGCGGACTACGAAGGCCGCATCGACGGCGAAGACAGCGCCTACCAGGAATTCCACGGCGTCACCGACACGGGCTACAGCACCAGCAGCGAGATCACCGCCGCCGGCTCCCTGCGGGCTCGCTTCGGCTACCTGCCGAGTGCCGACCTGCTGCTGTTCGCCACCGCCGGCTACGCCTACGCCCAGGTCGACCGCGAATGGAACGACAAGCAGTTCCTCAACCGCAGCGAATCCCACAGCGATGGCCAGGGCGGCTAGACGGTCGGCGCCGGCGCCGAGTACCTGCTGAGCGAGGCCCTGTCCGCGCGCGTGGAATACCGCTACGCCGACTACGGCACGCAAAAGGACATCGGCGTCGACATGTGGAACGAAGAGTACAACCAGCGCCTGACCGAACAGAGCGTGCGCCTGGGCGCGTCCTACCACTTCTGATCCCCACGGGCCTGGCGCGGCGCCTCCCGGTGTCGCACCGCCCGGCTCCAGCGCCCCTGCGCCCGGCGTCTGAGCCGGGCCGGGCGCCGGCTCGAACACCCCCGCATAAATCCGGAAACACTCTGCAACTGGCCTTTGCCTGCCTGACTGGGCAGCATGACCGCGCGTATACCCACCAGTGGATCTCCTCATGAAACGCTTTCTCAGCATCGCCCTGTGCCTCTGCCTGGGCCTGACCCTCAGCCTCGACGCCAGCGCCCGGCGCATGGGCGGCGGCAAGACCTTCGGCTCCGCGCCGACCCACCAGACCCGCCAGGCCGAAGCCCCCAAGGCCACCCAGCCCAGCGCCGCGCCGGGTGCCACTGCAGGCGCACGCCCTGCCACCAGTGGCGCTTCGCGCTGGCTCGGCCCGCTGGCCGGCCTGGCCGCCGGCGGCCTGCTCGCCTCGATGTTCATGGGTGACGGCTTCCAGGGCATGCAGATCTTCGACTTCCTGATCATCGGCCTGATCGCCTTCGTCATCTTCCGCTTCATCGCCGCCCGCAAGGCCCAGCAGCACGGCCAGCCGGCTGCCGCCGGGGCGCCGTTCCAGCGCGAGATGCCGCAGGGCCAGGCGCCGATCTTCGGCAGCGCTGGCGCAGCCCCGCGCCCGGCCTTCAACGCGCCGAGCTGGTTCAACGAACAGCGCTTCGTCGAAGCCGGCCGCGAGCACTTCATGGCCCTGCAACAGCACTGGGACGCGGCCGAGATGGACAAGATCGCCGAGTTCGTCACCCCGCAGATGCTCAGTTTCCTCAAAACCGAGCGCGCCAGCATGGGCGACGGCTTCCAGTCCACCTACATCGATGACCTCGAGGTACAGCTGGACGGCATCGACGAACTGGCCGACAAGACCGTCGCCACCCTGACCTTCCGTGGCGTGGCCAAGACCTCGCGCTTCGACCAGGGCGAAGCCTTCAGCGAAAGCTGGCGCATGGAACGCAGCAATGGCGACAACCAGCCCTGGCTGGTGGCCGGTATCCGCCAGAACGGCTGATCGTCGGCGAACCTGCTGTGAAAAAGCCCGGGCATGCCCGGGCTTTTGCGTTTCTGGGCATCCGCGACTTGTCGTAAGCGAATGTTTCCTCTGATACTCGCCCCGGGCAGCGCCAACCTGCCCGCCGTACACGGACGCTACACATAACTAAAAAAGGAATGAGTCATGGCGAAAACTCTCAGAAGCCCGGGGCAGAAACGCAAACTGTGGATCCGCAGCAGCATGGTCGTGCTGGCCTTGCTGGGTCTCACCCTCGCCTACTTTATCAAGGGCCCGGCGCAAGTCGCGGCCATCGAACGCACCAAGCACCACGTCGCCGCCGAGGCGACCATCACCTCCCTCGACGTCAAGGAAGAGGAATACCGGGGTCGCAAGGGCCGCAAGAAGACCCGTGAGGTCTATTCGGTCAGCTACCAATACGCGGTAGGTGGCACCCAGTACCAGCAGGAGCACAGCCTGAGCTATGGCGAGTACGAAGATCTGAGCGGCAAGGAAAGCCTGCAGGTCTGGTTTGCCGAGCAGAAGCCCGAAGAAGCCGTGCCGCAGATCGTGGTCGAACACCAGGCTCATGAGTCGGCGGTGGAGCGGGTCATCGATGCCGCGCCCTATGTCATCGGCCTGGCACTGCTGCTGAACATCGTCCTGACCCTGCTGTTCGGCCGCGAGCCCAAGGGCAAGCTGCCGGAAGGCTTCTACACCGAGAACAGCTGGCTGGATATCGAGGACGACCGCCTGGTGGCACTGGATGGCCACAACCTGGTGTCGGTCAGCTTCGACAGCAAGCACACCGACAACGTGCAGGAGCTCTACCAGAGCGGCGCCGGCCTGGCGGCCATAGTTGCCCAGGTAGCGTGCAAGCAGAAGGTCATCGACCTGAACACGGTGAGCAAGGTCACTAGCGATCACTTCCGCGACACCATCTACCTGACCTTCAGCGTGGACGGCAAGGAGAGCAGCGAGAGCCTGGAATTCCTCAACGCCACGGTCAAGGAACACGCCCTCAAGCAGATCGCCCGCGCCCTGCCGGCCAGCCTGCGGATGAGCGTGGAAAAACTCACCCGCCTGCAGGCCGCGCGCTTCTCGCTGATCGTCGCCCTGATCAGCGCCGGCGCACTGTACTACTTCCTCGGCAATGTACTGGCCGTAGCCGGTTGCGTGCTGGTGCTGCTGTGGTCGCTGAAGACCGCCGTGCAGCGCCTGCTCGACCCGACGGTGACCATCACCTTCGCCAGCAATGCGCCAAGCGGCACGCCGGTGGTCAGCGAGTAATTCGTCGCGGTTGCCGACACACCACAAGCCCGGGCCTGCCCGGGCTTTTTTCTGCCGCACGGCGGCAGGCGCCACAATAGTTTTTTCCTCCACCCAGCGGCTACTGTATAAAGCCCAGCCCCATCAGATGGTGAGCCCGCCATGGAAGAAGTCATCGAACAACTGCGCGAACTCAACGAGCCGGTGCCGGTACCGCTGGAGCTGCCGGAAGAGGAAACCCTGGTGGAAATCCAGGAGCAGATCCTCATCCACCTGCCCTTCGAGCTGCGCGAGTTCCTGCTCAAGGTCAGCGACGTGGTCTACGGCCGCCTGGAGCCAGTGACTGCAGCAGACCCGCACTCGCACACCTACCTGCCGGAAGTCGCCTCGGTGGCCTGGGATCTCGGCCTGCCGCGCGACCTGGTGCCTCTATGCCAGGACGGCCGCGACTACTACGCGGTGGATGTGGAGGGCCAGGTCTGGCTGTGGGATGGCGACGAAGGCGAGCTGACCGACGAAAGCTGGGACTCGGTGTGGCACTGGTGCCGCGACGTCTGGCTGGAGAGCTGAGCCCTGTCCTTGCGCCCGAGGGCGGGCTTGCTCGCCAACCTGTCACCCGACATCGTGGAACGTCTGGTGAAACTGGCCATGCTCGCCTTCTTCGGCAGCTTCCTGCTGGTGTTCTTCCTCGGCGTCCTGCTGATCGGTGGCGTGATGCGCACGGTGGAATGGCTGCGCGAAGTGCCCTCGCCCTATGCGGCCATCGACGACCGCTACTTCAGCCGCTGCCTGCGCGATGCCGAGGAGCTGCATCAGGCTGCCCTGCAGTGGGTGCGCCTGGAAAACAGCCATGGCATGGCCGGCGAGGATGCCTACCGTAGCTGGCTGCGCCTGGCACGCAGCTTCGACAAGGACTGCGGCCCCGCCAACTGGCCGGGACAAACCGTGCCCCAGCAACCGGCGGACTGGCTGCCACACCTGGGTCTGCAGCGCACGGACTGGCCTGCAGAGGTACCCGGCAAGCCGGACTGAAGCCCGCCCGATGCTGGAAGCCACGCGGCCCATGGGCTTAACTGGCAAGCGCTGCCCCTCACGGACTCCGGGTCATGGCCAAGCCAACTGCTCTCCTGCTGATCACCACGCTCGCCGGCCTCGCCGCCGCGAGTGGCCTATGGCTCGGCCTTGGCAGTGCCGAACCGGACGCCACTACCCCGCCCGCTACAGCTGCCCCCGCCATGCCGCGCGCTGATGCAACGGCCACTGCAGCGGCGGATCAGGCCCCCGCGCGCAACGATCCGGCCGTGCAGAACTACCAGGCCCGCCTGCAGTTCGCCGCCGACTACCAGGGCTTTCTCAAGGCCGCCGCCAGCCTGGACGAGGCGCAGCGCCGGCAGCGCGCCGCCGCCCTGGCCAAGGAGATCGACCGCCGCGAAGCGGCCGGCGAGCTGGCATTGAGCGAGGCGTTGCTGCTGCAGGTCGGCCTGAGCCAGGCCGAGGGTGGCGACGAGGAAGCACAGAAGGCCCGCGGCGATGCCCTGGTGGCCCGCTACCAGGCCCTCAGCCAGCAGCGCGAAGCCAAGGCCAAGGCGCCCGACCCGCGCTTCACCCAGTACAAGGTCGAGGAGAAGCGCATCGCCGAGGAAGTCATGGCCATGGACAGCATTCCCGACGGCCTGAGCCGCGACCAGTACCTGCGCCAGCGCCTGCAGGAGGCGCGGGAGCAGGCCTATCAGTAACTAGAGCAGCTGGTCGAGCACGTAGTAGAGCAGGTTGAACGGCTTGGCCCGATCCGCCGCATCACTGCTCTCCGAGGCCGACAGCACCGTGCCGCTGCCATCCAGCAGGTTGTTGACGAAGTGGTCGAGCTCCAGGTTCTGCTCCTGGATATCCGAGTTGGCGAACTCGATGATGCTGGTGCAGTGGCTCTCGTTGACCGCCCGGTACTGCGGGAAATAGCCGCCGAAGTTGCCCAGGTTGGCCAGTTGGCCGCGCAGGCGCTCGGTATCCACATCCCATTTGGCATGGATCAGCGCCTCCTTGGTGGCGGCGTCCGGCGCATTGGCGATTTCCGGGTAGAAGCGCTCGTAGGAATAGGACGAGTAGTTGAGGTCTTCCCAGAAGTGGGTATGGCCCAGGCGGTCGCCCGGCAGGTTGCTGGCCAGCGCCGGATACAGGCTGCCCAGGTCAGCCGCATTGAGCCCCGGCAGGCGGCTCTGCAGGTAGGGCAGCGGCCCCTCGTTGAGGCCCCAGGCGGCACGGATGTGATCCTGCAGCGGACGCGACGGGTACTGCGCGCTGTCGCTGCCCAGCGGGGCGCTGAACACCGGGCCGGAGTCGTCGAGCAGGAAGCCGCGGCTCGGCGCCATGTCCTGGCGGATGCCCACGTAGTTGGTCAGGCTGCCGGCGCCGCCGGCACTGCAGCCGGTGGTGAGCAGCTGGGCCGGGCGCTGCAGGTTGTTCTTCAGCCAGGCCACCACCGCACGGGTGTTGCGCAGGCCGTTGTGGTGCCAGACCAGCGGCGGCTTCTGGTTCTGCGGGTCGTTGTACACCGCCACCTTGTCGCCGGAGTAGATGTCGCCGGTGCAGTAGGGCACGTAGACCATGTTCCAGTTCTGCGGCTTGGTGCGCGTCCAGGGATGCAGACGCACCACCAGCGGGCTGACCAGGCTGGCGCCGGGGTTGAGCAGGCTCATGTAGTCGTCGGGGATGCCGTCGGGGTTGCGCGCGCCGCGGATGCCGGTCTGCCCGGTGCAACTGGCGTAGTCCCAGCAGGCGCCGCCACCTTCCAGGTAGATGATGGTGTTGCTGGTATTGGGCACGCGGTTGACGAAGAACTTGTAGGGCGAGCCGTTGCCGCACACCGCGCCGGTCTGCGGGGCCAGCTGCACGGTCTGCCAGCCGTAGTAGTTGCCTGGCTTGAAGCCGGAGTTGAAGCCGCTCGGGTTGTTCAGCAGCGGGTAGGGGCCAAGGCCCTGTTCAGGGGTGACCTTGTTGTCCGCCGGCGGCGGCGCAGTCAGGTTGAGCAGGGTCTTCCAGGCACTGTAGTCACCCAGCTCGGCGTGTGCCGGAGTGGCCAGGAGCAGTGCCGCCACGGCAGCACAGCCAAGCAGAAAGTTAGGTTTCATCGGCATGTCCTCGTCTTGTTCTTGTTGTAACGAGCACGGGCTACTGCCGAACGCCTCCATGCTGCGTGGTGCTCCCGCCCAAGCGGGACGACAGGCACAAGAGGCACGCTAGTACATGGCGCCCGCCAGGCCCAAAGCGCCCTTATATTGATTCGGGATAGAGGTAGTAAAAGAAGCAAACTGGTGCGATAACGCCGCCATCGGCGGCCATCTGTTCAAGGCAGGTAGATACGGAACTCGCCGCCCCCCAGTGGCCCGCCATTGCCCAGCTCGATGCGCCCGCGCACCCCATTGCGCTCGTGCAACTCGGCGATACGCGCGGCGAAGTACAGCCCCAGGCCGGTGCTGCCGCTGCTCTGGTTGAGCCCCAGCACATAGTCACCCTGCTGCTCGAGCATCGCCGCCGGGTAGCCGGCGCCGTCGTCGTTGATACACAGCAGCACGCCGCCATTCTCCTCGCGGGCGCTGACCAGCAGGGCGCTGCGCGCGTAGCGGATGGAGTTGGCGATGACATTGGCCACCACCGAGCCGAGCAGCTCCTGGTCGAAGAAGCCCATCAGGTCGAATTCCGCCACCTCGCCACGGGCCTGGATGCCGCGGCTGTCGAGGATCTCCTGGTGACGCGCCAGCTGGGCGCCGATGAAGTCGTCCAGCTCGTGGTAGGCCGGGCACACCGGCAGCTGGTTGACCCCCAGCTTGTACAGGCCGAGCAGCTGCACCAGCATGCCGTTGAGACGGGCGAACTCGTACTCGATCACACCGTGCTCGCGCCCGGCCACCAGCTCCGCCGGCAACTGCGCCAGCCACTGGCTGTGCGCCTGTACCAGCAGGGCCAGGGAGTTCTTCATGTCGTGCACGGTGGAGGCGATCACCGTGGAGAAATCCAACCCACCACGGGGGCCCGCCATCACTCGGCCACCCGCTGGCGCAGCTGCTGGTAGCGCTCGTAGCGCGGGTCGCTGGCGGGAATCATGCTCACCGCGCGCAGGCACTGGCGGCACTCCTCAAGCAATGCCGGGTCGGCTTTCTCCCCAGCCAGGCGCAGCAGCGACTGCGCCGTGTTGAGGGCGATGCTGATGTTCTTCGGCTGCTGCGCCAGGGCACGGCGGAACAGCTCCAGGGCATCGCCAAAGCGGCCCAGCTGATAGCTGCGCACGCCCTGGCGGTTGAGGTCGACAGCCTCCTGGCCGCCGGCCAGGATCGCCGGGTCGGAGGTCTGCTTGGCGATGCCCTGCATCACCGCCGGGTCGTCGCCGTAGATTTCCACGCAGCTCTTCAGCAGGCCGTCGCTGGCCGCCGCCTGGCCCAGCTCGCGCAACTGCCCGGCCACCAGCAGCGCCGCCTCGGCGGAGAAGAACTGCGGCAGCTCGGCCATCCGCGCCGCCGCCTGCTCGGCGATGCGCGCGGCCTGCTGCGGATCGCCGGAGTGCTGCAGGCTCTTGGCCTGCATCAGGCTGGCGCGCACCTGCAGGGCCGGGTCGTCGGCGTAGAGCTTGCCCAGCTCGCCCAGGGCCTGGCCGATCTCGCTCTGCACGCGCTTGTCCAGGGTCGCCTCACCAGACTCGGCGATCAGCGCCTGGGCCAGCCCCAGGTAGCTTTCCGGGGTCTTGAAGCGCGAGTTGCGGCCCTGCTCCATGGCCTGCCGGTAGGCCTTGGAGGAGCTGGAGAAGTCTTCGTTGGCCAGGGCCAGCTTGCCCAGCTGCATCTGCCGGCGGATGGCCAGCGGCGACAGCTTCACTGCATCCTCCAGCACCGCCTGGGCGCGCTGACTTTCACCTTGGGCTGTCAGCACCGCAGCCAGGCCGTCGTACAGCCCGGGCAGCATGGGGAAGGCCTGCAGCGCCTGTTCATACAGCTCACGTGCCCGCGGCAGTTCATTGCGCGCCAGCAGGTGGCTGCCCAGGGCCAGGTAGGCCCAGGGCAGCGGTCGTTCGGCGAGCACCGCGGTCAGCAGTTTCTCCAGCTCGGCATGCCGGCCGAGGTCGCGCAGGGCGCCGGCCTGGTAGCGCTGGCACAGTGGCCCCAGACGTCGATCCTGGCGGCTGAGGCTGTCGCAGGCGACCAGCACGGCGGCCGGATCCTGCTTGTCCAGGGCCTGCAGAATCGGCTTCAGCGCAGTCTTGCGCTCCACCAGCTTGTCCAGGCGCTGAGCCAGGCTGGCACGGTTGAACGGCTTGGTCAGGTAGGCATCCGGCTCGTGCTCCAGGGCGCTGAGCACCATGGCCTGGCTGCTCTCGGCGGTGACCATGACGAAGATGCACTGGTGGCTGATCAGCTTGCCGGCGAGCAGCTCCTCCAGCACCTGCTGGCCGTTCTTGCCGCTGCCCAGGTTGTAGTCGTGGAGGATGATGTCGTAGCGCTTCTGCCGGCACATGGCCAGGGCTTCCTCGCCGCGGTCGACCGTGTCCACGTCGCGCGCGCCGAGGTCGCGCAGCATGGCCTTGACCGAGCTGCGGAAGTCGGAGAAATCGTCGACGATCAGGAAGCGCGTGTTGCCGTAGTCCGCCATCGGACACTCCTCGGGCCGGGAAGGGACTGATTGAGTGTAAGACAGGAACCGCCACTGTCGTCGATCCGGATAATTACCCATGGCGCCACTGCCGACGACAGGGCACAGGGTTCACGGGTGCGGCTGATCCTGGCCCTGTTCGAGGGTCTCCAGCAGGGCGATCTGCAGCCGCGAGTGCAGGCGGATCAGCCAGCGCCGCAGCAGCACGATGACCACCGCGGCAACCAGGCCGATCACCAGCAGCAGCTCGCTGGTGGGCAGGATGCTGGCCGACAGCGCCATCAGCAGCAGCATGATCAGCACCAGCGCCAGCAGCGGGATCAGCTCGGCGATCACCCGCCGCGCGCGCACCGTGTGCCGGCCGGCCTTTTCCGGAGTCACCGCCATTTCCGCCAGGAGCATGGCCAGGGCCTTGAGCTTGCGGTAGGCGGCGATCAGGAAGGGCAGCGAGAGCAGCAGCGCGGCGCCCCAGATCAACGCCTTCTGCAGGTTGACCTGGGCCAGCCACGGCGCCAGGTAGCCGGCCAGGCTGCCGGCGAACCAGGCCATACTGAAGAAGATGCCGATCACCAGCGCCAGGTTGATCAGCACCTGCAGCAGGATCTTGCGGATCATCGCCATCAGCAGCGCACTCTGGCCCTGTGGCTGGATGCTGCGCAGCCAGTCGCCATACAGGCCGAAGACCCGCGCCAGGCGCCCCGGCATCCAGCCGGCCAGGCGCTGCGCCAGCGGGTCGGCGACACGGATCAGGTAGGGCGTGGACAGGGTGGTCAGCGCAGACACGGCCACCGCCACCGGGTAGAGGAAGTCGCTGGTGACCTTCAGGCTGATGCCCAGCGCGGCGATGATGAAAGAGAACTCGCCGATCTGCGACAGGCCCATGCCGACGCGCAGCGAGGTGCGCCCGTCGTTGCCGGCGATAAAGGCGCCGAGGCTGCAGGACAGCACCTTGCCGATGATCACCGCAGCGGTGATGACCAGGATCGGCACGGCATATTCGACCAGCACGCTGGGGTCGATCAGCAGGCCGATGGTGACGAAGAAGATCGCGCTGAACAGGTCGCGCACAGGCTCCATGAGGCGCTCGATCTGCAGCAGCTGGCGCGACTCGGCCATGATTGCGCCGATCAGGAAGGCGCCCAGCACCATGCTGTATTCCAGCTTGGCCACCAGCAGACAGAAGCCGAAACACAGGCCGAGCACGGTGATCAGCAGCATCTCGTTGCTCTCGAAGCGCGCCACGTAGGCGAGGATACGCGGCACCAGGAGGATGCCGATGACCAGCGCGACGATCATGAACAGGCTGAGCTTGCCGACCGTGGAGAACACCTGGCCGGTCTCCACCGTGCCGCTCAGGGCGATGCCCGAGAGCAGGGCGATGATGCCGATGCCGAGGATATCCTCGACGATCAGCACACCGAAGATCAGCTGGGCGAAGCGCTCGTGCTTCATCTTCAGGTCGCCGAGAGCCTTGATGATGATGGTGGTCGAGCTGATCGCCAGGATGCCGCCGAGGAACAGCGAGTCCATGCTGCTCCAGCCGAAGAACTGGCCAATCTGGTAACCAAGCCAGAGCATCAGGCCGATCTCCAGGCCGGCGGCGATAAAGGCCGTGGCGCCGACGCTGAACAGCTTGCGCAGGGAAAACTCCAGGCCCAGGCAGAACATCAGGAAGATCACCCCCAGCTCGGCCAGGGTCTTGATCGTCTGCTCGTCGTGGATCAGGCCGAACGGCGGGGTGTGCGGGCCGATGATGAAGCCGGCGAGGATGTAGCCCAGCACCACCGGCTGCTTGAAACGGTGGAACAGCACGGTGACGACCCCGGCCACCAGCATGATCACGGCCAAATCCTGAATGAAGCTGATGGCATGCATGGCCGTGTCTCCTGTTATCGCTGGGTCGCTAGGGGCACTCGCTTGGCTACGGTCGAGCCGACGGGAAGGAATGAGGCCCGCAGGAGGGGCCGGCCGTCAGGGTAACATCGCCCCCGCGGCTGGCCGGCCAGCGGCAATATCGAGAAACACACCGGCGCGGGGTCGCGCCGGCAGGGTTCAGACGCTGCGTGCGACCTCGCCTTCGAGGTCGAGCAGGTTGAGCAGAAAGCGCGCGAAGTAGAGCAGATCCTGCTCCATGGCCTGGCGCGCGGTCTTGGCATCGCCTTCCTCGATGGCGGCGAAGGCCTCCTCGTGGAAGTCGTTGAGGCGCAGCGACAGATCCGCCCCGGTGAACAGGCGGTTGAAGAACGGCCCGATCTGCAGCCACAGCGACTCGATGCTGCGCAGCAGCACCGGATTGCCGCAGGCGCCGTACAGGCACAGGTGGAACTGGCTGTTGGCGTCCAGGTAATCCTGCACCTGGCGCTGCTCGATGGCGGCGTCCATGCGCGCCACGCAGTCGCGCAGGGTGGCCAGGTCGGCCGGGGTCAGGCGCGGGGTGGCCAGCTCCACCGCCAGGCCTTCGAGACCCAGGCGCACCTGGAAGATGTTCTGGTAGCGCTCGCGGGTCATCGCCGGCACCCGCACCGAGCGCTGCGGCTCGCCCTCCAGGGCGCCCTCGGCGACCAGGCGCTGCAACGCGGCGCGCACCGGCATCGGGCTGGTACCCCACTCGGCGGCGAGGTCGCGGATCTTCAGCCGCTCGCCAGGCTGGAAGCGCCCGGCCAGCAGGCCTTCACGTATTCGTTGGTACAGCTGTTCCTGCAGATTGTCGGCCATGATCGTTCACCCGCGAAACGGTGGTGCAGGCAGTTGGGCGAGGGTCAGCGAGCAGTTGCGCATGTTGATTCTCCTGATGACAGATTTAACTAATTGCTGAGTGAGCGAGCTAGAGCCAGGCAAGGCGCAGGTGCGCTCGAAAAGCGCAGTTGACTCCAGTCAATGAGCATTTTCGAGCGCACCTGCAACGCCGCCTGGCCGACGCATAGCCACTCAGGGGGCCTTGTTCTCGATCAGGCAGTTGCCGCCATCCACGACGAGGACTTCGCCGGTGATATAGCTGGCCTCGGGCGAGGCGAGAAAGGCCACCGCGGCGGCCACTTCCTCCGGGCGACCGGCGCGGCCGAGCGGGGTGTATTCGGCGGCGCGCCGTTCTTCCTCGGTACTCGAGCCGGTGGCGATCCAGCCCGGCGCCACGCTGTTGACCGTGATGCCCTGGCGCGCCACTTCCAGCGCCAGGCCCATGCTCATGCCAAGCATGCCGGCCTTGGCCGCGCTGTAGGCCGCCTCGCCCGGGTTGCTACCGCGGGTGCCAGTGGTCGAGCTGATATTGACGATGCGCCCGTAGCCGCGCGCCTGCATGGCCGGCAGCAGGGCACGGGTGAGCAGGAAGGCGCTGCTCAGGTTGCGCGCCAGCGACAGGTTCCAGGTGGCCAGATCCATGCCCGCCAGCTCGGCGAACGGCTCCGGGCTACCCTGCATAGCCATGCCGGCGTTGTTCACCAGGATGTCCACCTGGCCCCACTGCTCCAGGGCCCAGGCGGCCAGCGCGGCCACCTGCTGCTCGTCGGTAAGGTCGGCGGCCCGGGCGCGTGCTTCAATGCCTTCTGCCCGCAGCTCGGCGGCCCGCGTCTCGATGCGCGCACTGCTGGCGCTGAGCAGCACGCGCACGCCCTGGCGGCCCAGGCGGCGGGCGATGGCCAGGCCGATACCGCTGTCGCTGCCAGCCCCGCTGACCAGGGCAACCTGCTGCTGATGGTTCATCTCGACATGCACCTGTGATCACAAATTACAGATGAATCTACCTGAATACCGCTTATAAGACATCTATTGACTTATTTGTGATCACAAAAGAGCATGTGCATAAATTCGAACGAGGTGTGCAACATGACCGCCAGTGGCATCCATCCAACCGCCGTGGAAACCTTCTTCGCCCGTGAGCGCGAACGTTTCCTGGCCCGCAACCCGAAGTCCGTGGCCCTGGCCGAGCGCGCCCGCAACTCCCTGTATGGCGGCGTACCGATGCACTGGATGGCCGACTGGTCGACCCCGGTGCCGCTGTTCGTCGAGCGAGCCAAGGGCGCGCGCTTCTATGACGTCGACGGCCACGAGTACATCGACTTCTGCCTGGGCGACACCGGCACCATGTTCGGCCACTCGCCGGATCCGATCGCCAAGGCCATCGCCGAGCAGGGCAACAACGGCCTGACCACCATGCTGCCGGGCGAGGACGCAGTGGTCTGCGGCGAGCTGCTGGCCGCACGCTTCGGCCTGCCGTTCTGGCAGGTCACCGCCACCGCCACCGACTCCAACCGCTACGTGCTGCGCTGGGCCCGCGCGATCACCCAGCGCAAGACCCTGCTGGTGTTCGACGGCTGCTACCACGGCACCGTCGACGACGTGATGGTGCGCTACCGCGACGGCGCGACCGTGCCGCGCTCCGGCCTGGTCGGCCAGGCCTACGACCTGACCCAGTACAGCCGCTCGATCCCGTTCAACGACGTCGAGGCGCTGGAAGCCGCGCTGGCGCAAGGCGACGTCTGCGCCCTGCTGTGCGAGCCGGCGATGACCAATATCGGCATGGTGCTGCCCGAGCCGGGCTTCATGCAGAAGTGCCGCGAGCTGACCCGTAAATACGGCAGCCTGCTGATCATCGACGAGACCCACACCATCTCCACCGATATCGGCGGCTGTACCCAGCTGTGGGATCTCGACCCGGACTTCTTCGTGGTCGGCAAGCCGATCGCCGGTGGCGTGCCGTGCGGCATCTTCGGCTGCAGCGCGGCGATGGCCAAGGCCATGACCGAATCGCGCCAACGCGCCAGCGAGGGCAGCCACGGCCATGGACACAGCGGCATGGGTACCACCCTGTCGGCCAACGCCCTGGCCATGCACTGCATGCGCGCCAACCTGGAACAGGTGATGACCCCGGCCGCCTACGCGCACATGCTGCCGCTGGCCAAGCGCCTGGCCGACGGCTTCCGCAGCCTGATCGGCAAGCACGAGCTCAAGTGGTCGGTCACCGAGCTGGGCGCGCGCAGCGAGTTCCAGTTCTGCCCGGTGTCGCCGAAGACCGGCGCCGAGGCCGAGGCGGCCTTCCACGACGAGCTGCAGATGGCCCTGCACCTGTACCTGATCAACCGCGGCATCCTGATCACCCCGTTCCACAACATGACCCTGTGCTGCCCGAGCACCACGGCGGACGACGTGGACAAGCTGATCGGCATGCTCGACCAGGCCCTGACCGAGCTGCTGGCCATTCCCGGCGCACGGATCTGAACATCCCTTCTCCCTCTGGGAGAAGGTGCCCGAAGGGCGGATGAGGGGCTCTCCCCTCATCCCAACCCTCTCCCGTGGGGAGAGGGCGAACAAAGGACACCACCATGCAATTCGCCAATCCCCAGGAAGCCCGCGACTTTCTCGCCAAGCACCCGGAAGTACGCAGCATCGAGCTGATGCTGATCGACGCCAACGGCATCCCGCGCGGCAAGCTGCTGCACCGCGACGAGCTGCTGGCCATCTATGAGAACGGCCGGCCGCTGCCCAGCTCGATCCTTTCGCTGACCATCCAGGGCGAAGACGTGGAGGCCAGCGGCCTGGTATGGGAAGTCGCCGACGCCGACTGCTGGACCTACCCGATTCCCGGCAGCCTGACCCTGCAACCCTGGCGCACCGTGCCCACCGGCCAGCTGCAGGTGAGCATGCACCCGACCCAAGGCCTGCCGGCCACCCCCGGCGATCCCCGCCATGTGCTGGCCCGCGCCATCGACGCGCTCAAGGCCGACGGCTACCACCCGGTGATGGCGGTGGAGCTGGAGTTCTACCTGCTGGATAAACAACGCGACGCCAATGGCCGTCCGCAGCCGGCGCTGCAAGCCAACGGCGTGCGCCCGCAGGCGCCGCAGGTGTATGGCGTGTACGAGCTGGAGCAGCTGCAGCCGTTCCTCGACGACCTCTACGCCGCCTGCGAAGTGCAGGGCCTGCCGGTGCGCACGGCGATTTCCGAATACGCTCCGGGCCAGGTCGAGCTGACCCTGGAGCACCGCTTCGACGCGCTGCAGGCGGTCGACGAAGGCGTGCGCTACAAGCGCCTGGTCAAGGGCGTGGCCAACAAGCACGGGCTGCAAGCCTGCTTTATGGCCAAGCCGTTCGGCGACCTGGCCGGCAGCGGCCTGCATATGCACGTCAGCCTGGCGGACGCCGACGGCAACAACCTGATGGCCAGCGAAGACCCGCACGGCACGCCGCTGCTCAAGCACGCCATCGGCGGCATGATGGCCACGCTCAACGACGCCCTGGCGATCTTCTGCCCCAACGCCAACTCCTACCGGCGCTTCCAGGCCAACAGTTACGCACCGCTGGCCAAGAGCTGGGGGGTGAACAACCGCACCGTGTCGTTCCGCGTACCGGGTGGCCCGGCCAAGAGCCGCCACGTCGAGCACCGCATCTGCGGCGCCGATGCCAACCCCTACCTGGCGGCGGCGGCGATCCTCGTCGGCATCCACCACGGCATCAAGAACCAGATTGATCCGGGCGAAGCGATAGTCGGCAACGGCTACGAGCAGGCCCGCGAAACCCTGCCCACCGACTGGCTGACCGCCCTGCGCAACCTGGAGCAATCGAGCTGGGCCAAGGAAGCGCTGGGCGAGGACTTCCTGAAGATCTTCCTGGCGATCAAGTGGGAAGAGTTCCGCCAGTTCGTTGGCGAGGTCGGTGAACAAGACTGGCGCTGGTACCTGACCCACGCCTGATTCCCTACCCGGCTGAAACTCTAAAGAGTCGTCATTCCCGCGCAGGCGGGACGGTGGGTTTATCGCCGAACAGCGCTTGCGCTGGCCCGAAGGGGAATAATCCAGAATATCCGTGGCACCTGGGCTCCCGCCTTCGCGGGAGCGACGGCAAGCGGAGCAAACTCACAGCCTGCGGATGCCGGTTACCCTTCACATACCATTGCCAAACTGCGGCTCGCTCCAGTCGATGCGCTGGGGCAGGCCGCGCAGCGCCTCGGCGTATTCCAGCAGCACCTCCAGCGCCCAGTCGGCGCGCAGGCGGATGCGCTGGTCATCGCCGTCGGCCGCCTGCACGTCGTTCAGCACCGCCTCCACCTGGCGCACGATCAGCTGCTCCGGAATAAAGCAGATGCGGCAGTTCTTGTAGCTGGAAGCGCGCAGCTCGGACAGCGGATAGGCGCCGCCCTGCCCCGATGATACCCCCACCAGCAGCGCCGGCTTGTGCGCCAGCTCGGCGCGCCCGGCGTAGAGGAAGAAGTTCTTCAGCGCCGGGCTGGCCATGCCGTTCCATTCCGGGCTGAGCACGACCAGCGCATCGGCACCCTTGAGCTGCTCGGCCATGGCCGGCCAGTGGTCGTGAGCAGCGTCCGCCGGCCACAGCGGCAAGGCGTTGCGGCCCAGGTCGATGATCTGCGTCTGCGCATCGCGCTGCTGCAGGCGCGCGGCCAGGTAGGCGGCGACCTTGGCAGTCTGGCTGTCGCTACGGCTGGAGCCGGCGACCAGGACGATATTCAGGCTCATCGGGCCAGCTCCTTCAGCTCGCTACTGGCAGTCGGCTCGGCCTTGGGCGTGCGCACCAGCGGCCAGAACAGCTCCTGCTGCCAGCTCACCGGGCTCATGTCCTCGATGCCGTACTGCTCGGGGCGGCGCCGGGTGATCTTGGCGCTGCCGAACAGCACGTCCCAGAAGAACAGCAGGTTGCCGAAGTTGCCCTTGTAGTTGGTCACCCCGTCATCGGCGTTCAGGCCGTGGTGGGCGGAATGGGTGGCGGGGGTGGAGATGGTGCGTTCGAGCAGCCACATCAGCGGGCGCAGGGCCGGGATGCGGTAGAGCTTGTCATCCCAGGCCACGCTGCTGTGGGCGCCGAAGATCACGCACATCTTGAGGATCAGGTAGACGTAGTAGACCGGCGCCAGACCCAGGTAGATCAGCGCGGCGGACAGCCAGATGCCGGGCATCAGCAGGTAGTAGAAGCTGTTGTTGCGGTAGACGATGCGGATGCTCATGTACGGCGCCGAGTGATGCGCGCGGTGCAGGCTGTAGAGGAACGGCACCTTGTGGCTGAGGCGATGCCACCAGTACTGGGTCATGTCGTCGAACAGCAGGAACAGGGCGAAGCCGGCAACGAAGGGAATCCCCGCCAGGGCGCCGCGCGCCTGCGGCAGCCACTCGCCGAGGGCGAAGTCGGCGAGGAACATGATCAGCGGGAAGGTCGCGCCCAGCAGCAGGCTGGAGCCGATCACCTCGATCAGCACATCGCGGCGCTGGCCACGCGGCTGGCGGAAGCAGCCGAGCACGATCTCGAGCAGGATAAAGCCGAGAAAGATCAGGCTGACGACGGCAATCGGATTGTTGGCGATGGAACTCGGGTTCATGGCAACCTCTGGATAGAAATCCCGGCCTACCGGGTTGCCTGTATCAGATGCCAGGTCGACAACCGCCACCATGCGCGAAACGGACAACAATCTGCCCGAAGTGGCCAATCTGCCGGCGAACCCGCCCCGCCCTGGCCCCCAGCGTTTCCATCGCGGCCCCCTGGGGCGCGTGCTGCAGCGTTTCCTCAGCCAGCACCGGCCGCAGCAGGAATACAGCCTGGTGCACCTGGAACAGCTGTGGCTGCAGGCCGCCGAGCTCGACCCGGCCATCGGCCTCAACCTGTTCGCCCAGTTCAGCCCCGGCGACTGGCACGTACTGCTGCATCTGGCGCAGTTCAGCGCCAGCGTCACCGAGGCGCTGCAGCACTGGCAGCGCTATGCGCGCCTGGCCTCGGACATGGAGCGGGTGCGTCTGCAGCGCGATGGCGAGCGCCTGGTCATCGAGCTTCAGATCGATGCACCGGGGGCCCTGGCGCGCTTCGTCACCGAGCACTATTCGGTGATGGCCGTGAGCATGTTGCGCCTGGGCGCCGGCCAGGCCTTCCAGCTGCTCGGCGCCGAGTTCCGCCACCCCCGCCCGGCCTACCATGCGCAGTACAAGCCCTGGTTCGGCCAGGTGCAGTTCGACGCCCCGTACAATCGCCTGTACCTGGATGCCGCCTGCCTGGAACTGCCCATGCAGCAGCATCACCCGGTGCTGGTGGAGCTGCTCTGCGACAGCCTGGATCGCCGCCTGGCGCGCCTGCAGCAACTCAACGGCTGGGCGGCCAAGGTCGCCGAGCAGGTGCGCGGAGACCTGCGCCGCGCCTGCCCGCCCAGCCTGGAAGCCGCCGCCGAAGCCCTGCACCAGAGCCCGCGTACCCTGCGCCGGCGCCTGCAGGAAGAAGGCCTGGGTTTTCGCGAAGTGCTCGACGCGGTGCGCGCCGAGCTGGAGCAGAGCCTGGAACTGCAGGGCCTCAACCGCAGCCAGATCGCCGAGCAGCTCGGCTATGCCGACAGCGCCGCTTACCTGCATGCGCGCAAGCGCTGGCAGGCCGGCGTGTCCTGAGCCAGCCGCGCGCCGTCTGCTCCGCGACGGTGCGGCACGCGCCAAGAACGCGCGCGATTCCCCGGCCGGCGCCCACGGCGCGAGAATGGCCCTGCCGGCGGCCCGCCGTGCCGCCTGGCCCCGCTTACTGGCGCCAATCCGGCGACGCGGGGGGCCACAAACTTGCATGCCCGGCAGCGCTGGCCCGGCGAAGATCAATAGCAGCACCTATAACAACAAGCAGACCCGCAGGACTGCACAGGCCAGCCATACCTTATTTGCCTATGAGAAACGCATGGAACTTGGAACCAACAAACTGTCGATGACCGTCCTGATGACTCCGGACATGGCCAACTTTTCCGGCAAGGTGCATGGCGGCACCCTGCTCAAATACCTCGACCAGGTCGCCTACGCCTGTGCCAGCCGCTATGCCGGCAGCTACGTGGTGACCCTGTCGGTGGATCAGGTGATCTTCCGCGAGCCGATCAACGTCGGCGAGCTGGTGACCTTCCTCGCCGCGGTCAACTACACCGGGCGCACCTCGATGGAGATCGGCATCAAGGTGGTCACCGAGAACATCCGCGAGCGCTCGGTACGCCATACCAATAGCTGCTTCTTCACCATGATCGCGGTGGACGACAACGGCCAGTCGCAGCCGGTACCGCCGCTGCAGCCGGAAAGCGCCGACGAGCAGCGGCGCTTCTCCCAGGCCCAGCAGCGCCGCGCCATCCGCGAGGAACTGGAGCTGCGCTACCGCGAGCTCAATGCCTGAGCCCGGGCCCGCCACCGGCCTGGGCCGGTGGCGGGCCAGCCCTTAGTGCTGATGCTCGGCCGCTGCCGCGGCCGGTGCATCCTTCTGCACCGCCACCTCCACCTGCACATCGCCGGCCTGCTCGAAATGCAGGGTCAGCGGGAAACGCTTGCCGTCTTCCAGCGGCTGCTTCAGGCCGAACAGCATCAGGTGGTAGCCCATAGGTTGCAGCGCCAGCTCGCCACCCGCCGGAATGGCCACGCCGCCCTCGACCTTGCGCATCTTCATCAGGCCGTCCTGGTGCATGTGCTCGTGGATCTCCGCCGTCGCCGCCACGCTGGTATCGGCACCGAGCAGGCGGTCGGCCGTCGCGCCGCCGTTATGCACCACCAGGTAGGCCGCGCCATTCGGCACCCCGGGCGGCATCGCACGGGCCCAGGGATGCTCGATATGCAGGGCACCGACCTGGTATTCGTGGGCCTGACCTACGGCTGCCAACAGCAGCAGGGCCGCACCGACCAACAGTCTCTGACGCATGGATGACTCTCCGTTTCGCTTGAAAAGAATGCCGCGCTTCACTCCAGCACCACCTGGCCGCCGCGCAGGCGCTGCAGCAGCCAGTCCAGCCCGCCGACCAGCAGCAGCGAGGCGCCCACCAGGGGGAAGGCGAGGCCGAGCAGCAGCATGATCGCCACCCCGCCTTTCCACAACGGCAGGTCGTGACGCAGCGGCGGCACGCCGAGGCGGCCCTGCGGCCGGCGCAGCCACCACATCAGCAGGCCGCTGACCGCGCCGAGCAGGATCAGCAGGCATACGCCGAGCATCAGCAGCTGGTTGGCCAGGCCGAACATCTTGCCTTCATGCAGCATCGCGCTCGACTCCACCAGGCGCGCCACCGCGCCGTAGTCGGCCCAGCGGATGTCGGCCAGCACCGCGCCGCTGTACTGGTCGAGGTGCAGGGTGGCGTCGTGGCGTGGGTCGTCGGCGAACAGGGCGATGGTGTAGACGCCCTCGGCGCCGCTGGGCAGGCTCACGCTGTAGCCCGGCGCCACACCCAGGCGCTGCGCCGTATCGACCACCTGCTGCAGAGCGATGCCCGGCTGCGCGGCGCCGGCAGCGGCATGCCCCTGGTGCGCGGCATGTGCATCCGACTCAGGCAGCGGGGTGTTCTCCACCGCCCAGGCCACGGTCTGCGCGGCCGCCGTGTTGAGGCTGCGCGCCTGCTGGTCGGACTGCGGTACCGCATCCCACATGGCCGCCGGGAAGTGGTTCCAGGCGCCGGCGAACTTCTCGCCCCAGAAGCCGGTCCAGGTCATCCCGCTGAGCAGCATGAATAGCAGCAGGGCGCTGCCCCAGAAGCCGCTCACCGCATGCAGGTCGCGCCACAGCAGGCGCCCGCGCGCGCTCAGGCGCGGCCACAGCACGCCGGCGCCGCCCTGCCCGCGCGGCCACCAGAGATACAGGCCGGAGACCACCAGCACTACGCCCCAGCCGGCAGCCAGTTCGATCAGGCGGTCGCCGAGCGGGCCGATCATCAGCTCGCCGTGCAGGCTGCGGGCGATGGCCTGCAGGTTGTTCTGCGCGTCCTGCTGGCCAAGCAGTGCACCGCTGTAGGGGTCGAGGAACAGGTTGGTCTTGCGTCCGGCGAGCTCGGCGACGAATTGCGCGCTGCTCTGTTCGTCCAGCGGCGGCAGGTACTTGCTCACTGCGGCCTGCGGCAGCGCCTCGTGCAATCGCTGCAGCTGCAGGTCGGCCGACAGCGGCGTGCCGCGTGCCTCGACCCGCAACAACTGCGGGTACATCAGCTGATCCAGCTGCGGTTTGAACAGGTAGACGATGCCGGTCAGGGCCAGCAGGATCATGAACGGGATGACGAACAGGCCGGCGTAGAAATGCCAGCGCCAGGCCAGGTTGTAGAAGGAAACCTTGCGGGTCATGGAGATACCTTGTGGTGAGCGCTCAGTCGCCCGTCAGGCGATGACGGGCACAGAACCGCGACGGCAAAGCCGCGGCGAAACGGTCAGCTCACAGGTAGCGGCGGCGCCCGCGGCGCGGCGCTGGGGAATGGCGCCGGCAGTGCCACAGGCTGCACCGCCAGCGCCAGCACTGGCAGCGCCTGCGGCACCGGCAGGGTCGCCTGCAGCGTGCTCGAGGCCAGTGCCGGCGAACCCAGCAACAGGGTGCAGTAGCCGCACTTGGCCCAGGGCAGGTCGTAGGGTGCCGGCTGCGGTGTGCGCTGCTCATGCTGGCTGCTGCAGCTCAGCTCGCCGAGCCAGGTCGGCAGGCCGTCGGGCAGGCTCGGTGCGCGCGGCGCCAACCCCTGGCCCAGCAGCGGCCCGACGAGCAGCAGCCACATGGCCAACAGGCCAAGGCGCGCACCGAACTGCAAGGGTCTGCTGGGGCTCAAGAAGCGATTCCGACCAGGGGAAGAAAGGGTGCGCATGCTAAACCAGCGGCATGGCGGGCAGAAGCATAGTCGCTGCTGCCAATCGCCGCAGGTCGGTCAGGCCAGACGAGAGGCAGCGAATTTCACCCGCGGGTGGGCGATGCGATCCTGCGCGCGCACCAGCTGCAGCTCGTAGCTGGCGCAGGCCTGGGTTTCCAGCAGCACCTCGTGCACCGCCGCGGCGCTGAACTCGAAGGCATCGCGCAGGCTGTCGCCCAGCAGCAGGCGGCAGAGAAACAGCCCGGAGGTCAGGTCGCCCACCCCCACCGGCTGGCGCGGGAAAGCCAGCAACGGGCGGCGCAGGTGCCAGCACTCACTGGCGCTGACCAGCAGGGTCTCGAAGCAGTCGGCGGGCTTGCCCGGGTACTCCAGGTGCTTCACCAGGATCGCCTGCGGCCCTCGCGCCAGCAGGCTTCGGGCCATTTCCACACAGTCGTCCAGGGAGCGCGGGCTGCGCCCGCAGAAGCTGTCCAGCTCCAGCTGGTTGGGGCACAGGTAGTCGGCCACCGCGGCCGCCTCCTCGAGCAGGAAGGCACCGACCTCGGGGGCGACGCTGCAGCCCTTCTGCGGATGGCCCATGACCGGGTCACAGAGGTAGATCAGCCGTGGATTGGCCAGACGGATGCGGCTTACCGCGGCGAGGATGGCGCGACCCTGCTCGGCGCTGCCGAGGTAGCCGGAGAGCACTGCATCGCAGTTGCCCAGCTCGCCGATGGCGTCGATGCCGTCGACCAGCGCGGGAATCTGCTGCGCCGCCATGGCCTCGCCGGCCCACTGGCCGTACTGGGTGTGGTTGGAGAACTGCACGGTGTGCAGTGGCCAGACATTCACCCCGAGGCGCTGCATGGGAAACACCGCGGCGCTGTTGCCGGCATGGCCGAACACCACGTGGGACTGGATGCTGAGCAGTTGCGGGGTGCGCTTCATCGATGCCTCCTCGGCGGGCGGGCAGCCAGTATGCCCGCGCCTACAGGCGCACGCACCGACCGCCCTCCTGGGACGGCAGCGGGCCGTGGAAGCACAGGCGCTGCTGGTCATCCAGGTAGGGCAGCTGCATCGCCACATAGGGGTTGCCGGCACCGCCGCTCAGCGCCTGGCTGCTGACCTGCGCGCTGTCCACCACGCCCGGGCCGAGGCGCAGGCTGAAGGACGCCAGCTTGAGCTTGCTGTCGAGATCCTGGATATGCCCGACCTGCTCGATGAACTCCGTGCCGGTCATGTCCAGCAGGGCATTGCCGATGCGGTTGCGCAGGCCGGTGTAGGTGACGGCGCGGGCCACGCTGCGCTGCTTGAGGCGCTCCTGGAATTGCGCGGGCGTCAGCTCGGACAGGCGAATCATCGGCTGATACAGGCTGAAGCCGGCATTGATGGTCTGCTGCGGCTTGTACTCGAACAGCAGCGAGGCTTCCTCCAGCAGCAGCGGCACATTTTCCTCGCGCAATTCACGCCAGGCTGCAGCCGTGCTGGCGAATTCGCGCTGCAGCGGCAAACGCAGGGAGCGCTCCTCCACGCTCAGCGGCGCCAGCTCGACGGCAGCAGGGCTGAGCAGACCGGCGCGCCGCAGGCGCACCAGCCACTCCAGGTTGCGGCTGAGCAGGCTCACCAGGGTCATTTTCAGCTCCAGCTGATCGACACGCACCAGCTTCTGGCGAATCCCGGCCTGCTCCTCCTGCAGCAGCGCCAGGGCGGCCGAGCCATCGCCGCGCAAAGCCAGTTGCAACGCCTGCAGACCCATCAGTTGCTGGCCGCGCACCAGGTAGGCCAGCGGCAGGCGTGGCTCGCCCGGGCCGGGCACGGCGCTGCTGCGAAAGCCCCGCAGACGTAGAAAGTAGCGATAGCGACTGAGCAGCGCCGCATGCTCCGTGAGCAGATCCGCTAGCTGCGCCCGCTGCAGCAGCAGGCTATCGAAGCAACGCGCCGCCTCGATCAGACAGAAGCTCGCTCCCTCCGGCAGCGGCAGACCACCCGCGGCGGGCGTCGACACCCGCGGTTCGCCCGGTTCATGGCTGGCCAGCCAATCCTGGTATTCACGCAGACGGCTTTCACCGAGCGCCAGCGGCGAGGTACGCGGCGCGGCATCCAGGCCACTGAGGAACAGGTAGGCGCGGTTCGGTGTGCTGCGCGCCTGCACCTTGTCCAGCCACAGCCGCACCTGCGGCGCCTCCGGCTCGTCACGCAGCCAGAAGAACAGGCCAACCACCACCACTGACAACAACGACAACCAGACCAGCGGCTTGACCCAGCGCATGCACGATATCCCTTCAGACCGCTCTCAGGCGTTTAACCGACGCTAGCCAAGTTCCTCGCCAAGCTCAAGCACTGGCTGAGCACGGCGCGGCGGATCGGTTAAGCTGGCGCCACTGCCTGTGGAGTGCCCATGCTGAGCCTTGCCGATCTGACCCTGCTGCTGATCTTCGCCGCCATCTGCGCCTGGCTGTGGCGCGGCCATGGCATCCGTGAACGCGCCCTGGCGCTGGTCAAGCAGCACTGCGCCAAGCTGGATATCGAACTGCTCGACGGCAACGTCGCCCTGCGCGGCCTCGCCGTGCAGCGCGATGCCCGCGGCCAGCGCCGCCTGGCGCGGATCTATGGCTTCGAATTCACCGTCACCGGCGAGCAGCGCCTGGCCGGCAGCATCAGCATGTTCGGCCAGCAACTGGGGCGCATCGAGCTGGACGCCTACCCCATCGCCACCCCGGACGAGCCGCCGGTGGCCACCCAGCATGCACCCGCCAAGGTCATCCAGCTGCAGGACTGGAAGCGCCGCCACGACAAGCTGGATCTGTAGTCAGGGCTCCAGCTGCGCCAGCACCTGCTGCCAGTCGGCGGCGCAGGCGTAGGTCATCGGTCGGCGCAGCAGGCGGCATTTCCAGCGGTGCCAGCGACCGCCCTGCTGATTGCGCCGGCAGCCGGCGTACAGCCACTGCGCGTCGAAGCCGTCCCACACCCCGGCCACGCTCCAGTGGTTGAGCCACACCCGCGGCGCCACTTCGTAAAGAAAAATCTGCTCCAGCTCGGCGCGGCTGAAGCCGCTGCGCCGCAGCACCCCGGCGAGGTGGCCGAGGCTGGCGGCGTCCGGCTGGGTGTCGAGCCACAGCTCGGACAGCGCCAGCCATACCGTTTCCCGCGCGCCGGTCAGATCAGCCTCCGCCCTGCAGGAAGCCCAGCACCTGCTCGGCGGTCTGCCGCGGATGCTCCTGCATGAAGCAGTGGCCACCCTCGACCTCCAGGGTCTGCACCACTGGCACCAGCGCCGCCAGGCGTGCCGCCGATTGACCGACGAAGGCATAGGTGGTACGCCCGTGGATCAACAGGGTCGGTGTGCGCAGCTTGCCCAGCGACGGCCACAGGCGCTTGGGGAAGGAGCTGAAGATATCCACCTCGCGGCTGGGCCGGCACTTCAGCTCGACGCCCCCGGCCGCGCCATCCTTCAGCGCATGGTCGACATAGGCGTGCAGGGCCTGCTCGTCCCAGCCACGGAAGATGCCCTTGCCCTGCAGCGCGGCAAAGGCGCTGGAGCGATCCGGCCAGTGGGTGCGGCGCCCGGCCGACTTCTTCGCCATGGTGTTGCGCCGGTGCAGGCCGAGCAGCTCGGACAGCGCCATCGCGCCGATCATCGGCCGGCTGAACAGCACCGGGTCGAGCAGCACCGCGCGGCGGAACAACTCGGGATGACGGGCCAGGATCAGGCTGGTCAGCACCCCGCCGAAACTGTGGCCGAGGGCATAGCGCGGCACCTCGCCGAATAGCCCACGGCCCGCCTCGAAGGCCTCGACGGCCAGCTCGGCGCTGCGGTTCCAGCCATGGAAGCGGCCGCCGTGCTCAGTCTCGCCGTGACCCTGGACATCGCACAGCCACAGGTCGAAGTGCTCGGCCAGCAGCGCCAGCATGGGCTCGTAGGTACGCCCGCAGAAGCCGTTGCCGTGGAGGAAATGCAGCAGCGGCTTGCCGGATGCCGGGGTATGCCAGCCGGTCAGGGTGAAACCGGCGGAAGTCGGATGGGACCAGGGAATCAGATGCATGGAAAACGCCGCGAGGAATGTCTGCGGCTAGTGTAACGACGCCCCCTGGCCACGTCAGGCCGACAAAGCTGCCGAATGTTCGGCGATAAATTCCTCCAGAAGGAGGTTCAGACGCTGCGGCTGATCGAGCGGGGTGGCGTGCCCGGAGTCCTCGACCACCACCAGGCGGGCGTTGCGCAGCTGCGCCACGTAGGCCTGCTTGCTCGCCACCGGGGTGTAGTCGCGGTCGCCGCAAATCACCAGCAGCGGAGTATCGACCCGGTTCACCGCCGGCAGACTCGACCAGCCGGGAATCGCCTGCATGGCATGCAGGTAGGAGGTGCGGTCGTTGCTGGCGATGCGCTCGGCCACCAGCTCGCGCAGGGCCTTCTGCTCGGGCTTGGGGAACAGCTTGGCGGCCAGCATGCGCGCCAGCCCGGGCAGGCCGAACAGGTGGATCAGCCCCAGGCGCAGCCAGACCTGGCCGCGGGTGCGCCAGGAGTCCAGCGGGAAGCTCGGCGCGCTGTTGATCACCACGGCGGCGCGCACCAGCTGCGGCTGTTCGGCGAGCAGCTGAAAGGTGAGCATGCCGCCCATGGAAATCCCCACCAGGATGCACGGCTCGAGATCCAGGGCCTGGATGAAGTAGGCCACGTCGGCGGCCAGCTCGCTCATGCTCGGTCGCTCGCGCAGTGGCGCACTGTGGCCATGGCCACGCACGTCCAGCGCCAGTACCCGGCAACTGCGCGCCAGGTGCTCGATCTGCGGCTGCCAGTCGAGCAGCGAAGAGCCCAGGCCGTGCAACAGCAGCACCGGCATGCCATGCCCTGCGTCGATATAGGCCAGGCGCCCGCCGGGCAAGTTTAGAAATTCCATGCTGAATGCATCTCCCAATTATTCGCAGACAATAAAAGGCCTTATCCGAAACTTCGGACAATTAATTAATTTGCTCTTTCCCAGCAACTATCGACGCGGCTCTTAGTTACCCCATGGCGTAATTGCCTTGCCCCCGCAAACCCCCTAGAATCGCTGGGCGCCGGTTCGAGAATCGCTTATGTACAGCATTGCCAGTCCCACCCAGGCACGCAGCAAAAAAGCCCTGGAGCGTTTCCTCAACGTGGCCGCCGAGCTGCTGGCGAACAATCAGTTCGAAGAAACCGGCATCTCGCAGATTGCCCAGCTCGCCGAGTCCTCGGTGGGTACCTTCTACCGCCTGCTCGGTGACAAGGACGTGCTGCTGTATGCCGTGCACGAGCGCTTCGTCGAGCAGAGCCGCAGCGCCATCGACGGCATGGTGGCCGACCTCGGGCACAGCGGCCTGCCGCTGGAGGCGCAGATCGAGGGCTTCATCCAGGGCATGCTGCGCCTGTACCGGGGCAACGAAGGCCTGCTTCGCGCGCTGATCCGGCGCAGCTCCATGGATCTGCAGTTCCGCCAGCGCTTCCACCAGCTCAATGCCTATGTCGGCCAGGCCTTCTGCCGTGTCGCCCTGGCCCGCCAGGACGAACTCGGCCACCCGCATCCGGAACAGGCCGCCGACCTCGGCGCCCATCTGCTGCTGGCCGGGATGAACTACTTCACCATGGTAGGCAGCATGGGCGTGACTCCGGCGGATATTATTCCCAGCGAACTTTCCCGGCTCATCTGCAATTATCTGCAAGTTCCCCACAGTTAACGCCCGTTAATTATCGACGACTGTCGCGGCGTAATTGTGCCGGGGTGAAGTCGGTGGGTTTCAGGGCAATATCGAACTGATCCGCCGGTTCTTCATTGGACAATATGCCGATGACATAACGACCGCCGATCAGGTCATATACCGCATCACCCCGGGTCCACACCAACGGCTGGTCATACAGGTTGATGGTGTAGGACTCGCCGAGCCGCCACAGGTTGTCGCGGTTGTCGTAATGGTCGACCACCAGGATCTGGTAGCTGTCTTCGTCGAAGTACAGGTCGCGGCGCTTGTACTGGTGGCGCTGGCCGGCCTTCAGGGTGGCGCGCACGTGCCAGACGCGGTGCAGCTCGTAGCGCAGCAGATCGGGATTGACGTGGCCCGGTTTGACGATGTCGCGGTACTTGCTGGTCTTCGCCGCGAAACGGTAGCTGTTGTAGGGCACGTACAGCTCTTCCTTGCCCAGCAGCTGCCAGTCGTACTTGTCCGGTGCGCCGGAGAACATGTCGAAGTTGTCGGTGGTGCGCATGCCCTCGGAGGCGGTGCCGGGCGAGTCGTAGGCGACGTTCGGGGTGCGCCGCACGCGGCGCTGGCCGGCGGCATAGAGCCAGGCCAGGCGCGGTTCCTTGACCTGGTTGACGGTCTCGTGCACCAGCAGCTCGGTGCCGGCCAGGCGCGCCGGGGCAAGCACCGACTGGCGGAAGTAGAACAGCACGTTGCCGTTGTCCTTGCTGTAGTCGCCGGCGTCCTGGTTGAACAGGAACAGATCCTCGATCTGGGTCATGAAGTAGTCGCCGCTGGCGTGCGGCACGGCCTGGGCGTAGTAGCGCTTGACGCTGTCGCCGCGGTAGCGCACCAGGTGGTTCCACAGCACTTCCAGGGCCGACTGCGGGATGGGGAACGGCGTGGCCACGTGGAAATCGGCGATGCCGTTGCCGCCCTCGATCAGCTTGGCCGTGGTGGCGTTGCCCTTGATCGCCGCGTACACCTTGTCCGGATAGGACGCCGAGCGGTGGCTGGGGTAGACGTTGAGCTTCCAGCTGTCGGCATAGCGCTCGAGCATGGCCGCCTGGCCGGGGCTGAGATGGTCGCGGTACTGCGCCAGGTTGGCGCGGCTGATGCTGAACAGCGGCTGCTCGTTGGCGTAGGGATCCTTGTAGCCGAGAGCCGGGTCGAAGGCCGCGGCATCGCGCGGCAGGCCGCCATCCCAGGCCGGGATGGTGCCGGCGGCATTGCCGGCTTTTTCCGCGCCCAGCGGGGTGAGGTCGCGGCCCAGGCGTGCGGCCTGGTCGGCGCCGACCTGGGCCAGGGCCGGTGTGGCGGCCAGCAGGGCAGCGGCCAGCAGGGTAATTCTCAGACGATGCATGGCGTTCCCTCTCAGAAGCTGTATTTAACGTTGAAGGTCAGGTAGTCGCGGTCGGTGCGCTTGTTCGACACCCCGCCGCCGCTGTAGCCGACGTACTTGGTGCCGACCGTCAGCGACTCCTTGTAGATCGCGTCGAGGCCCAGGGAGTAGCTCTGCGCTTCTTCGTCGAGGCCGTTGGTGAGCTGGGGCGCCACGCCGTTGATGCTGTACTGGTAGCTGACGCTGGGCACCAGGTTGATCAGGTTGAGCACGTTGCTGTAGGTCAGGCTCATGCTGGCCTGGGCCCCGTAGGCGCTGCTGGTGGCCTCGTAGTAGTCGACGTCGGACTCCAGGCCCTGCACGCGGCTGGCCACCAGCTCGGAGAACAGGGTGGCGGAGTCCGAGCCGAGGAAGCCGTTGAAGTTGTAGATGGCCGCCAGCGAGGCCTGGAACATGTCCTTCTCGCGGTAGCCGTCTAGGTGCGTACCCACCGGCAGGCCATCCGGGTTGAGCAGGGCGATCGGCAGGTACTCGTTGAGGCCGAGGGCGATCGGCGTGTCCGGGCGGTAGCTCAGCTCGCCGGCCAGGGACAGGCCGTTGAAGATGCTTTCACCGCCGATCGAGGTGTTGAAGCTGATGCCGTACAGGTCGCGCTTCTCCAGGTACTCGGCGTAGTAGCGCGAGCTGCTGGCATCCGGCAAGGCGCCCACCACCGGCAGCACCAGCGGCTGGCCGACGGTCATGCCGATCATTGGCACCTGCATGCTGTAGCGCAGGTAGTAGAAGCCCAGCTCGGTGTCGTTCAGCTCCGGCACGTACCAGCGCAGGGCCAGGCCGTACTGTGGCGAGTCGTCGCCGTCGATGTCCTGGGCGCGCGGCATGAAGGTAGTAGGGATATAGCTGCCCAGCAGGGTGCTGATCAGACCGGGCGGCAGGCTGTCGAGATAAGCCTGGGCGGCGGCCGGGTTGTCGAAGGCCTGCTCGGCACCGGCCAGGCCGGTGGCCTGTTCCTGCAGCGGCGATACCGATAGGTATTCGCAGCCTTCGCCCAGCGGGTCGAGGGTCGAGTAGTAGGTGCCGCAGGGGTCGATCTTCGACGCTTCCCAAGCCTTGCCCGGTTGCCAGTAGCCTTCCACCGTGAGGTTGTCGCGCAGCTCGTAGGAGCCGTAGACCATGAAGGTCGGCATGTAGGCCTCCTTCACTTCCGAGCCGGGCGCGCGCAGGGCATTGATGTCCACCGGGTTGGTGGCGCCGATGCCGTTCTGATAGAACAGCGACTCACCCCAGTTGATCACCTGGCGCCCCAGGCGGGCGTTGAGGTCGCGCTCGTTGACCGTCCAGCTGCCATACACGAAGGCATCCAGCAGGTCGGCGCTGGAGCCGGCTTCGTCGAGGCCGTCATCGCTGATCTCGCGGTGGCGGCGGGAATCGTCCTCCAGCTCGAAGTCGTAGAAGGCACGGCCGCGCACGAACACGCCGTAGCGATCCTGGTAGCGCAGATCCATCTCGGAAACGACCTTGGCCACTTCGGAGAACAGCTCACCCTTCTTGAAGTTGAGGTTGCCGTCGTCGGAGTTGATCAGCCCCGCATTGCTGCCCTTGCCGCCATTGGCGCGGGCGATCAGCTTGCTGTCCTGCCCCTCCATGCGGTAACTGACGCCGTAGGACAGGGTGGTGTCCAGCGAAGTCGTCCAGTCGCCCGAACGCACCTGAAACCCGTGCGCGGCGCCCAGCGGCAGCGCCCCGAGCAATGCCAGGCCGGCGGCCGCCAAGCCTCTTCCTTGATGGGTCACGATGACCTCCTGCTGTTGTTTTTATCGGAATCGGAACATCGGTTCCGATGCAATCTAGTCGCTGCTCCGACTTCTGGCAAGCCTGGGCCGTTATTTTCTCGCCACCAGCCGCTCGCAGTTAGCGGCCCCACTTATCGATTGCCGGAATACTGGCGCCAATTTCCCGCGCTTTTTCGCCCGTACCGGGGTCTACTCCGCTGTCTTCCACAGAAAGCAGGAGCAGCTCCATGCCGACTGTTCGCCTCCCCCTTGCCCTGACCCTCCCCACCCTGCTCTTTGCCGTGCTGGCCAGCGCCCCCAGCCAGGCGGCCTCGCGCTGCAGCGAACTGGCGCAGACCGCCAGCGCGCCGGCCACGTTGAACTGCAGCTCGCTGACGCTGCAGATCGACTCCGGCTCCGCCGGCCAGCGCCGGGTGGTCTACCAGTTGCCCAGCGGCACCCCACCTGCCGGCGGCTGGCCGCTGGTGCTGCTCTACCATGGCTCGCTGGTGCGGGTACGCAACTTCGTCTACGACAGCGACATGCCCTTCGGTGGCTACTACCAGGGCAAGCTGGTGCAGGCCCTGCTTAACAATGGCTATGCGGTAATCGCACCCAACGCCCTGACGGCGAACGAGGCCTGGGAAACCAACGCCGAGCAGTTCGCCAACAACTACACCCAGAGCAACGACTACCTGTTCTTCAACAACCTGTTCGCCGCCATCGCCCAGGGCCGCTTCGGCCCGCTCAACGCCCAGCGCCAGTACGCCACCGGCATCTCCAGCGGCGGCTACAACACCAGCCGCATGGCCGTATCCTTCCCCGGCCGCTTCCGCGCCCTGGCCATCCAGTCCGCCTCCTACGCCACCTGCGTCGGCGCCCAGTGCAGCGTGCCGGACAGTCTGCCGGCCGACCATCCGCCGACCCTGTTCGTCCACGGCATGGCCGACCGCGTGGTGCCTTGGAGCAGTATGCAGCCCTATCACGACCGCCTGCTCTACCAGGGCATCGACACCGCGCTGTACAGCGAGCCAGCAGGTGGCCACCAGTGGTTTGCCGCCTCGCCCGGACAGATTCTCGACTGGTTCAAGCGCCATCCCTGAGCCGTTTTTCCGCGCCGGCCAGTCTGCGGCCGGCGCGGGCTCTAGCTCGCCCTCTGCACCCAGCTGAACGCTATCGCTAACGGCACAGGCCGCGGCTCGCCTATGTTTCACCCCTTGACGGAATCGGAATTCCTGTTTCTATTTTAAATGCGACATCACAATAACAATGGAGAATCCCGCCATGCGCCTGACCCGTTTCCTGCTCGCCTGCCTACCGCTATGCGCCATCCTGTTCCAGCAAACGGCCCTGGCCGACTCGCGTTGCAGCGACAAGGCCAAGACCCTGCTCAAGCCCGCCCAGGTCAGCTGCAGCTACCAGACCACCTGGATCGACTCCGGCCTGGTCGGCGCCCGCCAGGTGATCTACCAGACCCCGCTAGGCAGCGCGCCGGCCGGCGGCTGGCCGGTGGTGCTGGTCTATCAGGGCTCGTTCTTCCCACTCGACGATTTCACCTACACCAGCAACCTGCCCTTCGGCGGCTACTACGAAGGCAAGCTGGTGCAGACCCTGCTCGACCACGGCTACGCGGTGATCGCCCCCAGCGCCCCGGCCGACCTGTTCTGGCAGACCAACATCCCCGGCCTGGCCCAGGCCTATGAGCTGAGCACCGACTACGACTTCCTCGGCAACGTGCTGGAGGCCATCGCCGGCGGCCACTTCGGCCCGCTCAACGCCCAGCGCCAGTACGCCACCGGCATCTCCAGCGGCGGCTACAACACCAGCCGCATGGCGGTGTCCTTCCCCGGCAAGTTCCGCGCCCTGGCCATCCAGTCCGGCTCCTATGCCACCTGCAGCGGCCCGCTGTGCGTGGTGCCCGAGCTGCCGGCCGACCACCCGCCGACCCTGTTCCTGCACGGCTTCGTCGACGCCGTGGTGCCCTGGTGGACGATGGATCTGTACTACGACCGCCTGCTCTACCAGGGCATCGAAACCGAGCGCTACACCGAGCCGCTGGGCGGCCACGAATGGTTCGCCGCCTCGCCGGGCAAAGTGCTCGCCTGGTTCAACGCCCACCCGTGAGAAAGCGCCTCCTTGCGCTAGGATAGGCAGCCCGGTCGCCCTCGCGACCGGGCCAACGGACAAGGACGCCACTATGCACACCCTGCGCGCTTCCAATTACGACAGCTATATCGACTTCCTGCGCCTGCATCTCAACAGCCAAGGCATTGCCGCCGTCGCCTGCGATCAGGGCGCCGATACCTATGGCCTGCGCTACCTGCTCCTGCTGCCGCAAGATGCCGACCTGAGCCATGCCCTGCAGGCACTCCAGCTGGCACCTAGCGAGCAGCAATACCATTGGCAACGCCGTTCCGCCCAAGAAGAACGGTTGCTGGCCTGGCTGCGCTCCCCCGCCGTGCGCCGTTTCAGCCTGCTGGTGCTGGCCGTGTTGCTGCTGGGAATGGGCGTGGAAGCGCTTTTCAGCTGATACGACAGGCCGCCATACCGTGGCGCAGCGCAGCTTCATCCTGCGCCTCGGCAAAGATCAGCTCCAGCCGCGAATCCTTGTGCCACTCACTGCTACGCCAGTGCAACGCCGCGCCATCCAGCGCATTGGCCGACAGCCAGCCGGCGTTGGTCTGCAGCACCAGCTTGGCCCGCCGCCAGGGCAGCCCGCCCAACCACTGCTGCACCTGCAGCAGCTCGAAGCGCTGGCTGGGATGCCAGCGCCAGCCAATGCTCCAGCCCTCGACCTGCTGCTGGATCTGGCAGATCGGTTGCTGTGGATCCAGCCAGAGCGCAGCCGGCGCGGCGGCTGGCTGGGCCAGCTCGACGTCCGCACCAGCCGCCTGAGCGGCATGCCCGGGCAGCTCGGCAAACGCCAGCACGCCCTGCTCGACCCAGCGCAGCGGCAGCGCCGGCAGCTGCGCCGCCAGCCGGACCCGAGCCGCCGCATCCAGCGTCTGCGCCTTGTTCAGCACCAGCAGGCCGGCTTCCACCAGCGCCGCGCGCTGCACCGGCGGCAATTCGGCGCCCGCCGCCAGGGCCGCCGCATCGAGCACCAGCACCAGCGGCTGCACGGCCAGCACACCGAGCCAGGGCGGCTCACGCAGCTGGCGCAGCAGTTCGAGCGGATGGCCCAGGCCGGACGGCTCGATCAGCAGCCGATCCGGCCGCGCCTGACGCAGCAAGCGGGTCAGGCCGACCTGGAACGGCGCGCCGCTGACACAGCACAGGCAGCCGCCGGGTACCTCGGCCAGGCCAACGCCATCGGCATCGCTGCTCAGCAGGGCGGCATCCAGACCGATCTGGCCGAATTCGTTGACCAGCACGGCCCAACGCTCGTGCGCCGGCTTGTGCGCCAGCAGCTGGCGGATCAGGCTGGTCTTGCCGGCGCCCAGCGGGCCGCCGATCACATGGGTGGGGATATGGCTCAACATCTGCCTATGGTGCGGTTTTGCCGCGACGAGGAACAGGCTAAAGTCGCGGCTTTGATGCGGAGGTGATGGAATGCGTGCGATTGCGGCAATGCTGTTGCTGGGGCTGACCGGCCAGGCCTGGGCCGAAGCCTGCGTGGTGCACAGCCAGGGCAACCAGGTGGATGTGAAGATCTGCCAGCAGAACCGCAGCATTCCCCCCAACCTGTTCCGCACCGGCTTCTGCCAGCCGCAGCTGCAAGGGCAGAAGGTCGAAGTCAGCTTCGTCGAGCAGTGCCCCGCCGGCTCCTTCGGCGAATGCCGCAATGCCAAGGTGCCTGGCGGCGTGCCCTACCAGCAGGACATCTTCTACTACGGCGTGGCCAGCGACGCGCGCTACCTCAAGCCCGCCTGCGAGCAGCAGAGCAAGGGCGTGTGGATGGCGCGCTGAGCCTCAGGCGACCTGCTCGACCCAGGCGCCAAAGGGATCCGGCCAGCGCCTCCAGGCCTGCTCGCCCTCGGCCATTTCCGCCGCACTGAGCAGACAGGCATCCAGCTCCGCGCGCAGGCGCACGAAGTCGATGTGCTGGCCGATGAACACCAGCTCCTGACGGCAGTCGCCGCTGGCCTCTGACCAGTGGCGCAGGATCGCCTGCCGCCCCTCCTCGTCCTGCGGCCATTGCTCCCGTGGTACATGGCGCCACCAGCGCCCGGCATGGCCAACGCGCATCAGCCCGCCAGCCTGCGACCAGCTGCCCGCTTCCTGCGGCTGGCTGGCCAGCCAGAAGTAACCCTTGGAGCGCAGCAGGCGGCCATTGCTCCACTCGCCGTCGAGCCAGGCGTAGAAGCGCTGCGGATGGAATGGCCGGCGTGCCTGGTAGGCCATGGAGGCGATGCCGTACTCCTCGCTCTCGGCCACGTGCTCGCCGCGCATCTCGCGCAGCCAGCCCGGCGCCTGCGCTGCGCGCTCGAAGTCGAAGCGCCCGGTGGCGAGGATCTTCGCCAGCGGTACCGCGCCCTGGCTCATCGGCAGGATCTCCGCCTCGCGATTGAGCCGGCGCAGGATGGCCTGCAGCTCGGCCAGCGCTGCGGCACTGATCAGGTCGATCTTGCTGATCAGCAGCACATCGGCGAACTCCACCTGCTCGATCAGCAGGTCGGTGATCGAGCGCTCGTCCTCTTCACCCAGGCTCTCGCCGCGGCTGGCCAGGCTCTGCGCCTCGCTGTAATCGCGCAGGAAGTTCACCCCGTCGACCACCGTCACCAGGGTGTCCAGGCGCGCCAGGTCGGCCAGGCTGCGGCCCTGCTCGTCGCGAAAGGTGAAGGTCTCGGCCACCGGCAGCGGCTCGGCAATGCCGGTGGACTCGATCAGCAGATAATCGAAACGCCCCTCGCGGGCCAGACGGCTGACCTCTTCCAGCAGATCTTCGCGCAGAGTGCAGCAGATGCAGCCGTTGCTCATCTCCACGAGTTTCTCTTCGGCGCGGTTCAGGCTGACATCGCGCTGAACTTCGCTGCCATCGATATTGATCTCGCTCATATCGTTGACGATCACCGCCACCCGCAGCTGCTCGCGGTTCTTCAGCACATGGTTGAGCAAGGTGCTCTTGCCGGCTCCCAGAAAGCCGGACAGGACGGTAACCGGCAGGCGCTGATCCAGCGTCGGTTGTTCATTGCGTACAGACATAATTCTCTCGATATCCAGGGCTCGTGACAGGTAGGCGGCAGTGCATGGACGACCGGGTTGGGTCACTTTCTTTTTTTGTTATAACATAACTAAAACTGACGAATGCAAGCCCCACAGAACATGCTCCAACCTGCCATCCCCCCTGTTGTCCATCTGCCGCGCAACCTCAATCGGCACGCTCCTGGCTGGCCACGACAGCCCGCAAACGCAGCGCCAGCAAGGGTTTCACGTGGAACGAGCGAGCCGCGAGCACTCCTGTACGCCAGGCTAAAGGGAGAGATCCGCCCGCGACCAGGGCAGCTCGTGGCTGCCAGCGGCATGCGGTCGGCTGGTCAACACCTGGTGCAGGGCTCCGGCCGCGCTGAAAGCCCAGGGCGCAGCCCGCCAGGTACAGGCGCCAGCTTTCCACGTCGGTGATCTCCAGCCCCGCCTCGCTGATATCGGCACTCAACCGGGCCAGCTGCGGCAACTCGCCATGGAGGAACACATAGCGCGCAAGAACTCACCCGGCCCCACTCCCCACCAGGCGGCCATCTACATGCTGGGCGGTAATACCGTGTGTCACCAGCCCGCCGGGGCGCACCGCGTTGGATAGCTTGCGGCGCCCACCCTGAGTCAGATAGCGGCGACAAATCCAACAACGCACAGATGCGCCTGGAATAAGTTGTCCGATATCACAGCGGGCACGATGAATAATCCAACAAGCGTGATGCAGCGCTAACTTGCAAGTAAGTTTTTACTTACAAGCCAAGCAGCATATTTCTATTGGAAATTAAAAATAAAAGACAACTTGAGAAAACACTCAGGCACCCACTAGAAGTTACTCAACGCAACTTACAGAATAATCCAACACTTGCCAGACAGATCACACTTTACTCGCTTGCCCACCCCCACTCTCACGGCTAGGATTCGCAGCCCATGAGGCTTTGCGCAATTTATTGCACATCGCCAGTGCGCAAGAAGTTGCGCAATCGAAGATGAAACAGGATTCACCCAGGGAATCGGGTGACTATCTGTAGGTTATATATCTGTATATATAGGTCACGGATGACCAACACTCTCGACATTGCCGATTATTATCTGCAACTGGCCCATATCCCGATTAGCGAAGGGGATTACGCCGGTGCGGATATGCGTTATTCCAGCGAATACGAAGTGCTGGAAAACGAGCTGGAAAAAGCGGCGGCCATGCACCAGACCGACGCCATCGACTGGCAGAAAGTCCGTGAGCAAAGCGAGGCCCTGCTACGCGGCCAGTCCAAGGATCTGCGGGTCGCCTGCTGGCTGACCTGGAGCCTGTACCAGCGCGACAGCCTGGCCGGCCTGCGCAATGGCCTGGGCCTGCTCCAGCAGCTCTGCAGCCAGCACTGGGACAGCCTGCATCCGCACAAGGAGCGCACCCGCGCCGCCGCGTTCGCCTGGCTCACCCCGCGCCTGGAGAAGGCCCTCGGCGAAGACATCCCGGTGGCCAGCCAGCTGCCCTTGTTCCGCGCCCTCGCCAACCTGCTGCGCAGCCTGGAAACCACTCTCTCCGGCCATCTCGGCGCAGACGCCCCGCTGCTGTTGCCGCTGTGCCGGCGCCTCGACGAACAGATCAATCGCGTCAGCCAGGGCCAGGCCGAACCCGGCGTGGTCGGTGCGGCACTGGCCCAGGTCAAGCAGGCCGCCGCCCAGGTGATCAACCCCGGCGCCCCGCTGGACAATGAGCGCGACGCGCACAAGTCGCTGCGTGCCCTGCAGGACGGCGCCCGGCCGCTGTGCGCCTGGTGGCTGAAGCACAAGGCCAGCGACCTGCGCGCCCTGCGTCTGGCCCGCACCCTGCTGTGGCTGCCGATCGACGCCCTGCCACAGAGCAACGCCGAGCAGGTCACCGCCCTGCGTGGCCTGCCAGCGGACAAGCTGGCTAGCTACCGCGAACGCTTCGCCAACGGTTTGTACGCCGACCTGCTGCTGGAACTGGAGAGCAGCATCGCCCGCGCGCCGTTCTGGCTCGATGGCCAGCGCCTGGTCTGGGAGTGCCTGCAGGCACTCAACGCCGAAGCGGCCATGCGCGAGGTGGAGATCCAGCTGGCGCTGTTCCTCCAGCGCGTAGCGGGCCTGGAGGAGCTGTGCTTCCACGATGGCGTGCCCTTCGCCGACGCCGAAACCCGCGCCTGGATCGGGACCCAGGTGCTGCCCCATCTGCAGGCACCCAGCGCCGAGCCAGCGGTTCAGCTCAGTACAGGCGGCGAGCTGCCAGCCTGGGAAGTCGCCCTGCAGGCCGCCCTGCCGCAACTGCGCAAGGACGGCCTGAAAGCCGCCGTGCAACAGCTCAAACAGGGCCTGGCCCTGGCCCAGGGCGGTCGCGCGCGCTTCTTCTGGCAACTGAGCCTGGCCCGTCTGTGCAGCGCGGCGAAGAAACACGAACTGGCCAAGACCCAGCTCGAAGCGCTCGACCACAACCTGCAAGCCAGTGGCCTCGGCGACTGGGAACCGGATCTCAGCCTGGAAGTACTGCGCCTGCTGCATGCCTGCTACGAGTTGCTGCCGCAGAACCATGCGATCCGCGAACGCAAGGAAGAGATTCACCGCCGGCTGTGCCACCTCGATCTCGAAGTGGTGCTGGATTGAGGCCGCAAGGCCGCCACATACCGAAAACGTAAAGGAGAACGACCATGGCCAAAGAAGGCTCGGTAGCCCCCAAGGAACGCATCAACGTCACCTTCAAGCCCGCCACCGGCGGCGCCCAGGAAGAGATCGAACTGCCGCTCAAGCTGATGGTGCTGGGCGATTTCACCCAGCGCGCCGATGAACGCAAGATCGAAGACCGCAAGCCGATCAGCATCGACAAGAACAACTTCGACGAGGTGCTGGGCAAGCAGGAGCTGAGCCTGAGCTTCAGCGTGGCCAACCGCCTGCAGGAAGAGCAGAGCGCCGACGAGCTGCCGGTGCAGCTGCGCATCAACTCGATGAAGGACTTCAACCCAGCCGCCGTGGTCGAGCAGGTTCCCGAGCTGAAGAAGCTGATGGAGCTGCGCGACGCCCTGGTCGCCCTGAAAGGCCCGCTGGGCAACGCCCCGGCCTTCCGCAAGGCGATCGAAAGCGTCCTCTCCGACGACGACTCCCGTGACCGCGTACTGAGCGAACTGGGCCTGACCCAGCAAGACGCCTGACCCCTCGACAAGGAAGACGAGCATGAGCACCAGTGCAGTAGTGGAAAGCACCCGGAATGTCGCCGAAGCCGGCATTCTCGACCGCATCATCGCGGAAACCCGCCTGACCCCGGACGACGAGGCCTATGACATCGCCAAGCGTGGCGTGTCGGCCTTCATCGAAGAGCTGCTGAAGCCGCACAACCAGAACGAGCCGGTGAAGAAGGCCATGGTCGACCGCATGATCGCGGAGATCGACGCCAAGCTCAGCCGGCAGATGGACGAGATCCTCCACCACGCCGACTTCCAGGCTCTGGAATCCTCCTGGCGCGGCCTCAAGCTGCTGGTCGATCGCACCAACTTCCGCGAGAACACCAAGCTGGAGATCCTCAACGCCTCCAAGCAGGATCTGCTGGACGACTTCGAGGACAGCCCGGAAATCACCCAGTCCGGCCTGTACAAGCACATCTACACCGCCGAGTACGGCCAGTTCGGCGGCCAGCCGGTCGGCGCCATCGTCGCCAACTACTTCTTCGACCCCAGCTCGCCGGACATCAAGTGCATGCAGCACGTGGCCTCCGTCGCCTGCATGGCTCACGCGCCGTTCATCGCCGCCGCCGGCCCGAAATTCTTCGGCCTGGAGAGCTTCACCGGCCTGCCCAACCTGAAGGACCTCAAGGATCACTTCGAGGGCCCGCAGTTCGCCAAGTGGCAGAGCTTCCGCGAGCGCGAGGACGCGCGCTACGTCGGCCTGACACTGCCGCGCTTCCTGCTGCGCAACCCCTACGATCCGGAAGAGAACCCGGTGAAAACCTTCGTCTACAAGGAGAGCGTGTCCGCCAGCCACGAGCACTACCTGTGGGGCAACACCGCCTACACCTTCGCCTCCAAGCTGACCGACAGCTTCGCCAAGTTCCGCTGGTGCCCGAACATCATCGGCCCGCAGAGCGGTGGCGCGGTGGAAGACCTGCCGCTGCACCACTTCGAGAGCATGGGCGAGATCGAGACCAAGATCCCCACCGAAGTACTGGTCTCCGACCGTCGCGAGTACGAGCTGGCCGAAGAAGGCTTTATCGCCCTGACCATGCGCAAAGGCAGTGATAACGCCGCGTTCTTCTCCGCCAACTCGGCGCAGAAGCCGAAGTTCTTCGGCATCAGCGAGGAAGGCAAGACCGCCGAGCTGAACTACAAGCTCGGCACCCAGCTGCCCTACCTGTTCATCGTCAACCGCCTGGCGCACTACCTGAAGGTGCTGCAGCGCGAGCAGATCGGTGCCTGGAAAGAGCGCACTGACCTGGAGCTGGAACTGAACAAGTGGATCCGCCAGTTCGTCGCCGACCAGGAGAACCCCAGCTCGGAAGTCCGTAGCCGCCGTCCGCTGCGCGCCGCGCAGGTGATCGTCAGCGACGTCGATGGCGAGCCGGGCTGGTACCGCGTCAGCCTCAATGTGCGTCCGCACTTCAAGTACATGGGTGCCGATTTCACCCTGTCCCTGGTCGGCAAGCTGGACAAGGAGTAAGGAGTGAGGTTCTGCCCATGAACAAAACACACCGGCGCTGCCGCCCGAAAACGCGCCAGACAAGGCGCGAGTCCCGCAGTTTGGCGATCCCAAATAAGGGACGAGCAACACCGACTGGCGCGTTTTCGGGCGCAGCCCTCCGGGGCGCGTGCGTTTTCGCGCATTGCGGTGTCATGCCGAACTTGTGGGCAGGCAGCCCACTGCGTTCGGCCTTCCTTGCACTGCGCGAAAACGCCCAGCGCCGCCACCGTGTTTTGTTCGTGGGCAGAACCTGAGATGACCGGATACGGCAGCCTGTTCGAGCGCCTCGGCGGTGACACCGTCGGCCGCGCCCGCCTCGATCACGAGGTGAGCGTGATGGCCTCGGTGGCTGCCCATCTGGCCAAGATGCTCAGCACCCGGGCAGGCAGCGTGCAGACGCTGCCCGACTACGGGTTGCCCGATCTCAACGACATGCGCCTGTCGCTGCACGATGCGTTGCAGCAGGCGCGCATGGCGATCGAACGCTTTATCGAACAATACGAGCCGCGCCTGAAACAGGTGCGGGTCATTTCCCTGCCGCGCGAGCACGACCCCCTCAGCCTCAACTTCGCCATCGAAGGGCTGCTGCAGGTCGACGGCATCAAGCGCCAGGTCAGTTTCGCCGCGCAGCTGGATGGCAGCGGGCAAGTGAAGGTCAGGTAAGGCCTGTTCAAAGGAGAGCATGGATGTCCGGTAAACCCGCCGCCCGCCTGGGCGACCCCACCGCCTGTCCGGTTCCCGGTCACGGCACCAACCCCATCGCCGCCGGCTCGCCCAACGTGCTGTTCGACAGCAAACCTGCCGCGCGTATGGGCGATGCCTCGGCCTGCGGCGGCACGCTGTCCGGCAACGTGATCCCCACCGTGCTGATCAACGGCAAACCGGCGACCACCATCGGTACGGTCGGCAGCCACGGCAATGTGGTGGTGGCGGGGTCAGGGACGGTGTTGATTGGGGCCAATGGGGGTGAGGCGGCGTTCACTAGCCCTCGACCACTCAGTATTGCTAATGCCAGCTATAGCCAATGCATCTTGATCGAAGATCAAGACGGCAATCCGCTACATGGCATCCCATACAAACTGCGCACGCCTCAAGGCCATTGGATAGACGGGTACACCGATGCTACCGGCCTGAGCCAAAAAGTGCAGGGGAACGCAGGTGAATCCATAGACTTCTTTGCTGCTGTGCAGGTGGATCTCGTATGAGTGCCGAGATCCTTAACTCCCTGACAACCCGCTCCATTGCTTTAGCGGGCCCGAAGCAGAAAACAGTCAAGAAAATAAAGCTGAAAGTCTTTTGGAAGACAGCCAATTTTTGGACTGAGGCCGCGATAAAGGAATACCACGCTACAGCCCCTGCAATTGCTGAGCGCCTTGTACAGGAACAGTACTGGGATAAAAGTGGAAACATCAAGAACAACAAATTTACATGTGAAGATTTCGCCATACGGCTTCTGTGCGAGTTCGCCTCACCTCGACAACTTCCAGTAAAACTTAAGACTGGTGTCAGGGCGTATAGGAATATGGAGATCTATCAGCCTGTCGAGCATGACCACTATGTGAGCCACATGTACGGATTTGCTGAAATGGTCATGTTGACATATGGCGCACCGGACATGCAGCGCGTTGGAGAGAATGTGATCGCACTGCAGGCTCCAGCGGAGCTTATGCCTGGCGACATATTGGCTCAAGCCACTGATCGTCCGGGTAACGTAGCCCACCATATACAGGTCGCAATGAGCGTAAACGCTAATCAGATCGAGATAAAGCAAGGTAACACCAGCGGCATAAGCGTCCGCCCGTTTACAACAGTACAGCGAATGCTGGGCTCAAACATGGCCGACCCACAAAATGATGGTTATGCGGGAATGCCCATAGAAAATGGCATTTACAATCTGAGCGGCTCAAGCTGGAACTACCGAAACCTCTCCACTGGATCGAGCCGTGAAGACTTCCTAAAAATATTCCAGTTCTATCGCTGGAATTTCATGGAATTTAATAAAGAATGAGCATTTCTGGATATTTAGCCGTTGTGGCGGATAGCGATATCTTCGGATTACTTGCTATTTATTGCATATTTGTTATTGCTTTAGGTTTTTCTAACAAAGTACGCGATACAAAAGCCTATCGAATAATGAGATTACTTGGACTGCTGATTGTTCCTGCACTGCATGTGATAGGCACGTATTTCCTTAACTCGGCGCCAGCTTAAAAGTTATGTCTATACACTGTTTCGTGACTACTTATCTAAGCACTTCCGGTGCCGAGCAATGACACCCACAGCTCATATAAACAGAACAGGCATTCTGCATTTGATGGCCAACGCTGAAAAAGCTCTGGTGATGACGGTTTCTGTGGCAGTTCTTGCAGCATCCGCTTCCTGGCTGTACGTGAAGCTCTATCTGAGCGCTAGCACAGATCCCTACATGGTCTCTTGGAGTGAGTCTGGGCGCTGCTACATCAACGCCTACGTCCCCAAGTTTTCATCTCTCGGCGTGCTCGGAAAAACCGTAAAGCTTTTCAGTAGCAACTCTTTCTTTCGGGTTTACAACAAAGACGGCGTCTTGCTGACAAGCTCCGAGTGGCTGCTCTGGCAACGCGAGTTCGCCGAGATGGAAGGAGCATTCTGGGTCAACGGCTACGCCATCTACCCCAGCAACAACGGCTATGCCGGCTGGTTGTTGCCGGAGTGCAACTAATGCGCCTTGCCTCCGCCATCCGCACCATCGCGGTGGCCCTGCTGCTAACTGCACTAGTGCTCTTCGGTGTAATCCACACGGCCGCCACTCAGGAAGCGCAGTACTCATATCCCAGCCCCTCGGGAAGATTCATTTTGCAGAACGTGCTGTTGCCGCCTTGGAGCGACCTTGCCTACGTCCGCTTCATCGACACCCAGGCACCGGACTCCACCTTCCGTACGCCGCTTTACGATAAGCACTACACGGACATGCGCTCGCACGAAGATGACAAAACCGTAGGCATTATTTGGTTCGACTTCGACAAGCAGCAGCAGACCTTCGAGATCGGCGTGCCGGAATGGCAGGACAGCTGGCTGAACCTGTTCATCAGCAATACCCCTTACCACATTATCGAGAACTGACGCCGTGGCATTTAATCAGCACCGCCGGCTCGGTTTTCCTACCCAGCCAAAGATGAGCGCGGCTCTATTCCTAGCAGCGCTATCGACTCTCGGCGCCTGCGTGCCCTACCCGCACTCGGTAACCCGAAATCCAGCCATCGAGGGTCGTGTGCTGTCCACCGCAACTGGTCAGGCAGTAGCGGGTGCCAGGATCGAACTGGATATCGGCAGCGACGAATCCTGGGCCTATGACACCGTCAGCGATGCCGAGGGCCATTTCGCCTTTGCCGAACACCGCGACTATCGCCTGTTCGCCCTGCTGGCCGATGGGCCGCCTTGCGGAACCACGCTGTCGGTCAGCGCTCCCGGTTACCACACCCGTCATTGCACGTGGATGAGCCCCTTTTGGTGCTCATCCGGGCCGATGCAACTACCACGACTGATGCTGCAACCGGAACACGTCACCATCTCCGAAGAAGAGACCGTAAAGGATTTCTGGAGCTGCATCGAATCGGCCAAGGAGCAGGCCAACTAATGTCCTTCAACCACCACTACCAGAGCGAACTCACCGCCCTGCGCCAACTGGGCAAGCGTTTTGCCGAGCGCAGTCCGGCGCTGGCGCCGTTCCTTGGTCAGGCCGGCCGCGATCCGGATGTCGAGCGCCTGCTGGAAGGTTTCGCCTTTCTCACCGGCCGCCTGCGGCAGAAGCTCGACGACGAGCTGCCGGAGCTGACCCATTCGCTGATGCACCTGCTGTGGCCCAACTACATGCGCCCGCTGCCGGCCTTCAGCATGTTGCAGTTCGACCCGCTCAAGCGCCCCGGCCCGGCCCTGGCCGTGCCGCGGCATACGCCGGTGGAGGCCAAGGCCATCGAGGGCGTGACCTGCCGTTTCCGCACCGCCTTCGCCTGCGAGGTGCTGCCGCTGGCGCTGAGCGGCCTGGACTACTCGGTGAAGGGCGACGGCGCCCTGCTCAGCCTGCGCCTGGGGATGAGCGCCGATGGCCACCTCGGCGAAGTCGAGCTGAGCACGCTGCGCCTGCACCTGGCCGGCGAACGCTATATCAGCCAGCTGCTCTATCTCGGCCTGCTGCGTCACCTGGGCGGTATCCAGCTGGTGTTGCTGGATGGCGAGGGCAAGCCGCTCAGGGATGACTACGACCAGCCGCTGCCGGGCTTCGCCCTGGGCGCCGACAAGGTCGAGGCGGTGGGTTTCGCCGAGGACGAAGCCCTGGTGCCCTACCCGCTGAACACCTTCCGCGGCTACCGCCACCTGCAGGAATACTTCGCCTTCCAGGACAAGTTCCTGTTCGTCGAACTCAAGGGCCTCGAGCTGCTCAAGCGCCAGCCGGCCGAGCTGCTGGAGCGCGCCCGCGGCCTGGAGCTGCGTTTCGATATCCAGAAGACCGGCCTGCAGCGCATCCGCCCGACCCTGGACAACGTGCGCCTGTACTGCACGCCGGTGGTCAACCTGTTCGCCCACGACGCCATCCCGATCCGCCTGGACGGCAAGCAGGATCAGTACCTGCTGCTGCCGGCCGAATTCGAGACCCGCCATTGCGCAGTGTTCTCGGTGGATCGGGTGACCGGCTGGAAGCCCGGCGGCATGGGTTACGAGGAGTACGTGCCGTTCGAATCCTTCGAGCACGACGCCAGCTTCGATGTGCCCAAGGCGCGCCCGCACTACAGCGTGCGCCAGCAGCCATCCATGCTCGGCGACGGCCTGGAGACCTGGCTCAGCTTCGGCATGCGCCAGCAGGATCAGCAGGAAACCCTGTCCATCGAGCTGACCTGCACCAACCAGAACCTGCCGCGCCAGCTGGGCCTGGGCGATATCTGCCTGCCCAGCGAAGACACCCCGGAATTCCTCACCTTCCGCAATATCAGCGCGGTGACGCCGAGCTACGCGCCACCGCTGCACCGCGACTACCTGTGGAAGCTGATCAGCAACATGTCGCTGAACTACCTGTCGCTGGCCGACGTCGAGGCGCTCAAGGTGATCCTCGAGACCTACGACCTGCCGCGCTACTACGACCAGCACGCGGAAAAGGTCAGCCGCCGCCTGCTCGGCGGCCTGCAGTCGATCCGCCACCAGCATGTCGACCGCCTGCACCGCGGCCTGCCGGTGCGCGGCGTGCGTACCGAATTGAGCATGAACCCGGATGGTTACCTGGGCGAAGGGGATCTGTTCCTGTTCGCCTCGGTGCTCAATGAATTTTTCGCCCTTTACGCCAGCCTCAACTCGTACCACGAGCTGCGCGTGCAGAGTACCCAAGGAGAGGTGTACCGATGGACGCCACGCATGGGGCAGCAACCCCTGCTCTAAGAGTCGCTGCAAAGGCTCGCGAGCTAGAGCCAGGCAAGGCGAGCTCGGGCGAAGAAGCGCAGTTTACGAGGTGTAAATGAGCATTCTGAGCCCGAGCTCAACGCCGCCTGGCAGCAGCGCAGCAGACTTTGCAGTGGGTCTTAACCGACTCAGCCGCGGCATCCGCGAATACAGCCTGTTCCAGGGTGTACTGCTGGTGCTGGATCGCTTGCGCACTGCCCATCCCGAGCTGGATGAGGAGCAGCTGTACGAGCGCCTGGAATTCCAGGCCAACCCGAGCCTGGGCTTCCCCGGCAGCGATGTCGATCGTGTGCAGTTCTTCGAGGAGCACGGCGAGCTGCGCGCGCAGCTGCGCATCAACCTGGTCAGCCTGTTCGGCGCCGGCTCGCCGCTGCCGGCCTTCTATGGCGAGCAGGCGCTGGGCGACAACCCGGAGGGCAACCCCACGCGCGAATTCCTCGACCTGTTCAACGATCGCCTGCAGCGCCTGCTCCTGCCGATCTGGCAGAAGTACCGCTACCACGCACGCTTCCAGCGCGGCGCCAGCGACGTGTTCTCCAACCAGCTGTTCGCCCTGATCGGCCTCGGCGGTGAGCAGATCCGCGCCGCCGAGGAACTCAACTGGAAGCGCCTGCTGCCCTACCTCGGCCTGCTCAGCCTGCGCGCCCACTCGGCGGCGTTGGTCGAATCAGTGCTGCGTTACTACTTCAAGCACGCCGACCTGCGCATCGAGCAGTGCGTCGAGCGCCAGGTGGAGATCATCGGCGAGCAGCGCAACCGCCTCGGCCTGGCCAACAGCCAGCTGGGCGAGAGCCTGGTGCTGGGCGAGCAGGTACGCGACCGCGGCGGCAAGTTCCGCATCCATATCCGCCAGCTGAGCTGGGCACGCTTCCACGAATTCCTGCCGATCGGCACGGGCTACCAGCCGCTCTGCGCGCTAGTGCGCTTCACCCTGCGTGACCCGCTCGACTACGACATTCGCCTGGCCCTGCGCCACGAGGAAATCCGCGAGCTGCGCATCGGCGCCGACAACCCCTGCCACCTCGGCTGGACCAGCTGGCTCGGCCATGAACGGGCCGACGGCATGGTCACCATTGGCAGCCGCATTCATTAAAGGACTGATGAAATGATCAATGTCGATCTGCAACAACTGGTGCAGGCACTGGACGCCGACACCCGCCGCGACCTCGAAGGCGCCGCCGAGCGCTGCCTGCAGCGCGGCGGCAACAAGATCCTGGTGGAAGACCTGCTGCTCGGCCTGCTCGAACGCCCGCAGGGCCTGCTAAGCCGTGCCCTGCAGGATGCCGAAGTGGACGCCGGCGCCCTGGCCAGCGCCCTGCAGCCGCACGGCGAACACAGCGCCTCGCGCAACCCGGTGTTCTCCGCCGAGCTGGTGCAGTGGCTGCAGGACGCCCTGCTGGTGGCCAACCTGGAACTGGGCCAGAGCCAGGTGCAGCAGGCCGCGCTGATCCTCGCCCTGCTGCGCAACCCGCTGCGTTATGCCGGCAGTCACTACCAGCCATTGCTGGCCAGGATCGATGCCGAACGCCTGCGCGATTTCGCCCTAAGCCAGCAACAACCGAACCAGCCCGGCAAGCCGACCGCAGCGGGCGAATCCAACCTGCAACGCTTCACCCACAACTTCACCCAGCAGGCCCGCGACGGCAAGCTCGACCCGGTGCTGTGCCGCGATGGGGCGATCCGCCAGATGATCGACATCCTCGCCCGCCGGCGCAAAAACAACCCAATCGTGGTCGGCGAGGCTGGCGTCGGCAAGACCGCCATAGTCGAGGGCCTGGCCCTGCGCATCGCCAGCGGTGAAGTGCCGGAGGTGCTCAAGGGCGTCGAGCTGCTGTGCCTGGACATGGGCCTGCTGCAGGCCGGCGCCAGCGTCAAAGGCGAGTTCGAACGGCGCCTGCAGGGAGTGATCGACGAAGTGAAGGGGTCGCCCAAGCCGATCATCCTGTTTATCGACGAGGCCCACACCCTGATCGGCGCCGGCGCCCAGGCCGGGGGTTCGGATGCCGCCAACCTGCTCAAGCCGGCCCTGGCCCGTGGCGAACTGCGCACCATCGCCGCCACCACCTGGAGCGAATACAGGAAATACTTCGAGAAGGATCCGGCCCTGGCCCGGCGCTTCCAGCCGGTGCAGCTGCACGAGCCGACCGTGCAGGAAGCGGTGACCATCCTGCGTGGCCTGGCCCCGGTGTATGAGCAGAGCCACGGCATCTACCTGCGCGACGACGCGGTGGTGGCCGCCGCCGAGCTGTCCGCACGCTACCTGGCCGGGCGCCAGCTGCCGGACAAGGCAGTGGACGTGCTGGATACCGCCTGCGCCCGCGTGCGCATCAGCCTGGCCGCCGCGCCGGAAGCGCTGGAGCGCCTGCGCGGCGAGCTGGCCGAAGGCCAGCGCCAGCACGAGGCCCTGCGCCGCGACCTGCAGGCAGGCCTGGCGGTGGATGCAGCAGCCCTGACCGCCCTGGAGCAGCGCCTGGTCGCAGCGCAGGCCGAGCTGCAGCAGATCGAGGCGCGCTGGCACGAGCAGCGCCAGCTGGCCGAACGCCTGCTCGCCCTGCGCCAGCAATGCGCCCAGGTGCGGGCATGCGACAATCAGGCTGAACTGGCCGCCCTGGAGTGCGAACTGCGCGACGTGCAGGACGAACTGAGCACTGCCCAGAGCGCCGAGCGCCTGGTCAGCCACGAAGTCTGCCCGCGCCTGGTGGCCGAGGTGATCAGCCACTGGACCGGCGTACCGCTGAGCCAGCTGGCCCGCGAGCACAACGCCAAGGTGGCCGGCTTCGCCGCCGATCTGCGCCAGCGCGTGCGCGGCCAGGAGCAGGCGGTGGTGGCCCTCGACCGCGCCATGCGCGCCAGCGCCGCCGGGCTGAACAAGAACGATGCGCCGGCCGGCGTGTTCCTCCTGGTCGGCCCCAGCGGCGTCGGCAAGACCGAGACCGCCCTGGCCCTGGCCGACCTGCTGTACGGCGGCGAGCGCTTCCTCACCACCATCAACATGGCCGAGTTCCAGGAGAAGCACACGGTCTCCCGCCTGATCGGCGCGCCGCCCGGCTATGTCGGCTACGGCGAGGGCGGCATGCTCACCGAGGCGGTACGGCAGAAGCCCTACTCGGTGATCCTCCTCGACGAAGTGGAGAAGGCCGACCCGGAAGTGCTGAACGTCTTCTACCAGATCTTCGACAAGGGCGTGGCCAACGACGGCGAAGGCCGCGCGATCAACTTCCGCAACTGCCTGATCCTGATGACCAGCAACCTGGCCAGCGAACAGATCGCCCAGCTCTGCGCCGATGACCAGCGCCCGCCTGCCGAGGAACTGGAGCAGGCCATCCGCCCGACTCTCAGCCGCCACTTCAAGCCGGCGCTGCTGGCACGCATGCGCGTGGTGCCCTACTACCCGGTGGCCGGTAGCGTGCTGGAGGAGCTGGTCGCGCTCAAGCTGGATCGTCTCGGCGAACGCCTGGGCAAACGACAGCTGCAGTTCAGCCATAGCCCGGCGCTGCTCGCCCAGCTGGCTGCGCGCTGCCTGCACAGCGACAGCGGCGCACGACTGATCGACCAGTTGTTGGAGCAACAGCTGCTGCCGCAGATCGCCGATCGCCTGCTGGCCGCCATGGCCAGCGGCGAAGCCCTGCAGCAGGTACATGCCACCCTCGACGGTGAAGGAGCGCTGGTCTGTGAATTCGCCTGAACGCCTGCCTGAGAGCACACAATTGCTGGCTCACATCGCCCAGCCGCTGGTCTACGCCGAGTCCCTGCTCGCCCAGTTCGGCCAGCTGTCGCGCCAGGCCAATACCGATGACCTGGCCGCCGGCCTGGTGCAGGCCGCTGCCCAGCTCGGCGACTGCGAGCTGAGCCAGCTGTACCTGCTGGACAGCACCCATACCCGCCTGACCCTGGCCGCGCAATGGCTGGAGGGCCAGGTGAGTCCCGAGCACAGCGCCAGCCTGCCGAGCGACTACGACGGCGGCCAGTTGCTGCAATACTGCCTGTGCCAAAACCGCCACCTGAGCCTGGCCAGCCTCGACCCCAGCCTGCACGAAACCAGCTTCCTGCCGGCCAGCCCACGCCCCTGGCGCAGCCTGCTGTGCCTGCCGCTGCAGGACGAGCAGGGGCACGTCGCCGGCCTGCTGTTGCTGGCCAGCCACAGCGCCCGCGAGCTGGCCGGTTTCGCCGGCTCGCTGGCCAGCCTGGGTACCTTCGCCCTGACCCAGCACCAGCTGCTGCAGCGCCTGCGCGCACCACAGCTCAGCCCAGCGCCGGCCAGCGTGCCGAGCAGCGGCTACGGCCTGATCGGCAACAGCGCGGCAATGCGCGCGGTCTACCAGCTGCTCGGCAAGGTGCTGCACAACCCCACCAGCGTGTTGCTCACCGGCGAAACCGGCACCGGCAAGGAGCTGGTCGCCCGCGCCATCCACGACTGCGGTTTCCGCCGCAGCCAGGCCTTTATCGTGCAGAACTGCGCCTCGCTGCCGGAGAACCTGCTGGAGAGCGAGCTGTTCGGCTACCGCAAGGGCGCCTTCACTGGCGCCGAGCGCGACCGCAAGGGCCTGTTCGACGCGGCCGACGGCGGCACTCTGTTCCTCGACGAGATCGGCGACATGCCGCTGGCCCTGCAGGCCAAGCTGCTGCGCGTGCTGCAGGAAGGTGAAGTGCGCCCGCTGGGCAGCACCGCCACGCACAAGGTCGACGTACGCATCGTCGCCGCCACCCACCGCGACCTGCGCAGCCTGGTGGAACAGGGGCGCTTTCGCGAAGACCTGTTCTATCGCCTGTCGCACTTCCCCATCGCCCTGCCGGCCCTGCGCGAGCGCGACGAGGACATCCTCCTGCTGGCCCGCCACTTCGCCGCCAAGGCCAGCGCCTTCCTGCAGCGCGACCCGTGCCGCTGGGCCGAGACCACCCTCACCCACCTGGCTGGCTATGCCTTCCCCGGCAATGTGCGCGAACTCAAGGGCCTGGTCGAACGCGCCGTGCTGCTGTGCGAAGGCGGCGAGCTGCTGCCCGAGCATTTCAACCTGCGCCAGGACGCCAGCCAGCCCGGCGACGGCTGCATGAACCTGCGCGAGCGCCTGGAGCGGGTCGAACGCAACCTGCTGCTCGACTGCCTGCGCAAGAACCGCGGCAACCAGAGCCAGGCCGCCCGCGAGCTGGGCCTGCCGCGCCGCACCCTGCTGTACCGCATGGATCGGCTGAATATCAGCCCGGCCGATGTCTGAGCCGCCCATGCCTACCCCTATGCCTATCGCCCCCTGTGGAGAACGCCCGATGTCCCACCTTGTCACCCTTGGCCTGCTGGCCGTCCTGCTCGGCCTCGCCGGTTGCTCCGGCAACTACAAATCCAGCGATGACGACTACCGCCCGCTGGGCGACCCGCAAGCCGAACAACGCGCCAAGTAAGGCCCAGGAGCACAGACCATGGAACTGGTATTCGACGTCGTCAGCGCCCAGCAATTCGCTCCCGGCCTGCTGACCAGCAAGAGCTTCCACAAGGTCGGCGGCGTGATCGGCCGCGGCGAGGACTGCGACTGGGCGATCCCCGACAGCAAACGGATCATTTCCAGCCGGCATGCCCAGGTCAGCTACCGCGACGGCCACTTCTACCTGACCGATACCAGCAGCAACGGCATCCAGCTGAAAGATAGCGGCGCCAGCCTGCGCAAGGGCGAGCCACAGCGCATCGAGCACGGCGACGTGTACTGCCTGGGCGAAGTGGAGATCCGCGCGCGCCTGCTACAGGATCCGGCGCAGTTCGAGGAACAGATCGGCCGCAGCCAGCCGGCCGGCAGCATCATCCCGGATGACGCCTTCCTCGACCTCGACCCGATCGCCGCCCTCGAACAGCGCCCGCGCGGCTATGCCGGCCTCGACGAGTTCGCCGGCCTGATGCAGGAGCCGGAAGAGCAGTTCGAGCGCAGCCAGTACGCGCGCATCGACATGGAAAGCCTGCTGCTGCCGGAACTGGTAACCGCACCCGTGCAGGCGCCAGCCGCTGCCCGCGTCGAGCCCGTGCAGCCCGCACCGCGCCAGTCGGCACCGGCAGTAGCCGACGACAGCTTCTGGCAGCAGTTCGGCGAAGCCCTCGGCGTGGCCCTCGACGACCTCGATGACAGCGCCCGCCAGGCCCTGGCGCTGAATGCCGCACGCCTGCTCAAGCAGAGCGTCGGCGGCCTGCAACAGAGCCTGCGCACCCGCAGCGAGCTGAAGAACGAACTGCGCCTGGCCCTGACCACGGTACAGAGCGCCGGCAACAACCCGCTCAAGCACAGCGCCGATGCCGGCGCGGCGCTGAACAGCCTGCTGCGCGGTGGCAAACCCGGACAGCTGAGCGCCGAGCAGGCCATCGGCCGTGCCTACCGCGACCTGCAGGCGCACCAGGTGGCGCTGTTCGCCGCCAGCCGCGCCGCCACCCAGAGCCTGTTCCAGCAATTCGCCCCGGAGCAGCTGTGCCTGCGCTTCGAACAGCAGCGCAAGCCACTGCTGGCCACCGCCGGCAGCCGCTGGAGGGCCTACCAGCGCCAGTACCGCCTGCTCGAGCAGGACGACGACTGGAGCCAGCGCCTGTTCGCCCGCGACTTCGCCAAGACCTACGAGGAGCAGGTACGCCTGATCGCCACCCTCAGCACCGATTTCCAAGAATGAAAGCAAGGATGAATGCCATGTGCCGTTTTATCAGCCTCAGCCTGTTGTGCCTGCTCGCTGCCCTGGGCGGCTGTTCCAGCCTGTCGCCCTACTCGGATACCACCAAGCTCGACCTCAGCCTGGTGGCCAGCGACGACCTCAACCCGGATCTGCACGGCCGCCCCTCGCCGATCGTGGTGCGCCTGCTGGAGCTGAAGAATCCCTCGTCGTTCAACAACGCCGATTTCTTCTCTCTCTACCAGCGGCCGAAGGCCTCGCTGCGCCCGGATCTGGTCAGCTTCGAGGAACTCGAAGTGCGCCCCGGCGAGACCCGCGAACTGAAGCTGTCGGTGCAGCCGGGTAGCCGCTACGTCGGCGTGGTCGCCGCCTATCGCGATCTGCCGGAAGCCAGCTGGCGCTACGTGGTGTCGCTGCAGGAAGGCGAGATCAACCAGGCCGGCGTGCGCCTGGACAAGCGTGGCCTGCAGCCGCTGAGCGACGTACAGGGCGAGGACTGAGACCATGGAAATGCTCAAGGTAGTCTGGCAGGAAGGGATGCTCCTGCGCCCGCAGCACTTCCAGCAGAGTGACCGCTACTACGAACACCAGCTGAAGGCGCGCACGCGTCTGCTCGACGTCTACCCCTGGGGCTTCTTCAGCCTGGAGCTCGACCGCCAGTTCCTCGGCATGGGCAAGCTGGTACTCAGTCAGGCCAGCGGCGTGCTGGCCGACGGCAGCCTGTTCGAGATCGACGCCGCGCGCGAGCCGCTGGCCCTCGACGTGCCGCCGAACACCTCGGCCACTCCGGTGTACCTGGCCCTGCCGCTGGTTACCGGCAACCATATCGAGAGCCGCCGCGCCGAGCAGCAGGACGTGCTGGCGCGCTACCGCGCCCAGGATGTGGAAGTCACCGACTCCAACGCCGGCGACAGCGCCGCCAGCCAGGTCAGCTGCGGCCGCCCGGACTTCCGCCTGCTGCTCGGCGAGCAGCAGACCGACCAGGCCTTCGTCAAACTCAAGGTCGCCGAGATCCTCGATACCAGCCCGGACGGGGTGATCGTCCTCGACCCGGACTTCAGCCCGACCTTCCTCCACTGTCACAGCTCCAGCTACCTGCAGTCGTGCCTCAAGGAAGTCATCAGCATGCTCGGCCACCGCGGCGACATCCTCGCCGAGCGGGTGCGCGCCGCCGGCAAGCTGGGCAATACCGAAGTGGGCGACTTCCTCATGCTGCAGCTGGTCAACCGCTACGAGCCGCAGCTGCGTCACTACCTGAGCCTGGAGCAGCTGCACCCGGAGCGCATCTACCGCGAACTGGTCGGCCTGCTCGGCGAGCTGGCCACCTTCGCCAGCGACCACAAGCGCCCGCGCCTGGACGGCCGCTACCTGCACAACGACCAGGCCGCCAGCTTCCGCAAGCTGATGGAGGCGCTGCGCCAGGTGCTGTCGATGGTGCTCGAGCAGCACGCCATCGAGCTGCCGCTGCAGCAGCGCCAGTACGGCATCCAGGTCTCGCCGCTGCAGGATCACCGCCTGCTCAGCAGCGCCGAGTTCATCCTCGCCGCCAGCGCCCAGTGCGAGTCCGAGGAACTGCGCAAGCGCCTGCCGGCGCACCTGAAGATCGGCGCGGTGGAGCGCATCCGCCAGCTGGTCAACCTGCACCTGCCGGGCATCAAGGTGAAGCCGCTGCCGGTGGCGCCGCGGCAAATCCCCTTCCACTCGGGCAAGACCTATTTCGCCCTGGAGCTCGGCTCGGAAGAGCTGGCGCAGCTGGAAAGCTCCGGTGGTTTTGCCTTCCACGTGTCCGGGGACTTCTCCGGGCTTGAGCTGAAATTCTGGGCGATCAGGAGCTGAACCCGATGATCAAGGATGAGTACCAGAGAGCCGACCGCACCGTCGTGCTCAACCGCCAGGGCGCCTCTGCCGCCCGCAGCCCGCTGACCGACTTCGCCGCGCCGCCGATGGAGCAGCTCGAGGAGCGCATGGTGTATGCCGCGCGCCTGCGCCCGGCGGAAGTCTTCAACATCAGCTTCAACCCGCTGGTGGCCGCCGCCGCGCTGCTGCTCTCGGAAGTGGTACGGCTGAAGAACAGTGCCAGCGCGGAAAACTTCCAGGCGCTCAACGAGCGCCTCAACGTGGCGATCAAGCTGTTCGAGCACCGCGCCCTGCAGGAAGGCGCCGAGGGCGGCCAGGTGATGGCCGCGCGCTATGTGCTGTGCACTGTGGTCGATGAAGCCGTAGTGACCACGCCCTGGGGCAACGAGAGCGCCTGGTCGCAGATGAGCCTGCTGTCGAGCTTCCACAACGAAACCTTCGGCGGCGAGAAGTTCTTCCAGCTGCTCGAGCACCTGTCACGCAACCCGGTCAAACACCTGGCCATGCTCGAGCTGATGTACATCTGCCTGTCGCTCGGCTTCGAGGGTAAGTACCGCGTGCTGCCGCGCGGCATGCTCGAACTGGAGGCGATCCGCGACAGCCTGTTCCGGCAGATCCGCCAGCTGCGCGGCGATATTCCGCGCGAGCTGTCGCCGCACTGGCAGGGCCTCAAGGATGGCCGCCGGCGCCTGGTGCGTATCGTTCCCGGCTGGCTGGTGGCGGTGGCCACGGCAGCCTGCCTGGCCCTGCTGTTCGCCGGTTTCAGCTGGGTGCTGCACGAGGAACGGCGCACTGTGCTGCAGCCCTATCAGGCGGTGGAAGCCGCCCCTGCCCCATCTGTTCAGGGATAAGTTGAGATGAAGGATTTTCTCAAGAAGTGCGCGGCGGTGCTGCGCAAGACTTGGGTCTGGAGCCTGTGCCTGGTTCTGCTGCTGGCCCTGCTGATCTGGTTCGTCGGGCCGCTGCTGGCCGTGGCCGACTCCAAGTTCTGGGCGCCGGCGGCCAACCGCCTGGTCAGCATCAGCGGGCTGTTCCTGGCCTGGGGCCTGTTCATCGTCTTCGTCAGCTGGCGCGCCAATGTGCGCAAGAAGGCCGAGGCGGATGACGTCGACGCCCAGGAGCGCCTGCGCCGCGAAGGGCTGATCAGCGAGGAGCAGGTGGAACTGCGCGGCCGCTTCAAGCAGGCCCTGCGCACCCTGAAGACTTCCAGCCTGTACCGCGGCCGCAGCGACAAGTGGCGCAGCGAGCTGCCCTGGTACCTGTTGCTCGGCCCGCAGGGCAGCGGCAAGACCAGCCTGCTGGATTTCTCCGGCCTGGACTTCCCGCTCGACAAGGGCGACGCCCAGCGCCTGACCAAGGATGTCGGCGGCACCCGCTACTGCAACTGGCACTTCGCCGAACACGCCGTGCTGCTGGATACCAGCGGTCGCTACCTCAACCAGCCCGACGTGGCGGTGGACAGCCGCGCCTGGCACACCCTGCTCAATCTGCTGCGCAAGCGCCGCGCGCGCCCGCTCAATGGCGTGCTGGTGAACATCCCGGTGGACAGCCTGCAGTACCACAGCGAGCTGGAGCTGGAGAGCCTGGCGCGCCAGGTGCGCCAGCGCCTGCACGAGATCCATGCCGAGCTGCGTGTCGAGGTGCCGGTGTACCTGGTGCTGAGCAAGGCCGACAAGGTGCTCGGCTTTGACGAGTTCTTCGACCAGCTGAGCCGCGAGGAAAGCGCCCAGGTGCTCGGCGCCAGCTTCCGCCAGGAGCAGAACGCCACCGACGTGGCCGTGGTGCGCCAGGAGTTCGAGGAGCTGCTGCGCCGCCTCAACAGCCAGGTGATCCTGCGCATGCACCAGGAGCGCGACACCCAGCGCCGCGGCCGTATTCTCGATTTCCCGCACCAGCTCGGGCAGATCGGCGAGCGCCTGTGCCTGTTCGTCGAACTGGCCTTCAGCGGCAACCGCTATCAGCGCCCCAGCCACCTGCGCGGCTTCTACCTGACCAGCGCGCCCGAACTGCACGACCCGCTCGACCCGAGCACCACCGGCATCGGGCGCAATCTCGGCCTGGCCGGCAGCAGCCTGCCGACCTACCGCAGCGGCCGCGCACGCTTTATCAACCAACTGCTGAGTAGAGTGATCTTCCCCGAAGCCGACCTGGCTGGGCTGGACGACAAGGAAGTACGCCGCATCGACTGGCGCCAGCGCAGTCTGTACGCCGGCGCCGCCGCCTGCCTGGTGCTCTGCGGTCTGCTCTGGGGCAACAGCTACTCGGCCAACCATGGGCGCCTGGAGCAGCTGCGCGAGCTGGCCCAGCAACTGGGTCGCCAGACCGAGCAAAGCAATCCCCAGGACGAGGCCCAGCAGGTGCTGCCGCTACTCGACAGCAGCTATGCGGCGACCCAGGTATTCCCCGCCCCGCATGACGCCGCCCTGCTCGAACGCGGCGGCCTGTACCAGGGCGCGGCCGTCGACCCTGCCGTGCAGCAGGCCTACCGCCGTCAGCTGGAAGCCGAACTGCTGCCACGGGTGGCGCGTCAGCTGGAAGGGCAGATTCGCGCCAACCGCGACGACCGCGAGCTCCTGCTCGGCAGCCTGCGCGCCTACCTGATGCTCAATCTGGCGCAGCACCGCGACCCGGCCTACCTGCAGCAATGGCTGGGCGCCGACTGGTCGTTGCGCTACGCCGGCGACGACCGCACGCAGAAGGGCCTCGGCGGCCACCTGCAGCGCCTGCTCAGCGAGCCGTTTGGCGCCTACCCACTGAACGACAAGCTGGTGGCCGAGGCACGGCAGATCCTGCGCAGCGAGTCGCTGGCCAATGTGGTCTACCGCATGCTCCGCGACCAGGCCCGCAGCCTGCCGGAGTACCGCCTGAGCCAGGCCCTGGGTGGCCAGGCCACGCTGTTCCTCGGCAGCGATTACGCCATCCCCGGGCTGTACACGCAGAAGGGCTACCAGCAGTTCTTCGTCGCCCAGGGCGTCAGCCTGGTGCGCGACATCCTGCGCGACAACTGGGTACTCGGCGAAGGCAGCAGCCTCAGCGACAACGACCTCGGTCGTCTGCTGGTGGAGCTGGAGCAGCTGTACTTCCGCGACTACGCCAACTACTGGGGTGAAGCCATCAGCCAGCTGGGCCTGGAGCCGATCGGCAACAGCGCCCAGGGCATCCTCCAGCTGTCCGCCCTGACCGCGGCCAACTCGCCGCTGCTGCAGATCCTGGTGGAAGTGCGCGAGAACACTCGCTTCGACCTGCCGGCAGCCACCGACCAGATCGACGAGCTGGCCGCCCAGGCCAAGCTGGGTAAGAAAGGCAAGCTGGCCGCGGCAGCCGCCGAACAGGGTATCGGCGCCATCGCCAAGAGCCTGCCGGACACCGCCCGGCGTGCCCTGCAGCGGCGCTTCGAACCGCTGCACCGGCTGCTCGACGACAATAACGGCGCCGGCCCGGAACTGGCCGCCACCCTGCAGGCGCTGGATGCCCTGCAGCTGCAGCTGAGCGGCATGGCCCACGCCAGCGCCCCGGAACAGGCCGCCTTCGAGCTGGCCAAGGCTCGCATGAGCGGCAGCCCGGATGCGATCAACCAGGTGCGCAGCAGCGCCGCACGCCTGCCGCAGCCGGTGGGCAACTGGCTGAGTCTGATCGCCGACGACAGCTGGCAGCTGGTGCTCAACGACGCCTACGGCTACCTGAACAAGCGCTACCGCAGCGAGCTGTACGCCTTCTACAAGGAGTCGCTGATGAAGCGCTACCCGTTCAGCGCGAAGAGCGACAGCGACGTGGCGATTGCCGACTTCCGCGAGTTCTTCAAGGCCGAAGGGGTGGCCGACGGCTTTGTCGATCACTACCTGAAGGCCTTCGTCAGCGACAGCGAGGGCAAGTACCAGCTGCGTCACCTGGACGGCCAGGGCCTGCCGCTGTCGGCCACCTTCCTCGAACAGATCAACCAGACCCAGAGCATCCGCCGCAGCTTCTTCGCCGAGAACCCGGCCGAGCCGCTGGTGCTGTTCAAGCTGGAACCCTTCGCCCTCGACTACAGCCTCAACCGCGCCGACTTCCGCTTCGGCGGGCACAAGGTCGAGTACCGCCACGGCCCGATCGTCGCCACCGCCTTCCGCTGGCCGGCCGAAGGCGACGGCGAGCGCAGCAGCCTGGTGCTGGAGGAACAGGGCGGGCGCCGTGTCGGCATCGAGAAGAACAGCGGGCCCTGGGCGCTGTTCCGCCTGCTCGACATGATGCAGGTGGAATACCACAGCGGCCGTGACGTGCTGATCCTCAAGGCCAACCTCGACGGCCTGCAGGCCAAGTACCTGTTGCACAGCCAGCGCTCGCCGAACCCCTTCGACGTCGCCCTGCTGCGCGACTTCAAACTGCCGGCGACGCTCTGATGGAAGTCGGCAACCTGCTCTGGCACAGCGCCGCGCGCAGCGACACCGGCAAGGTGCGCGAACGCAACGAGGACGCCTTTCTCGACCAGCCCGAGCACGGCCTGTGGGTGGTCGCCGACGGCATGGGCGGCCACCAGAACGGCGACCTGGCCAGTCGCCTGATCGTCGAGAGCCTCGCCGAGATCGCCAGCGATGTGGATTTCACCGCACGCCTGGAGCAGCTGCGCGACTGCCTGCACCGGCTCAATCGCCACCTCAGCCTGGGCCTCACGGTGACTAGCGAGAACCCCGAGATGCTGGTCGGCAGCACGGTGGTCGCCCTGCTCGCCGAGGGCAGCCGGGTGGCCTGCGTGTGGGCCGGCGACAGCCGCTGCTACCTGCTGCGCGGGCGCCAGCTGTACCAGCTGACCCGCGATCATTCGCTGCAGCAGCAACTGATCGACGAGCGCGGCATGAGCGCCGCAGAAGCCGCACGCCAGCCGGCGGCCCACGCCCTGACCCGCGCCATCGGCGCGGCCGAGGAACTGCAGCTGGATATCCTCGAACTGGAGAGCCTGCCCGGCGATGTGTTCCTGCTGTGCAGCGACGGCCTCTACCAGGATCTCGGCCCCGACCAGCTCAGCGCCGCGCTGATCCGCCCCAGCGCCAGCCTGGCCTTGCAGCGCCTGTTCGAGCTGGCCCTGGACGGCCCGGCGCGTGACAACCTCAGCGCCGTGGTGATCAACCGATGAGCCAGGCCATGACTCTGCCGCTCGCCAGCAGCGACCTCACGGTAATGGCCGGCAGCCCGGCCAAGGCGCCGCGCCCGCTGCCCAAGGATCTGCCCGAGGTGCTCTGCGGCCGCTACCGCATCGAACGCCTGCTCGGTGTCGGCGGCATGGGCGCGGTGTACCGCGCCCGCGACCTGCTGCGCGAGCAGTTCGGCGACCCGCAACCCTATGTGGCGCTGAAGACCCTCAGCGAGGACTTCGCCGAATACCCGGACGCCAACGCCCTGCTCTACAGCGAGTTCGCCCTCGGCGCGCGGCTCAGCCAGCGCCACCTGATCCGCCTGTACAGCTTCGAGATCGACCCGCCCAGCCAGCGCGCGTTCATCACCATGGAGCTGCTCAAGGGCAACACCCTCGACCACCTGCTGCAGCAATACCCGAGCGGCCTGCCCTGGAGCGAGGCCCGCCAGGTCAGTCTGCATCTGCTCGAAGCACTGCAGCATGCGCACAGCCAGGGCGTGCTGCACGGCGACCTGAAGCCGAGCAACCTGATGCTCGGCGACAGCGACCTGCGCCTGTTCGACTTCGGCCTCGGTCAGGCGGTGGCGGGTTTTCTCACCGGCCTGCCGCGCCTGTCGCGCAGCCGCTTCGCCGCCTGGACGCCGCGCTACGCCGCCCCCGAACTGCTCGACGGCGCGCCGCTGAGTGCCGCCGCCGATGTCTATGCGGTGGCCTGCGTGATCTATGAGCTGTGCAGCGGCCAGCATCCGTTCCGCCGGCAAAGCGCCAAGCAGGCCAAGGCCATGGAACTGCCCCTGACCGCGCCCGCCGACTTGCCGCGCAGCCTGTGGCCAGCCCTGCGCGCCGCGCTGGCCTTCGACCCAGCCCGCCGCTGCAGCCTATCGCAACTGCTGCAGGCCTTCGCCACGGTGCGCCAGCCGGCGACCTGGCTGCCGCGCTGGCTAAGTCGCCGCCAAGACTTCTGACAAGGACGCCACCATGTTCAATCCCGCCAACCAGAAACACTTCAGCCTGAGCGTGGAGGGCCTGCGCCACGACCTGCAGGTGCTGGCCTTCCACGGCCGCGAAGTGCTCGACCAGCCCTACCACTTCGAGGTGGAGCTGGTCAGCGAACAGCCGGATCTCGACCTGCAGGCGCTGCTCGGCCAGGCCGCCTTCCTCGCCTTCAGCCCGGCTGGCCAGGGCATCCACGGCCTGGTGCTGGAGGCGGCGCAGGGCGAATCCGGCAAGCGCCTGACCCGCTATCGCCTGGTGCTGCAGCCGAAGCTGGCCTGGCTGGCGCAGCGCCATAACCAGCGCATCTTCCAGCACCTGACGGTGCCGCAGATCATCGCCACGGTATTGGAGGAGCACGGCATCCTCGCCGCTGCCTACCGCTTCCAGCTCGGCCCGACTGTCTATCCGCCACGCGAGTACTGCGTGCAGTACGACGAGAGCGACCTGCACTTCATCCAGCGCCTGTGCGAGGAAGAAGGCATCCACTACCACTTCCAGCACAGCCCGGATGGCCATGTGCTGGTGTTCGGCGACGACCAGACCAGCTTCCCGCGCCTGGGCCGGCCCACCGCCTATGTGCAGGACAGCGGCCTGGTCGCCGACGAACCGGTGATCAAACGCTTCGCCCTACGCCTGGCCACCCGCACCAGCCGGGTGACCCGCCGCGACTACGACTTCGAGCAACCGCGCCTGCTGCTCGAAGCCGCCACCAAGAGTGAACTGCAACCCGACCTGGAGGACTACGACTACCCCGGTCGCTTCACCGAGCGCAGCCGTGGCAAGCACCTGGCGCAACGCAACCTGGAGCGTCACCGCGCCGACCAGCAACTGGCCGAGGGCCACAGCGACCAACCCAGGCTGCTCAGCGGCCACCTGCTGGAAATCTCCGATCACCCGCAGCGCGACTGGAACGACCTGTGGCTGCTGCACGAGGTGATCCACGAAGGCAAACAGCCGCAGGTGCTGGAAGAGTCGATCACCAGCGCTGCTTTTCCCCCTCTCCCCCTGGGAGAGGGCCGGGGTGAGGGCACCTCAGGCAACTCGGACAACTTCTACCAAGGCTACCGCAACCGCTTCAGCGCCAGCCCCTGGAACAGCATCTACCGCCCCGCCCTGCGCCACCCGAAACCCCAGGTACTAGGCAGCCAGACCGCCGTGGTCACCGGGCCCAAGGGCGAGGAAATCCACTGCGACCAGTACGGCCGGGTCAAGGTGCAGTTCCACTGGGATCGCCACGGCCAGGCCGACGACAAGACCAGCTGCTGGCTGCGCGTAGCCTCCAGCTGGGCCGGCGATCGCTACGGCGGCATCGCCATCCCGCGCGTTGGCATGGAAGTGCTGGTGACCTTTCTCGAAGGTGACCCCGACCAGCCGCTGGTCACCGGCTGCCTGTACCACGCCGAGCACGTGGTGCCCTATGACCTGCCCGCCAACAAGACCCGCAGCGTGTTCAAGACCCTCAGCAGCCCCGGCGGTGGCGGCTACAACGAACTGCGCATCGAGGATCGCAAGGGCCAGGAACAGATCTATATCCACGCGCAGAAGGACTGGGACGAGAACGTCGAGCACGACCAGAAGATCCGCATCGGCCACGAACGCCACGACACGGTGGAAGCCAACAGCTACACCGAGCTGAAGGCCGAGGAACACCACACCACCCATCTGGATCGCAAGATGGAAGTGCGCGCCGACGACCACCTGACCGTGGTCAACAACCAGCACATCAAACTCGGCACCGCTCAACTGACCCAGACCGGCCGCGAGATCCACCTCAAGGCCGGACAGAAGATGGTCATCGAAGCCGGCCTGGAGATCACCCTCAAAGCCGGCGGCAGCTTCATCAAACTCGACCCCGGCGGCGTAACCCTGGTCGGGACTATGGCCAGGATCAATGCGGGCGGAGCGCCGGGGAATGGTTCGGGTATCGCGATCAAACCACCAGTGCTGCCGGGGGCGGCGGATGCGGATAAAGCGGGGAATCTGCTGGATGAAAGCCTGGCTAACAACCTGAGCACCCTCAAACAGCGGCCGAAACGGATGCTCAACTTCTCCAGCTAATCAGGATCAGGCGTGCGGCCAAGCGGCACGCCACCAAGGAACGGAATCGAGTCAAATCACCATGGCAGAGTACAAACCAATCAACTGGGCATTACCATTCAGGCTCAAGGGAGCCGCCGGGGAAGCCAGCAAGGACGTCACCAACCCCGAGCTTTACTACGCTGCCCTGGCTCAGGCCAAGGACGGTTTCTTCCCAATGGGGGCTAGCGGCAACTGGCACGGCGGCGTGCATTTCGATGAGGGCACTGGGGCCCTACTCGACCAGTCGGAGGTGCGCTGCATCGCCGATGGTGAAGTAATCGCCTATCGCATCGACGAAAACTATCCGACCACCACATACGGGGAAGCTCCTACCGCAGTACCTCTGCCCTTCTCTACGGGTTTTGTCCTAGTCAAACACCTTCTGGAGCTCCCACCAAAACCTGTTGAGCCAACCGCAGGCTCCACCTCCGATACTCCCCCTGCAGCGCCTGCTTTAACGTTTTACAGCCTGTATATGCACCTGCAGGATTGGGCGAGCTACCAAGCCCAGCCGACCCTGCCTCGTCCAGGCTTCTGGGGTGACGGGTTGTGCAAGGTAAAGGCAGATGCTCCCGACAAGTTGCTGGGTTTGAATGTGCATGCCCATCACAAGACTTCGCCTGATGATCCTTTGCATGCAGAGTACGACCATATCCTTGCGACCCTTCCACGGGGTACGACGGTCACGACAGGAGCAGCCAACGGCGGCATGTTGAAAGTGGTTAGCATCTCTCCGGCAATCGACGGATTGGAACCTAATACTGGCTGGGTTCATAAGAGCTATATGAAGAACCTTGGCGCCAATCAGTACCTGATCGGCGAAAAGGCCGAGGACGTACTAGTTCCACTGCAGTCTGGCGCGAATGTGCGTTCTGCGCTCATAGATTCCAGTCGCGATATTTTAGCGTGGCTACCCAAAGGCGCACAGCTACGCATCAGCGACGAAGGGGCGACGAGCAAGTACCGCAAGCTGGTGGAAATCATCAGCAGCCACTCGGTGCCAACACTCACGGCAGACAGTAGCGGCAAGCTCCCCGGTTTTGTCTGGCTGGACTCACTGGAGATCACCCATGAACCCAAAGCCCATGACGGTAGCGTGGTGGTGCTGGATCAACCAGTAGCGATCAAGGCGGGCGAGCTGATTGGCCATATCGGCCAATACCAGAATTTCGACGACAACCACCCCCGACCGATGTTGCATCTGGAGGTATTCAGCTGTGAGGACGTGCTGGGCTTTATCAACCAGAGCAGAGCATGGGCAGAGAGCTTGCCCGCCGAACAAAAGACCCTGATCAAGATTCACGAAGGTTCTACGGTCATCCAACCCAGCGCAGCGGATACCCAGATCGCTAGTGGCACTGATGTACGAGTAGCTGCTGACTCCCCAACCGAAGGTTGCTGGGCCAAGGTTCAACCTTACGTCGAGCTCAAGGCCAAGAAAGCAGGGTTTGGAGATTTTGATGGTGCACATAACCGCTACCCGATGGACTCCGCCAAAAAAGCCGAACTAGCAAGCGAGTTCGATCTCGATGTGAGCGAGTTGCCCGATACCGTCGACTTTCTTCTACAGAGTTTCAAAGATGACGGCAGCGATATGTATGCTGGAAAAGTAAATATTCCGAGCACACATGTGCGGCGCAAAATCGGCGTGCTCCTGAAAACTCCGCTATGGGTAGAACGTAGCCAACTGAATAATACCGGCATGCGCAATAGCACCAGCGCAGCCCTCCAAGCATGGAAGACCTTTCCCCTGCACAACGGTCTTGATGGCTTGTCGTGCGGCTATGAACGTATTTTGCCGCGCTCGGCCTGGGCCAACCTCGATCAGCAAAACAAAGCCGTCGCCCCTGACAATATCCACTGGTGGTATGTCGCCGTGGCTGACCTCGCTGGCCAAGACATATCCGGTTGGGTACCGGAACAAGACCCAATACTCAGCTTCCACTCTCCTTGGGAGTGGCCGGGGTTCAGTGACCTGAAGGATCAACAGCCACTCGACGCTCTAGCCGCCCGGCATCTCAGCGCAACTGGCGAGCTGACTGAAGCGGAAGCGCAGCGCTATCTTGCTCAGATTGACGCTGTCGAGCGCGGCCCGATACTCAGCAAGCTGTACGACATCATCGACCTGCCTGACGAACACAATCATCGTGATCAGAAGCTAAGCGCCCAAGAGCTCAAGAGCGCGCTGGGAAAACCCTGGCTCGCCCAGCAACTCTCCTTGCTCATCACTAACTATGAGAGCGAATGGTTTTGGAAGAGCGACAAGTGGAGCGAGCTGGATAAGTTGATGGATCATACTCCAGACAATCAAAATTTGAATTGGGTGCGTGAAAAGGAGCGAATTCAGAAGCTTTCATGGTGGGCTACGGTAGCTGGAAAACATGGGATTAGCATGAGTGGAAGTCCATGGCACATCCACCCCGTAGGCCTGCTGGCAATCTATGGAAGTAAACAGGAACTAATAAATATCGATACTTTCATTGAAACATACACCCCATTGCACCCAACATTTAACAGCACAACTGAACTCACAAGCACATCAAAAGAAAACCTCAAGGAATTCCTGACAAATATAAACAAATACTATTCAGAGCACGATGAAAAACCAAATAGGTACGAACTAGCCTATATGCTCGCCACTGCAAGACACGAAATGTATCACTTCCCCTCCGGTGAATACTTTAGTAAAAAACCTGAAGTAGGAGACTATCACTACTTCGATAAGTACGATCCAGTGTTGGCTAATACTCCGCAGAAACGGCAGAACGCTATAGACCATGAGAATACCGCGGAGGGAGATGGTTTCAAATACCGTGGACGCGGTCCAGTTCATCTCACATGGAAAGTCAACTACAGAAGAGCGATGGAAAAATTCGGCCCAGACTTTGTCAACAACCCGGATTTAGCAGCGGATTTTGAAAATTCCGTACCAATCATGATATGGGGAATGAAAAACGGAATATTCACAGGAAAGTGTATTGGTGATTATATAAAAAGCACCACTGTAGACTATGAAGGTGCGCGCAAGGTAATTAACGGTGTAGACCAGAAAGCACTGATAGCTTCGTATGCAACGAAATTCGAAGAGATTCTTAAAGAATCATCCACAGCACCAACGGAATTCTGATAATGAAAGCATCGCTGATCGCAGCATCATTCGCAGTAGCCTTTTCTGCCAGCGCGACTGAAATAATTAAAGGAGAGAACGGAAGTATTATTTTAGATAACAGACCAACCCCCAAAGTCTACAAAGATATAACGCAAGAAAAGGATGGTTTCTATAGAGATCTAATCCAGACTAACAGCAAACCCGCACTATTCACTTCAGGTGAAGCGGACATAATTTACACTCTAAAAGAAGAAAATAGGAAGATCTTAATTAACTGTGCCATTGCCGAAACCAGAAGCAATCAAACCGGCATATCTATAAGAAAATCCATGTGTAACATCAACAAAGAATTAAACTCGGACTATGCAGAATTAGGATACATATATACTGACCAATGGAAAAAGGAGGCTTCAACTATCGACATCACCAAGCTAACCCAGAGCAGGAAACCCCTGGATATAATAAAAGGGAGTCTGAACGGGATCGAAATTCACGAAAAATATAGCACTCCAGCCCAACTTGAAAATACAACCCCAGAAACATACCTTAAAAAGGGAAAAAACTGCTACTACATCTCAAAAAATAAAACATTTATAAATTACTCCACTACAAACCCCAACCAACCAGTAAGTATTTCCTTACTCACCGACTCCGAAAATTACGAATTTAAAATATACACCCCAGAAGATCTAAGCTCTTTAAACTACACAACATGCAATTAAACAAAAATAAACCCATCTCATATTTTTAACAAATCATATAAAGACGCAACTCCTCAACCGACAACCAATACCATAATACGCCAACCATAGATAAGCCTAAACATGACTAATTTCGTGATGAATGCGGAGTGGCCGAATAATACTCACTCACCGAATTGGCTCTATGGTAGACATAGGCGCCAATAAGATTGGCGTCCAGTAGATGACTCGTACTGCACAAACCTTTGCGATAGTTCTGGCAAGCACTCTGGCTGCCAGCTCCTCTGCATATGCAACATCTCTTGAGCCACTGTCTTACGAGGAAGCTCTATCCAGATTCAAAAGCATGAATCACGATAGTCCGGGAGTTTGGCTATGCGGATACAGTATCACCGATCAAAATTTCGCAATAAAAAACTCCACTCCAACGTCGCTCATTGAGGTGGACGAGCATTTCATCTATATCCGAAACAACGGCGCGATAGTCGAATTGAAGACCAGAGAAATTGGTAAGCCGGTATCAATCTATCGATCTAGAAATGGCGACTTTAGCCTGACGATGAAAGTACTGAGGGAGTTCAACAAGAGCGAGTATGGCGTGTCACATGATCGACAGGTCGAAGCCACTCTGCATACGTCACATACGACCATCAGTATCTTTTTGCTAGGTAGCTCATGTGGTACCTGACGAATATCGCTGGATTTATCACAGCGTCTCAATCAACAAAAAAGCGGGCCACTGGCCCGCTTTTTAATTTCTCACCCTCGCGACTTACTCCACCGTCACCGATTTCGCCAGGTTGCGCGGCTGATCGACGTCAGTGCCCTTGAACACCGCCACGTAGTACGACAGCAGTTGCAGCGGCAGGGTATAGAGGATCGGCGCCAAGGCGTCGTGGATATGCGGCATGTTCACCACGTGGGTGCCGGTGCCATTGCTCATACCGGCCTGGCCGTCGGCGAAGACGATCAGCTGGCCGCCGCGGGCGGCGACTTCCTGCAG